>NZ_AP038833.1:0-787500 GCF_055390255.1 Nitrobacter sp. CN101
ATGTCAGACACAGAACAGGAACGCTGGTCGCGTGTGAAGGGTCGATTGCGCTCGACCGTTGGAGAGGACATCTATTCAAGCTGGTTCGCGAGAATGGATCTGGAGAGCGTCCATGCCGAGAGCGTCCGTCTGTCGGTGCCGACGCGGTTCCTGAAAAGCTGGATCCAGGCGCATTACGCCGAGCGTGTGCTGGCCTGCTGGCAGGCCGAACTGCCGGACGTTCACCGGATCGATCTTACCGTGCGCTCGGCCATGCGCTGCGCCGCGCCCGTCAGGGAAGCGCCTGCAACCGATGTGCATCGTCTCGAACGCAGTGAGGGCCGGAACGGCAATGAGCTGAAAACGGTTGCGACCGCGCCGGCGTCCGCCAACCACGACGCCCTCGGCGGTTCGCCCCTTGACCCGAGGCTGACGTTTCAAAGTTTCGTCACCGGCCGCTCCAATACGCTGGCCCACGCCGCGGCGCGTCAGGTGGCGGAAGGCCGGCGCGGCGACAGCGTGATGTTCAATCCGCTTTACATCCACGCCGGCGTCGGTCTCGGCAAAACCCATCTGCTGCAAGCCGTCACGTGGGCGGGCAATGCAGGCACCGAGCGCAGAGTGCTCTACCTAACGGCGGAGAAGTTCATGTATGGCTTCGTCGCCGCTCTCAAGACGCAGACAGCGCTTGCTTTCAAGGAAGCACTCCGCGGCATCGACGTTCTCGTCATCGACGACTTGCAGTTCCTGCAAGGCAAATCGACACAGGCCGAATTCTGCCACACATTGAATGCGCTCATCGATGCAGGCCGCCAGGTCGTCATTGCAGCCGACCGGCCACCGTCCGACCTGGAAAGCCTCGACGATCGCGTACGATCCCGGCTCGCCGGCGGGCTCGTGGTCGAAATGGGTTCGCTCGGCGAGGAGCTTCGGCTTGGCATTTTGAGATCGCGCGTCGAAGCTGCGCGCACGCATCACGCCAGTTTCGACGTGCCTGAGCAAGTTTTGGATTATCTGGCGAAAACGATCACGCACAACGGGCGCGACCTCGAGGGGGCGATCAACCGGCTTCTGGCGCACAGCAAGCTCAACGCCCAGCCGGTCACTCTCGAAATGGCAGAGCGCGAGGTCCGTGACCTGGTCCGCCCCCAAGAACCGAGGCGCATCAAGATCGAGGACATCCAGCGAATCGTCGCGCGGCAGTACAATGTCAGCCGCTCGGACCTTCTGTCTTCGCGCCGCACCGCCAATGTGGTGCGGCCGCGGCAGGTCGCAATGTATCTCGCCAAAACGCTGACGCTGCGTTCCCTGCCCGAGATCGGCCGCCGGTTCGGGGGACGAGATCATACCACCGTGCTGCACGCCGTCCGCAAGATCGAGGCGCTGGTGTCGAAAGACGTGACGCTCTCCGACGAAGTCGAATTGCTGAAACGCCAGCTTCAGGAATAGGCGCGGCGCGGCGGGAATTTTCTGCCAAAATGCCGGGAAAAGGCTGGACCGGAGCGAGCCGCAGGCTTGCGCCGGACGGGCTTCCGCGCCACCTTGCAGTCCCGCCGAATTTAAGCAAAATCGGCGTTGAACTCGGGGTTTACGTGCCGCGGTCCCGCGGCATTTTCAGCACATGACGGGAATTTGATCGGACGGATTTGCAATGAAGGTCACCGTCGAACGCGCGCAACTGCTGAAATCGCTTAGCCACGTGCATCGCGTGGTCGAACGGCGGAATACGATCCCGATCTTGGGAAACGTGTTGGTTCGCGCCGAAACCGCCAAGTTGTCGCTGAAGGCCACCGATCTCGATCTGGAGGTAACAGAAACGCTGGTGGCGGAAACCGGAACCGGCGGCTCGACCACGGTTCCGGCGCACATGTTCTACGACATCGTCCGTAAGCTGCCCGACGGTGCGCAAATCGTGCTGGAAGGCGACGGCGACCGCTCGGTTTTAACCATCCGCGCCGGACGCTCTCGCTTCACCCTGCAAACGCTGCCGGAGAACGATTTCCCGGATCTCGCGGCTGGCGACATGACGCATGCCTTTTCGCTGGCTGCAGCGGACCTGAAGCGGCTGATCGATCGTACCCAATTCGCGATCTCGACCGAAGAGACCCGTTACTATCTCAACGGCATCTACCTGCACGGCGCGGGCAGCGCAAAGAGCGCGACGCTGCGCGGCGTTGCGACCGACGGTCACCGCCTGGCGCAACTCGATCTCGCGCTGCCAAAGGGTGCTGAGGGAATGCCCGGCGTCATCATCCCGCGCAAGACTGTCGGCGAGGTGCAGCGGTTGATCGAGGACAGCGAGGCCGAGATCGGGATCGAATTGTCGCAGGGCAAGATCCGCTTCACGATCGGCCACGTGGTACTGACCTCCAAGCTGATCGACGGCACCTTCCCGGACTACGGCCGAGTGATCCCGCAGAACAACGATAAGGAACTGGTCGTCGACAAAAAGGACTTCGAGGCCGCGGTTGATCGCGTCTCGACGATTTCCAGTGAGCGCGGTCGCGCCGTGAAGCTGGCGTTATCAGCGGGCAAGCTGGTTCTGTCCGTGACCAATCCCGATTCCGGCAGCGCCACCGAGGAACTCGAGGTCGAATACGCCTCCGACGCACTCGATATCGGATTCAATTCACGCTATCTCCTGGACATCGCCGCGCAAATCGAAGGCGAAGCTGCGGTGCTGAAGCTCGCCGACCCCGGGTCACCGACGCTGGTGCAGGACAGGGATTCCAAGGGCGCGCTCTACGTGCTGATGCCGATGCGGGTGTGATGGCCCTTTAGCCGCTCCGGGCGACAGCGAACCAACATCAAAGTCACGCCCACGAAGGCGGGCATACAGCATTCGTTGGACATCCATTACCCGCATCGCACCTTACGGACTGCCGGATCATCGTGCCTTCGCGGATGATGACCGGGGATATGATAATTGTTGCCCATGATCCCCTCCCGCATTCGCCGTTTGAGCCTCACCCGCTTCCGCAACTATCGCGCCGCGACGTTCGAGACGCGTAGCGAGATGGTCGTGCTGGTCGGACCGAACGGTGCCGGCAAGACCAATTGCCTTGAGGCCGTATCGCTCCTATCGCCGGGACGCGGATTGCGGCGTGCCACGCGCGAAGACATCGCTGACAACACACACGACGGCTCCTGGGCGGTGTCGGCCGAGGTGCAAGGCGCGCTCGGTCTTGCGACGCTCGGCACCGGCATCGACGCGCCGAATGATGAAGCCGCACCAAGCGCCCGGCGCTACCGGATCGATCGCGAGCCCGTCGCATCGGCAGCCGCTTTCGGCGACCACCTGCGCATGGTGTGGCTGACGCCTTCGATGGACGGCCTGTTCGCTGGAGCGGCATCGGAAAGACGGCGCTTCCTCGACCGCCTGGTGCTGGCGATCGACAACGATCACTCTGGCCGCGTCACGGCGCTGGAGCGTAGTCTACGCTCGCGCAACCGCCTGCTTGAGATGCGCAACTACGACGATCTCTGGTGCAGCGCCGTCGAACGTGAAACCGCAGAGCTTGCCGTTGCGGTCGCGGCGATGCGCGCACAAACCGTCACGCGCCTTTCCGCCGCATTGGAGACGCGCGGCAGAGCCTCCTCATTCCCTTCGGCAAGAATCGGCATCGGCGGCTGGATGGAAAACGCGCTGCTCACCGACCCCGCAACGACGGTGGAGGATCGCTACCGCGAGGTCCTGCGCGCGAGCCGTGCCCGCGATGCCGCCGCCGGCCGGACGCTCGATGGCCCGCACCTCACCGACCTCGAAGTGATCTATGCGCCCAAGAACATACCGGCGAAGGATGCCTCCACCGGCGAGCAGAAAGCACTCTTGATCGGGCTCGTGCTGGCCCATGCGGGTCTCGTGGCCGAGATGACAGGGATCACACCGCTGCTGCTGCTCGACGAGGTGGTGGCGCACCTGGATCCCGACCGCCGCAGCGCGCTGTTCGGCGAACTCAAAGGTCTCGGCGCCCAGGTCTGGATGAGTGGAGCCGACCCGGCCGCGTTCGCCAACGTCGGCGCCGGCAGCGAGATTTTCGAGGTCGACTCGGGACGGATCGCCCGCCGGGCACCGGCATCGCTTTGAACCAAAGGTTCATCCTGCACGACTAGAGTTTGTGCAACGGCGTTGAATCAGATTCAATGCTCGTCCTTTTGAACGGGGATGATCCTATCCGAAAATCGGTTTTCATTTTTCGGGATCATGCTCCAGGTTTTGTACGACATCCTGACCGGCGCATCTTGCCGCCCGCCCCTTTTGGGGTTTTCCGGAGATATCAATCATGCCCGCACCGAAATGCCGACCTCACACGCCGGCGCGTCGATACGTTCTGGCTGCATTCTCGCTGGCGTGGATTGCCGGCGCCTCGGTAGCGATGGCGGAGAGCGGCATGGTCGAGGTCAACCAGTTGCCGCGCCTTCCGGACGCGCAGGAAACCACGGACTCGCAACCCGACCGCGTGGTCTACACGGTGCAGGGCGTGGTGCCTTCCACAGTCCAGTCGGTGAAGACTTTGATGGCCGACAATGGCTGGATGCAGTATGTGCGGCCACTTGAGGAGACGACGACCGGCCTGCTGTTCAAGAAGGGCGTGCATGGCCTGTCGGTATCCTTCACACAAGCTCTCGGCCGCGCGGACCGATCCGCGGTCCATTACAGCGCCAACCGGATCTACGCCGACGTTCCGTTTCCACCGGGAGCAACGGATATCGTCTACGATGAGCGCAGGCCTTACTTCAGCTGCACAGCCTCCGGCAACACCGACGCGAATCTTGATTTCTTCAATCGCGAACTCGCCGCAACCGGGTGGACGGCGTTATCCGCCGACGACGCCAAGACGCGCTGGCCGAATGCCGCAATCGACGACAAGATCGACAATGGTGCGCGCGCCTATTTCAGGCGTGACGATCGCGACAGACAGTTACCGATCATGGTGTCGTTACGGCGACTCGATGACGACAAAACCGCTGTCGACATCAGGGTCGCGCCATTTGCCCTGCCGCAGGATATCCAAGCGGGTCCCGATATGGACGGCCTGCCGCGGCCGGACCGTATCATAAACGCCGGAACCACCGGCAACGCGACGTCGGATCACCGGGAGGCGCACGCCACGGTGACCGCCGAGATGCCTGTCGTGCTCGCCTTCTATCGTCGCGAGCTGGCCGCGCGTAACTGGAAGGAAGAGGCCAAGGGAGCGATCATCACACCGGACGAGGTGTCGCTCAATTTCACCTCCCCTGAAGAGACCGGCACGCTCAAGCTCGGCCACAAATATGATCTGACCCTCGCGAGCTTCGTCATGCAGGTGACCCCGGCTGCGCGGGCCGCACGGGCGCAGGCGAAAAAGCAGGCCGACGACGATTTCATGAAGGACGCGATGTCGATGGCGACGGAGCTGATCGCAGCCGACAGTGCTCATCGCGCGCAACAATCCGCAAAGCTGTCGGATGCTCCCTTGCATGCGCAGTCCGGCAAGGCCACGCCAATCCCGCTGCCGGAAGGCGCCGAGAATGTCGAGTTCGATGGCTCGGACGGCAAACTCGAGTTCGAATCACAATCGAGTGTGAAGGCGCTTGCGGGTTTTTATCGCAGCGCCCTGAAGCCGCTCGGCTGGAAGGCGCAGCCGTCGGTCATCAACAATCCCAACATGGCCGCGATGCAGTTCTCCAAGGGCGGCAAGGAGATTTCGATCACCGTCATGCAGATGGGCCCGAAAACCAATGTCAGCGCGAACGGTTCGGGTCTCGAGATGGCGAATGCCGGCACCGATGCCGCCAATGATCAGTCGGCTGCGAAAGCGGCTCCAAAGCCGCTCGAAGCGGAGCCGGATTCCGCGTTGCCGGTCCCAAAAGAACATACCTTGAGTTTCCTCTCAACGGGCAAGCTGCCGGGCAGCGATGCTCCGTTCCGCCAGGAACTCGAGGCCAGTATTCCGGCCGATCTGGCTTCCGTGCTTGCCTTCTATCGCGAGGAACTGGGCAAACGCGGATGGAAGGAGTTGCCGGACCGCGCGATCACCCAACCGGATCGCGTCCAACTGACATTCACCTCTCCCGACGGCCCGGCCATGTTAAAGCTCGGCCGCCAGAACGCCGAGACCACAGTCAACCTCGCGCAGAAGATTCCGGCCGCCGCCGCCAAGGGCGAAGTGCTGCCGAAGCCGGGTCAGGCGAGGCTGATGCTGGGCAACATGGGACAATCGGACGCCACCATCACCATCAACAAGCAGACCATCAAGCTGGCGGCAGGCGCAGGCGGCCCGCAATCAAGCCAGCATCCCGCGCTCGATTTGCCGCCCGGCAAATACAAGTACGCAACGAAGGTGGCCGGACGCCCCGCCAAGTCGGGTCAGATTGAGCTCGGCGCCGACGATGCCTGGGGCCTGATGCTCGGGCCCGATGGCGATGTGCTGGCGCTGCAGGCTTACTGATGTAACGCGCATTTCTACGCCGAGGTTCAAACCAGCCAACTGACTTGCTCCTCGGCGACCATCAGCTCGATGTATCGGATCCGCTCCTGATGCGGTTGAGCGGGTTGTTATCCGCCGCAATCGGAATGCTGCCGGGCGGCTGTTTTCAGAGGCGCGAACCGGCGTTTTAAGGGCGCTGCGAATCGCCTTTTTCCGTCCTTGAAAAACCAGATAAAAATCACATCTATTCAATGACTTGAAGTGAGTCACTTTGCGCTAGGCGCGGTGCCGCTTTCATGCCAGAAATAGACTTCTCAGCCGCATGTACCGCATATGTCTCGGGACACCTTGTGAAGGCCTTTCATGATCGAACCTGCCCGGCAGCAAATTGCCGATACCGAACCTGGCACGCCAATCGAATATGGCGCGGAATCGATCAGGGTTCTCAAGGGCCTCGACGCCGTGCGCAAGCGGCCGGGTATGTATATCGGCGATACCGATGACGGCTCCGGTCTGCACCATATGGTCTATGAAGTGGTCGACAACGCCATCGACGAAGCGCTGGGAGGACATGCCACCGCCGTCGAGGTTATCCTCAACGCCGACAATTCGGTGACCGTACGCGACGACGGTCGCGGCATTCCCGTCGACATTCACAAGGGTGAAGGCGTTTCCGCGGCTGAAGTCATCATGACGCAACTGCACGCCGGCGGAAAATTCGATCAGAATTCCTACAAGGTCTCCGGTGGATTGCACGGCGTCGGCGTCTCTGTGGTCAACGCGCTCTCCAGCAAGCTGAGTCTGCGCATCTGGCGCAAGGACAAGGAACACTTGATCGAATTCGCCCATGGCGATGCGCTGGCGCCGTTGAAAGTCGTCGGCGACGCCGGCGGCAAGCGCGGCACCGAAGTCACCTTTCTCGCATCGACCGAGACTTTCACCAGCGTCGAATATGATTTCGCCACGCTGGAGCATCGTCTGCGCGAACTCGCGTTTCTGAACTCGGGCGTCAACATCCTGCTCTCGGACATGCGTCACGCGATCGAGAAGCGCGAGCAGATGATGTACGACGGCGGCGTCACCGAGTTCGTCAAATATCTCGACCGCAACAAGAAAGCGATGGTGCCGGATCCGATCATGATCCGCGCCGACATGAACGGCATCAATGTCGAGGCGGCGTTGTGGTGGAACGACAGCTACCACGAGAATGTCCTGTGCTTCACCAATAACATTCCGCAGCGCGACGGCGGCACCCATCTGGCCGGATTCCGCGGCGCGCTGACGCGGCAGGTCAACGGCTATGCCGAAGCCATGGCCAAGAAGGAGAGAATCGCGCTGACCGGCGACGACTGCCGCGAGGGCCTCACCGCAGTGCTTTCGGTGAAAGTGCCGGACCCGAAATTCTCGTCGCAGACCAAGGACAAGCTGGTGTCGTCGGAAGTACGGCCCGTGGTCGAGAACGTCATCAATGAGGCGCTCGCCGCCTGGTTCGAGGAACATCCCACCGAGGCGAAGCTCATTGTCGGCAAGGTTGTCGAGGCCGCTGCCGCCCGCGAGGCCGCGCGCAAGGCGCGCGAACTGACACGGCGTAAGGGTGCGCTCGACGTCGCCTCGCTCCCCGGCAAGCTCGCCGACTGCCAGGAACGCGACCCGGCGAAGTCGGAACTGTTCATCGTCGAGGGCGACTCGGCCGGCGGCAGCGCCAAGCAGGGACGCAACCGCGAATTCCAGGCCGTCCTGCCGTTGCGCGGCAAGATCCTGAACGTCGAACGCGCGCGCTTCGACAAGATGCTGTCGTCGGAGCAGATCGGCACGTTGATCACCGCGCTCGGCACCGGCATCGGCCGCGAGGATTTCGATCTCGCCAAGCTGCGCTATCACAAGATCATCGTGATGACCGACGCCGATGTCGACGGCGCACATATTCGCACGCTACTGTTGACCTTCTTCTTCCGCCAGATGCCGGCGCTGATCGAGGCTGGCCATCTCTATATCGCACAGCCACCGCTCTACAAGGTAACCCGTGGCAAGTCCGAGCAATACCTGAAGGACGAGCGGGCGCTGGAGGACTATCTGATCGAGACCGGCCTCGACGACTGCGTGTTCAAACTCGCCACCGGCGAAGACCGCAGCGGACGCGATCTGCTGGCGCTGGTGGAGGACGCCCGCGTGATCCGGAACGTGCTGCAGAATCTGCATAGCCGTTACAACCGCGAGGTGATCGAGCAGGCGGCGATTGCCGGCGTGATGAATCCGAGGATCACCGAAAATCTGGCCACTGCCAACGCCGCCGCCGATTACATCGCGAAGCGGCTGGACGCGCTCGCCGACGAAGTCGAACGCGGGTGGATCGGCCGCTTTGCGGAAGGTCAGGGCTTTTTCTTCGAGCGCACCGTGCGCGGCGTCAAGGACGTCGCCATCATTGACGACGCGCTGCTTGGCTCGGCCGATGCGCGCAAGCTGGATGAATACGCCGCGAAGCTGCAGGACGCCTATCCGCGGCCCGGCCTCTTGCGCCGAAAGGATACGGAAACCGCGATCCATGGTCCGGTCAGTCTGTTCGAGGCGGTGACCGACTCAGGGCGCAAGGGCGTGGCGCTGCAACGCTACAAAGGTCTCGGCGAGATGAATCCGGACCAGCTCTGGGAAACCACGCTCGACACCGGCGAGCGTACCCTGCTGCAGGTGAAGATCAAGGAGGTCGACGAGGCCGACGACATCTTCACCAAGCTGATGGGCGATGTGGTTGAACCGCGCCGCGAGTTCATCCAGGATAACTCGCTCAGCGCCAATGTGGACGTGTGAATCTGCGGCGCCTCAAAAGGCGCGGCCGGCCCAGCACGGATAGCGATTGCGTGAGCTATCGCACGACGCCGGACGTGAACCCCGGTCTGCGATGCGGCGGTTTGATTTCCTTTTTCAGGAAACATCGCGCGGCTTTGCCGGCGTATCCCGGCCGCGCATAGGTCCAGGCCCGGCACTTGCTATCGGTATCGCAGGCATGCCTGCAAATCTGATCGGCGTCGGCTCTATCGTCTTTCTTGACTTCGAAATTGCGATAGTCGCCGCCCGAGCGATCGGTGGAGGTTTCCACCGGGCCTATCCGTCGCTCGATCACACCCGCACCGCGGACACCGGACACGCAACACCGACTCGCGATCCGCGGCGGTACGGCATTCTTGAGCCAGCACACCGCGGTTTCCGACCGTTCGGTGGGATAGCTGAAGCTCCAGGCTCGGCAGTGGCGGTCGCGTTCACATGCCAAGCCGCAATCGGCCGGATCGCCCGAGCGCAGCGGCGTCCGCAGATAATCAGCGCCCGGCCGATCGAAATTCGTCTGGGCATAGGCCGAACGCGTCGCCGGAACGGAGACCGACAACAGCGCTGCCAGCAGCGTCAGGCCGACCTTGAGTGCATAGACTTTCATCACGTGCCGCAAAACGACGTATCCCGAACAAGGACGTGCGCGGATGAGATTCATTAAATCGCGACCTCGATGTACGTCGGATGAACAATTGCCACGAAACAACCCGCTGACCCAATGATCCCTCGATTCGGCAGAAGAATCTCCCACACCCGCAAAACAAACGGAACGGATTTGTATTTGTCGCCCATTCCGCCGCCTGTTCGTGACGCGGCCCAAAGCTCCTTTAAAAAGCGTATTCGCTATAGGCGGGTTCCACGGACCCAGCCCACGCGCCGTTGAACTTCTCCAGCATCTCCTCTGCCGGAGAGCGGCCCGAATCCAGAATTTGATCGAGCGGCTCCAGATGCCGCGACTCATCGCGACCGAAATGGTCGATACGGCCGCGCCGGCGCAGGCCTCCATGCGCCAGCATAAGGCACTCCTTGGCAATTTCGAACAGATAGTGATTCTTGATCCGAGCCTTGAACCCCAAGCGCGAGACGTCATCGCGCCACGCCTGCCGTTCCTGCGCATTCCAGCGCTTCGCGATGTCCCACGCGGCATCGAGACTGGCGTCGTCATAGAGCAACCCGACCCAGAACGCCGAAAGCGCCGGCAGACGCGTCCAAGGCACGCCGTCGGCGCCGCGCATTTCCAGATACCGCTTGAGCCGTACCTCCGGGAAAATTGTCGACAGATGATTGGCCCAGTCCGAAAGGGTCGGCCGCTCGCCGGGGATGGCCTTATTCCTGCCGTCAAAAAAATCACGAAACGAAGAGCCGGATACGTCGATATAATTTTCGCCGCGCTTGACAAAATACATGGGAACGTCGAGCGCGTAGTCGACCCAGCGTTCGAAACCCATGCCGTCCTCGAACGCCCAGGGGATCATTCCGGCGCGAGCGTTGTCCGTGTCGCGCCAGATTTCCGAACGATACGATAGGAAACCGTTCGGTTTTCCTTCGGTGAACGGAGAATTTGCGAACAGCGCCGTCGCAACCGGCTGCAACGCCACCGACACCCGCAGCTTCTTGACCATGTCGCTTTCGGACGAGAAGTCGAGATTGGTCTGCACCGTGCAGGTCCGAAACATCATGTCGAGGCCGTAGCGGCCGACCTTCGGCATGTAGTCGCGCATGATCCTGTAGCGGCCCTTTGGCATCATCGGAATCTGCGCCAGCGACCAAGAGGGCGTCATGCCGAGGCCGAGAAATCCAATACCGAGCGGCGTCGCGATCTCCTTGACCTGCGCCAGATGCGCTGCAAGCTCGGATTGGGTCTGATGCACTGTCTCGACCGGCGCACCCGACAGCTCGAACTGTCCTCCCGGCTCCAGTGAAATCGCACCACCCCCGGTGACGTCATAAAGACCGATGATGTTGCCCTGCTCCATGATCGGCTCCCAGCCGAGCAGCAGTTGCATACCTTCGAGCAAGGCGCCGATGCCGCGCGACCCTTCGTAAGGCACCGGGTCGTGGCCCTGAAGCGTGAACGCAGTTTTCTCGTGCTCGGTGCCGATGCGGAATTCGGACGAAGGCTTCGCGCCTGCCTCCAGCCAAGCCACGAGTTCGTCGCGCGATTGCAGCGGCGTCATATCGATCTGGTCACGCGCCATGAAAGATCCCGATGCGGGGCGTTGCGATCGAGCGCACGCGGTGTCGGTTTAGAAGAGTATCGAGCCGTGGCCCGCAATCGCGAAAGATGAAAGAGACATCATCGCGCGGACGCACCGTCTCTCACTGCAAGCGCCTGAGCCTCATTGCAGGAACAACCGGGCCGGTCAAGCAGCCCGCAAAGCATTGCGGCGTCAACCGAGAGTTTGGAGCCGACTTGCCGCCCGACCGCCGCCAGAATTCCGACGGACCCAGTTCGTGGTCGCTGACTCTTCGTTTGCGATGCAAAAGGTAGAGCTTACGAATCGGCTCGGCTTAAAATGACCTGACGGCTCCGGAATGCTTGGAGATAATCAGAGCACCATCACGAAAACCCCGGTCGCACGGTAGAACCGAAACAAAGCAATCTTAGGTTGTAAACATAAAAAATCTACACGCTTAAGGTGTTGATCCTGCACGTCACAGTCTCAAAATGACACTTTTGGCGAGCAGCGCCCCAGTCTTTAACTCCTTGTTTACCGTAACACGAAAAGGTTGAGCCTCGAGGGCGGGACCCGCGCCGGTTTGGAATTGTCTTATTCCAGACAGGCTCTGGGAACGTGAGGGCGCATCTTGCGCGGTCGACACTGGACGAAAGCATGAATTCGCGTGGATCGTCGAGCGACGACGGAATCGAACCATCCAATCGCGAGGGTGCGGACGCTGCCGCGCGGCGCGCCGGCGTATCCCGCGACGACGGGCTCGGCCCCGACGCTGGCGGTTTCATACCGGATCCAACGCAGCCGGTAGTCTCGAGCCAGGATGACCGCGACATGGCGGACATTCATCAGCGGCTGGATTCCATCACACGCCAGATCGATCAGTTGTCGAGCCCGGCCGCAAACGGCGAACCCGCGGTCGCCCGCCAGCTCAACGATGCCATTTCGCGGCTCGATGCCCGGCTCGCCCGAGTCGCCGCCCAGACACCCACAGAGAATACGCAGCAACATACCTACAGGGCCGATCGAGGCGTAGCCGAGGTTCGATCGCCATCACCGGAGTCGGTCACGCTCGAAGTTGCGATAGCGGAAGTCATCGCGCGCCAGCACGAACTCGATGAGACTTCACGTGCGTCGTCCTCTTACAGCTCAGCACCTGCAGCCTCAGCGATAAGAACACCGCGACCGGCGGCGGATTTCTCCGGCCTCGAACGGCAACTGTTCAAAATCACGAGCCAGATCGAATCGTTGCAACGCCCGGACGGGATCGAGCAGTCGATCGCCGCATTCCGCATCGAGTTGGCCGGTCTCCGTCATGTCATTACCGAAGCTATGCCGCGTCGTGCAATCGAGCCGATCGAAAACGAGATTCGTTTACTTTCGCAGCGCATCGACGAGATCCGTCAGAACGGCAGCGATGGTCAGGCGCTGGCGAATATCGAACGCTCCCTCAATGAAATCTACGACGCGCTGCGATCGCTGAAACCGGCGGAACAGCTCGCAGGATTTGACGACGCGATTCGCAATCTCGGCAGCAAGATCGATACGATCGTGCGCGGCGATACCGGAGCGATGCAGCAGCTCGAGAACGCGATCGGCGCGCTTCGCGGCATCGTCTCCAACGTTGCCTCCAATGACGCGTTGGTGCGGCTCAGCGACGAACTCAACATGCTGTCGTCTAAAGTCGATCAACTCGGCCGACCTGAGAGCCACGGTGATTCTTTCTCCGCGCTCGAACAGCGCGTGGCCGCACTGACGGAGACCCTCGAAAACCGCGAAAGCTCGGCCTCGGGCAGCAGTTCCGAACAACTTGAGGAGGCGGTGCGGGCGCTGTCCGAGCGTCTCGACCGGCTGCCGGCCGGCCACGACTCGTCCTCGGCGCTGGCGCACCTCGAACAGCGGGTCTCATTGCTGCTCGAACGCCTGGAGGCCGCCGGCGAACATTCAGGACCCAATCTTGGTCGCGTCGAGGAAGGTTTGCAGGACATTCTGCAATATCTGGAACGGCAGCAGACCGGTCTGGCGGCGATGGCCGAGAACGGTCCACGAAGCGCCGGCCCAACCATGGACAGCGAGGTCGTCGAGGCGATCAAGCGCGAACTGTCCGAGATGCGCTTCTGCCAATCGGAAAGCGACCGTCATACCCAGGACTCGCTTGAGGCCGTTCACAGCACGCTCGAGCATGTCGTTGACCGACTGGCGATGATCGAAAGCGACCTTCGCGCGGTTCGCGCCCAGCCCGTCCGGGCCGAGCCGTCCCACGACGGGATGCCGAAACAGGCGACAGGTTTGCCACCCAAGCCGGAATTGCCGAACCCCGTGCTGTCGCAGATGGCCACGCAGTCCGCTCCGGCCGTCACCGCAACAGCGGCGCCGATCCCGCCGCGCACGGTGGGTGAAGTCCTGATTCCGAGAGACACTTTCGATCCCGCGCGAGTTCCGCAATCCGCAACCACGCGGCCGCCGCAACCGCGCCCCGCGATTGATCCGGATCTGCCACCTGATCACCCGCTGGAGCCCGGCACCCGTACGACAGAACCCGCAGCTTCGTCGTCAGAGCGCATCGCAGCCTCCAAAAGCGTAATCGACGACATTGCCGCCGCGCTAGAACAATCGGGTTCAACAAATTTCATTGCCGCCGCGCGCCGCGCCGCTCAGGCAGCCGCCGCCACGGCGCCGTCGCCCGACAAGGCTGGCCGAACCAAGATCGCCATCGAACCGGCCCGTCCTGCCACAGGCGGATCCGGCATCACCTCCAATATCCGCTCGCTGCTCGTCGGAGCGAGCGTGGTGGTCATCGTCCTCAGCAGTTTCAAGTTCGCGATAACACTGCTCGACAGCTCTCCGCGCGAGACCCTCAGCAAGAGCAGCCCGGCCGCTCCCGTGACGAAGCCGCCAGCCGACGCCGAAGCCGGACCCGGCACTGAGACTCCGCCGTCGCCGTCGATGATCGAGCCCACACCGATCGACCGCCACTCGATGATTGCACCGTCGGCCGGCGACAGTGCGGCGCCGACCGCAAACCCATCAGATGCGGCGCCTGCGAGCCAGCCGGAGACCAAATCCGCCGACGTCACCGGTACGGTCCCGGACGCACACACGCTCGAACCGGCTGCAACTCCGCCTTCCGAATCCCTCCCCGAGAGCATCGGCGGCGCTACGCTGCGTACCGCCGCGCTCCATGGTGACGCCGCGGCCGCGTTCGAAGTCGGCGTTCGCTATGCCGAAGGCAAAGGCGTCACGGTCAATTACGACGAGGCCGCGAAGTGGTACGAACGGGCGGCGCATGCTGGCATCGTGCCTGCCATGTTCAGACTTGGCACCCTGCACGAAAAGGGGCTCGGCGCGAGTAAGGACGTCGATACGGCGCGGCGTTATTACATGCAGGCGGCCGACCGGGGTAACGCCAAGGCGATGCATAACCTCGCCGTACTTGATGCCGATGGCGGCGGCAAAGGCGCCAACTACACGAGCGCGGCGCAATGGTTTCACAAGGCGGCCGAGCGGGGAATAGCCGACAGCCAATTCAATCTCGGTATTCTTTATGCCCGCGGCATTGGCGTCGAACAGAATCTCGCGAAATCGTACAAGTGGTTCAGCCTCGCCGCCGCCCAAGGCGACGTGGATTCAGGGCGCAAGCGCGACGAAGTCGCCAAGCGACTCGATCCGCAGTCGCTCGCTGCGGCCAAGCTGGCGGTTCAAACGTTCGCGCCCACGCCTCAGCCCGACGATGCCGTCAACGTTCCAAGTCCTGCCGGCGGATGGGACAGCGCGACCGCAAAGCCCCACGCCAAAGCCGCGCCGCGCAAGTCCGCGACGGCAAATCCGACGATAGCGCGGAATATCGCGCGTTAATCCAGATTCATCAACTTCGGGTGTGACGGCGGAGAACAGACCCGGCCGTCCTCAATTCTTTAACCCCGGCCGCCGATGATTTCGGTTATGCAGGGGTGCGGCTCGCGGCCGTGCCGCGACTGAAGGTCCAAGCTGCGAAAGGCGCCGGCCAGCCAGCAGCCAAATCCGAAGACAACGCGCGTGCAGCTTTATCTCCCGATCGCCGATATTCCGGTCAACGTGTTCCTCATCCTGGCGATGGGGGCAGCTGTGGGGTTCGTATCGGGGATGTTCGGCATCGGGGGAGGCTTCCTGATGACACCGCTGCTGATCTTTGTCGGCATCGCCCCGGCGGTTGCCGTTGCAACGGTCACAAGCCATATCGCGGCCTCATCTTTCTCCGGAGCGCTGTCCTACTGGCGCAAGCGGGCTGTTGATCCGATGCTCGCGCTGGTGCTGCTGAGCGGTGGCATTATCGGAACCATATTCGGGGTCTGGACCTTCACGCGTCTGCGCTCGCTAGGACAACTCGATCTTTTGATCGCACTCTCCTACGTTGTGCTGCTGTCCGGCGTCGGCGCGGCGATGTCCTGGGAAGGGCTACGCGCCATGCTTCGGGCCCGCAAAGGAAGGACCCTTCCGCTGCGACGCTCGGGCGGCCATGGCTGGGTCCACGGCCTGCCGCTGAAAATCCGGTTCAAGCGCTCCAAGATTTATCTTTCGGCCATTCCGGTGATCGTCATCGGACTCTTGATCGGCTTCATCGGTGCGATCATGGGCATCGGCGGAGGCTTCATTCTGGTGCCGCTGCTGATCTACCTGCTGCGCGTACCGACGTCGACTGTGATCGGCACCTCCATGATGCTCACACTCATCACCATGACGTTCGCCACGGTGCTGCACGCCGCCACCAACCATCTCGTCGACGCTGTGCTGGCATTGATCCTGATGACCGGCGGTGTGACCGGCGCACAATTCGGCGCCCGCGCCGGCCAGCGCATCCGGGGCGAACACCTTCGGCTACTGCTCGGGCTGTTGATTCTGGCGGTCGGTGTTCGCTTCGCGATCGAACTGGGTATCCGACCTACCGATCTCTACGCCGTCCGCGAAGCGACGGGCGGCATATGAGGATGCGCGCAACATGGTCGGCCGGACTTGCGCTGTTGCTAGGCGTCATGCTCGGCGCGGACGATGCGCGCGCAGAGCACCTTATCGTCTCCGTATCGAACCATCGCGTCACCGTCACGCCGAACTATTCCGGCGAGGAACTGGTGCTGTTCGGCTCGATCGAGCGTGACGGCGGTGCGCCGCTTCCGTCCGCCGGCTACAATCTCGTCGTAACTGTCAGCGGCCCTCCCGCAGACATGATCACGCGCCGCAAGGAGCGGTGGTTCGGCATCTGGGTGAACGCCAGTTCCCGGCAATTCCTCCAGGTTCCGGCCTATCTTGCGGTGTTCGCCGACCGGCCGCTGGACAAGATCGCCGCGCCGGACATCCTGCGCCAGCAGCGACTCGGACTGAACAACGTGCTGCTGACGCAGCGCATCGGTCCCGACTACGCCGACGTGGTACCGAGCGATCCGTTCCGGCGCGCCTTCATAAGGCTGCGAAGCGAACAAGGGCTGTACCGCGAGAACACCTCGGCCGTGACTTTCCTGACCCCGACCCTGTTTCGTACCGGCATCCCGCTCCCGGCAGAGGTGCCGATCGGCACCTACACCATCGGAATCAAGCTGCTTGCCGGTGGCGCGCTGATCGCAAAAACCGATACGGCGTTCGAAATCGTCAAGGTCGGTTTCGAGCAGTTCGTGGCCACCGCCGCCAAACAACACGGCCTGGTTTACGGCGTGGCGACAGCGCTTATGGCGTTGACGGCCGGCTGGATGGCATCGATCGTTTTCCGCAGAGACTGAGGGTCTTGGAGTAATATCCCTACAGCGCCCATGCGATCGCCATCGCCACTACACCGAACGCCATTATGGCGGTGGCGAGCCAACCGAGCCAATACAGCGGGCCCCCTACCCTAAAATTGCCCATGATCTCGTGGTGCCTCACCACCAACATCAGCAGCACCATCACGGGCACCGCAAGCACACCGTTGATAACCGCGCTCCAGTAGAGCGCCTGAATGGGGTCTATGGGGGTGAAATTGAGGACAAGCCGGTTCCGGTTCCCCGTCCGTCTACGCGGCCGACGGCGAACGAGCGCCGCGCGGCGTTGTCCGAGTGAAATGAGCCGCGGCGGCTTTCAACAGCAGCGCGAGGCCGCTATCGCATGCATGTGGGTATAGCCGAGCACATGCGCGGTGAAATCGGCCGAGAAGATTCTGGCGAACGCTCTGTCTCGGATGCTCAAGCCTCCCGCATAGGCGCCGAACGCCGGCATCACCATGCGCGCGCCATCGCTGGCGAAACAACGCCGCTCTATCGAACGACCCCGCGTTGAAACCCGCGCCTTGGGATGCAGATGACCTGCGATTTCGCCGAAAGCGCCAGTCGGCTCATGGCGGAATACGATCTCACCCATCGCAACTTCTTCGGCGACAACGCCCCCGAGATCGGATGGCAACGCCGGATCGTGGTTGCCCGAAATCCAGATCCAGTCGCGGCGGGCCTGTAATACCGACAGCGCCTCGCGGTCCGGCGCGGACAGGCGTTCATGCGCGTCGCGATCGTGAAAACTGTCGCCGAGAGCGATCACCGTGCGCGGATCGTAACGCGCGATAACCTCCGCAAGCCGCGCAAGCGTCGCCACGGTATCGTAGGGCGGCAGCAGCACGCCGCGCATGGCAAAGCTCGAACCCTTTTCCAAATGCAGATCGGACACGACGAGCAGGCGCTCGTGTTCCCAGAACAGCGCGCCCGAGAGATCGGCGGTGAAGCTGATGCCGGCGACAATGAAATCGTTGAACATCATACTACTTGTCAGGGTCGAGGTCAGGAAACTGTTTTATAATTGGCCTCATCAGATCAAGATAAACGATGTTGCCTATTTCACCGATGGCTCGTCGAAAGCGCCTCTGTTCCTCCTGCTCGGGAAAATGAGAAATCGTTATTGTCGCGGCGTTCAAAGCTTCATTGATGCCCATGAAATTTATCATCAATCTCTCAGCGCTGTCGCGATCAATCATAGCGTCTCCTGACTCCGATAGTGGACGCTGCTTCAATCCCCTGCCATCGCTTCCTTGACGAGGCTCTCGGCGGCTTCGGCCAGCAGTTCGTCCGACGCCTCGCCATAGACCGCCTCGCGGCCGATTTCCAGCATCACCGGAACCGCGAGCGGCGAAATGCGGTCGAGCGGCTTGTGGGTAATCCGGCCTTTGATCCGCGTCAGCATATCGCTCAGGCGGCGAATATCCAGCAGTCCGGTCGCAGCGTCGGCGCGGGCCGCTCGCGGCAGCACATGATCGGGTTGATGCTTGCGCAGCACATCGTAAACAAGATCGGTCGAGAACAAGACCTGCCGTCGGCTCTTTTCCGCCCCGGTGAAACGGCGGGCGATCAGGCCCGAAATGATCGCGCAATTGCGGAAGGTGCGCTTCATCAACGCGGATTCCGCAAGCCATGCCTCCAGATCGTCGCCCAGCATGTCCGGATCGAACAGCTCATCCAGATTCAATCGGCCCTGCCCAATCATCGACGAAGCGTCGCCGAGCATCCAGATCGCGAGCGCATACTCGTTGGCGACAAAGCCAAGCGGTCGCGTACGCGCACGCTCCAATCGCCGCGTCAGCAACATGCCGAGAGTCTGGTGCGCTAGCCGACCCTCGAACGGATAGCAGACCAAATAATGTTTGTCGGCTCGCGGAAAGGTTTCAATGATCATCTCGCACGCATGCGGCACACGCGAGAAATGCGACTGCAGCATCAACCATTCGCGCACCTGATCCGGCAGGCCACGCCATGCGCGCTTATCGTCGAGCAGGTTGCGAACCCGCTCGGCCAGATAGGTCGAGAGCGGAAACTTGCCGCCCATGTAGGACGGTACCTTCGGGCTCTCGTCATTGGCACGCGAGACATAGACCTGATCCTCGGACAGCGCCTCGTAGCGCACGATCTCGCCGCCGAACACGAAGGTGTCGCCGGCAACCAGGCCTTCGATGAAATACTCCTCGATCTCACCTAACATCCGGCCGCCGCGTGCGATCGCGCCGGTCAAACCTTTAGCTCCGTTCTGGCCGCCATGCCGCGAACGCACCAGCCTCACCTTCAGCATCGCCTCCTCCACGATGGTGCCAACGTTGAGGCGGTAGCTTTGCCGCACCTTCGGATTGGCGACGCGCCAGCGCCCCTCTTTGTCCTGCCGGATGCGGGCGAAGCGTTCGTAGCTCTTCAGCGCATAGCCGCCGGTGGCGACGAAATCGATCACGCCGTCGAAATCAGCGCGTGTGAGATCCGCATACGGCGCAGCCGTCCGCACTTCGTCATAGAGTTGATCCGCGTGAAATGGTTCACCGCAGGCGCAGCCCAGAACATGCTGGGCGAGCACATCGAGCGCACCGGAGCGCAACGGCGGCGTGTCCTGTGCGTTTTCGGCGACCGCGTCGATGGCGACGCGGCATTCCAGCACTTCGAACCGATTAGCCGGCACTAAAACTGCGCGGGAGGCTTCATCAAGACGGTGATTGGCGCGGCCGATCCGCTGCATCAGCCGCGAGGCACCCTTGGGCGCACCGATATTGATGACGAGATCGACGTCGCCCCAGTCGACGCCAAGATCCAGGGACGACGTGCAGACCACCCCGCGCAGCCGGCCGTCCGTCATCGCCTGCTCCACCTTGCGGCGCTGCGCGACGTCGAGTGAGCCGTGATGCAGCGCGATGGCGAGACCGTCGTCGTTGATGCGCCAGAGATCTTGAAACAACATCTCGGCCTGGCTGCGGGTGTTGACGAACACCAGCGTGGTCCTGTTGCGCCTGATGAGATCGTAGACCTCGGTCAACGCATGACGCGCCGAATGTCCCGCCCACGGCAGTCGTTCGCTGGTGTCCAGCATCTCGACAATTGGAGCGGCTGCGCCGTCGGCCTCGACAATGTCAGCCGAAACGGCCTTGCCTTCGGGCTGCGGCACCAGGGATCGCGCCAGCAACTCCGGTTCGGCCACCGTCGCCGACAAGCCGATCGTACGCATTCGCGGAGCGAGCAGCCACAGCCGGGCGAGCGCCAATGACAACAGATCGCCTCGTTTCGAGGTCACCAGCGCGTGCAGTTCATCGAGCACAACGCGCCGCAACGACGAAAACAGAAACGGCGCATCGTCCGACGCCAGCAGCAGCGCGATCTGTTCAGGGGTGGTCAGCAGGATGTCCGGCGGATAACGCCGCTGCCGCTGCCGGCGTGACACCGGCGTGTCGCCGGTGCGGGTCTCGACCCGGATCGGCAGACCCATCTCGGTGATCGGGGTCTCCAGATTGCGGGCGATATCGACCGCCAGCGCTTTCAGTGGGGAAATATAGAGGGTGTGAAGGTGCCCTCCCTCTCCCACAAGAGGAGAGGGAGAAGAGATGTCCACCAGCGTGGGCAGAAATCCGGCCAGCGTTTTGCCAGCGCCGGTGGGGGCGATCAGCAGCGCCGAACGGCCGGCACGGGCCTTTCGCAGCAACGCCAACTGGTGCGCACGCGGCGACCATCCCCGCGCCGCAAACCAGCGCAGAAAGCCCTCGGGCAGCAGAGGCCGCTTTTCGCGATCAGCGATTCCCACGCTCCGAGAGGTAGGCCGTCCCGCCTGTCCGGTCGAGGTTGGACATGACGGATGCCGGGATCGAAAGCGAATCAGCAACCTCGCAAACGGTCGGAGTGGGGTTCAGCGCGGCTTGGGCGGCGCGGACAAGCCGCGATGGGGTCCGGCATTGTTATGCCAGATGGTGATTTTGATGCTGATTTTGCAAGGTTTTCGCCGTCACCACATCATTCCCTATCAGGTGTGGCTACCGAACCACAGACAAGTTTCCCGCCGAAGCGTACAATCTCACGGTCATTTGCAGTCGGGGACCATCATAATGAAAATGAAAAAAATTCTGCTCGGCGTTCTGCTGGCCAGCACCGCGATGAGCGCCCAGGCGGCGGATCTTGCACCGCGGCCCTACACCAAGGCTCCGCCGCTGGCCCCGGTCTATGACTGGACTGGCCTTTACTTCGGCGTGAACGCCGGCCTCGGGGTTGGTCGCAATCAAACCGTGCATGATCTTGGCCCCGGGGCAATTTCGACGCATCTGCAGCCGCTCGGCGCGGTTGGCGGCGGCCAGATCGGCTACAATTGGCAGACCAATTCGTTCCTGGGCCCGATCGTATTCGGCGTCGAAGCTGACCTCCAAGGCGCCGATATGACCGACACCCGGACCAATTTTGGCGGCGTCGGCGGGCTCCAGTACAATCAGAGACTCAACTGGTTCGGCACGGCGCGCGGCCGCGTCGGCCTGGTTAACGGTCCGATGATGACCTACCTAACCGGCGGTTGGGCCTACGGTAACGTTGGCACTACAGTCATTCAAGGTGGCGTGCCGTCCGCGTTCGGCGGCGGACGCAGCGGCTGGACCTGGGGCAGCGGTGTCGAAGCCGCGCTCGGCGGCAACTGGACCGGCAAGATCGAGTACCTTTATCTCGATCTGGGCAATCAAACCTTCGCCGGTCTTCCCGGTCAGACACTGCGTTCCGAGCTGCACGAGAATATCTTCCGCGCCGGCGTAAACTATCGCATTGGTGGCCCCGGCAGCCCGTACGTACCGACGGTCACGGCAAACTGGAACGGCCTGTATATCGGCGGCAATGCCGGCGGCGGACTCGGCCGCAACCGCAGCACCATCTCCGATGCGGCTGGAAATCCGCTCGCCCGGTTCAATCTCGCGCCCAGCGGCTTCATCGGCGGCGGCCAGATCGGCTACAATTGGCAGGCTGGTAACATCGTCTTTGGCCTCGAGACCGACTTCCAGGGCTCGACCCTGGAGGACAACAAGACCTGCTTCGGCTGCGTGCCGGGGGCCTCTGCCGATTTCAATTCGAAGCTGCAGTGGTTTGGCACCGCGCGCGGCCGCCTCGGCTACGCCATAGGATCTTCGATGTTCTACGCCACCGGCGGTTTCGCCTATGGCAACGTCAAGACCGCGCTCAACACCCCGCTCAACAATTTTAGCTTCTCCAACACCCGCACCGGCTACACCGTGGGCGGTGGCATCGAGACGCCGCTTCCCGTGGTGAACCTGTTCGGTGGGCCGCTGTTCGGCCCGAACTGGACCACGACGACGGAATATCTCTACGTCGACCTCGGCCGCTCAAGCTTCAATATCGGTGGTGGGCCGTTCGTGCTGACGACCGGCGCACAGGAGCATATCTTCCGCACCGGTCTGAACTACCACTTCAATGCGCCGGCGGTCGCGAACTACTGACCGCAAAAGGCCGGGGTCTTAAAGCTCTGGTCTGGCCGAATAAATCTTGGGGGAGTGGGCAAGAAAGCCGCATCGCATCGCGATGCGGCTTTCTTCATGAACCGGTCGCGAGCGAAGTGGAATCCGGTTCGCGTGAAGAAAACGCGTCAAATCAAAAGACTCTAGCCAGGCAGCGCTATTGCTCTACGATTGAGGGCTCCGCGGATGCGCTGTCCTTGCGCACGGCTCTACGATCATAATGTCCGGCACGGTACGGGTCCGGCCAACGGCAGTGCGTTATTCAGGGGAAGCGGAAATAGCCCTCGCGCCATACCCGATCCCGTGATCCGAGCCCCTTTGGGGAACCTTCTCGCCATTACCGAGTCCGATCACGCTGTCCGTTCCGTGACCGCGACCATCAAACTTGCCGGATCTCGCCGGATGACTCTGGACTTCGGAGCGCTGGAACGGCGACGTTTCTAGTCCTGGAACTGGCGGGAGCGTCGCAGGCCATGCCTATGCCGATCCTGAACCAGATTTGGCCAGCCGATCGCTTCATAGAAGAAAAATCGATCTCTCTGGCGCCGCGACGGGCCGCCGCACTTGCGCGCCCTGATACGCAATTCCCATGTTCTGGATGCCGGCCACCAAATCCGGTGAGGGTTTCGAGAAGTTTAATGAACTATTTCCGTACTGCGATCCTGCTGGCGGGGCTCACCGGCCTGTTCATGGGCGTGGGCTATTTGATCGGCGGCGCCAGCGGCGCGACGATCGCGCTCGTCGTCGCCGCCGCGACCAATATCTTCGCTTATTGGAACTCCGACCGCATGGTGTTGTCGATGTACGGCGCACATGAGGCCGATGCCGGCACCGCACCCGACCTGCACCGGCTGGTGTCCGAGCTTGCTGCGCGTGCCAGCCTGCCGATGCCGCGTGTGTTCGTGATGGATAATCCGCAGCCCAACGCTTTTGCCACCGGCCGCAATCCGGAGAATGCCGCCGTGGCGGTGACGACGGGACTCATGCAGTCGCTCAGCCGCGAGGAACTGGCCGGCGTGATCGCGCATGAACTTGCGCATATCAAACATCACGACACGTTGCTGATGACTATTACCGCAACCTTCGCCGGCGCGATCTCGATGCTGGCGCAGTTCGGCATGTTCTTCGGTGGCAACCGGGACAACAACGGCCCCGGTGTCATCGGCTCGCTGGCGATGATGATCCTCGCGCCGCTCGGAGCCATGCTGGTGCAAATGGCGATCAGTCGCACCCGCGAATACGCCGCCGACGAGATGGGCGCGCGCATCTGCGGCCAGCCGATGTGGCTCGCTTCAGCGCTGGCCAAAATCGACAATGCCGCGCATCAGGTCCCAAACATGGAGGCGGAGCGCGTGCCCGCGACCGCGCACATGTTCATCATCAACCCACTGTCGGGACACGGTATGGATAACCTGTTCGCGACCCATCCCTCGACCGAAAACCGCATCGCCGCATTGCAGAAGCTCGCCAGGCAGTCCGGCGAAGGTCTTGCCCCCCGCCCAGCGTCCGACTCCCGCGGCCCCTGGAACAGTGGCCCTCGCCGGGGTCCGTGGGGTTAAGGAGCCGCGGTCCGTCAAGTATTGAGCAACGGCAATCAGCGCCGTCGGGCGAGTCCGACGGCGCACGCCCATCGACTCCTTTTCCCCAGCGATCCTTCGGCGCGATAGTCCCTTGTCAGAGCACAGCCAATCGGCTTGGTGTGATGCTTTGCCATGGAGATTTCATAGAATGCTCAAGCAGATTGCCATGCTGACTGTTGCGATCGGTTTATTCGGTGCGACCACGGCTCGCGCCGACGCTGTCATTCCAACCAAGGATATTGCCGGTGCCAGCGATAACGCGCGGCTGAAGCGTTACGACGGCTCGTTCATCGTGAGCTATGAACGCCTCGCCTTCACCGATTTCAAGGTGCCGCTGTCAAGGCTTGAGAAGGCGGGCGACGATCAGCGCGATCGGATGAACAATCAGGTGTTCAAGCCGAAAGAGGAAATCGAAATCGAGGGCGCGCGCACTCGTATTGCCTATCTGCTACCGGCCGGACGCTCGCCGCTGGAGGTGTTGCGCAACTATCAGGACGTCGTGAAGGAGGCCGGTGGCGAAATCCTCTACACTTGCAAGAAGGAAGAATGCGGCGGCGATCCCGAGCGCTCCAGCGAGGGCGGCGGCGGCGAAATGAGCCTCATGATGTATTTCGTTTACGCAAACCAGCTGAAGGACGCCGACTTTTCAAACGGCAAATGCGCGCTGACATCCCATGTCGACGATCAGCGGTTCTTCGCTGCGAAGATCCCGCAAGGCGGCGGCGATGCCTATGTCACCGTGCAAACCTTTCAGGTCGAGGACAACCTGTACTGCAAGGCGTTTAATGAACGAACCGTGGCGCTGGTCCATATCGTCGAACCCAAGCCCCGCGAGCAGAAGATGGTCGTGGTTAAGGCCGAGGAAATGGCGCGGAGCATCGGTACGACCGGCCGAGTCGCGCTTTACGGCATCTTCTTCGACACCGACAAAGCCGAGCTCAAACCCGAATCCGGCCCCACGCTGGCCGAGATCGCAGGCCTGCTCAAGGGCGCCCCGAAGCTCGCAGTGCTGATCGTCGGCCACACCGACAATCAGGGCGCGTTCGACCACAACCTCGACCTGTCGCGGCGCCGGGCCGAGGCGGTAGTGAAGGTGCTGGCGGCAAACCACGGGATCGATCCGAAGCGGCTGCGCGCAGCCGGCGTCGGCATGATGGCGCCCGCCGCCTCGAATGACGCCGACGACGGCCGAGCCAAGAATCGTCGGGTGGAAGTGGTCAAGCTGAACTGACGGCTGTCCGTCCACCGCGAGAGCGAGGCGCGACGTCGGCTCCGGGGGTGCCGGCGTCACATCCGCGAAAATAATTGGAACCAAAGGGAGGGACAGCGCGTTCTGTTCCGATTGTGACCCGGTATGCGGCGTCATTGGGGTCACCCCTCCCGACGGGCTACCCAACAAAACTTGTCCATCAATGCTTGAGAAGGAAGGTGTCAGTTCCGGAGCCTTTCTCGCCGGAGGCGGGGAGATGGGTGATTTGACGCGCCGATTCGATTGGGCCTCTACATCGGTCGGCGCTTCCGATACCTGGCCCCAGAGTCTGCGCACGGCGGTTCGGATCATGCTGAACACCAACCACCCGATGTTCATCTGGTGGGGGCCGGATCTGATCCAGTTCTATAATGATGCCTATCGGCAGACCATGGGACCGGAGCGGCATCCCAGTGCGCTCGGTCAGAAGGGCAAGGAGTGCTGGACCGAAAACTGGGACATCATCGGCCCCCAGATCGAGCACGTCCTGGCCGGTCGCGGTGCAACCTGGCATGAGGAGCAGCTTGTTCCGATCACGCGGCACGGCAGGCTGGAGCAGGTCTATTGGACCTACGGCTTCAGCCCCATCGATAACGATGAAGGTGTTGGAGGCGTGCTCGTCGTATGCCGCGATGTCACGCGTGAACATTTTGCCAGACTTGCCTTGCAGGAGCGGGAGACCGAGCTCGCGCGCGTACAGGCGATTGGACGGATCGGCGGCCTCGAAGTCGATCTGCGCACCGGGCATCGCAGTCGCAAGTCGCCCGAGTATTTGAAGATACATGGCCTTCCGCCCGAAGCCGTCCACGAGAATCGTGAAGACTGGCTTCGCCGCGTTCATCCCGACGATCGGGCAATCGCCGAAGGGCAGTTCATCGATGCGGTGCGGGGCGGTGATCGCGAGTATGCGGTACGCTACCGTATCATCCGGCCGAGCGACGGCGAGACCCGCTGGATTTCCGCCCGATCTGTGATCGAGCGCGATGCGGAGGGGAAAGCCCTCCGTCTGTTCGGCGCGCACATCGATGTCACCGATCAGGTCGAAGCGGAGCGTTCGATCCGCGAGCGCGAACAGGAATTTCGTACGCTTGCAGAGGCGCTGCCGCATCACGTCTGGACCGCCACGTCCGACGGCTCATTTAACTGGTTCAATCGACGCTTCTACGACTATGTCGGTACAAAACCGGGCGAACTCAGCGGCCACGACTGGAGTAAGATCGTCCATCCGGAGGACGCATCGGCCGCTGCCGCCGCAAGAACCCGCGCGGTGAACAGCGGCGAACCCTATGAGATCGAGTTCCGGCTGCGGAGGTCTGACGGCAGCTATCACTGGTTTCTATCCCGCGCGGTGCCGGCGCGCGATGACGACGGTCGTATCACCCGCTGGATCGGCACCAACACCGACGTCCACGATCAGAAGCGGATCGCGGCAAAACTCGCCGAGTTGAATGCGACGCTCGCCGAGCGCGTCGAAGAAAAAACCCGCGAGCGCGACCGGATCTGGAACGTGTCCCGGGACTTGCTACTCGTCATGGACCAGAACGGCATCTGGCGCTCCGTCAATCCTGCCTGGACCAGGACGCTCGGCTGGAGCGAAGCCGAGCTGATGGAGCGCACCGCCGAATGGATCGAGCATCCCGAAGATATCGTTAAGACCCGAGTTGAGGTCCGCCGCCTTGCACGCGGCAAGGCTACCGTTCGATTCGAAAACCGGCTTCGTCACCAGGACGGCTCGTACCGGTGGCTGTCCTGGACCGCTGTTCCGGATCAGGACCTGATTTACGCCGTGGCGCGCGATGTCACTGCCGAGAAGGCGGCTGCCGAACGGTTGCGGGCGGCAGAAGAAGCGCTACGTCAATCGCAGAAGATGGAAGCCGTCGGCCAGTTGACCGGCGGCATCGCCCACGACTTCAACAACCTGCTCACCGGCATCGTGGGCTCGCTGGATTTATTGCAGACGCGTCTCAATCAGGGGCGGACCGATCGCGCGGGACGCTACATCGAGGCCGCAATGACCTCCGCCAATCGGGCCGCGGCGCTGACGCACCGCCTGCTGGCATTCGCCCGCAGACAGCCCCTGGTGCCGAAGCCGGTCAATGCCAACCGGCTGATCCTCTCGCTCGAAGACTTGCTGCGCCGGACGATCGGCGAGACCATCGAGCTGAAAATCGCCCCATCAGAACAGCTCTGGCCGACGCTGTGCGACCCCAATCAGCTCGAAAGCGCGCTGCTCAATCTCGCGATCAATGCACGGGACGCCATGCCCAACGGCGGTAGGCTCACGATCACCACGGCGAACGTAACCATCGACGCTGCCGAGTCCGGAGCCTCCGCCAAGCAACCGGGCGACTATATCTGCATTACCGTCGCCGACACCGGAACAGGCATGACCGCCGATGTAGCGGCGCGCGCCTTCGATCCATTCTTCACCACTAAGCCGATCGGACAGGGTACCGGACTTGGCCTGTCGATGATCTACGGATTCGCGCGGCAATCGAACGGCCACATCACCCTCGACACCGTGCCGGGACAGGGCACATCGATCAGCCTGTCTCTGCCGCGCCATGATAGCATTGCCGAGTCTAATCAAACGTCTCCCGTGAACAAGATCACCGCGACCGGAGAGACCGTGCTGGTGGTCGAGGATGAACCGGTCGTGCGCGGCATCATTGTCGAGATGCTGCACGATCAGGGTTATCTGACGCGCGAGGCTGCGGACGGAGCGGCGGGCTTGCGGATCCTGCAACTGGACACACCCGTCGATCTCCTGCTCACCGACATCGGGCTTCCGGGCATGAACGGACGCCAACTCGCGGATCAGGCGCGGGAACTCCGGCCAGATTTGAAAATCCTCTTTATGACTGGCTATGCCGACAATGCCGCAAACGCCAAAGGCTTCCTCAGGCCCGGCATGGACATGATCACCAAGCCGTTCGATCTCAGCCATCTCTCGCAGCGTGTCCGCGACATCATTTTCCGCTGATATCGGTTGCGAAGGTGTGTGTCAGGCACCATCCATCGCCGTGGAGATCGGAGTGGCGGCGGTCCTGCGCATGGCGTGATCCGTTCTGTGTCGAGACCGACAGGCGATCACTCTTGGTCTCGAACCTGGGAGAAGTCACACGTTGCCGGTCAGGAACGGATTGCTTGCGCGCTCGTAGCCGATGGTCGACCCCGGGCCATGTCCGCAGATGAAAGCAACGTCATCGCCAAGCGGCAACAGCTTGTCGGTAATCGACTTAATCAGCATGGCATGGCTGCCGCCGGGTAAGTCGGTGCGGCCGACAGAGCCGTTGAACAACACGTCGCCGACATGCGCAAAGCGCATCTCCGGGCTGAAAAAAACCACGCTTCCCGGCGAATGGCCGGGACAATGAAGCACATCGAATGCAAGTTGGCCGAACTCGACCCGGTCGCCTTCCTCGAGCCAGCGGTCCGGGACAAAATTGCGCATTCCGGTCATGCCGTAGTGGCATCCGCTTTCGACGACATGGTCGAGCAGAAACTTGTCGGCGATATGCGGACCCTCGATGGGGACCTTCAGCGCGTCGCGCAACTCCGCGGCGCCGCCCACATGATCAATATGGCCGTGCGTCAGCCAAATCCGTCCGACGCTCACACCGGCCTTTTTAATGGCGGCCCTGACGAGCGGAATATCGCCTCCAGGATCGATCACCACCCCATCCTTGGTGGCTTCGCACCACAACAGGGTGCAGTTCTGTCGGAACGGCGTCACCGGGATGATGGTGGCGCCGACTTTGGTGCTGCTTTGGTCGTCCTGGCTCATACGCGCACAATGCCGATTTTTACGGCCTCGCCAAGCGATTTAACAGCATGACCGGTGACACACCGAGCCTAACGCGTACTCCGCAAAAGTGGATACCGTTTTGCGATCAGAGTACGCGCACGTTATTGATTGAGAGCATTTTCGTACGGCTAACCGGATTCCACTTAGCTGGAAAATGCTCTGAGCCCTTCCGCTTCTGACGGAATCAGAAGTAGAGTTCTATGGTTTTGATTTGACTCGTTTTCTTCACGCGAACCGGCACCCACGTCGCTCGAAGACGCTATAGTCGCATGGAAACGAATGCCGCTCACATCGCCCTTGTGGCCCTGCCGGATCGTCGCCAGTCGGAGGCAGCGCTGGCGATCGCGCGCGGGACCGGGAGACTTTTGCGATCGCTTGGATTTGCCTGTCTCAGCGAATTGTCGCTCCCGTCCGGGCGTCGTGCCGATCTCGTTGCAGTAAATGCGCGCGGCGAGATCTGGATCGTCGAGATCAAGTCATCGGCCGAGGATTTGCGTGCGGACAGGAAGTGGCAGGATTACCGGGAGCATTGCGATCGCCTGTTCTTCGCTTTCACACGCGACCTGCCGTGCGATATTTTCCCCGGCGATACGGGGCTAATCGTTGCCGACGCTTATGGCGCCTACTTGCATTGCGAGGCGCCCGAGCACCGCCTGTCGGCACCGACGCGCAAGGCGATGATGCTGCGCTTCGGAATGGCGGCGGCGCAACGTCTCAATCGCCTGGCCGATCCGCAGGGCCACACCGACGGTGAATTCTGAGGCATGATTGCGACTCGAGAGCCACGCCCGCGCAAGGCGATAAGCCACTTCGCTCGAAACGCTGCGTCTGACTTAAAGCTGAAACGGCCGTCGCTCCCCCTGAAGAGAGGATGACAATTCAGTCTCAGCGAGGCGCGCGTTTCGCCAGAATACGTTGCAGCGTGCGGCGGTGCATGTTGAGCCGCCGCGCCGTTTCCGACACGTTACGACTGCACATCTCGTAAATGCGCTGAATGTGTTCCCAGCGCACGCGATCGGCCGACATTGGATTCGGCGGCAACTCGGATTTTTCCGTACCGCTGGCAAGCAGCGCTGCGACCACGTCGTCGGCGTCGGCAGGCTTGGACAGATAATCGATCGCCCCCATCTTCACCGCCGTCACAGCGGTCGCGATGTTGCCGTAACCGGTCAGCACGATCGCTCGAGCATCGGGCCGCTCGCGCTTAAGCGCTGACACAACGTCGAGACCATTGCCGTCGCCCAGCCGCAAATCGACCACGGCAAAAGCCGGCGCGGACTTTCCGATATGCGCAAGGCCATCAGAGACGCTGTCGCATGAGGTCACAGTGAAGCCGCGCGTTTCCATGGCGCGAGACAGGCGCTCCAGAAACGGTTTGTCATCCTCAACGATAAGCAGCGAGCGGTCGGCTTGCGGGATAACGTCGGGGGTGGCGTTCACATTGATACCTCGCGCGTGATTGGCCTGAAATCATATGATCGCTGAACCTCGCACCGCAAGCAATTGTTGCCCAAATTTGCGGCTGCGATCCCTATCCTATTGTCTCCGCAATCGTTTTTGCTGTTTCAAAACGGACACGTGGCCACACAATCCTGACCACCGCGCCATGCTCGGGAAACTTTCGGTTCTTGAAGGATACCTTAGCGCCGGTTCGTTCCAGCAAGGTTCGGGCGATAAAAATTCCAAGACCCAGCCCTGTACGTCCGCCCTGGGCATCACCGGCGTTGCGACGGCGCGACAGGTAAGGCTCGCCGATCCTCTTCAGAATGTCGGGGACAATGCCCGGTCCGTCGTCCGCAATGACGATCTCAACGCTGTCTCTGTCCCACCAGGCATTCACTTCGACCGCGCTGCGGGCGAAGTCGACGGCGTTCTCGAGAATGTTGCCGACGCCGTAAAGAATCGCGGGGTTACGCATGCCGACCGGTTCGTGGTCACCTGCGGCCTCGATCCGGGTCTTGATGTCGATGCCGAAGTCACGATGCGGGGCAACGGTTTCCTCAATCAGCGTCGACAGCGGCATGCGATCGAAGGGCGCGCCAGATGAGGACAGTTGCGCGATCTTGGCGAGAATATCGCGGCAACGCTGCGCCTGCTCCCGTACGATCCCGAGATCGCCGGCGAGCCGCTGTGGATCCTGAGCGCCATTCTCCTGCAAGGCTTTTTCCAGCTCGCGCGAAATCAGAAAGATGGTTGAGAGCGGTGTTCCGAGTTCGTGGGCGGCCGCGGCAGCAAGGCCGTCGATCTGGGTCAGATGCTGTTCGCGGGTCAGCACCAGTTCGGTCGCCGCCAGGGCATCGAACAGCTTGCGTGCCTGCTCCGTCACCTGGAATGTGTAGAGGCTCGTGACACCGATCGCCAGCACGATCGATAACCAGACTGCTATCAGATAGATCGGCGGCAAGACGAGCGGATTGGATGCATCCCACGGCAGTGGCAAATGCGTGAAGCCCAGGACCGTCGCACAGGCGACCGCGAAGCCGCCGAGCGCCATGGTCATTTGCGTCGGCAAGGCGGTGGCCGAGATCAGTACCGGCGCCAGAAACAGATAGGAGAACGGATTCTGCAAACCGCCGGTGAAGAACAGCAGGGCGGCCAGTTGAGCAATGTTCAGCGCAAGCAGCGCAGCCGCATGCCAAGGCTCGAGCCGCTTCATCGGATTGAAGCTGACTTGCAAAACGAGATTGAGTAGCGACGACAACCCGACGATCGTCAAACAGGGAGCGGTTGGCAGATCGAACTCAAGCCCCTGCTCGACAACGAAGATCGCCGTGAGTTGCCCCAATACCGCAAGCCACCGCAGCCGCAAGAGGGTGTCCAGCCGGACGTAGCGGCGGGGATGGCGAAAATCGGAAGCAGCAACGTCGGTCATTCTCGAAGACTAGAGCATCATTCTGAAAGGTGAGAACTGCTTTCGGAGAACACATCTCAAAATAAAATGCGGAGTCGGCTTTCATTTCATGGGACCGGGCATAGCCGGAGCTGTGGCCGGGCCAAGCCCGCATGAAATTTCCGAGACTGATAAAGCAGCGCCACCTTGCGCGGCATAGCAGCGTTCTGGCCTCAAACGAGGCCGGACAGAGATTTTTTCCATCTCAGGTTTCTCTAAAAGCATCAACCTACTATATCTAGGCAAGCGGTGGATTGACGCTCTGTATCGCAACGGTCACTATGTTGCGACGCAAAAAGGGGAACAAGCCAATGCCGATCGGTGAATTTGGACGGCCGCCGGAGATGCCGGCGGAAGTCAGCCCATCGATGACGGCGCCGATGTACTGGATGTACGAAATGGCTCAGGCGTCGCTCAATCCGGCTCGCGCCATCACCGATGCAACCAGGATGCTGTTCCAGAACCCGCTCAATCCGTGGGCGCATACCGAGTTGGGCAAATCCGTCGCTGCGGGTTGCGAACTGTTCGAGCGCACCACCCGCCGTTACGCGAAGCCGGAATGGGGCCTCCACGAAACCGAGGTCAACGGTGTGCGCACACCGATCGAGATCCGCTCGGTCTGGGAGAAACCCTTTTGTCGTCTGCTCCACTTCGATCGAATGCACACACGTCCACTGCGCGTGCCGCAGCAGCGCCTGCTGCTGGTGGCTCCGATGTCGGGTCACTACGCCACCTTGCTGCGCGGAACCGTCGAAGCGTTCATGCCGACGCATGACGTCTACATTACCGACTGGTCCGATGCCCGAATGGTACCGGTCGCCGAGGGGCGCTTCGACCTCGATGATTTCGTCGACTATCTGATTGAGATGCTGCATGTGCTCGGCGGAAACGTCCACGTCATCGCTGTCTGCCAACCGTCGGTCCCGGTGCTGGCCGCCGTGTCGGTGATGGAGGCCGAGCGCGATCCGTATGTTCCGCTGTCGATGACGTTAATGGGGGGGCCGGTTGATACCCGCAAGAATCCGACCGCGGTCAACAATCTCGCCGCCGAGAGGGGCACCGATTGGTTCCGCAATAACGTCATCACCAAGGTGCCGTTTCCGCACCCTGGGGTGATGCGCGACGTCTATCCCGGCTTCTTGCAGCTCAATGGCTTCATCAGCATGAATTTCGATCGCCACATGAATGCGCACAAGAGTCTGTTCGAGAATCTCGTTAAAGGCGACGGCGACCTGGTCGACAAGCATCGCGATTTCTATGACGAATATCTCGCTGTGATGGATCTGACCGCCGAGTATTATCTGCAAACGGTTGATCTGGTTTTCGTCAAGCACGCGCTGCCCAAGGGCGAGATGACCCATCGCGGCCGGCTGGTCGAACCTTCGAAGATCACGCGCGTCGCGTTGATGACGGTCGAAGGTGAGAAGGACGACATTTCCGGCCTCGGCCAGACCGAAGCGGCGCACGCGTTATGCACATCGATCCCAAACAACCGGCGAACCCATTACGTGCAGAAGGATGTCGGTCACTACGGGGTGTTTAACGGGTCGCGGTTCAGATCGGAGATCGTCCCTCGCATCAATGACTTCATACAGTCGAACGCCAGACAGCCAGCGTAAGCATCGCACGCTGCGGCCGCTGCATCGATCGCACGTAAATCCGAACGGAAACAATCACCTGATCGATCCCGCAGTCAGGGGCGCGGGGATCCTGCGGCAACCCTCCAATGATCGGTTCACTTCTTTCGTTTTCAAGAAATGAATTAATTTTCATCACTTCGAGGGTCAACTCAGCCGAATGAAATACAAATTTTCTTGTTCCTGCACCCCTTATATAGCCAATCAGGGATGGATTACCCCTGTATATTGGGCAAATGATTTGTTTTTGCGCCGATCGATTTGAGTGGCGCCGGATATGGCAGAATCCGGGCGAGATTTCCCGTCCCGGATTTGCAGACATGGCCCGTGCGCTCCTATATCGACGTCCCGCCGAACCGTCCCGGCTTCTCATCAAGCATGGATCCCAGGTTTATTCAGTCCGCTTGCGCCGGCATCGCCGCGCGCGCCGCTACACCTTGCGAATCCATCCGAGTGACCGCGAAGCGATCCTGACAATGCCGCCGCGAGGAACGCTCGCGGAAGCAAAAGACTTTGCGCAACGTCACGGCGGCTGGATCGCGGCGCGTCTCGGGCGGCTGCCGAAGGCGGCACCCTTCCACCACGGCGCGGTCATTCCGCTGCGCGGCATCGCCCATCGGATCGTGCATCGCGCCGGCGAGCGCGGTACCGTGTGGACCGAGACGCGCGATAGCGGTGAGCGTATTCTTTGTGTCGCCGGCGAACTCGAATATCTCGACCGGCGGGTCCATGATTTCCTGAAACGGGAAGCAAGACGAGACCTACAAAAAGCCTCGCAGCGCCATGCCGACGCGCTTGACGTCAAGGTCAAGCGCCTTTCGATCCGCGACCAATCGAGCCGCTGGGGATCATGCACGTCCTCCGGATCGCTCTCATTCTCATGGCGGCTCATCCTGGCGCCGCCATTCGTGCTGGATTATCTCGCCGCGCACGAGGTCGCCCATCTCGTTGAAATGAATCACTCGCCACGGTTTTGGAAGGTGGTGGCTCGCATCTGCAATCATGTCGAGCGGGCCAAGAAGTGGCTCGACGTTGAAGGCAACGACCTCCATCGCTACGGTATTCAGGACTGATCGGACCGACAACACTTTCGCTATAGCGTTTCGAACGAAGCATGTGCTCGGGCGCGACCCGAGGATGGATACCGGCCCACCCAATGGAGTGAAGGACCTAGGTGCCGTGCGTTCTTATGAGAGCGCATTATCGGAAGCACCGTGATCTCCCAACTCCGTGAGAAACTGACGACTGCGTCGTCACGATTTCCGCGCAAGACGGGGCTGCCTCAGTGACCGCCAAACAGCCGGTCCACGAGCCAGCCATCCAGACCGCCAGCAGCTTCCGGCCGCACATTGGTCCGCACCGGCTGCGGCTGGCGCTCGACCGCAGGCGAAGCCGCCGGGACCGGTACGTCGACGGGTTGGCCGAACTGCGCGACTTCAGGCAGGAAGCCGCCCCGCTGTGTGCCGGGAATCGGCTTGGGCCGCACGCCCTGGTGAGCGGCTCGCATAAAGCGGGTCCAGACCTCCACCGGCAAGCCGCCGCCGGTCGCCTTGCGGGTCGGCGTATTGTCATCGTTGCCGAGCCAAATCCCGGTCACGAGCCGCGCGGTATAACCGATGAACCATGCATCGCGAAAATCCTGACTGGTGCCGGTCTTGCCGGCGGCTGTCCATCCGGGAATCTCGGCTTTGCGCGCGGTGCCGCTGATGAGCGTCTGCTCCATCATCGTGTTCATCATGGCGACCCCGCGTGGATCGATCACCCGGTCGGGTGCTTCCTTCCCGCGCGCATAGAGAAGCTTGTTCCCGTCGACGGTGCGGATGCGCTCGACGACATGGGGACTGGCGGCATATCCGCCGTTTGCGAATGGCGCGTAGGCCCCGACCAGCTCCAGCGGCGACACCTCTGAAGTGCCAAGCGCAATTGATGCGTTCGTCTCAAGTTTTGATGTGATGCCGAGGCGGTGCGCGGTTCGCACCACTTTTGCAGCACCGACTTCCAGTCCGAGCCGGACGGCGACGGTATTGAGAGACATTGCGAGCGCCTGGGTTAGCGTCACCGCGCCGAAATATTCATGAGAGTAGTTCTCCGGCCGCCAGCCTTTGACGTCGAGCGGAGCGTCCTGACGGATCGTCTCGGGCGTGAGCCCGGCCTCGATCGCGGCCAGATACACAAACGGTTTGAACGCGGAGCCGGGCTGACGTTTTGCCATGGTCGCCCGATTGAACTGGCTGTCGGCGTAGTTGCGGCCGCCGACCATGGCGCGGACCGCGCCGTCGGGCGTCATCGCCACCAATGCGCCCTGGCTGACATTGAACTTGACGCTTTTCGCGGCCAGTTCGTCGATCAGGGCGGCTTCCGCCACGCTCTGCAATTTCGGATCGATGGTCGTTTCGACAACAATGTTCTGATCGACTTGGCCCACCAGATCATCAAGGACATCGCCGACCCAGTCGGCAACGTAGTTGGTGGTACCGGCGCTGGCCGGCTTCACGGCGTAGGAGGGTTGGGCGGTCGAGGCGTGCGCCTGTTGCGCCGTGATGAGGTGAGCGTCCGCCATTGCCGCGAGCACGATCTTTGCGCGGGCTTCGGCACCTTCCGGGTTGCGATCCGGCGCGAGCCGCGACGGCGACTTGACGAGACCGGCCAGCATGGCGGCCTCGGCGAGCGTGACGTTCTTCGCGGGCTTTCCAAAATACTTCTGCGCCGCCGCTTCGACACCATACGCGCCAGACCCGAAGTAAACGCGATTGAGGTAAAGCTCGAGAATCTGCGCTTTGGTGTGCTTGCGCTCCAGCCAGAGCGCGAGTTCGACTTCCTGGAGCTTCCGCTCAAGCGTGCGTTCCTGGGTCAGGAACAGATTCTTGGCAAGTTGCTGGGTCAGCGTTGAGCCGCCCTGCGATACGCCGAAGTGCAGCACGTTGGCAACGGCTGCGCGCAGGATGCCGATCGGATCGACGCCGTAATGCGAATAGAACCGGCGATCCTCGATCGCGATGAAGGCGTTCGGCAAATAGGACGGCACGTCCTTGAGCAAGACGTTGTTTCCGGCCATTTCGCCGCGCGTCGCCAGCACGCTGCCGTCCGCAGCGACAACCTGAATGGTCGGCGGACGTTTTGGAATTTCGAGCGACTGGATTGGCGGCAGATGCGCGCCGATGTAGATCAGCAGGCCGACGACGGCGATAACCGCCCACAATGCGAGTACGGCACCCCAATAAAACAGCCGCGAGAGACGCGCGCGTGTACGCTTCTTCGCTCGCCGTCCACCCTCACCCGGAGGCCTGCGCGGGCCTTCAGTATTCGGAGCGGCTGCTTTGCGCGGGCGGGCTCGCCTGTCCGGCGGCTTGTCGTCAGCAATCGTAACGCGGTCGAGCGGATTGATGCGCAACTCCGAAAGCGAAGCTGCGAACCCACTGAATACCGGCTCTTTGCGCCCGCTACGCTTTTTTTGTCCCCACGCCATACGCAACAACGCTCACGCCGACCCTGCACGCCAGTGTGCCGATTTCGAAGTTCGCACGTTCTTGCAGCAACCGTTGATGCGAACGTCAAAATCAGACGGACCCTAGCGGCCGGGCTTTAAGGCGCGGTTACCTGAAAGTTAATGCAACATTAGGGCTGGAACCGCCGACCCAAGTCGAACAAGCCGCGTCCTGTCATCCGCGCGACGTTCACAGCCCGACCGGCTGGTCCGGCCAGAATGAGGGCCAAACCCATTGCAAGGCGAAGTTTGCAAGACGCTGCCACCCGACGGCGAATTATTTCGCAGTGCTGCCGTTAGCGAGCAGATGGACCAGCGCGCGCTTGATCGCGGTCTGCCGTGTCGGAGCGGTGATCCGGGCGCCGAGCAGGTCGGTGACGTAGAACACGTCGCGCGCGCGCTCGCCGAATGTCGCCACGTGGGCCGAGGCGATGTTGAGGTTGAGCTTCGAGATCGCCGTGGTGAGCTGAAACAGAAGCCCAGGTCGATCAAGCCCTGAAACCTCGATCATGGTGTGTCGGTCCGACCATTGATTGTTGATGGTGACCTTGGGTTCGACCACAAACGGCCGCAGCCTCTTTCCCCCGGCGCGGCTCGGTATCACATCGGGCAGGCGCAACCGGCCTTCGAGTACCTGCTCGATGATCTCGGCGATGCGGCCAGCGCGCCGGCCTTCGTCCTCGTCGCGCTCATATTCGCGTGAGATCGCGATGGTATCGAGCGCCTGCCCGTCGATGGTCGTATAGATCTGGGCATCGACGATATTGGCGCCGGCCGACGCGCATGCTCCCGCAATGATCGACAGCAGCCAGGGATGATCGGCGGTAAGGATCGTCAGCTCCGTGACACCGCGCCCCTCATCGAAGCCGACGTTGATGTTAAGCTTCTTGCCGCTTCTTTCGCTGGCGCGCAGGAAGCGCGCGTGCCTGATCTTGTGCTCGAGATCGACCTTGAGCCAGTAGGCCGGATAATGCCGGACAATGTAGGCATCAAGCTCATGGTCGGGCCATTCGGTGAAAGCGGCACGGAACTCGGCCTCAGCCGCTGCCATGCGCTGCGCGCGATTGACCTCGGAGAAGCCGCCGGTCAGCACGGGTTCTGTCTCATAATAAAGAGTTCGGAGCAGCTGGGCCTTCCAGCCATTCCAGACGCCGGGGCCGACGCCGCGAATGTCTGCGGTCGTCAGGATGGTCAAGAGCTTCATCCGCTCGACCGACTGGACCACGGCCGCGAAATTCTCGATGGTCTTGCGATCGGATAGGTCGCGAGACTGGGCCACTTTGGACATCGTCAGATGCTGTTCGATCAGCCACGCGACCAGTTCGGTGTCGGCTGCGTTGAAGCCAAGGCGCGGGCACAATCTGCGCGCTACCTTGGCGCCTGCGATCGAATGATCCTCGGGCCGGCCCTTTGCAACGTCATGAAGCAGTGTGGTGATGTAGATGACAGGCCGGTGTTCGGGAAGAATCTTGCGCATCAGCTCGCTGGCGAGAGCGACCTCGTCATTGTCGCCGCGCTCGATATCCTGAAGGATGCCGATGCAGCGAATCAGATGCTCGTCCACCGTGTAGTGATGGTACATATTGAACTGCATCATCGAGACGATCGTGCCAAAGGCGCGGATGAACTGACCTAGCACCCCGGTCTCGTTCATCCTGCGCAGCACGGTCTCCGCGTCATTCGAGGTCAGGATCTCCATGAACAGCCGGTTCGCTTCCGGGTTTTCGCGAAGCTCCGCGTTGATCAGCCGTCGCGACCGCGTCACCAGCCGCAAGGCGTCCGGATGGAAAGCCAGGTTGTTCTTCTGCGCGAGGCGGAACAAACGGATCAGATTGACAGGGTCGCGCTTGAAGAGATCGGGCGTCGCGAGATTGATGCGGTTGTTGTCGATGATGAAGTCGTCGTTGTCCGGAACCCGCCGAACCTCCGTGCCCCGCGGCCACAACATCACGCGGCTGAGAACCGGTGCCGGCTTGGCCTGCTGATCCTCGAGCTTCGCGCATAGAATTGCGGTGAGGTCGCCGACATCCTTGGCGGTCAGGAAGTAGTGCTTCATAAAGCGTTCGACATCCTGCATCCCCGGATGAGACGTATATCCGAGCCGGACCGCGATCTCCCGCTGCAAGTCGAACGACAACCGTTCCTCCGCCCTCCCCGTCGCGAAGTGCAGGTTACAGCGTACCGACCATAGAAAATCGGCGCAGCGGCTGAACGTCCGGTATTCGCGAACATCGAACACATTGCACTGGAGCAATTCGTGGCTTTCACGCACCCGGTAGACATACTTCGCGATCCAGAACAACGTATGCAGGTCGCGTAATCCCCCTTTGCCATCCTTGACGTTAGGCTCGACCAGATAGCGCGACTGGCCAGCGCGGTGATGGCGCTCCTCGCGCTCGGCAAGTTTGGCAGCGACGAATTCCGCCGCTGTTCCCCGCACCACTTCGGTGTCGAAGCGGCTAACCAGTTCGTCGTATAGCGCCCGGTCGCCGGTGACGAAGCGGGCTTCCAGAATTCCGGTGCGGACGGTCATGTCGCCCCGCGCCTGCCGGATCGATTCATTGACCGAGCGCGTCGCGTGACCGACGTTCAACCCCATGTCCCATAGACAATACAGGATAGCCTCGGCGACCTGTTCGCCCCACGCCGTCTGTTTGTAAGGCAGAATGAACAGCAGATCGATATCCGAGTCCGGCGCCATCAGACCGCGCCCGTAGCCGCCGGTCGCCACCACGGCCATGCGCTCGCCATCGGACGGAATGGGGGAATAATAGAGATGACGGGTCGCGGCCGAAAACGCCAGACGAATGATTTCGTCTTGAACGAAGCAAAGCCATTCGGCGCAGCGCCGCCCGTGGCGGTCAAGCAGAAGCCTCGCCTGCGCCGCATCGCGCACTTTCGCGAGTTCGACCTTCAACAACCTGGACACGGCAGAACGGAAAACGTCCCCGTGCCCAGCGTGCTTCTCGGCCAGCGCATCGATGTCGCCGATGATCCGGACGGTATCGAAACCGGCGCCGTCCGCCGCTTCTTTTGTCGTTGCGAGGTCCATCGCTTATCCGGATAACGGAGGCCGCGCGCGCTGTCACCGCAGTTTGTGAACTGCATGTGACGGATCCATGCTTCAACCCACCGGTTTGAGCAATGATGCGCTCCAGCCGGCGTCTCCAGAATATCTGTTTTCTCGTTGACGGAAATCCCCTAAATATTTGAAACGCGTGACTTTTATTTCTCCGCTGCTGCGCCGATATTCCGCAGCCCATCCTCAAACGGAGCTTTATGTGACGCTCCTCCCTGTCATGGGGTTTCGATCCCGGCCAGTCGACCCCAGATAGAGGGCATGACCTCACAAATGCCCGACCCCGCCACGTCGCGTGAAACCCCCGTGCGTGCGCCCTCATCCATTCCGGTCGACGACGCCGTGATTCCGTTTGAGGTGAGCACACTCGACCTGCGCGGACGACTGACCCGGCTAGGGCCGGCGCTCGACGAGTTGCTGGTCCGGCACGACTATCCCGCACCGGTCGCCAAGCTGCTCGGCGAGGCGATCGTGCTGACGACGCTGCTCGGCTCATCGCTCAAGTTCGAGGGCCGGTTCATCCTGCAAACCCAGACCGATGGACCGGTGTCGTTCCTGATTGTCGACTTTCGAGCCCCGGCCGGGCTGCGAGCCTATGCCCGTTTCGACAAGGCCCGGCTCGGCGATGCTTCCGACTCGGGCGCGCTGCTGGGCCGCGGCCATCTCGCGATGACCATCGATCAGGGTCCGGACATGAACCGCTATCAGGGTCTCGTGGCACTGGAAGGCGGCAACCTCGAAGATGCGGCGCATGAGTATTTTCTGCGATCGGAACAGATTCCGACGCGGGTCCGGCTCGCGGTCGGCGAGGAGTGGCGCCGGGAGGGGGATGGACCGAAGCGCGGCTGGCGTGGCGGCGGCATGCTGCTGCAATTCCTGCCCACGGCGCCGGAGCGCGCGCGCCAGGCCGATCTCCATCCCGGAGATGCCCCCGACGGTGGCGCCGTGCATACGGTGAGCGAGGATGATGCCTGGGTCGAGGGTCAGTCGCTGATCGGCACCGTCGAGGACCTCGAACTGATCGATCCCGACTTGTCCGGTGAACGTCTGCTTTATCGCCTGTTCCATGAGCGCGGCGTCAGGGTGTTTTCGCCGCAAGCGCTGCACGCGCGGTGTTCCTGCTCGCGCGACGCCGTGGCGGCCATGCTGAAGAGCTTCACGCCGGAGGACCGCTCGGGCATGGTGCAGGACGGCAAGGTCGCCGTGACCTGCGAGTTCTGCAATTCGGTGTACGAATTTACCCCGCAGGAAGCCGGCGTGGAGTAGGCGCGATTGGACGCGACCTTAGTTCAGCACGCGCTTGCTGTCGGGGCTGTCGAGCGAGAAGGTCGGAACGTCTATTTCGAAGGGTTCGCCGCTTCGGATCGAGATCATCTGGTAGCGGCCACTCATGAAGCCGGTGGCGGTCGGCAGAGGAACCCCGCTCGTGTATTCGAAGCGCTCGCCGGGCGCAAGCACCGGCTGCTCGCCCACGACGCCCTCGCCGCGGACTTCCTGCTTCCGCCCCGAGGCATCGGTGATGATCCAATGCCGGGTGCGCAACTGCACGGTCTCGGGACCGGCGTTTATGATAACCACCGTATAGGACCAAAAAAAATGGCCTCGCTCGGCGGACGACCTCTCCGGCATGAAATTCGGTTCAACGGTGACTTCGATCTGGCGGGTAACGGCACGGTACATCGCAAACTCTCTAGTATTCGAGCGATCATAGCCAAAACAGGCGCATGAACCAGCCCCCTTCGTTGTGATCGTGCGTCAGCCTGGTTCCACACTATGATCCCGGCGGCAATATTGATTTTTTGCCACCGTTAGCGTGAAGCTGTCCTCCCGTAAATCCATCTCGATCGCGCAGGCGATTGAGATGGCCTTATCGAAGCCGAGCGTATGCCGCCAGTTACCGATCAGGTTGTCGGAGCGCGCACGAGGGCGGCCCCTGCGGGCGTCACGCGCGATGCGCCGGCCGTTTCGATTCCGACCCCGCCGCGCGAGCGCGAGCTGAGGCTCGATCTGTTTCGCGGGCTCGCGCTATGGTTGATTTTCATTGACCATCTGCCGCAGAACCTCCTGACCTGGCTCACTCTCCGCAACTATGGCTTCAGTGACGCCACGGAGATTTTCATCTTCATCTCGGGCTATACCGCAGCCCTCGTTTACGGACGCGCTATGCGCGAGCGCGGATTTGTCGTCGCCGCCGCGCGCATTCTCAAGCGCGTCTGGCAGATCTACGTAGCACATATCTTTCTATTCACGATTTTCCTCGCGGAAATTTCCTACGTCGCGAGCAGCTTTGAGAACCCGCTTTACACCGAGGAAATGGGCATCCTCGATTTTCTCAAGCAGCCCGACGTCACGATCGTGCAGGCGCTGCTTCTGAAATTCCGCCCCGTCAACATGGACGTGCTGCCGCTCTACGTCGCGCTGATGCTCTTTTTTCCGCCGGTGTTGCTGGTGATGCAGCGCAAGGCTGATCTGGGGCTGGCGCTGTCGGTCGGTTTTTATGCACTCACCCGGTGGTTCGACCTGGCACTGCCCGCCTATCCCAACGGGGTCTGGTTCTTCAATCCGTTCGCCTGGCAACTGCTGTTCGTGTTTGGCGCATGGTGCGCGCTCGGAGGTGCCAAGCGCATGTCGCGCATCCTGTCTTCGCAGGCAACGCTTTGGATTTGCATTACCTATCTGCTGTTCGCTTTCTACACCACGCTGACCTGGTATGTGCCGCAGCTCAATCATTTGATGCCGGACATCGCCGAACGGTGGATGTATCCAATCGACAAGACCAACCTCGACGTGCTGCGCATCCTCCACTTTTTGGCGCTCGCCGCGCTGGCCGTCCGCTTCCTGCCCAGGAACTGGCCGGGATTGGCCTCGCCCTGGCTTAAGCCGCTGATCCTGTGCGGCCAGAATTCGCTCCAGATCTTCTGTATCGGGGTCTTTCTGGCCTTCGCTGGGCAGTTCATCCTCGCAGAGTATTCCGGCGGCGCCACGATTCACCTCATTATCAGCATTTGCGGAATCCTGATCATGTCCGCCGCCGCATGGGTGTTTTCGTGGTACAAGAAAGTTGCAGGCAAAGGCGGAAGCCGCGCCAAACCTGCCGATGGCGACTCGGATCTTGCGGGAGGAGGAGCATGAGGACCGGCTTGGCGTCGGTCTTGATCGCGCTGGCCGCTTCATCGGCCAGCGTCTCCGCGTGTGCTGACGATGTGACCAAAAGCTGCGCCGTGCCGGCCTATCTGCTGACCAGCGATAGTCCATTGTCCCGAGTCGCCTCGGCGGTCAGGGCGGGCGGCCCGCTCAACATTCTGGTGGTAGGCAGCCGTTCCTCATCAATATCCGGAGCCGAGGAGGAAGCCTATCCGGCGAAATTGCAGGCTGCACTTCGCGAGAAATTGCCGGGCATTCTCGTGAACGTGTCCGTGGAACTGGCTCTGCGCAAGACTGCCGAGGATGTCGCGCCGAGCCTCGGCAAGCTCGCTGAGGCAAAAAAATCAACTCTGGTGGTGTGGCAGACCGGCATTGTCGATGCCATCCGGTCCGTCGACATCGACGACTTTCGCGAGGCCCTCGACCAAGGCGTGACCTCATTGCAGAAAGCGGGAGCGGATGTCGTGCTGATGAACATGCAGTACAGCCCGCGCACGGAAACCATGGTTTCAATGACATCTTACATCGACAACATGCGCGTCGTCGCGCAGCAGCGCGACGTTCCAGTGTTCGACCGCTTTACAATCATGAGTAAGTGGAACGAGAGCGGTGAATTCGATCTATTCAGCCCAGTGCGGGGAGTAAGCCTTGCCAAACGCGTTCACAGTTGTCTCGGTAGCGCCTTATCGACCTTCGTGATCGAGACCGCTCGCATCACCCCCACCGAACTCGGGACCAAGCGTTGATGATGATCCTCCGCTTCCGCAGAACCCTCGGCCCGGCCGCGGCGGTCATACTGGTGGCAGCATCGGCCTCCACCGCGCTCGCACAAACGGCGCCGGCCAACGCCTCCGCGCTGTCGACAGGCAGCACCGCACCCGTTTCTTCGGTCGCAACCGCGCAATCCGACACGCCGACGCAGAGCCTGTCCGGAAGGGCGATCGACAAGGTAGCGGCAATTGCTGCCCGCGCGCGCGACATCTTCAATCGCGTCCCTTGCCTGCCGCCGAAGGGTGTCTCGCAGTCGGTGGGATCACTGCCGCATGTGGCGGCCAAGCTTGCCGCCAACAAACCGGTTGTCATCGTCGCCTTCGGCTCGTCCTCGACGCAGGGTTACGGCGCGACGTCGCCAGAATTCAATTATCCGAACCGGCTGGCGGCCCAATTGCACCGCAAATATCCGGCCGCCGCCATCACCGTGCTCAATCGCGGCAAGGGCGGCGAGGACGCGCCCGAGATGATGAAGCGGCTGCGAACGGAAGTGATCGATGCCAAGCCGGACATGGTGATCTGGCAGGTCGGCACCAACGCGGTGCTACGCAATCTGGATCCCGCGAGCACCGCGAAAACCGTCGAAGACGGCGTCGCGACCATTCAGGCCTCCGGCGCCGATCTGGTCCTGATCGATCCGCAATACGCGCCCGCCGTCAACGCCAAGAGCGAGAATGCCGGCAGAATGGTCAGTCTGCTGAACCGGGTCGCGCACTACAGGCATGTCGGGATTTTCCCGCGCTTCGAGGTCATGCGCGACTGGCACGACCGGCAGTCGCTACCGTTCGACACCTTTGTGACCAAGGACGGCCTTCACATGAACGACTGGGGTTATGCCTGTTTCGCCCAGTTGCTCGGCGACAACATCATCAAGTCGGTGGATCAGGTCCAGGCTGGCGTCAGTTTACCGGTGGCCGCGACTGTCAATCGGCCGTTGTGAGACTTTACCACCTCTCCTTGTTGGAAAGGGAAGAAAGCCTCACACCTTTTCCAGCGCGGCAACGAGATCCTCGATCAGGTCGTCCTTGTGTTCGAGACCGGCCGAATAGCGGATGAAGCCTTCACCGATCCCGAGCCCGGCGCGGACTTCCGGGCCGAGCCGCTGGTGAGTAGTGGTTGCCGGATGGGTGACGAGACTCTTGGCGTCGCCGAGGTTGTTCGAGATGCGCGCGAGCTTCAACGCGTTGAGACAGCGAAACGCCGCCGCCTTGCCACCCTTGACATCGAAGCCGATCAGCGTCGAGCCGGCGCGCATCTGCTTTTTCACCAGCGCCGCCTGCGGATGGTCCGGCCGGCCGGGATAGATGAGGCGGGACACTTTCGGATGCGACGCCAGCACCTCCGCGATCGCCGCGGCGCTCTCGGTTTGCTGGCGCACGCGGACGCTGAGCGTCTCCAATCCCTTCAGGAGAATCCAGGCGTTGAATGGCGAGATCGACGGCCCGGTCTGGCGTATAAAGGTCTGGAGATGATCCTGGACGAAAGCGTTCGACGACAGGATGACGCCGCCGAGCGTCCGTCCCTGGCCATCGATGTGCTTGGTGGCCGAATACACCACGACGTCGGCGCCGAGCTCCAGCGGGCTTTGCCAGATCGGTGTCGCGAACACATTGTCGACGATCAGCCGCGCTCCAGCCTGATGCGCGATCTCGGCGATGCCGCCGATGTCGAGCACGTCGAGCGTCGGGTTGGTCGGACTTTCGATGAAGCAGGTTTTGGTGTTCGGCCGCATCGCCTTGCGCCATTGATCGAGATCAAGGCCGTCGACCAGCGTGGATTCGATGCCGTAGCGGGGCAGCAGGTCTTCGACCACATAGCGGCAGGAGCCGAACAAGGCCTTTGCCGCCACCACATGATCGCCCGCCTTCAGCGGCGCGAGCATCGCGGTGGTCACCGCGGCCATGCCCGTCGCGAGGGCGCGCGCGGTCTCCGCGCCTTCGAGCGCAGCCATGCGCTGCTCGAACATCGCGACCGTCGGGTTGGAGTAGCGCGAGTAGATGAAGCCGGGATCGTCGCCCTTGAATCGCGCCTCACACTGTTCGGCGGTGTCGTAGACGTAACCTTGCGTCAGAAACAGGGCTTCCGAGGTCTCGGCGAACTGCGAACGCAGCGTGCCGGAATGAACCAGCCGGGTTTCAGGGTGATAGCGGGGTGCGGACTTGGTCTCGGACATATGATCTCCTGCGGAACGCCGTGGAAAGCGGCCACAAAAAAACCGGCCTGGGAGAATTCCACAAGCCGGGATCACATTGTCCCCGGCCTGTTTAGCGACTTATTTAACGTGGCTGCAAGCCGGCCGGCTCAAATCACCACGGAACGCTGTCATGCCTAGTCCCGCCTCTCCCGTCCGTCAAGCCAATCAATTGACATTCGCAATCGGCTGGCTGCAAATCCGGATTTAGACGCCAGAACCCTGCCTCTCGCCGACGGACAAGCACTAAAAGCCCCTGCTCCTGTTTTCGGGTCGATATCGCCCAGGCCGTAAAGACGACATCGTGTCATTCTCGCTCCCTCCCGACGCCAACGGCATTCTGCCCGACCGCATGATCGCGGCGATGGCCGACGCAGGCCTGATCCTGCCGGAATATCCATTTGTCGAGAGCCAGATCCAGCCGGCAAGCCTCGATCTGCGGCTCGGCGCCATGGCTTATCGGGTGCGCGCCAGCTTTCTGCCGGGGCCGGACGCAACCGTCGCTGAACGCATCGACGAGCTCAAGCTGCACGAAGTCGATCTTTCCGATGGCGCGGTGCTGGAGACCAACTGCGTTTACATCGTGCCGCTGCTGGAGAGCCTGGCCCTGCCGCCCGAAATCATCGCCGCCGCCAATCCAAAAAGCTCGACCGGCCGCCTCGACGTGTTCACACGCGTGATCGCCGACGGCACCCGGCGCTTCGACATGATTGGCGCCGGCTATCACGGGCCGCTCTATGCGGAGATCAGTCCCAAGACGTTTCCAGTGCTGCTGCGCGAGGGATCGCGGCTCTCGCAGGTCCGCTTCCGCACCGGAGACGCCGTTCTCGATGCCCACGAGCTCGAAGCCTTGCACGGACGGGAGCGGCTCGTCGATGTCGACGACGCCGATCTCGTCAACGGCGTGGCGCTCAGCGTCGATCTTTCGGGCGATTATGCCAACGGCTTTGTCGGCTATCGCGCCAAGCGCCATACCGGCGTGGTCGATATCGACCGCCGCGGCGGCTATGCGGTCGGTGAGTTCTGGGAGCCGATCGCGGCGCGGTCGGACGGCAGCCTGATCCTGGATCCCGGCGAGTTCTATATTCTCGCCTCGAAGGAAGCTGTTCAGGTGCCGCCGGACTACGCCGCGGAAATGGTGCCGTTCGATCCGCTGGTCGGCGAATTCCGCGTGCACTACGCGGGCTTCTTCGATCCCGGCTTCGGCTATGCCGGCGCGGGCGGACAGGGTTCACGTGCGGTGCTCGAGGTGCGCTCGCGCGAGGTGCCGTTCATTCTCGAGCACGGCCAGATCGTCGGCCGCCTCGTCTATGAGAAGATGCTGTCGCGGCCCGACGCGATGTACGGCCAGCGCATCGGCTCCAACTACCAGGCCCAGGGTCTCAAGTTGTCGAAGCATTTCCGAGTGTAAGATCGCAAGGGCCTGCTGCTGATTCCATCAGAAGCGGAAAGGCACTAGCCTCATCCTGTGATTGAGCATGATCTCATTTGAAAACCGGCTTCCACTTTTCCGGATCATGCTCTAGCATAACCGAAATCGATGGGGATGGAGTCCCCCGATAACCGCCGCAAGGCTAATGACTCCTACCGGGCGCCTTTGCGTCGGTAGGAGCTATTTCCTTCCCCGCTGCGCCCGAGAAAGGGCGCGTGATGAACAGACTTCCGAGTTCGCTGTCGGTCTCGTTGTGGGGCGTCGGCATCTGCTGGGTTGCCGTTGCGATCGGCTACCTGATGGAATCCGAGACACTCCCGGTGATTTCCCTGTTGATCTCTCTGGCTGTTCTTCTGGCGATCCCACTGGTGGTCATCGGCGTCTTGGGCGGTATGGCCGAATGGCCGCAGAAGGAGCAAAAGCCTTGAAGTGGACGTATATCCTGGCCGTCGCAGCCGGCGGGTCGCTGGGATCGGTGGCCCGCTATCTCGTCGCCATCGGTTTCGGCAAATTGCTGGGCCCGAAGTTTCCGTGGGGAACGCTGGTCATCAATGTCACGGGGTCGCTTCTGATCGGACTGTTCGCCGGCCTGTTCGCTGTCCGATGGAGTCTGCCTCAAGCCGTACGCATCTTCCTTATCGTCGGAATCTGCGGCGGCTACACCACGTTCTCCACGTTCTCGCTCGATTCATTCTATCTGATCCAGCGGGGCGAAGTGGCTGCCGCCGCCTTTTACATGATCGTTTCCGTCGTGCTATCGGTTGGCGCGGTGATCGCGGGCTTACAGATCGTGCGGGTGCTTTAGAACGATCCTTCGGACATTTCCCCGCTGTTGCGGAGCGGTTCGCTCGCTTGACGTCTTGGCGGGCTGACCGCCATCGGTTACATCAGGGGATGGAGAGCCGGTAAGCGGGCGTAGTTCAATGGTAGAACGGCAGCTTCCCAAGCTGCATACGAGGGTTCGATTCCCTTCGCCCGCTCCAAGACTTAGCCGATTTCGGCGCGGCGGTTTTGTCATCGGTTTTGCAGAGTTTGTTCATTCTTTGGCCTCCAACTTCTTGATCCGCGCCTTGATAGCCGCCGCACGGCCGACATATCGACGGATGATTTTCTCCACAGATTCCTCTTCCCAGGCGAGCGTCTCCGCGATCTCGCGCATGCTAAAGCCGGCGATGTAGAACTTCGTTGCTGCCGTCCCTCGCAGGTCATTGAAATGCAGATCTTGTCCGGACATACCGGCATCGATCTTTGCTTTGTTGAATGAGCTGCCGAAGCCGTCGGCGGTCCACGGCCGTCGCTTGCTACTGGTGAGGATCGTTGTGGCGCGCTTGGGAACGCGCGCCAGAACGTCGCGCAGCGCGCCGTAGAGCGGAATGATGGCCTCGCGCCGGTGCCGGCTCTTGCCGGTCGTAAGCACTATTGCATCGTCGCCGACATGCGACCAGGACAGGCGTAGGAGATCGCCGAGCCGAAGTCCCGTATGCGCAGCGAGATCGATGCCATAGGCGATCTCGGCCGAGCAAGTTTTCCTGATCAGCGCCAGGTCCGTATCGGTCCAGATGATCTCCGACCGGTCATTGCTGTAGAGGTGCTTGATGCCTTCGCAGGGATTGCCGGCAATTGTGCCGAGCTCGACAGCATGGGCGAGAACGCGGGACAGCACCTGCATGCCATAGTCGGCTGTCCGCGGCCGATCCGCCCATTGACCGCGCCAACGACGAATGACGGGCCGGATTTTCGCCGGACGATCAAACTGAGCGATACGGAGCTCACCGAAATAGAGCGCAATCCGGTCGAGCCACTTGCCCCACTGATCGCGCGTGGAGTCCGCGAGCTTCTTATAGTCGGCGCTTCCTTTGTAATCGGCGACGACGAAACGAAAGCGACTCTCATCGAGCGCACGAAGCTGTTCGACGGCTTCGTTATAGGATGCGACGAATTCGGGGGAGCCGGGTTCACCACGCAGGCGGGGCCCGCCACGCCACGCATAGTAATAGATGCGGCCCTTCGCCCTGACCTTTGCAACGCCCTTAAGATCAACCTTGACCATGACGCACCTCGAACTCTGCTAGCTCCTGGTCGAGATCGTCCGCCGGCGCGGGATGCGTGTCACCCGTCACCACGACGATGGCGCCTTGTCTGATCTCGATTCGCTGCACCGTGATGCCAGCCTCGACGGCTGCGCGAAGCGCGCATGTCAGATCTCGCTGCCGGAAATTGCACGGGCCGCGCGCCATCGCGTCAGTCTCTGCCGGCCCTGTCGTCATGCGCAGGGTCGGAAGATGATGAACGAAGCTGCCCGAGCTTACGCTGTGCCCAGGCGTCGAGCTCGTCTACTGGATAGACCGGAGAGTTGTTGTACTTCCGATAGTTTGGCCCGGTGCGAAGTGTCGCCATTTTGTTCAGCGTCGCCGTCGCGCACCGAATGCCGTAAACAAAGTCCAGGTATTCCGACGCCTCCCTGCGACGTAGATTGGGCTTACGAAGGTGCCGCGGCAGCTCGGCAAGTGTATTTCGACCGATTTGTGCTGTGCTTCCGATAACGGGAGCGACGCTAGTTAGATCGCCTGATCCGCATGGCAGATCATCCTCTGCTTGCCAATCGGCAAGCAACTTTCCTGTGGCCTCTGCAAGAGCACCGAAAACAGCCTTGCGGCCGTCGACGAGCCGATCCGCCCCCAGATCTATGAGAGCATCCAGCGTCCGCATTTGAATATCGTAGAGATCAACCACCGCAATTACGGCCGACGACAGCGGCACTTCTGTAGTATTATGAAAACTCAGCGAGATGGAATCGCGCGGCTTTCCGGTAACCACCGCTATGCGTTTATCGTAGAATTCAAGAGCGGCTTCTTCGTTGTCCAGACATTCAAAGCGCGCCGTGAGCTTGTTCGCCACATCGACCGCCAATTGGGTCGAGACCCCCTTGTCAACTAATTCTCGCGCGGCTTGCGCCGCGCAGATATCAGCTATCGAATACCGCGCCCAACTTCCCTTTTTTTCGCGATGGCCAAGAAACCCATTGCGCCGACGCATTGCATTAAACGTGACGGGATTGAAGCCGGCCACGGCAACGATCGTCGATAAAAGGTAATCTTTGTTATGATAGAATAACCTCATAGCAATACCCCTGAATCACTTCTGAAATAGTGCGCCGCGAAAGTCTGTCGGCCGCAAGGAATAATATGCGTGTAGGGCTAGTTAGTTTTTCTGGGGTTTTCTCCCGTTGGATCGTGGCGACGCGCGGTACACGCACCGCAACGATGAGACCCTTGGTCAGGCAGCCGCGACCGCCGCGCACAAGCTCAAGCTTTTTAGCAGTGCAACGAGCTGACCGCACGTCACGAAGGATGCTTGATCATCTAGGTTGCCACAACACTCCGTCTGGATCACATGCACGGCATGTTGAATCAGCGCTTCTCGGCCGGCCGGAGTATGAGGCGACGTTCGGAAAAATGCATCCGTCGCCGCGATCTCCTTGTCATGGAGGTCGTTGAGTACTTCATCGTCGTGAAGCGCCTCATCCATGCAGAGATGCGCATTTAGCTGCGTGGTCGAGCGTTGTTGTGCCTCGATCGCATCGAAAACAGGATCGAATTCAGTCATTCGCTCGGTTGTCGTATCACCGCTCGACAATGACGCCGGCAAAGCCGTGACATCGGGAAACACTCTTGCGCGCGCGAACTCACAAAGCCGTTCAGTCAGCCGCCGGAAGGCAAGCGCTCCCGGGTTAGCGTTTTCGATTGTGCAAATATCCGTCCAGAGTTCGTTATTCTCAGCCGCGCAGATGCGGGCTTGAAGAACGAGATCTGCCATCGTCACCGGAAACTTGTCGAGAATCAGCCGTGCCAAGTTGTATTGTTCAGTCGATATCTCGCCCCATTCGATCAGATCAGGATCGTCGTGATGCTCTCCTGTGCACAGCTCATCGAGCTCGCGACGCCGACGCCAGCGCGCGTAATAGCGTTCGAAACGCTCCGCTAGATCGGGCCATGAGCAGTCATTCCCGGTTGCTGCAATCGAGGGCGATGCGACAACGGCCGTCGCCGTGGTGACGGAAGCGATAGTCATGAATTTTCTCCGAGATACTGTTGAACTAACCACGGCCGCACGGCCGGGCGGGATCGTTGTGTCGGAGGGTGGCGCATCGGTCTGCACTGATTGGTGTGCATAGTTAAGGGCGCTCTCGTGCGAGAGCGGTGAACAGGCAGGATAGCGACGGGACATTTTGATTGCTCTTCACGTCTGGCTTTCTACAGCCGTCGCCAGCGTCAGGCTGGCAGCCGGGGGGTAGAAACCTGCTGAAGAGACAGGTCGGCAGCGCTTTTAAGCCTTTCGGCTCTGGACATGGCGCACCGCCCCCGGCCATATTGGCCAGGTCGGCGCGCCCGCCAAGGCGCTCCTAAGCGCCTAGAAAACCCGCCAAGGTTTCCTGCGCGCATGTAGGCCGCTACCCCGCCAAGGGTTGCAGGCCGCATCTTCAGTCCGGGTTTCTACACCCACGGACAGATTCCCCTGATTTGCACCGAAAATCAACTCCCCTTGGGGGAGTGCCACGCTTGTTACTTGAAACGCCGCTTCGAATCGGCCGGGAGTTCGTGTGCAGCTTGAAACTGGAGCAAGAAATGACGCGAGCGATCAATTATAACCATCAGCATGTTGCGCGGGGATCCGGGATTTCAGGTAGCGCAGACGGCTATTTAACGGTCGGTGACCTGCGTGACGCCATCGCGAACCTGCCCGACAGCGCCGAAGTCATTTTTGGCATATGTGAGCACGGTGAGCCGTTGAAGTTCGGCCGCTTCAAGATGCGCGGCGAAAATCTCCTATCGATCGAGTTTGGTTGATCTCGCACGGCGGTTGCCCGAGAGTAAAAACCCATCCAAGATCGGGATAGGATATTGAATGGCTTATAGAGCCGGACTACATTGACGGTTCGGAGAAAGCGCGCCGGCGACGATGGGTAAGCTGCACCAGATCGGTAAGACGATCATCACCGTTTATGCCAACGATCATCTGCCGCCGCACTTTCACATTATCCACCCGGATTTCGAAGCGTTGGTCGAGATTCGCGAATTCCGGCTCTACGCCGGGCAGTTGAAGGGAAAGCCCGCGCAACGCGCGATTGACTGGGCGGCCGCAAATGTCGATCGCATCAAGGCGGAATGGAACAGAATCAATCCCCGGTATCCGGTCGGCCGAACGTGAGAGATGAAGATGGTCAAGGAACTGCCGCGAATCGAGACCGTCAAGCCTGAAGCCGGGTCCGTCGTGCGCATACGCTGGCGCGGCCGCCGCGCCAGCGACACCGTCAATCTGGCCGGCTGGATTGCGACCGGCGGCGACGTCCTGAAGGCGCTACGCGATCCGGCCGTGTTCGCTCGTGCCCACGTCGAAAACCACGGCGCAGCCGTGGCGTGGGATGACGGCGACCTCGCGATCGATGCGCATCACCTCAAGACACTCGCCGAGGAACAAAAGCCGTTTGACAAGGCAGACGCCATTGCCTGGCAGGCTGCGCTTGAACTCTCCAACAACGAGGCAGCCACCCTCCTCGGCATCGGGGTCAGCACATGGAACGCTTACAAAGCGGGAACGTCGCCCATTCCGGCGCCCCTGGCGATGCTCTGCCGCGCGATGCTGCGCGACCCCGTGCTACTGCAGGCGCATTACCGGCCGCGCATAGCTGGCAGGCCACGCCGGGAGATTGCATGACACATATCGACAGGAATAATCGTCTCTCGCATTTGCGCGCCGAGATCGTCGCCCGGGACGCCGACGTGCGCGCTGCCGCGAAGGCAGGGATCGTCGCCGCAATCGCCGCCGGCGCCGCCCTGATCGAATCCAAGGCCATTCTAGGGCACGGGCAATTCTCACGGTGGATCGAAGCCCAAACCGGGCTCGCACCGCGTACCGCGCGCCTCTATATGAATTTGGCGTCTCACCGGAACCGCATCGAAGCCAAACTGGCAACGGTTGCCAGTTTGACGATCCGGGAAGCTGCCCGCCTGGTCGCTGGGCTGGGACAGAGAGCAGTGCGCCACAGATTGGAGCCGCGCGACGGTCATCTGTTGGTTGCAAGTGGCACCGCTGCCGCCGTCAAATATCAGATCGTCGTCCATCCGAGCATGCGCGCCGGATTTTTCCATCTTGCCTGCATTATTGATCCGACTGACGGCGGATCGTCGGAGCTATGCACGACGGAGAAGGCGGTTTCCGCCGCAGCCTTCGCATATTTGGAAGAGAACCTTGGCACGACCTCGATCGAGCTTTCGATTGAAGAGCATTTGAGCTCACCCGTTCGCAAGAACCCCTTCGCTGAGGCCGCTTAACTTCGTCTGAGGCGAGTTGAAAAAGTTGCCATGCCAAGGAAGGAGGCAAAATCTGCCGGCGCTACGCCGCCATCCAAGGCTCGCGCATGGCGCGATCCCGACGACGCGCCGGAAATCACGGACGCCATGTCCGTCGCGGTGGTGGTTGCTTCGCTGCCGTCCCAATAGATCGCTACGCCGACCGTCCAGGCCTGCGCGCTGGTTTTCGGCAGCGTATAAACGCCTTCAGTGCAAAGAACGCAGGGTGCCCCGCTGGGCGCGTCGTTATCTGCGATGCCGAACAATGCGCCGACGAACACGAGATCGCCCGACTTCACGTCGGCAGGCGCGGGTACGGTGATGTAGCTGCCGGTTTGAATGAAATTCTTCACGTTCAGATTCCTTTGCTGAAAGTTGGGAGAAACGTCATGACCCGGCGGCCTTGAAGCGCGGCGATCTCGCGATCGATGGAGGCGATGGCCGCAGCCATCTCCGCATCCGTCCGATAGGTGACTTCCTGATCGTCAAAGCGCGCTCATTTGATTCCGGCCATCCGGTTCGCAACCAGAAGCGCGCGTTGGGCTTCAAGCTCCGCCAGCGTCGTCACCGTCAGGCCCCCGCGTTCAGATAAGAGCGCACAGGCTTTGAGCGACGCGCTGAGCCGGGAAGAGGATGCCGAGACGCCGGACGAGATCGAGGAGATCATTGCCGAATATCAGAAACAGCGCGGCCCCCAACCAAACATCAGCTATTTTGCCTTCACCGCAACGCCTCGCAACGTCACCCTTGAGCGGTTCGGTATTCCTGCTCCCCTCTGTCGAGGTGGTGACTTTTTTCGTTTCTTCTTTCAACGCTACTGCTGCATAACGGCGCTCCCTGTCGGTGGGTGTTTCGTGTCGCGTTTGCGGCGCACTATCGGAGGCTGGGCTAGGCCATTGCTTGCTGATGAGCGTTTGCAGCCAAGCTGGTACAACAGGCAGAGTGCCCCAATTGGCCATTTCATAGGTGCGCCCGTCTGGCAGAACTGATCCGCCTGCGATCACGTAACCGCCATCGCCGCGTATGTCTATGCCCTGCGGTAAGTCGCCCGTGCGGTTGCCAAGGCGTTTCCTTGGGTCCTGCCGGAAATAGATATGTTGGCCACCGCGCGGTGTATTCACAACGTAGTGTGCGCTCATATCGTAACCATAAAACAGACATAGCACTTCCCACGCATCAACGCCGTCCACGTTGCCATGCCGGTCGCAATCGACGACAAACGTATTTTGATTTAGAAAGATCAAGACCAACGAGACTGTCTGGCCAGCGCATCCACCATTGTTGGATGATCGCGCTGTCTATGGTGCTTTCATCGCTCCATTTCACGCGCGGCTTCTTGTCGGGAAAGCACGGAAAAACAGCATATCCGGTGCGTGAGTGCGGTGTGGAGATTCTTAGCAGTAGTCATGGATGCGCGCTCTGATTTTTCTTCACGCTTCGCGGCCTACCGTCGGCAGATTCGAAATAAATTGCTGAAGATCGCCGGACGCAATCAACGTGCGCCTGCCATTTTTACGGGCAATCAAACGGCCAGATTTAATTGCGGCGAAGATAGCGGTTCGCCCAATGACGGTGGCCTTAACGGCCTGCTCGATTGTGAACGAAAGTTTTTGTTCGAGAGAAGGATTCATGTTCGTTCCTGCGGACTGAGTGAAGCGCAGGAACGAACCAACATCGAATCAAAAATCGGCGCTAGAAAAAACTTTGTCCACGCAAAAGTTGTTCTATGTAAATCTCTTGTACGCGCTTTGTCTTATGCGCGTCGCGCGTCCATCGGAATAACTTTGCCGATGACTTTCAAGCCATCGAGATGATCTCGACCACCATGTCATCATCTGCACACGCTCCGCCCAATGCTCGCCACGCGCATAAGCCCGGCGCACATCGTTGTTTTCGACGTGCGCCAACTGTCGCTCGATAGCATCGGCGTTCCACTTGCCAGACTCGTTTAGGAGCGTTGAAGCTGTCGCGCGGAAACCGTGCGCGGTGGCTTGATCCTTTGAATAACCTAAACGACGTAGTGCAGCGTTCAATGTATTCTCGGAAATTGGCCGTGCGGTGGTTCGTACGCACGGGAAAACGAGCCTACCGTTGCCTGTGACTTCGCCAAGGGCTTTCAGGATAGGAACGGCCTGCCGTGGCAACGGTACACGGTGGACCCGGCGCATTTTGGTCCGCATGGCGGGTATCGTCCACACGGCTGCATCAAGATCGAACTCGGTCCACTCCGCCATCCGCAACTCGCCCGGACGCGGAAACAGCAGCGCCATCAGCTTGAGCGCGGCATGGGTGGTCGGCTGGCCATCAAATCCGTCAATCGCCCGCAGCAAAGCACCAAAAGCACGAGGATCGGTCACAGCAGCACGTGGCTTGACCACCGGCGTTGTTAGCGCACCCCGAAGTGCGAACGTCGGACCGTTGTCTGCCCGCGTAGTTGCCACCGCATAGCGGAAGACGCTGCCGATAGTCGAGCGCAGCCGTCTTGCCGTTTCATGCCGTCCGCGACGCTCGACCTTCTGTAGTGCTGCCAACACATCGGCAGGCATGATTTCCTTGATGTGCCGATCCCCGATGAGGGGATCGGCGAAATTGTCGTATCAGCGCGCCTTTCCCGCTTGAGTTTGGCGACATATTCGCCCGCGATGGCGCGGAAGGTGGATTCCCGGCTTGCTTGGGCGGCCTTGGTGGCGCGCTTCACCTGGGATGGGTCGCCACCGAGGGCAAGGGTCCGCTTTGCCTCGTCGCGTACCTGCCGGGCATCGGCCAAGGAAATAACTGGATAGGCCCCAATGGCGAGTAGTTTTTGCTTGCCGCCGAACCGGTAGGCGAACCGCCACAGCTTTGCTCCGTTGGGCTGTACCCACAGTTGCAGCCCGCCACCGTCCGACAGCTTGTAAAGCGCGATTCGCGCCTTTGCATTCCGGCAAGCAATGTCTGAAAGCGCCATTCTTCCGCTCCCTGCCGATACCAACATCGGCGCGTTTCGATACCAACCATGATACCAACAAATGATCGGGCTGCACGCGTACCCATGCGAACGCCCACAACAAGAAAGGCCCGGAAACCGAGCCTTTTTTAGATTATCGCGAACAGCAGTGAGCGTCTATGAATGGGAAAATGGTGCCAGGGGCGGGATCGAACCACCGACACTGCGATTTTCAAAACCATCAGCGTCGCAACGACTCTGTCAATCACCTGACGGCGCGCTGTGTAGCACCCGCGTGCGGCACTGACAATAACCCGATATGTGCGCCCCAACGATCCGCCGCCTCCGGGCGGCAGGAACGATAGGGCGTTGGCAAAGCTGGTGAAGGAGTCACCCGAGCAGATTCACCAGCGCAACCGAATAAGATGGCAGCGGATGATGAGGCCCGACGGTTTATACTTGGGAGGGTTTTTCTCCGATCGCGTCCTCCCCAGAGTTAGCCGATCGAATCCCCCGGCGCGTCTCACACGTCGTTGCGGGAAGCTCTTTATCGAAACGCCGTAGTCTAGGCTGGGTCTCGATCTCCGCATCGGCACAGATGACGTCCTCACCAAATATCCACGCAGTTAACGAATGCAGCGGGTGTTATCGCGCATTCGATTAATTAATGCAGCCAGGCGTTATCTCGCATCTGATTTGGTGCCGTCGCCCGGGGAGATCGGGCCATGGGGAAACTATCAGGAGAAGTGTGGATGGCAACTATTCCTCTGAGTTGGAATGATTTGTTGTTTAGCGACAACGCTAATTCGGGTTCGGTTTCGCTTGAAAATGGCCAGACACTTTCAAATGTAAGTATTAGCTCTACTGCCGATGCCACTTCTGTCTCGGGGGGGGGCTCATTCACTCTCGATGACGTTCGAATCAGCTCAAGAGAGGGCGTTCGTATTGGGGGTGACGGAGACTTCGTCATCAATAATTCGTACATTGAAACGACAGGAATGGCCGGCGATCACGCTGACGGCATTCAGGCTTATGCCCCTGGTAGTACCGGTAACGTAACCATCACAAACACGGCAATTGTATCCCATAACGATAACGCGACTGCCGGGATGTTTATTGCAGATGGTTACAGTGGCACGTTCACGTTCAACAATGTGGTGTTCCAAGGGGGGCCATATGGTTTACGCATTGCTGCGGATGACAAGGATATCTCGGTCGCGCTCAAGGATGTCTATTTTGTCGGACCGTTCGAGTACGATCCGCTCCTTTTTCAGGATGTGAATGCGCATGTAAACATCACCCAATGGGACAATGTGCGTTACGCAACGATCGTGAACGGTGAACTCGTTCCGGGTGCTCTTATTTCGTCGCCCTCTCCGGTGGTGGGTGGTGCGACGGCACCTACGCCCACACCTGCGCCTACGCCGGATACGGCACCAGCTGCGCCCCTGATCGCTTCCTACTCGACCGACAGCGGGAAAGTTGGCGACGGGATCACCAACGACAACACTTTGACGCTGATGGGGTCAGCTCCTGCCGATGCTACCGTGAATGTGTACGATGGCGCGAGCAAGGTAGGCACTGCACAGGTGAACAGCAGCGGTCAGTGGAGCGTGACCACGTCGGTACTGGGTGACGGCTTGCATAAGCTGACGGCAACGGACACGAACTCTTTCGGTAGTAAGACCAGTGTGGCCTCGGAAGCTATCTCCGTTACGATCGACACTCTTGCGCCTACCGCACCGAAGATGGGAATCTACTCGACGAGCGGCGCTGCGGTCAGCGGCACGACGGCGAATAACGACTTCATCCTGAAAGGGACCGCTGAGGCATTTAGTACAGTCAAGGTTTTCGACGCTGGTAAGCAGATTGGTGCCGCTACAACAAACAGCAGCGGTGTCTGGAGCTTTGAGGCGACCGATCTGGCCAATGGCGGCCACAACTTTACCTCTAAGGCAATGGATGTCGCCGGAAATACCAGCTCTGCCTCTGCAGCCAGCGGAATAACAGTGTCGGCACCAACGACAGCTTCAATCGACTTCTCGGATCTTTATGAGGGGTCGAACAATACGGCCACCATCAAGGGTACGGCCAATGCCTACACCCAAATCAAGCTCTATGACGGAACCCAATCGCTCGGGTCAGTAAAGGCGGGTGCGGACGGATTTTGGACCTTCAAAACATCCGCTTTATCGGACACCGTCCATACCTTCTCGGCCCAGCAGATTGATAGCACCGGCCGAGTGCTCGCCACGAGTCCGGACAAAGCCATCCTGGGCTCGACCCGAAGCGACACTTTAAAGAGCACGACTGGCGACGACTTCTTCGTTGGCAATGGCGGTTCCGACACATTTGTGTTCGCGGATAATTTCGGGAATGACATCATCAAAGACTTCGGTGCATCCGGATCGAGACATGATACGATCGAGTTCAGCAAAAGCGTGTTCGACAGTTTTGCGAATGTCCTTTCCCACGCGAGCCAAGTTGGTCAGGACGTTGTCATTTCCACTGGAGGCGACTCGCTAACGCTGAAGAATGTCAAGCTGAGCGGTCTCGATCATAGTGATTTTCACTTCGCGTAAGTGCGCCTGGTAGTGGAAATCGAATCGCCTAAATTTGGCCTGATGCGTCACGCATTATCCGGCGCGGACAGGTAAGCAATCCCCCTTGTCCCATCCCAAACCCGTCGACGAGTTTCTTCGTCGGCGGGTTTTTGCTTTGGCTGCTAACGCCAAAAAACACACAACGCCGCACGGCGGAGTATGTTCGCCGACGGCGCTGTTTTTACGCACTGGGCCCTGAAATCCCCCAGCGATGATGAGACGATCGAACCCGATAAATGGTTCAAACCAACTTTCGTCTAACGTCAAAACGACGGCATACGCTCACACGAAAAACCATAGATTCACACTCGCGCCAAGTTTCGCTTAAGCCACATTGAACCTTTCGGGCCAGTGGCAGACATACGCACAAGGAGTGACCAGCGTCATATTTTTGGAGTTTCGTCATGTCGATCGATCAGGCCAGAATGGCCTTCCTCACTCAGTCACTCGTTCGACTCACTACCAAACAGCAAAGCCACTCACTTGAAATGGCTGCTATCCAAGAGATGAAGCGCAAGCTCGCCATAAAGGGTTCGGCAGCGGTTGCAGAGACAGTGGAGGGTCTCCGTTTAGCTTGATCGACCTCAGGTCAAGCTTCATCGCGAATCCGCGATTTCGATCATGATGTAGCAATATTCGATTCACAAGACGGGAATGCAGTATGTCGTGCGGGCCAAAGGCAGAGACCTCTTGATCTGCGAAAGCCGCCGCGAGGCTGAGCACATCGTTTTCGACGTAGCTAACGTCGCCGAAACAAGTGAATCGCGGGCTGGGTCTTTTGTCAGCCTGGTTGCTGTACAGGAGCCGCCCTGCACCAATGCCGATGTGCTCGCCAAAGCAATTTTGGATATCAAGCTGATATTGGACCTTGAGAAGGTGCTTTCGGACGATCTCGATTTCGGAAAGCCTCGAAATCCTCGACCGGTTCAAGATCAGATATCGACCGTTTTGGATAAGGCGGACGCTGTCGGTGCCACCAAGCGAATCCAGGCGGGCTTTCGCGGTCTCAAGGTGGTGAAATAGCAACTCGCGACGTCGCTGTACTCTACCACCGCCAACCTTTCATGCACCACCCCGCCGATTTCGACGGGGTGCACAGGTTCGCTTATGACCGGGGCCAGTGAGCCTTGCCCCCAGCAAAAGCGGGGGGCAAACGCACGCCTTCGAGCGAGTCCTCGTGCCAACCAAGGCTGTTCAGCACCGCTTCGAGTGAATCAAGGCTTGGTGCGTTCTTCCTTCTCCACTGTTTATGCCGCGCGCCATCGGCAGTGATCCCCTTGGCCTCTAGCGCCGAGCGGGTCAGCGGCCGGCGTCCGGGACTTTCCTGTAGGATGTCGACCAAGGCGCCGTTGTAATCCCCCGCGACGTCCGCGATGTCGGACAGCAGAATCTTGGTCGCCTTGCTATCAACGGCACCGCCGATGAACTTCTCGTCGGCAACCAGAAGGTCCGCCTCCGGGATGAAGTCCGGCCGCTTGTGATACAGCGTTTGCGACGGGTAGCCAGCGGCGCGAGGGTCGTGTTTCGCAATCGGCCAGCGCAAGCAGCCGCGTCACTTCGTCATCGGTATAGGGAAGCCTGCGATTGCCGGCCTGCGTCTTGCGTGCGGTGGTCAGACCTTCAGCCGGATTGCGCTTCATTTGCCGGTTACGAACGCCGTAGTTGAATAGCGTCTTGACCGCCGCGAGATGCCCATCGCGCACGCTTGTGAGCCCACGAGCCAATAAGGCGTCTTTCCACGCCACCACATCGTCCGGAGTGACACGGCGCGGATCGTCATGTCCCAGGTGCCGCTGAAATTGCAGCACGTAGCCCCACCACGTTGAAACGGTGCTCGGGGCGGGCTTCGCTTCCCGCTCCCAGCGTATCCAGAGCGACTCAAAGGTGAGGGGTGTCTGTTCGTCGGGCGAGGATGCGGACACATCATCGCCCTGATCCGGCTGCCCACCACGAACCGCGCTGCACCACCGTTCAAACTGCGAGACGATGGCGGCATGACGCTCCTTTGCGAGCATCGCAAGGGGCGTCCGCAATGAGAATGAGATTTCAGGTCGGAGACGGTGACGACTATCGGCTCGCCTTCACCCCTGCCCGTAGGCAGGTGGAAGGTGACGCGCTGCCCCTTCGCCAAGGCAAACACGTCGGCGGGCACGCGCTTCCGGAACTGGTGATGCGACGATCTTCGCCGCTTCGTCGGTCTGGCAGTTCTAAGCGCCAATGTGCCTCACCCGTGTGCTACACTCGGGTGATTGAAGGCCGTTTTTGTGCTCGATTATCCCAGTAGTTCAGCTACTTAGCGAACCTATGGTGCCCAGGGGCGGGATCGAACCACCGACACTGCGATTTTCAGTCGCATGCTCTACCAACTGAGCTACCTGGGCGTCGTCCGGCTTCAGCCGGGCGCGCCGGTTTATAGTCAGGCCGGATGGCCGTGTCCACCCGTCCGCCGAATTGGCGTCGTCAGGCGTTCAAGGCTTTGACCGGAGATCGACCCCGAAATGGCCTGCCTCTATGAGGTGGTCCGGTTTCAGTCTTGATGCATGATCGGCTTTTCGGCCATTGTTTGCGCGGCTGGCGGAGGCGATCCGGGTGGCTTGGACGACCATAGGATTGCCGGTGCCGGCGGTTTGTATCCCCGCCGACTGATTTTGGTTCTTTGTGTTGTTGGTGGCGGTGCAGTCATTCTAGAGTTGGCCCAGACCTTGACGCCGGACCGACACGGAACTCTGATCGACGCGTTGGAAAAAATGGCTGACGGCGCCATCGGCATCATGTTGACCAAAATTGCCCAACGCAAATGGCAAGCTGAGCGGTGACTTCTCGGCGAACTATGTTCGAAGGCTAACTGGAGCGTCACACGGCTTGGCCGCGCTTCCAACCACAACCTTACGGATCTTAACGTCGGCAGGTTTCGCTTCGCAGCGATCCGGCCAGTCTAGAAACAAGCGGGTCAAATACCCTGGCCTTTTCTTTGTCGTATTCGAACCGGAAGTACGCGGCAGCACCGTCACAGGTTAGAATGGCGCGTTCGTAAAAGATGCGGTCGCCTTTTGCACCCGACCAGACCGCCCATTCCGCCTTCTGCTTCTGATAAGTGATGCTCCAACCATCGATTCGGTCCTGATCGGCCCGCCCCTTGGTCTCCGCTGCAAACTTGCCGTCGTTTAAATAACTACCCCAAACGCTCAGCAGGCGACGAACAGCATATACAGGGAGTTATCGCAGACTTTTCGCCGTATGACCTATCAAAGCATTCCGTGGTCGAGAGTTTCAAGGTCGAACACCACGAGTTCTCATATTCTCCGAATGACATTCGGCCTGGCTATCGTCGGACTCGTGTGAAAGGAAGTCAGATTCAGAACGGCGTATATGCGAAGGTTAGCTCGATCGCGGGGACGATTACTCGACTAGAAATTTGCCATATGGATAGCCGTTGAATTCTGTAGTGAGTTGATGCCTTGCCATACGAAACGTACGAGCAAGCGTTTACAAGAGCGGTGGTGCCGCGCAATCCCGATCTATGGCGGCAACGGCAGTCTCACCTCGGACGGCACATTCATCTTTGGCTACGACGCCAAGAGCCGGATGCCTTCAAGTAGACGACATTAGCAAAGTCGTCGGCAACGCCGGTAGGTCGAGCTCGACTGATAGCAAATTTTGGTGTGCGAGCCCAAGTCCCGCTCCATACATACATCAGTCCCCTCGGCAGCACCACGACAGTCGCGCCCAGATAGTGTCGCCAAAGGTCAATCGGCTCGTAGCCGATGAGATGACTCGTCAAGTGTGACTTGCGTGCGCCCCAGGTTCCCCGAAATCTGCCATCAATCTTTAAGCATTAGGAAAGTACATCAGGCTATCGTCAAACCTGGTGCTACATGACACGACGGACTGGGCTTCTTATCGCAGCGTTGCTTGCCTGCGTTCCGCTTAATTTTTCAGCGGCCGAAGAAACGGATAGTTCTGGCCTCATCTCTGATAAGGTCAAGTCCGACTATCAACGCCCGGCAAAGATCCCATTTCCGGACAGTAATCCCTACACTCCCGCCAAGGCTGATCTTGGCAAGATGCTGTTCTTCGATCCCATCCTTTCAGGATCGCGCAAGATCTCCTGTGCGTCATGTCATGACCCGTCGAAATCATGGGCAGACGGCTTGCAGCAGGCGGTCGGCGAAGACCCGGCGGGACTTAAGATTCGTACGCCCACATTAATTGACATCGCGTTCGTTGATATTCTTGGCTGGGATGGAAAATTTCCGGATCTCGAGTCGGTGGCCTTCAAGCCATTGGTGAGTCCGCAGATCATGAACATCACAGAACGTGAACTGGTACGACGTCTGCGCCACGCGCCGAAATATGTTGCCGCCTTTAACGCCGCCTTCGGGAAAGGCGCTATCACACGAACCAGAATTGAGAAGGCGTTGGGAATCTACCAACGCACCATCGTCGCCGGTGAAGCACCGTTCGATCGCTGGATTGCGGGCGACGAGACGGCCATTTCTGCCGAAGCCAAGCGCGGGTTCGCGCTGTTCAACGGCAAGGCCCACTGCTCGCACTGCCACAGCGGCCCATCGTTCACCGATGGATCCTTTCAGGACATTGGTACTGCGACTGGCGCCGATATTGGAAGGGGACGAATTTTTCCGAAATCAGAGATGCTGCGCTACGCCTTCAAGACTCCGACGTTACGCAACGTCGCGAAGCGTGCACCCTACATGCACGATGGCTCGATTCCGACTTTGGAAGGTGTGATCGAGTTGTACAATAGAGGCGGCATCGATCGACCTAGCCGTTCGCCTTCCATTGAACCACTCTCGCTGACGGAAACCGATAAGAAGGCGCTAATTGAATTTCTGCAAACACTGACCGCCGACTCGCCTAGTGCGCGGCTATCAGGACCCCCTCAATAAATCCATCGCGAAATCTGCCTCGTTCGATCACGCGGCCAACTGCGATAGCAAAGCGCCTAATAGACCGAAGCCGGCAAAAAGCGATATGCCCGCGCAGGTCTCCAGTGTTTCCAAATGGACGGTGTGTCTATCCGCAGCCCACGCCAGTACAACCCCGGCCAAAATAGCCGCGACACTCAATAGGACAAACATCCCGATCTCCGCCTCTCGCTTACATAAACGATAGGTCAAAAAAATTGATATCTCGTGGTTCCAATACCTAAAATTTGAAAGAGAAGCGCCGCTGAGTGGGGACTCATTGATTGAAATAAAAGCGACTGTAGCTGCAGTACAGATTGCTGAAAAGAAGGTGTGCGCGGAACGCGTCGTAGCGGGTGGCAACCCGGCGCCAATCTCTGAGACGGCCGTTCTCGATCGTGCGGCGCTGACGACTATCTTTGGTCGGCGATCAAACTTGTGGCCCGCGCCCTTGTGGTACTCTCCGACCTTCGCTCAGTTTGAGTCGCAGACAGCGTGGAGTTTTGAGTTCAGGCCGTCTTGGGTGCGCCGATAAGACGGGAACATCTTTTTTCTGTCGGGGCTCTTCACACGAATCGGTCATCAGAGTTCCCTCACCGCGTGGCCCGTCCTGAGCTTAGATAGCGCGACATTTTGTCAAATTTTAACCATGCTAAATGGCATGCCTTCCAAACTATTCAATTTGCAGTATAGTAAATAAATTCCCAACACGTTCTGGTTAATTGCCTGGATCGCGCGATGAACGGCTACCTTCAGCGGAGCATCCCCATCCTGAGAAGCTCTTCTCTTGTCCTCGCCCGGTGTCTCCTCGCCTTGCTGTTCGCCGTGACGAGCACTGCCAATGCCAGCGCCCATGTGAAATGGTTCTGCGCTTACGATGTCGCGGGCCAGCCACTGGAACTCTCCAACGTGCTGTGCCAGGACTTCGAAATCCTAATTTTCGTAGCTGCGGTCGGACTTCTTGCCGGTTGCTTTCTCGAGAAGACGCCTCTCGGCGAAGCAATGTTACGGTCAATGGATCGCGTCACCATTGGAATACGCCTCCATACTGAGGAAATGGTGCGTGCGTTCTGCTTCTTTTTCTTCATCGGTGTTTGGACGCTGGGTGGCATCCTGTTAACGCCGGAATTGACCAGCAAATCGGCCCTCCTCCCTCCCCTGCAGTTCACAATCGCGATTTGCCTATTGTGGAGGCGGACTTTGCCGATCTCCGCGCTCGGCATCGTCATTTTGTTCGGCATGGCGATACACGACTACGGAATGTTCCATTTGGCGGACTACCCAATCTTTCTGGGCATCGCAGCGTATCTTGCTTTGAGGGGGCTTCAGAAGAAATTCTTCGGGATCGAGCCGATTGATATCATGCGTTATGCGACGGCGGTGACTCTGATGTGGGCGTCCGTCGAAAAATGGGCCTATCCTCAGTGGAGTTACCCGATCTTCATCACGCACCCGAGCATTACTTTCGGGTTTGATCCCGAGTTCTATATGCGTGCTGCTGGCGCCGTTGAGTTCGTACTCGCATTTGCGTTGCTCTGGACGCCACTGGTCCGGCGCTGCGCAGCGGCAATTCTAGCGGGTATGTTCATCGCTGCTTGCTTGGAATTTGGAAAGATAGACACCATCGGGCATTCGGGCATCATTGCGGTGCTGTTTGCAGTGCTTGCCGATGACCGCCGAGTAGAGAACGACCGGCGTGTTCCACTCGCCGCTCCGGCCGGGTTCTGCGCTGCACTTGCCGCAACGCTGTTTGTCTACTACGTCGGCCACGCAACGCTGTTCAATACGACGGTTTTGTAACCCGGGCGGCCAGCAAACAAACTCAGTTCACCTTCACCATCAGCTTCATTTTTGGATGGATCCCGCACCGCACCGTAAAGCTGCCCGCGACCGGAAAGACGACGGTGAACGAACTACCCGGCTTCTGATCGTTCGAATCGAACGAGAACGTTGGGGAGGTGAGATAGGCGTGGTGAAGAAGATCGCCATCGTCGTTGACAAAGCGCAAAGCCTCGCCGCGGCTAATGGCAATATGGCCTGGCTGAAATTCACGATTTTTCTGTGAAATTTGATAAGGGCCGGCAGCTAATACTCCGCCGGCGAGCAAACCACCTAACACTGCTAACAAAACATGCGTATCACTCCGTCTTAGAAGGATCGAAATCCATCTGAGCACATGCATTCCGTTACTCCGTCAGACCTTCATGCGCGAACTGAAAATCCAACCAATTCGATGCACTAACTGGTTACCACACTCCAGAAGTACCTTCACTCAACACCGGCCGTAAAGATTATATCGCTATTCCGATGAGTGATGTCACCTCCGAATGCCCTTATCGCCAGGGCTATCCCTGAGAATAGGGCTTATTCTTCGGTCGCTGACGGAAGTGGAGCCATCGTGTGGGTGCGAGTATGTCGTCAGGAGTCGGGACAAATCGCGCGCTGTTCCACGCTGCTTACGAAAGCATACGCTCCTGCATACCGGCGGGTAACACAATCCGAACACAGATCCTGGTTTGCTATCTGTTAATGAGTGCCATCACGGCGGCTCTCGGATTCTACGCCATGCAAAGCATTAAGCACGCTGGCGGTCTTGTTGCCAAAACATTCGACGAATCTCTCATGTCGATCAACTACGCACGGGCAGCGGCCGCAGACTTCTCTAAAATGCGCGCAGTCGCCTCCCGGCGACTGGGGACTCTCGACCTTCAGGCGCGCACCGAGCTTGATAAAAAAATTACCAGACTTGAAAGTGCCTTTTACGACGATCTGAATATCGCCGCCGAACGGTCTCAGTCTCCCGGCGCGACTGACGCGGTCACAAAGGTGCGCAAAGCCGTCAGTGACTGGGCCACGCTGTATAGCAACGGCGGCAAAGTACCTGATGTGAATAGCCGCGCCATCTATGTCGACCGCCTGGATGGCTACGCGAAGACCGTTGACCAGCAGATTGATCTTTTGATCAACCACACTGCTGGCGACGGCTTTTTGTTCCGCCAACGAGCTCTGTCCGCGATTGATCGTGACTTGCATTTCAATCTCGGCGCTATCGCCATCGCGCTTCTTCTCTCCGGATTCGTCACTTGGTTGTTAAGCCGCCGTATTATTGGGCAGGTTGCCGTTGCCTCCAAAGCCGCACGAAGCATCGCGGCGGGCGAGCTCGATGTTAACATCCCCAGGGGAGGAGCCGACGAACTCGGTACGTTAATCGCCGCGATGAGCGTGATGCGAAATAATATTAAAGATATGGTTGGGCGTGAAGTCGCTCAGCGGAGGTCCGCACAAGCGCGTTTGACCGATGCGCTTGAAAATTCCCGCGAAGGCGTCGTGCTTCTTCATCCTGATGGAAAGATCGCGCTGGCCAACTCCCGCTCAAGCGAATTTCTTGCCAGTGCACCGGAGCTTCTCCGGTTCGACTCGCTGGACACATTCAAGATTGCGTTTCCCTCAACTGGCCCAGCTCTCCTCGCGAACAACGACCTCACAGGCGAAGCTTGTTTACCGGACGGTCGGTGGCTGCGCATCAGCCGTAGCAGGACTCAGGAAGGCGGCGAGATTGTAGTTTTCAGCGACATCACAGCCTTAAAGAGGCAGGAAGAGCAACTCTACGAGACTAACCGAAGACTCGATGCCGCTCTCGACAACATGTCGCAGGGTTTATGTCTGTATGACAATGATGGTTGCCTGCAAGTCGTCAACCGTCGTTTCTGCGAGATTTTCCGCATTCCTTCTGGCCATGTCCGCGCTGGCATGCAGTTCGAATCTGTTCTGAAGCTGAGCATCATGGCAGGAAATCATGCGGGCCAGACCCTCGATGAACTCGTGGAGTCGTCCATATCGCGCTCGGAGATCGGAAGCTATTTTCAGAGTTTAAGCGATGGTCGCATTATTCGTATCGACCGCCGTTCGACCTCCGATGGCGGATGGCTGGAGACTTGCGAAGACGTCACCGAGCAGCAGCGGGCGGAGACTCAGATCGCTTTTATGGCCCGTCACGATGCCCTCACCCACCTCCCGAATCGTCTGCTGCTGGCGGAGCGTATCGAACAAGCGATTGCCCAAGCTGGACGCGGAGCTGGATTCAGCGTTCTATGTTTGGACCTCGACAACTTCAAACAGGTCAACGACACACTCGGACATCCGATCGGCGACGAGCTACTTTGTGCAGTCGCCGACAGGCTGCTCGCCTGTGTCCGCGAGATCGATACCGTCGCTCGTTTGGGCGGCGATGAGTTTGCCATCATCCAAGCAGGCACGCGAGACTCTAACGATGTGGAGCGACTTGCACGACGTATCGTTGAATGCATCGGACAGTCTTATGAATTCAACGGACAACGGATTGTTATCGGCTGTAGTATCGGTATCTCGCTGGCTCCTCACGATGGCTCGAATGGCGAAAAGCTCCTGAAGAATGCGGACTTGGCGTTGTATCGTGCCAAGGCTGAAGGTAGCGGCGTCTGGCGGTTCTTTGAAACTGAGATGGACGAAAGTCTACAGAAGCGCCGCGCTCTAGAACTCGATCTTCGGGACGCGATGACGAATGGCCAGTTTGAGTTGGTCTATCAGCCAATCTACAATCTCAAACTTGAAAAGATTTGCCGGTTCGAAGCTCTGCTGCGGTGGCGTCACCCGCAACTCGGCCTGGTGTCTCCCGAAAAGTTCATCCCTGTGGCCGAGGAGATTGGTCTCATTATTCGGCTCGGCGAATGGGTGATCGATCAGGCTTGCCAACAAGCTGCATCCTGGCCAGACGACATCAAGGTCTCAGTGAATGTCTCTTCCGTCCAATTCCGTAGCCCGCGCCTCGTCGAGGCTTTCTCATCGGCGCTGATGCACTCGCGGCTACCAGCCGGACGACTGGAAATCGAGATCACCGAGTCGGTGCTTCTTACGAATAGCACGGAAACCATGGCGACCCTGCACAAGCTCCGCGCGCTGGGCTTGCGGATCGCAATTGACGATTTCGGAACCGGATATTCCTCTTTGAGCTACCTGCAGAGTTTTCCTTTCGATAAGCTCAAGATCGATCAATCGTTCGTACATGACTTGACCTCGACAGAAGGCTCGAAGCTGATCGTTCGCGCCATCGTGAGCCTTGGAAAAAGCCTCGGCATGCAAATCACAGCCGAAGGCGTGGAGAACATCGCCCAGTTTGATCAGGCTGCCGCTGAAGGCTGCGATGAAGTGCAAGGCTTTTTTCTCAGCAAACCGGTATCGGCACCCCAAGTCTCGTCCGTGATTCGCAAATTTGAGAAGCGGCGTGGGACTTCGCGTTCATCCCGGAAGCTCGGCAAGCTCACAACTGCGAGTGGCTTTTCACGCTGATCGTCCGCCGCGCAGCTTGCAACGAAACGATGCTCCCGAAGATATGGGGCCGGTAGGCCGTCTCGGTACTGCCGGGACGTTAAGCTGACACGAACCGCGGTGGTCTTTCGCTCAACCGGTTCCGTTCTCGCAAATCATGCCCTGAGTCCTGCACCGCCCCGAGCAAAGCGTTTGCGGATACGTGACAGCAATCCGTCGCAGACGTCGCGATAGGCCTGCATGCGTTGCCCACGGCTACCCTCGATAATCGTAGCATCCGGCGTCGGCCAGTATTCGACATCGGCTGCAATCGTCCGCGTCAATTCCAGCGCCTTGTGATGGGCTTCCGGTGACAGCGTGATGATGAGATCGAAATTGAGACCTTCCCAGTCCTCGACTTCTTCGAACGTCATCGGCCGGTGCTTCGAAATATCCTGGCCCAGTTCGGCCATCACCGCGACGGCGAACGGATCGAGTTCACCGGTCCGGACACCGGCGGATCGTACATAGAGCTTTCGCGGAAACATGTGCTGCAAAAGACTCGCCGCCATCGGCGAGCGCACGCTGTTGTGCGCGCAGGCAAACAGCACCGATTGCGGGTTTTCCACGCGCGCCGGCGCGGCCATGCGCTCAGGCCACTTTCGTTTCGCGCGCGCCCTCCGCGCAACCATCACGCAGGTATCGCGACAGCGACAGATGTTCCGCCATTCGGATCATGCGCCACCCTTCCAGTGCAAGACGGAGATCAGCGTGAACAGCCGCCGCGCGGTCTCGAAATCGACGCGGACCTTGCCGCTCAGCCGCTCCTGCAGCGTACGTGAACCTTCGTCGTGAACACCGCGCCGGCCCATGTCGATGGCTTCGATCTTGTCCGACGTCGCGGTGCGGATCGCCTGATAGTAGCTGTCGCAGATCATAAAGTAGTCTTTCACGATCCGACGAAACGGGGTCAGGGACAGCAGGTGCGTCACCACCGGCGCGCCGCCTTCGCGCCTGATATCGAACATCAGGCGGTTGCCGGTGATCGCGATGTGCAGCGTGAACGGGCCACCTTCCGCGCCTTCCGGCGCGAACAGGTTCTTCTCGACGAGATCGTAGATCGCGATCGCCCGCTCGTGTTCGATATCCGGCCCGGAACGCCCAATCGAATCCTCATCGAGCGTGACCGCCACGATACAATTGCGAGAATCATCCTGGGGTGAGTCCTGGCTCATCGACTGCTGGTCCAATTCCAACATTCGCATCCCGTTTTCGGCGCGGTGAGAGGCGAATGTCATCCACTAGTTGAGACGCACTCCGACCGAGCGGGCGTGGGCGTCGAGGCCCTCGGCTTTGCCCAGGGTCATCGCCGCCGGCCCCAGCGCCCTCAGCTGGTCCGGTCCGCATTTCAGGATTGACGTTCGCTTCATGAAATCAAGCACGCCGAGGCCCGATGAGAACCGCGCCGAGCGTGCCGTCGGCAGCACATGGTTGGAGCCGCCGACATAATCGCCAATCGCCTCCGGCGTGTGGGGGCCGAGAAAGATCGCGCCAGCATTTCGGATCCGCGCGGCGAGACTTTCGGGATCGGCTGTCATGATCTCCAGATGCTCCGCGGCAATGGCATCCGCCAGCGTCACCGCTTCATCATCGAGGCTCTTTACCAGAATGATGGCACCGTAATCGGTCCATGAGGCGCGCGCGATATCCACCCTCGGCAGTGTTGCAAGTTGCGTCTCCACGGCGCGCTCGACGTCGGCGGCGAGTCTTTCGCTGTCGGTGATCAGGATCGACTGCGCGTTGGCATCGTGTTCCGCCTGCGCCAGCAAGTCAGCGGCGATCCAGTTCGCATTGCCGGTGTCGTCTGCGATGACAAGCACTTCCGAGGGACCAGCGATCATGTCGATGCCGACCTTGCCGAATACCTGGCGCTTGGCGGCGGCGACATAGGCGTTGCCCGGCCCCACGATTTTAGCTACCGGCGCGATAGTCGCGGTGCCGTAGGCGAGAGCAGCGACCGCCTGCGCGCCGCCGACGCGATAGATTTCGGAGACACCGCCAAGCCGCGCCGCCGCCAGCACCAGCGGATTGATCTTGCCCTCCGGCGAGGGCACGACCATGACAACGCGGGCGACACCGGCGACCCTGGCCGGCACCGCGTTCATCAGCACCGACGACGGATACGCCGCGGAGCCGCCCGGGACGTAAAGTCCGACAGCCTCGATCGCGGTCCAGCGCGAGCCGAGCTCGACGCCGAGCGCGTCGGTGAAATGGTCGTCCTTCGGCAGTTGGCGGCGATGAAAAATCTCGATCCGATCGCGCGCCAGTTTCAGCGCGTCCAGCGTCGCCGTGTCGCAAGCCTCCACGGCGGCGTCGATCTCGGCGGCCGTGAAGCGGAGTCCTGCGGCATCAATGGAAAGCCGGTCGAACCTGCGGGTCGCCTCGATCAGAGCCGCATCGCCCCGTGCCGCCACGTCGTCGATGATCGCACGGGTGGCCGCCTCGATATCGGCCGAGACCTCGCGCTTGGTCGCGAGAAACGCCCTGAAGCGCGAGGCAAAATCGGCGCTGCAGCTATCGATACGAATCGGCATGGGAACGTTTCCGGCAAGATCTATAGCGTTTTCAAGCGAAGTGGGCACCGGCTCGCATGAAGAAAACGCGTCGAATCAAAATCATAGAGCCCCGCTTCCGATACCATCAGAAGCGGAAAGGCTCTCATGGAGCGAACCCGCTCTCGGGTACAGCGCTCAATGGCGCGGCCTCAAATCGCCGTCAACCCTTCGAGACACCTGACGCCTGATTCAGCGTTAAAAACTGACTTGTCTTCATCCTTGATCGAGGATGATCGTGCCTGAAACCGGTTGGCACGAACCCGCTCCGGCGGCGCGAAGTTGGCGGGAACGTTAAAAATCGGGTCACCGTTCGCTGATCCGCTCGATCAAGGCGCCGCACGCGGACAGTTTTTTCTCAAGTTGCTCGAAACCGCGGTCGAGATGGTAGACGCGGTTGACCACGGTCTCCCCTTCAGCGGCAAGTCCCGCTATCACCAGCGACACTGAAGCTCGTAAATCCGTCGCCATGACCGGCGCCCCGCGCAACGTTCCAATACCATCGATGGTGGCGGTTTCGCCGTCCAGATGAATGCGTGCGCCGAATCGTGCCAGCTCCTGCACGTGCATGAAGCGGTTTTCGAAGATTGTCTCGGTGATATGGGACGCCCCCTTGGCACGCGTCATCAACGCCATGAGTTGTGCCTGAAGGTCGGTCGGAAATCCCGGAAACGGCGCGGTGGAGACCGTGACCGGATTGATGCCGACGCCGTTGCGTGCGACCCGAATACCCTCATTGTTCGGCGTGATGACAACGCCCGCATCGGTCAGCACATCGAGCGCCGACTGCAACAGCTCCGGCCGCGCGCCGCGCAGCAGCACCTCGCCGCCGGTCATCGCCACCGCCATCGCATAAGTGCCGGTCTCGATCCGGTCGGGCAGCACGGTGTGCCGTGCGCCGGCCAGCCTGCCGACGCCCTCGATGACGATCCGCGGCGTGCCCGCTCCGGAAATGCGCGCGCCCATTTTATTGAGACAATCCGCGACGTCGGCGATTTCCGGCTCGCAGGCTGCGTTGGTGATGATGGTGGTGCCGTTCGCCAGCGTTGCCGCCATCAACGCAACATGGGTACCGCTTACGGTCACCTTGGGAAATTCCACTTCGGCGCCCGTCAGGCCGCCGGGCGCGCTGGCGATCACATAGCCACCGTCGATCGCAATCCTGGCGCCCAGCTTTTCCAGCGCTATGATCAGGAGATCGACCGGACGGGTGCCGATGGCGCAACCGCCGGGCAGCGACACCCTCGCCTCACGCATCCGCGCCAAGAGTGGCGCGATCACCCAGAAGCTTGCCCGCATCCTCGAGACCAGCTCGTAGGGAGCAGTGGTGTCGATGACGTTGGCCGCCGAAATGTGCAGGGTCTGTCCCTGATATTCGTGATCGCCCGAGCGTTTGCCCGCCGACATGATGTCGACGCCGTGGTTTCCGAGGATACGCTGCAACTGCGCAACGTCCGCGAGCCGCGGCACGTTGTCGAGGATCAGCGTCTCCTCGGTCAGCAGCGCGGCGATCATCAAAGGCAGCGCCGCGTTCTTTGCGCCAGAAATCGGAATGGTGCCGTTGAGCTTGTTGCCACCGACGATGCGAATGCGATCCATACCCATTTCCGTTTCTATGGATGAAGTAAGAGAAATCGCCCCGCGCTCGAAAGCTTCGCAAATCAGGGCGTTGAGAGGAGCTTACAACCTGTCGGCCGGATGATTTCCAGGTGATTTATAGCGTTTTCGAGCAAAGTAGATACCGGTTCGCGTGAAGAAAACGCGTCAAACAACAAATCTAGAGCTTCGTTTCTGATCAGTCAGAAGCAAAAAAATAGACTAGCTAGAACGTCGCGCGGCAAGCGCCATCTCTTCGCGCCTGTCGCGCACCGAAGAGAGCGAGTGGCTTCGGCATCATTCGTCCCGACACTCCGGTTCAGTATCTTCCGCGGAAGCGGCTTGATCGGCTCGTCCGCGGGATTGCGATTTACGCCGTTTGAGGTTTTCGCGCAGCGCCGCCCTCAGCCGCATCCGACGTTTTCCGTTCTCCCTGTCGCGGTCGGTGTCGCGGTTGTCGATCATGTGTTCCGCTCGGGAGTCCGGATGCGCCCGATCCTCGATCTGGGAGAAGCAGGCGAATTCAACATACATGCCAGCGGGGCTGCCGCAACCAAGCCTTCCACGGGCGCGGTTCGTCCGCCTCGATAGCGATCGCCCTGGCCCGCCCGATTCGCAGCAACGCAGCCGCCTCGGCTTGCGCGCCCTACAGCCTTGTGGCAAGGATCGGCCCGCCTTGTCGGCCATAGGCTGATTCCGCGTTGGGGCTTGCTGCCGTAGCTCAGTGGTAGAGCACTCCATTGGTAATGGAGAGGTCGACAGTTCAATCCTGTCTGGCAGCACCACTCACTTCCTTGCAAAAACCCTTTGTTTTTCGGTACTTAAAGCGCCTTTCGATGGCACGCGCTATTCTCGAAGATTTCGAACAAACCGACCATTTCAGCCGGAACAAACGGTGAAGACGTGTGTCGGCTGACACAAAACTGGCACAACGGTTCGCAATTTGTCCTCAGCTTGCGCAGTGCCCGCCGCTGAACTCCTGTCCTGCCGTCCCGCTGTCCCTATCCTTAGCTGCGGGACACTGGGACAGGTGGGACTCTTTCATTATCGAACAGGATCACCCGACGCACTTCGGATGAGGGTGACGATGGTCAAGCCGTACGAGCCGGTCGGCCGACCGCCCCAAGAAGTGACGGTCGGACACGGCCACCGCGACGCTGGCCTCGATTTCAGATTGTTGCTCGTGATCACGCATGCGTGATCGGACCTTTGAAGGAAATCCCTTGATGCTGCTACAGTACTTCAATAGATACTGCTGCAGTAGTGTTACGGTATTGGCTGAAACGCGCTACCTGAAGCTTAATCTTTTGATTAATTGGAGCTTTTCTATGAATTCTGCTTCCGCCGCCCAGCAGACGACAACCGCGATCACCATAATCGAGGCGCTCCGGACCGACTTCAAACGCTTCTCGGCGGCCTTCCTTGCCGACCTTGACCGCGCGGCCGACGCGCTTGCCCCCAAAGGCGCCAATGCCACGACGGACGAGGGCTACGGCGATCCCGCCGATCCCCGTAACAAGGACGGCTCTAAGCTCAGCTCGCGCGGCATCGAGGTTGCCTATCGCATGTTCGAGGCCGGCAAGAACCGGTACCAGGTCTCCAAGGAAATGCAGATCACGTTTGGCGGTGCCACATACCGCCAAACGGCATGGGTCAAAGAGGGCGGGGTAAACCGCAGGCGCATCGCGCTTGAGGCGTAATCGATCGCATGCGGCTGGCCGACAAGATCCCCTCTCTCTAGGAGCTACCATGAAATACGACCTGACGAAAAAGACCCTCTCAGAGCTTGAGACAATGATGGACAACGCCCGCAAATCCACGAAGCCGGAGGCAGGCGAACTCTATCGGGCGGCGGCCAAGGAAATTTTCCGCCGCCGCGGCAGCGACCACACCGACCCGGTCGTCGCGGCCTGTTGGGGCGCTCTCGCCCTACTTGACCGTTGCCGCTACGAGAAGACCGGCAAGCGCCTGAAGGCGCAGTACAGCCTGCGATCGATTCAGCGCAATGGCGAGATTGCCTTCATGACCGACTGCGCGCGTGGCAAGACCCAAGGTACCGGCTTCGTTCTTCTCGTGGAGGCCGGTCTCGGTGAATGCACAGTCGACTACGCCGTCGTCACCCATTCTGACCGCTTCCCCCAAGAAGCCGTACTCTCGGCGCAGCAACGTCTCACCGCGCACGGCGTGGTTCTCCCCTAGCTCCTCGAACGCCAAGCAACGAAAGGAGGGTGGCGCTTTTGAAGTGCCGCCCCGACAGTTACCTCCCGAGCAGTGGCGGGTTCTGGACAAAGCGCACAGTTCCCGGAACTTGGCTGAGTATGAAGGCTGGGCCGACGTCGACGAGCAATTATTGACCGAGCTTCTCAAAATCACCGAGATCGTTCGCACCAAGCTCGCAGCACTTGGACCCATCCCAAAACAAGAGAAGCAGTAACTAACAATGAACAAGGGTCACTTTGAACTCATAGGCGAATTTGAAGCCGGGCTCTGGAAAATCGCCGACAATCTGCGAGCGAACTCCAATCTGGCGTCAAACGAGTATTTCATGCCCATCATGGGCCTAATCTTCCTACGCCATGCGACAAACCGCTTCTATCAGGCGAAGGCCTCCATCGACGCCGACAAGGCCTCTGGCAAGATGCCGGACCGGCCGCTAGTCGACGCCGACTTCACTCGCCGTCGTGCCCTGAACCTGCCCGAAAGCGCACTGTTCGACGCGATCTTGAAGACGCCGAAGGACGGGAATCTCGGCGCTGCTTTGAATGCCGCCATGGAGGCGATCGAAGCCGCTTTCCCGCCGCTCGCCGGCCAACTACCAAAGGATTACGCGCGCTTTGAGGGCGGTGTGCTGGAAGACATGATGCGCATGTTCGACTCGGAAGGCTTGCGTAAGGCGTCCGGCGATGTGTTTGGCCGCATCTACGAATACTTTCTTGCCGAGTTCTCCAAGCAGGGCGCGCATGACAACGGAGAGTTTTTCACCCCGCCCTCGATCGTGCAGACCATCGTCAACGTCATCGAGCCGGATCACGGGACCATCCTCGATCCAGCCTGCGGCTCGGGTGGCATGTTCGTGCAATCGAGCCACTTCATCGAGGACGAAGGCTTGGACACGATGAAGCGCGTCACCTTCTATGGCCACGAAAAAAACGAAACGACTGCGCGGCTCGCCCAGATCAACCTCGCGGTCCACGGCCTAGAGGGCGCAATCCGGGCCGGCAATGAAGCCATCACCTACTACAAGGATCCGCACGAACTCACGGGGAAATGCGATTTCGTGATGGCCAATCCACCGTTCAACGTCGACGAAGTGGACGCAGACAAGATCAAGAGCGACAAGCGCCTGCCGTTCGGCTTGCCCGGCGTCAACAAGGCGAAGAAAGTATCCAACGCGAATTATGTCTGGCTTTCCTATTTCTACAGTTACCTAAACGAAGCCGGCCGCGCGGGCGTCGTGATGTCCTCGCAGGCATCGAGTGCTGGAGGCGGCGAGGCAATCGTACGGCAGAAGATGGTCGAGACCGGCGCGGTTGACGCAATGATCGATATCCGCGGTAACTTCTTCTATACGCGCACGGTACCCTGCCAGCTCTGGTTTTTTGATCGCGCGAAGGAGAAGGAAGAAGCCAGGGCCGACCATGTACTGATGCTCGATGCGCGCAATATCTTCCGCAAGGTGTCGCGCTCAGTCTGCGACTTCAGTCCGGAGCACCAGAAGAACATTGCCGCCATCATCTGGCTCTATCGCGGTCAGCAGGGCCGCTTCCTCAAGCTGGTTGAATCCTATTTGACGCAGGCGATTAAGGGCGGCCAAGCGGCAACTGAGCCGCTCGTCAACTTCGAGGAGGCAATCGGCAAGCTCGTCACTCTGATTGCCTCATTCGCCAAGCTCAAGCGTGAGAACGATCCGCTGGCGGAGCAGTGGGCCGAACTAACCGGCACCTGCAGAACTTTGACGGAGGATATCGGGACCTTCGGCAAAGAGTCGGCAGCGCAAGCGGCCGCTTGGCCGGTCGCTGACCGCGACAAAACTGGTCTCAATGCGGCGCGCCTTGCCCTACATCCGCTGGCGGACCGATGCCGCGATCTGACCAAGCAGATCGACCTCGCGGCGAAGCTCGCGGGCCGCGTGATCGACATCGCCGTGAAGGAACTCGATGCGCGAGATTCAGAGGCATGGGACAATGCCGACGTGACCAAAGCACGAAAGGCGCTGGAGGCGGCGCGCTCCAGTGTGGTCGAGGCGCTGCGGCTGGCACGTTACTTCGTGCGACAGGCCGATTGGCTTCAGGAGCGCTTTCCCGAAGCGGAGCTGCGCGACGTGGAAGGTCTGGTAAAGCTGGTCGATCGGGCGACGATCGAAGCGCATGACTGGAGTTTGACGCCTGGCCGCTATGTCGGGGTGGCACCGGAGGAGGAAGATGAAGATTTTGATTTTGAGGAGGCGATACGCGCAATCCACATTGACCTCAAGGGTCTGAACGAGGACGCGGTGGAACTAGCAACGCGAATTGCCAAGAACTTTGAGGAGTTGGGGGCGTGACAGCCTATTACCTCGGCTCAAAACGGTGGACGCCTGCCGTTCTTCGAGATCTTGTTTTCCTTCAACGTGGCTTTGATATCACCAAGGCTGAACAGAAGGATGGTGATGTTCCAGTAATCTCCTCGTCTGGTCCCAGCAGTTGGCATAATCAAGCGATGGTCGAGGGTCCCGGTGTTATAATTGGTAGAAAGGGATCACTAGGAACTGTTCACTATTTTGAGGGCGATTACTGGCCTCATGACACGACGCTATGGAGCAAGTCGCTCAACGGTAATAATCCTCGTTTCGTCTTCTACGCGCTGAAGTGCCTGGGCCTTGAGCGATTCAATGTCGGCGGAGCGAACCCAACCCTAAACAGAAACCATATTCACGGGCTTCCGATATATCTTGCCGACAGACCAACACAGAACAGCATCGTTTCAATTCTGTCAGCTTACGACGATTTGATCGAAAATAACCGACGGCGGATTGCGCTGCTGGAGGAAACAGCGCGCATGCTCTACCGCGAATGGTTCGTTCGTTTCCGCTTCCCCGGCCACGAGCACGTCAGGATCATCGACGGTATTCCTGAAGGGTGGGAGCGGCGGACGTTCGATAGTGTCTGCGAGGCGGCGGGTGGTGGCACGCCATCAACTGCTAAGCCTGAGTTCTGGGATGATGGCGATATCCCCTGGTACACGCCGACCGACATCACGCGGAACTCGTGTCTGGCCCTGCTTGATAGCAACACGAAGATAACCGAGGCCGGATTGCGCGGATCGTCTGCGAAGATGCTTCCTTCCGGCACTGTCCTGATGACGAGCCGAGCGTCAGTCGGATTCTTCGGCATCATCGATGCGCCATCTTGCACAAATCAAGGCTTCATCAGTATTCTGCCGAAAGAGCCACACTCAAGGATGTATCTTTTGCACAATTTGATGGACCGCGTCGAAGAAATTCGATCCCACGCTGGCGGTGCCACTTACAAGGAAATCAGCAAAGGCAAGTTCAAGGCCCTTCCCGTCGTGGTGCCCGACATGGCCCTATCGCGAGAGTTTGACGAGCATGCTTCGGACCTTCATGAGCAGGTGCGAGCGCTTCACAGCATGAACCAAAAACTTGCTCAAGCCCGCGACCTCCTCCTTCCGCGGCTTATGAACGGCGAGATCGTCGTATGACTCCCGAGGGTTGCTGACCATGGCGCACACTCCCATCAACAGCGAGGACCGGCTGGTGCAGGCGACATTCGCCGGGCACCTAAAGGACAAGCTCGGCTGGGATAGTGTCTATGCCTTCAACGACGAAACTTTTGGGCCGGACGGCACGCTGGGACGGAAGGACACCACTGAAGCGGTGATGACCCGCGACCTCCGAGCCGCATTGGAGCGTCTCAATCCCGATCTGCCACCGCCGGCCATCGATGACGCCATGCGGGCGTTGACCGTTCACGATTTCAGCCGCTCGATGGTGCAGCACAACCGCGACTTCCATCGCCTAATCCGCGACGGCGTGCCGGTTTCCTACCGTCAAGCCGCGGGCCACCTCCGCAACGCTCGCGCTCGGGTGATCGACTTCAACAACAAGCCCGGCTCGAACCGGTTCCTCGCCGTGCGCGAACTCAAGCTCACCGGGCTGCGGACGCCGAACTACAACCGCCGCGCCGATCTCGTCTGCTTCGTCAACGGCCTGCCGCTGGTCTTCATCGAGCTGAAGGCCGTCTACAAGAACATCCGCACAGGATTCGACGGCAATCTCTCCGACTACATGGACGACAACGTTATCGCGCATGCTTTCCATCACAACACGTTCCTAATCGTCTCGAATGGTGATCGCGCCCGCTACGGATCGATCACCAGTGAATGGGAGCACTTCTACGAGTGGAAGCGCCTCGACGAGGCCGACAAGGGCAAGGTCGATGCCGAAGTGCTGCTTGATGGCATGCTGACGCATGACCGGCTGCTCGACATCATCGAGAACTATGTCCTGTTCGATGAGAGCAAGCCGGGCGCGACGCGCAAGGTGGTGGCACGCAATCACCAGGTTCTCGGCGTCAACCTTGCGGTGTCATCAGTCGAGCGGCAGGAGGCATTGAAGCGCGAGTTCCCGCTTGAGAAGCGGCTGCGGCATCGCGTCATCGAACTGCCACTGGAGAAGCGACCGACCAAGGATATGCGGCGCCTGCCGGTGCCGGTCGGGATGGAGGAAGCCCCTCAGTCGCCCTTCATTCCCGAAGGGCCGGTGAGCATCATCGAGCGCGCGCATCCCGATCTCGGACGTCTCGGCGTGTTCTGGCACACGCAGGGCAGCGGAAAGTCCTATTCAATGGCCTTCTTCGCCGAGAAGGTGCGGCGGAAAGTGGAAGGCAATTTTACCTTCCTGCTGATGACCGATAGGCACGACCTCGATGACCAGATCTACAAGACCTTCGCCGGTAGCGGCATCACCGGCAAGGAGACACCGCGAGCCGCAACGGGAGACGATCTCGAACGCCTCTTGAAGGAAAACCATCCGTACATTTTCAGCCTGATTCACAAATTCAACAGGGACGTTGATCCCAAACACCCCTACAGCGAGCGCGACGACATCATCGTGATTTCTGACGAGGCGCACCGCACGCAATCAGGGCGTCTGGCGCGCAACATGCGGCTCGCGTTGCCGAATGCCGCCTTCATCGGCTTTACAGGAACGCCGCTATTCAAGCAGGATGAGATCACCAAGCGCATCTTCGGTGATTATGTCTCTCGCTATGATTTCAAGCGCTCGGAGGAGGACGGCGCAACCGTCAAACTCGTTTACGAGAACCGGGGCGAGAAGCTCGGCGTCGCGCGGCTCGATCTCAACAGCCGCATCGCCGAGAAGATCGAGGAGGCCGAACTCGATGCCGACCAGGCGGCATTGCTCGATAAGCTGCTCGGCAAGGACTACGAGATCATCACTGCCGACGAGCGCCTCGATAAGATCGCGGCGGATTTTGTCGAACACTGCGCGACCCGATGGGAGTCAGGAAAATCGTTGCTGGTCTGCATCGACAAGATCACCTGCGCCCGCATGCATCAGCGCATCATCCCGCTCTGGGAGGCGAAGGCGGCACAGGCGCGGCTTGCCGGCGACGCAAAGCAGGCGGCAGCGGCAGCAGCTACCGACGAAGCGGCGCGCGCCGTGTTACTCGAGGAAGCGGCGAAACTGAAGCGCCAGGCGGACTGGATCAACGAGACCATCATCGAGATCATTATCAGCGAGGCGCAGAACGAGGTCGCCGACTTCAAGAAATGGGACTTCGATATCATTCCGCATCGTGCCTTGATGAAAAAGGGTTTCGAGACCAACGATGGCAGGCGTGTCGATGTCGAAACGGCCTTCAAGACACCGGAACATCCGTTCCGTGTAGCGATCGTGTGCGCCATGTGGCTGACGGGCTTCGACGTGGAGTCCCTGTCGACTCTCTACATCGACAAGCCGATGAAAGCCCACACCCTGATGCAGGCGATTGCACGGGCGAACCGCGTCTATCCAGGCAAGGATTTCGGCCTGATCGTAGATTACAACGGGATGCTGGCAAGCCTGCGCGCCGCATTGGCGCAGTACGCGCTCGGCGAGGACGGCGCTGGCGGTGAGGACATCCTCGCACCGATCGAAGAACGGGTGCAGGCGCTCATCGAGGCCATCGAGGCGACCGAGGCGCATCTTCGGAGCCTCGGCTTCGAACCCGTCTCACTCATCGGGGCCAGCGGGTTCGCGCGAATCCGAGGGTTTGCCGATGCAGTGAATGCCGTCTATTCAAACGACGACGCCAAGCGGCGGTTCGAAATACTGGCGCGGCAAGTGTTCATCCGCTTTAAGGCGCTGCTCATGGAGCCGACGGCATTCGCCTACGCCGAGCGGCACGACAACATCGAGGCGATTTACAAGAAGCTGACCGAACGCCGCGACACCGCGGATGTGACCGATCTGCTCAAGGAACTGCACCGGATCATAAACGAGGCGATCCGGACACAGGCGCCAGGAGAGGACCAGGCCGAAGGGCTGACGTTCGACCTCAGCCAGATCAATCTGGAAAAGCTGCGTGAGGAATTTGCAAAGAAGGTCAGTCGCAAGGCGACAGCGATTCAGGACATCCGGGACATCGTCGAACAGAAGCTCGCCGAGATGCTGGCTCGCAACCCGACGCGGATGGATTACCAGCGCAAATACGAGGATATCGTCGCCGATTACAACCGTGAGAAGGATCGCACGACAATCGAGGAGACCTTCCGCCGGCTCGTCGAACTGGTGAACAGTCTCGACGAGGAACAAATGCGTGCAACGAGGGAGGGGCTGCGCGAGGATGAGTTGGCCTTGTTCGACCTGCTTCAGAAGGAGGGTCTCGAGAAGACGTCCCGCGAGCGAGTGAAGCAGGCCAGCCGCGAGTTGCTTGCCTCGATCAAAACCCGGCTGGCGGAACTCGACCGCTTCTGGGAAAAGGAGCAGACTAAGGCGGATGTCGAGGTCTTCATCCTCGATCAGATCTACGCCAGCCTGCCAACGCCGCCTTTCACGGCCGAGGAGAAGAAGCTGGTAGCCAACAACGTCTATTCGTACGTTTGGCAGCAGGCAGCCCGCGGCACTTTTGGCGCCCTCTGACCGTCCTTGGTTTTGGTCCGGGTCGTCCCAGCGAAAATGCCCTTTTGTAAATTCGAGCAAAGCACGGCCTGCTCGAACCGGGCGCCTGTCGCAGAAAAAAATGAGGTGCCTCCGGAGGGAGGGGATTTGGTACCCGTCGGTTGCTAAATGGTAGCTAGGCAGCTTCCCGGCCGAACAGGCATGTCAAGAAAGGCCTTAAAATACAACGACTCGAACCCCCGACTAGCGAACTCAACAGAAAGAGAACCGCTCCGCCGCGCTACAGGAATTGCCTATATTTTCAATGGAATGCGTCGGCGCTGTGCCGGTGAAACTCACAGCCAAACCCGTGGACAATTTACGCTCTATCGTTCGGCCACTTGTCCCATATCGACGCCTGCGGATAGCATGGCGACGGCGCCGGCGGTGCCGCGAAGTTGGGAGGGACTCATGCGTAACTGTTATTTGCTCAGGCTGAGTCCACTGCGACGTGTTTCGGCGTGTTTGTACGCGCAGCAAGGTGACGGGATTGCCGGTTTACTTTCTAGGCGAAGATGAAAGTGACCCCTCCCGCGCCAAGCAGATCAATAGCTTAGCGCGCCGATCGGCGTCCGGACCCCGCGCCGATTAACAGGCTGGCGTCTCGCGCCCAGAGAGGGATCGGATAGTGGCCGCGGGCGAGAGTCATCCCTACATCTTCTTGTGTCCGATGATCATCAACGGTCACGGTCGCGTGAGGGTCCGACTATGTCGCCCATGCGCGCCAGATCGCACCATCGTCGGAGGAAATGATGCCCAATGCCACGCGTAACGCGTCGACAATCCTTCGTGCGTTCGGCGAGGCCCAAGCCGAACTGGTCGGCAAGACCGTGGTGCTCACCGATGGCAAGGCCGGGACGGTTGAGCACGTCTGGCTCGACGACATTCACGGCTTGCGCATTTCGGTCCGGGGGCACGAAGGCAAATGGCCGGTTTCAACCATCAAGTTTGTCGAAAAAGATGCGCCTTAACCTGGCACCGCGGCACAGCCGAGATGTGATCGTCCGACGGAGCGGCGGCGCGGCGAGCCAAAGGCATTGGATCACCGTGACGGCAAAGGTGCGCTGCGGGATTCAAACAATATGCAGACAGTCTGACGTTAGGTGGGCGGCGTAACTTTTTGCTCGGAAGAGGATGATAGGTCGCCGTTGCGCAGCTTTCACTGACGGGCGAAAGGCGCGAACTCTTTAGTTTGTGAAGGCCTCGGAGAGTGACCCCTCCCGCGCCAAGCAGACCAATAGTTTAGCGTGCCGATCGGCGTCCAGACCCCGCGCCGATTAACACGGTATCCGCACAAAGCGGTCCGTCATTCTAGCTTGAGCCGTTTTTACTGGCTGCTCCATCTTCAATCATGAGGATGTCGAGGCTTTCGATCTCCTGCATGGCACGGCCGGCGATGCCCTGGAGGTCGCCGTAGAGGCCGGCGGTGGAGTCGAGAACGCCCTTGAGCTGTTCCTCGCGCTTGGCCCACATCCTCATCATGGTCTTGCGCTCGCGGTCGAGGTCGGCCTGCATATCGGTGAACTTCTCGACGATGGCGTCGATGCGGTGACGGAAGCGGGGTCCGGTCAAATATTGATAGACCAGCTCCATCTTGGTCTGCTGGCCGATCGCGGCCTGGCGGCTGCCGGTGAGATTGATCAGCGATTCTCGCAGTGCAATGGCCAGCGGAATGGCGAAGCGTGGCTCGGAGACCCAGACGTTATCAACGAGGTCGAACGTCTCGACGCCTTTGGGCAGGGTAGCCGAGATGATCAGCGCGATCTCGGCTTTGGCGGCGCGCTGGTCGTCGCGCAGCTTGGCGAGCCAGCCGTCGCTCCAATTTTTGGTTCGCTTGGATTCCCAGAGGATGGCGCCGCAGCTCTGTCCTGCGGGACCGAGCACGCGATGAAGGACGTCACCGCCGAATTCGCCCTTCGGTACCGGCTCTATCAGGTCGCGTGGGAAGCGTCCGCGCAGAAGCGATTCCAGTTCTAGTTCGAGCGCCTCGCCCTGCAGCTGCTGTGAGCCCTGACTTGCCTTGCGCTGCAATTCCTCGATCTGGCGCTGCATTCCCGCGATCTGGGCTTCCTTCTCGGACACTTTCGATTTAAGCGATTCTTCCGCCTCGAGCTTTGCCTTGTCGCGGATGGCCGTGAGGTTCTCCTGCACCTTCTTCTCGACCGTCAGCTGGACTTCTCGCTTGGCGTCGTCGAGTTCGCGGGACTTGCGCATGATCTCGGCCTGGGCCGCCTGGGCCTCAGCCAGCTTGGCGTTGTTGGCGGTCAGGTTCTGTTGTAACTCGGCGAGTTGCCGGTCGCGTTGTTCGAGATCATTGGCCAGCGCGGTGCGGGCTTTCTTCGCCTCGGTTTCGGCGATGGACGCACGCTCGACCTTCAGTCGAGCTGCGACCTGTTCATCAATCGCCTCGCGTGCCCTGGCGAGATCGTCCTGCGTCTTTTTGAGTGCCGCTTCGCGCCTGCCGAAGTCAGCTTCCTTCGCCGCAAGCTGCTGCTCGAACTGCCGTCTCGTCTCAGCGACAAGTGGCGCTGCGAGGGATTCGGTCAGTTTGATTTCGGTATGGCAGTTCGGACAGACGATCTGGGGTTCGGTCACGGTGTTGGTCCTGTGCATGTCGGTGCCGAGTGTACCGGGATTCGCGAGATTGCCTAAGACGGGGGTGTCGACTGGAACGACAGCCGGACGTCGCGGTAGCCGGGACGACAACCATGTTTGATGAGATTGATCATTCATGATTATTGTTTCGCTCAATTCCTGGCGGCGCGAAGATCGCGTTCGCGTAGGATGGCCTCGACCACCCGGCGCAGTCGGCGGACCGAGCCGCCGCGCCAATGAGTGGCAATGGCCATTCGCTCGGTGCCATCGAGCGCGGTGACCCAGCGGTGGTCGAGACCACGTTCACCGGCAAGGTCGGTAATCACGGCCGGCAGCAGCGCGTCGAGATCGTTCGCGGTCGGTTTTGGGAAGGTGATGACTCTGAACCTGTCGCGGATTGGCGATGGCAACGGATCGAGGCTGTTGGCGGTCGCGATATAGTTGACCTGGCTGAGATCGAGCGTGACTTGCAACGCGGGATCCGGATAACGGCAATTGGTCTCCGGTTCGAGAAAGCCCAACAAGCAATCCCACAGCCGGCCGTAGTCGGAACGAGTGCCGGCCTTTTCGAGCTCATCTAGCAGGACCAGCGGATTGGCGTGTTTCGCCCGGCCGATCGCCAGGAACGGATGACACGGTTCTGCCGAGTACCAGCGCCGGTCGGTGCCAGCGAAGACGGCGCCATCGGAGCGTGAGGCATCGGTGCGCCACACGCTCACACCCAGCACTTCGCCAAGCCGGCGCGCAAAACGCGTCTTGCCGCCGCCGGGATCTCCGACCAGCAGCAGCGGCCGCAGCCGCACCGTCGCCCGGCCGACCAAGTCGGCAAGCACGAAGTCGATGACATCAAGAGCATACGGAAATTCGAACATCAGGAGCTCACGTACCTGATGCAGCGGCGGCGACTTCACCAGCGGGAGCGTGACGTTGATCACCGATTTGAGCGGACCGATAATGTCCTTTAGTTTGATATTCTTCATCTCCTCGTCGGTGAGGCGGGCGACGACAAGACGATCTTCCGGAACCGCCACACGAGGGGCCGCGGTCTGGCTCTCGACGTCGTTGGCTTTCTTCCTCTGCTCTGCCTGTTTTTCTTCCTTTTGCTTCGCCTTGTCCTCGACCAGCTTCCAGACCGAAGCCTTGGCGGCCTCGACCCGGTGCTCCGCCATTCGCGCACCGACAATATCCGCGGTGTAGGCCGCAGACCGGTCATAACGGCTCAACAGAAGGCCGCAGGTGGGAAGTGCCACCCAGCCAAAGCAGAACCGCTCGAGGTCCGAGCACAGCTCCTCGTCATCGCTGCTGCGCGCAAAACCGATGAATGCGATCAACAGGCTCTTGGCCACGCGCCTGTGTTCGCCAAAATGACCGATGTCGGTTGGCACCGGCAGCGATAGCAGCCGCACGCAGTCGGCCAGGGACCGCAGATCCGTCCGGTCTTCGCTAACCGCCAGACGGTCGAGCTCGCTGGCAAGCAGCAGACCGAGATCAGTCGCGAGGTCCTGGCCGGATTCGGCCTCGCGGCCGGCAAGCCAGCCGATGGTGAGTGCGAGATCCGGGCAAAGCTCGGTGATCTCCGCCGCGAGCCGCTGGTCGACATGCTTCGCGGCGGTTGACACCAGCATCGCGTAGCGCAGGACGCGCGGCAGGTCCTTGAACCGGTCATCGGTGTCGGAAGAGTCAGCCGCGGCACCAGTTGTGATCGCATCGTGCTCGATCGCCGGCAGATTCGGATCGCTGAGCTTGTTTGCGATGGGGTCGGTGCTCATGCGTCGTCCCCTAGCTCGTGGTCGTCGCGGGTGTCGTGCGGCTCAATCGTCAAGGACGAGATCAGGCTGGCTTCGCCAGGGTTCGCAGGCGGGCCGAGTCGATAGAAGCGCGACAGGGTGCGGATCCAGGTGCCGCCTGGATCGGCAAACCACAGCGGTGAGGTGATGATCATGCGATCCTCGACCTGACCAACGAGCCGCACTCCTTGCAGCCTTTGGACTGGTACCCAGTATTCGAGAAGGGGAGCGGTCTGCAGCAGAGAGGGAGAGACCGATCGCGTCTGTTGAAGGTGCGCGGCGTCATCGGCCAGCGCTCGCAGCCGGTCGATCAAGCCGGCCTTGATGTGAGAGGGATCAAGAAACGGATAGAGTTGCGTCAGCATGAGATCACCGGCGAACTGAAGACAACGACAATGGAATGTGTGCGACGGAGCGGTCAGGGCGCTCAGCGGAGTCACGGATCGACCTCGACGACCAATTGACCGTTGAACTGCGGGTTCTCGTTCCCGTAGCCATGCGGGTTCGCGATAACTCGGGTTCGTCCGATCCGGTAATCGCTGGAGTTATGGACGTGACCGTGCACCCAGAGAGCGGGCTGGTAAGCTTCGATCAGCATGGAGAGGTCAGAGACGAAGGCCCCGGTCAACGGGTCGCTCTGGTAACGGGGCAGTACTGAGTCCCAATGCGGCGCATGATGGGTCACCACCACGGTCGGGAACGACGTGGCCAGTATTTCGGTGAGAAACGCCCTCGACTCGTGGTGCAGCCGCGCCGCCTCCTGCGGCCGGAACCGCAGCCAGGGCTGCTTCTGCCAGCCGATCAGTCGATGGTCATTCATGCCGTGGGCGCAGGCGTTCATCACCTGCGGAACATTCGCTGTGCCAAAGATCGCGTAGTCGGTCCACAGCGTTGCGCCCGCAAAGCGCACGCCGCAAATTACGGTATTGTCATCCTCCAGTAGGTGGATGTTGAAGGAGGCTGCCCGTTCCCGGGCCAGCGCCAGCTCATCCGGTATGAAGCGGCGGTAGTACTCGTGGTTGCCCATCACCATCACGATGGGAATGGCCGGCGGCACGATCTGCCGCAGGTGCTCGAACGCGCGCACCGCACCCTCGCAGGTGTCGCCGGCGACGATGACCGCGTCGATACCGTCGGCAATGGTGATCGGCTTGATCGGCGCCACGTCGATGTGAAGATCGGAGAAGATCTGAAGCTTCATGCGCGGCCTCCCATAAAGAAGGCATCGCCTCGATCGAGCAAATGGCCACCTTCCGGCACATGAGATGTCTGAGCCGTCTCCTTCGACCTCATCTGCATGGCACGGCGCAGGTTGAGCGCGAGCCATGACACCGCCAGGTCTCGGACAAAAGGGTGATCAAGGGGAACGCGATGCAGGATCTGCGACAGCACCAGAGCGGATGCCGCATCACCGCCAAGCGCATGCAGCGCAACAGCACTCATCGCGAGATCGACCTCAAGCGTCACCGTTGTGATCGGCAGGCAATGAAACGCAATTGCGATGCTGGCCGCGGCGTCGCCGCGCATGCCGCTGAGCCACTCTCGCCCCTTGATCAGGCTGACCTTCTTCAGGGTTGCCCGCAACAGCAGATGCTGAGCGTCATTGAGCCGATCCGCCGGGATCGTGCGCCACCATTGTAGTGGCGTGACGTCGTCCGGATCGAACGGCCATGAGAAATCCTGACCCGAGCGAGCGGCGGGCCGGGCTGCATACTCACGCGGCAATGTGATCGGGGACAGTACGGTTGGAGCGACAGTAACCAAGGTGACGTCGGAGGAACGCACGACAAAGCTCTCCTGTTCGCGCAGGCAGACTTGCGCGTTAATCCCCTCAAGGGACGGATTGATTGTGAGAGAGGAGCAACTCCGGTCAGGGAGCTCTCGCCTTGCCACGCGGGGCCGTGCACTGCCTCATCGGGCCACGCCCCGCCACGCCTGCGGCGCGCCGGATTCTATTCCAGTTTGACCGAGAACTTGCCGAATTTGGGCCGCCAGTCGCCGAGCCCCTCGCGCATGCCGGCGATCTCGAAGATCTCGACGACCTCGTTCGGGTTGAGGAGGCTCGGCAGGAACTCGACGTCGGCAACCACATACCATGCCGGAAAGCGTGGCCGCGTGCGCATCACCTTGGCGTCATTCACATTGACCGCGAACCGCAGCCGGAAGGCCTTGTCATCCCACAGTGACGGCAAATCGCGCGGTCCATCGTACTGGAGCAGCGGCGATCCCACGCAGGCAAAACCCGCCTTCGCCTGTTTGCCCTTACGCCGCGTCCTCGCCGCCGCAACGAAGGCTGACTCGATCGCTTCACTCGGAACGCATGGCCTGCTGTCCGTTAGCCAGAGCCCGCCATGCCATTCGACTTTTGCAATCTGCTCATGATCGGCCAGCGTCTTGTCACGCTTCTTCGTCAACCGATCGAGGTCGATCTTGACTGGATCGAGCGGATCGGCGAGGCGCGAACTATGCATCAGCAGAGGCCGTTCGCCGGTGAGGCGCACGCGGAGTCGTTCAACGGACATGACGAATCTCCATCTCTTTGAACGTGGGGTCGAACAGCGGGGCTACATTTTCCAGCGCCAGCCGCACGTCAAAAATCTTCGGAAGCACAACCGCGTAACGAAGCCGACGCTGATGATCGGTCACCACGCCATGACAGCGACGACACAGCGTCGTCAGATCGCCCACCTGCTCGTTGAAGAGATTCGCATAAGTGCGATGGTGGACCTCGAGCGGGCTATCCGAGCCGTCATGATTGCAAAGCCGACAGCGGAAGCCCGACGCCTCCAGCTCCGCCAGCCGCGCCGGATTCTCGCGCCAACGCCGACTCATGATGTAATTGTGGTAGATCATCTGAAACTGCCATATCGGTTTCTTTATGTAACCAATATGGACGTAGGCTGATTGCGAGCAAGAGCTTCGGTGATAAAAAGCGTCTGATCTCTGGATGTTGGTTAATAAATGGTAAAGCAATCAGACGTCTGGCCGTCACCTCGACTTATTCGAGCTGCGCGCGGTTTGGTCGGGATTGATCAAGCGACTTTAGCAAGCGAGGCGGATGTCGCGCGCAAGTCTGTCGTTCTTATCGAAGCTGATGAAAGCGATCGGATGGATCCACGCCGCTTGAAAGTTCTGCAATCGCTGCAGCGCGTGTTCGAGGACGAATACGGCGTCGAGTTTTTTGCAGCGGGTGAAGACTCAGGCGAAGGCGTCAGATTCAGGAAGTCATCAAAAGACTGAGCCAGCTGGCTATCGATCGACAGGTTCGGCTCAGTTTGATGCAGCGGGTCCTGTTCCGGCGGGTCGGACGGCCGCCTGAGGATTTGAGCGAGCCTGAGTGGCAGCGGGGTGGCGCAGGAACTCAAGCGAAAGGGCATAACGCTGACGCTGCTTTAGCAGGAGTACCGGACGGCCCAGGGACTGTCGGATATTTTGTGCTTGAGGCCTGTTTCCGTCATTGGCTGACCAACCGCTCACCGAAGACGACGGCGAACTGCGTCTTGGACCATCGGAAATCATTGGGATCCCGCGGTCGTCCTGCTGGCTGTCAAATCGCATCCAAGTGCGAGCCCTTTTGACGTCTTGTGTCAGCGTCCTTCCGTTTAACCCTTGTGGGCTTAGGAGGTAGGTCTGCCCGGATGAACCAGCAGGAACTCCAGTTCGCGGCCGGGCTGCCGAGGTATCAGAATTCCAGCGCTCGAAGCCGCGATAGCTCTCCATTAGCTGAACATATCAACAGAGCCGCGAGATGCGGTTCCTTACGGCGTGGGCGGCCGGCGCACGGGCTCACAGTGGCAGGGACATCTGCGAGATTTCGATCTCTTCCTTCTGTAAAGCCGAAAGCGACACACCCAACAAACGGACGGCCTTCGGCAGAGGTATCAATTTCTGAAGCAGTCCGGTCGCGACCCGCTCGAGGTCAGGTCGGCTGCTGACGGGATCCGAAAACGACTGGCTGCGCGAGATGATCTCGAAGTCCGCGAACTTGACCTTCAGTGTGACGGTCCGTCCGCGGTTGCCGGTGCTTTCGCAATGCCGCCAGACCGTATCGACCAGCGGATGTAGTTCAGCAGCCATCGGTTCGAACTCGGTCAGGTCGGAAGCGAACGTATTTTCGGCACCAACCGATTTCCGGATGCGGTTGGCGCGCACCGGCCGCTCGTCGATCCCCCGCGATATCGAGTAATAGTATGCGCCAGCCTTTCCGAAGTTGGCTTCGAGAAACGTCAGCTCCTGATTACGAAGATCCTGCCCGGTGAAGATGCCGAGGCCTTGCATCTTGGCGTTGGTTGCCGGCCCGATGCCGTGGAATTTTCCCACGGGCAGCGCTTCGACAAAACCAGGTCCCATCTCCGGCGTGATCACGTATTGGCCGTTTGGCTTTCGATGGTCGGACGCCAGCTTCGCGAGAAACTTGTTGTAGGAGATGCCGGCGGATGCGTTAAGACCGGTCTCAGCCTTAATCCTGGCCCTGATGGCGAACGCGATGTCCCGGGCCAGCGGGATTTTCTGCAGGTTTTCGGTGACGTCGAGGTAGGCCTCGTCCAGGGAAAGCGGTTCGATGATTGGCGTATGCTCGGCGAAGATCGCCCGGATCTGTTGCGAGATCGCTTTATAGACGTCGAAGCGCGGCTTGACGAAGACCAGGTCGGGGCACTGCCGTCGCGCGGTGATAGAAGGCATTGCCGACCGCACGCCGAACTTCCGCGCCTCGTAGCTCGCAGCCGCCACGACTCCTCGTTCCCGGGATCCGCCGACTGCGACCGGCTTGCCGCGCAGGTCCGGATTGTCGCGCTGTTCGACCGACGCGTAGAACGCGTCCATGTCGATGTGGATGATCTTTCGAACGCCCGTTGTGCTGTCGACTCCAGACGCATCAGGCATTTGCGGGTCCAGGATCGTCTTTGCCACCCGTCGCGACGATCCGGAGCGCGCCGTCCGGCAGGGGACGCTGCAGCGCCTTGGCCTCTTCCCACGGCGCGCGCAGCCAGACTCCGTGCTCCTCAAGGGTCGTCAGGATCACCGGCATCGCCTTGGGATGGACCTTGCGCACCTCAGCGTTCGGTTCGCAGGTCAGGACCGCAAAGAAGTCTGCGGTGATCTCGCCCTCCCTGGCCTTCCGGACGCTGGTCCATTTCGTCCAAAGGCCGGCGAAAGATAACAACGGTCGCATCCCGTCTGTCGCGAACCAGACCGGCACCTTCTTGCCGTCGATCGTGTCGTATTCCGAGAACGACGTGAACGGCACCAGGCAGCGGTTGTCTACACCGAGCCACCGCTTCCAATGGGCGCTTGAGATGTTTCTGATGTTCGTGGTCCCGCTGTCTGGCTCCATACGTAGCAGTTCCTTGAAGTCGACAGTCTTGTCCTTGGCCTGCAGTTTCTCTGCGCGCTTTTTGGTGGCATCCATCAGCGCCTTTTGCGACGATGGCATGCCCCAGCGCGCCATCGCAATCTCGCGTCCAGAGGCGCCGTTGCGAACGATCGGCGCGGAATAGTCAGGGTAGATGCCGGGCATCGCCGGCAGATTGCCGGACGTGTCGTTCGAAGCGTTGACCTGAAACAGTCGCCGGATGGCTTCGATATTGGTGGTCATTGAGTAGAGATTGCACACCCGAAAAACTCCTACCGCCACATCCCGCGCATGCGGGCGCCGACGTCGATGCGCGGACCCTGGCCTGTGGCCCGCGCTGCGGCTGCGGCCCCGGCAATCGCAAGCGGCCACGTGGTCTTCTCGAACAATCCGAGCAGCCGGTCCGGTATAAACCGCGTCCTCGAGGCATAAACATGCCGGTCGCCCTGCGCATGCTGCCCGTGCGTGAAGAAGCGTTGCGGCACGACGAGATGCAGGTCGTCCTTCGCGCGCGTCATGGAGACATACAGAAGCCGGCGCTCTTCCTCAATCTCTGCCGAAGTTCCGGCGCCGAGGTCCGACGGCATGCAACCGTCGACGACATTAAGCACGAATACCGATTTCCATTCCTGTCCCTTTGCTGAGTGAATCGTTGACAGGATCAGGTAGTCCTCATCAAGGAGCGGCACGCCGGCCTGGTCGCTGGTGGCATCCGGAGGATCAAGCGTTAGTTCGGTGAGAAATTTTTCACGGGACGAGTAGCCGCTGGCAATTTGCTCGAGCTGGATCAAATCGGCACGCCGGGTCTCCGCATCTTCGTGGATGCGGTCAAGATGCGGTTCGTACCAGAGCCGCGCACGCTCAAGGTCGGAGGGCCATTCCGAATAGCGCAGTTCGCCAACGGCCTGTATAAAAGCCTTCCAGTCGTCGCCGGCGCGGGGCGGAGCGAGCATACTAGAGAGCGCGGCGATCGGATCCGCCGCTTCCGCCATGTGGTCGAGCACGCGTTGCGCCGATGCCGGTCCGACACCGGGTAGCAGATGCAGCAGGCGGAACCCGGCGACGCGATCCCGCGGATTCTCGATGAACCGCAGCAACGCCAGCATGTCCTTGATGTGGGCAGCGTCGAGGAACTTCAGTCCCCCAAACTTGACGAAAGGGATGTTTCGCCGGGTCAGCTCGACTTCGAGCGGACCGCTGTGGCTCGAGGTCCGAAACAGCACCGCTTGCTCCTTAAGCAGAGTGCCGGACTCGCGGTTTTCCAAAATGCGCTCGACGATGAAGCGCGCCTGGTCGGCTTCGTCACGTACCGTGACAAGTTGAGGTCTCGAGCCCGATGCCCGTTCGGTCCAGAGGTTTTTGGTAAAGCGCTCTTTCGCCAGATCGATGACGCCGTTTGCAGCGGCGAGGATGGTCTGCGTCGAACGGTAATTGCGATCGAGTGTGATGACGCTGGCAGGCGGCGAGAATTGCGTCGGAAAATCCAGGATGTTGCGCACCGTGGCCGCGCGGAACGAGTAGATCGATTGCGCGTCGTCACCGACTACCGTGAGGCCATGGCCGCCAGGCTTCAGCGCCAGCAGGATCGACGACTGCAGTCGGTTGGTGTCCTGGTACTCATCAACGAGAACATGGTCGAAGCGGCCGCCGATATCGTCGGCCAGCGCTGGATCGCTCATGGTCTGGACCCAGTATAGCAGGAGGTCGTCGTAATCGAGCACGTTCTGCTTTTGCTTGGCCTCGACGTAGGCCGCGAACAATTCCTTCAGCTCGGCCGCCCATCCGGAGCACCACGGATAGGATGCACCAAGCACCTGCTCGATCGCAGTCTCGGCATTGACGCAACGCGAATAGATCGAGAGACACGTGCCCTTGGTCGGAAACCGGCTCTCCGTTTTCGAGAATCCTTTCTCATGCCTGATGAGATTCATCAGGTCGGCGGAATCCTCGCGGTCGTGAATCGTGAACTGGGGATCGAGTCCGATCTGGTCTGAATAATCACGCAGCAGCCGTGCCCCGATACCGTGGAAGGTACCAGACCAGGTCAACGCGTCGGTCAAAACGCCGGCATTGTCGCCCATCACTTTGCGGGCGATCCGTTCGACTCGCCGGGTCATTTCGGAGGCGGCGCGGCGCGAGAAGGTCATCAGCAAGATGCGCCGCGGGTCGGCGCCGTTGACGATCAGGTGCGCGACCCGATGCGCCAGCGTGTTGGTCTTGCCGGATCCAGCACCGGCTATCACCAGCAAGGGCGCGAAGGGACCCGGTCCCGCGGTGCCATGCTCCACGGCCCTGCGCTGTTCCGGATTGAGGCTGTCGAGATAGGCGGCCGCCGGCTGCACGAGTTCGATCGTCCTTTTTTAATGAAAAAACAGACTCCGCGATTCTTTTCGTCGTCACAACGACTTCCGCTTTTTTTGCGCGAACTCGTCGCTTCGGAACCCGAACGGCCGGTTGACTCTTATCGAGCAATACGAACAAATCAAGAACAATACCGTCCCGGGATCGTTTGAAGAGGGCATGAGTGCTTTGGTCCAGCCACCCGCCGTTCTGCGGCTTCGCGAGCAGATTCAACGTCTTGAGGGTGTGCCGTTGCGCGTCAGGACATTGCTTCCGTTCGGCGTGGAGGCAATCGACAGCCGGCTACCGGGTGGCGGCCTTGCGCTCGGGGCGCTGCACGAAGTGGCGGGAGGTGGCAATGCTGCCATCGACGGCGCCGCAGCCGCCTTGTTCGCCGCCGGAATCGCCGCGCGCACCAAGGGCAAGATCCTGTGGTGCATCACCCAGCAGGATCTGTTCGCGCCGGCCCTGGCTCAGGTGGGTCTTCATGCGGACCGTGTCATCTACGTCGACGCCTGTGACGAGAAAACCGTGCTCGCATGTTTTGAGGAAGGCGTCCGTCATGGCGGGCTGGGTGCCGTGGTCGCGGAGGTCGCGCGGCTTTCGATGACGTCGTCGCGGCGGTTGTCGCTCGCAGCCGAAGCATCGGGTTCGATCGCGATCGCGGTGAGACGGTGGCGACGGCAGACCGAAGCGGCGGATTTCGGACAGCCGACGGCGTCGGCGACGAGATGGCGGGTGTCGACGCTGCCATCGAGTCCATTGCCGGTGCCGGGCGTTGGCCGCGCCCGATGGCTGCTTGAGTTGATCCGATGCCGCGCCGGCGAAAGCGCGGACTTTGTAATGGATGCGTGTGATGTCCAGGGTCGTCTCGCTTTACCTGCCGACGTGGCCGACCGATCGGCTACGACGCAACATGGGCGCCGCAGCGCCTGATCCAGCGATGCCGCTTGTGCTGGTAGGCCAGGCCGGACGACGGCGCGAGGTTGTTGCGGCGAATGCCGCCGCGATACGGATCGGCCTGCGCGTCGGAATGCCCGCGACAAAGGCGCAGGCTCTGGTGAAGGAGCTTGTCATCCATCACGCGGATCCCGCTGCAGATGGCGAGGCGCTCGAGCGTCTCGCTGTCTGGGCGCTGCGCTACTCACCGGTCGTCGCCATCGACGGTCCGGACGGCCTCGTCATCGATGCGACAGGCGCCAGCCACCTCCACGGTGGCGAGGACGCCATACTGGCCGACATGATCTCGCGCCTGGAAGCTGTAGGCATAACAGCGCGCGCGGCGATGGCGGACACACGAGGTGCTGCACACGCACTGGCTCGGTTTGCGGCCCAGTCGAGTTTGGTTATTCCCGAACGTGAAAGCGCCGAGAGAATCAAGCCGCTGCCGATCGCGGCGCTACGGCTGACTGCCGACATGGTCGACGATCTTGGCCGGCTTGGTTTCGAACGGGTATCCGATCTGCTGGCGACGCCGCGTGCACCACTCACGTTAAGGTTCGGTCCCGAGCTCGGCCGCAGGATGGACCAAGCCACGGGCCGGACCGGCGATCCCATCGAACCCGTGCGGCCTCCGGACATCATCGAGACGCAGCAGCTTTTCGCCGAACCGATCGGCGCACCAGAGACCATCGCGCGCTATGTCGCCAAACTGACCATAAAGCTCTGCCAGGAAATGGAGTTGCGGGGTCTCGGAGCCCGGCGCCTCGACCTTCTATTCGGGCTGGTCGACAACCGGGTGCAGGCGATCAGGGTCGGGACTGCCCAGCCGGTGCGTGATGCGAAGCGGCTGACGCGATTGCTCTGTGACAAGATCGAGAAGGTCGACCCCGGCTTCGGCATCGAGATCATGCGGCTCGCGGCAACCGCAGCCGATCCGTTCAATACCAAGCAGACGATCTCGTCGCTGGTCGACGAGCCGGAAGCGGATATATCCGGGCTGATCGACATCCTCTCAAACCGGGTCGGTGAGACCCGGCTTTATCGGTTCGAACCTGTGGCGAGTGATGTTCCGGAACGATCATTCCGGCGAGTCGCCGCAGCCGCCCCAGCTTCCAAAGAGGGTTGGCCCGCGCATTGGCCCCGTCCTGCCCGGTTATTAGCCCCGCCCGAGCTCATCGAGACTGTCGCGCTGCTTCCTGACCATCCGCCGGTCAATTTCACCTGGCGGGGCTCGCGGCGGCGCGTCAGGAGAGCCGACGGTCCCGAGCGAGTATTCGGCGAGTGGTGGAAGCGCGACGCCGAGCTGATCGCGGTCCGGGACTACTTCCAGGTCGAGGACGATGCCGGTGAACGTTTCTGGATTTTTCGCGCTGGCGACGGCGAGGACGCGGCGACCAGGTCCCACAAGTGGTTTCTGCACGGGATTTTCGGATGACGTCCCGTTATGCCGAGCTCCAGGTCACGTCGCACTTCTCGTTCCTGCGGGGAGCGTCGTCCTGTGAGGAACTGTTTGCGCATGCCGCGTCGCTCGGTATCGAAGCGCTGGCGATAGTGGACCACAACAGCCTCGCCGGCATCGTGCGCGCCCATGAGGCCGCCAAGGTGACCGGCGTGCGCCTGATCGTCGGCTGCCGCCTCGATCTCGCCGACGGCATGTCCGTCCTGGTCTACCCGACTGACCGGCCGGCGTACTCACGGCTTTGCCGGTTGCTTTCAATCGGCAAGACGCGCGGCGGTAAAGCGAAATGCATCTTGAACTGGGAAGATGTCGTCGACTGGTCCGAAGGTTTGATCGCCGCGCTTGTTCCGAACGTAGCCGACGATGCCTGCGCGCTGCGGATCCGCCGCCTGCGCGACACGTTCGGCGATCGCGCCCACATGGCGCTGACGCTGCGCCGCCGCCCGAACGATCAGATGCGGATCCACGAACTGAACAACATGGCACAGCGTTTTCAGGTAGCGACGGTCGTCACCAACGACGTGCTTTTCCATGAGCCGGCGCGACGGATCCTGCAGGACGTCGTCACTTGCATCCGGCACAACGTCACGATCGACGAAGCCGGCTTTCGCCGTGAGCGCCACGCAGATCGCTATCTCAAGCCGCCGGACGAGATGACGCGACTGTTTGCGCGTTACCCGGAAGCCCTCGGCCGCACGGTCGCGATCGCCGGCCGGTGCACCTTCAGCATGGACGAACTCGCCTATCAGTATCCGGAAGAACGGACCATGCCGGGCCTGACACCGCAGCAGGCGCTGGAGAAGCTGACATGGGAGGGCGCGGCGGAGCGCTACCCGGAGGGCCTGCCCGACGAGGTCAGGCCCAAGCTCGAGCACGAACTGAGATTGATCGAGCGGCTGCAATATGCCCCTTACTTCCTGACGGTGAATTCCATCGTCCGTTTCGCCCGCAGCAGGGACATCCTGTGTCAGGGCAGGGGGTCTGCCGCGAACTCTGCCGTCTGCTACGTGCTCGGCATCACTTCGATCGATCCGGAACGCAACGACCTCCTGTTCGAGCGCTTCGTTTCCGAGGAGCGCCGCGAGCCGCCCGACATCGATGTCGACTTCGAGCACGAACGCCGCGAGATCGTGATGCAGTGGGTGTTCGAGACCTACGGCCGCAACCATGCGGCGCTCTGCTCGACCGTCATCCGGTATCGCGCAAAAGCTGCGCTGCGCGACGTCGGCAAGGCGCTCGGACTGACCGAGGATCTGATCAAGCTGCTATCGTCGCAGATCTGGGGTTGGTCGGAGGAAGGGGTAGAGCCGAAGCACGCTGAAGAACTCAATCTTAATCTCGACGACCGACGTCTCAAGCTGGCAATCGTTCTCGCCCGTGACCTGATCGGGACGCCACGGCATCTCTCGCAGCATCCGGGCGGCTTCGTTTTGACCCATGACCGCCTGGACGAACTGGTGCCTATCGAACCGGCCGCGATGCCCAACCGCCAAGTGATCGAATGGGACAAGGATGACATCGATGCGCTGAAGTTCATGAAGGTCGACTGCCTGGCACTTGGCATGCTCACCTGTATGAAGCGCGCCTTCACCTTCCTGGCCGAAGCCAAGGGTATCGAACTCGATCTTGCGACCATCCCTTCCGAGGATCCTCGGACTTACGCCATGATCCGGAAGGCCGACACGCTTGGCACCTTCCAGATCGAGAGCCGCGCCCAGATGGCGATGCTGCCACGGATGAAGCCCCGGACGTTCTACGATCTCGTCATCGAGGTCGCGATCGTGCGGCCCGGGCCGATCCAGGGCGACATGGTCCATCCCTATCTGCGCCGACGCGAGGGCAAGGAACCGGTCGTATTTCCGAAGCCCGAGCTTGAGAAAGTGCTCGGCAAGACGCTGGGTGTGCCTCTCTTCCAGGAGCAGGCGATGCGGGTCGCCATCGAATGCGCCGGCTTCACGCCGGGCGAAGCCGACCAGCTTCGCCGCGCCATGGCGACCTTTAAGTTCACCGGTGGCGTGTCCAAATTCAAGGACAAGCTCATCAACGGAATGGTGGATCGCGGCTACGACAGGGAATTTGCCGAAAAGACTTTCAGCCAGCTCGAAGGTTTCGGGAGCTACGGATTTCCCGAGAGCCATGCTGCGTCTTTCGCGCTGATCGCCTACGCATCGTCATGGATGAAGTGTTGGCATCCGGACGTGTTCTGCGCCGCGCTCTTGAACGCCCAGCCGATGGGATTCTACGCGCCTGCGCAAATTGTTCGTGATGCGCGCGAGCATGGCGTCGAAGTCCGGCCGGTCTGCATCAACGCCTCGCGGTGGGATTGCACGTTGGAGCCGATCGACGACGACGGATTTGCGGTCCGACTGGGGTTTCGGCAGGTGCGCGGACTATCCAACAAGAACGGTGCCGAGATCGTCGCCGCCCGTGCGAACCGGCCATTCGAATCCGTCGACGATCTTTGGCGCCGTGCGGATATCCCGGTTGCATCGCTGGTGCAGTTGGCGAAAGCCGATGCGATGAATGAATCGCTGGGGTTGGCACGGCGGGAGGCGCTGTGGGCGCTCAAAGCGCTGCGGGACGAACCGCTAGAATTGTTCGCCGCCGCCACGCAGCGGGAGGCCCGGACCATCGAGGAAGTTCGCGAGCCGGCCGTATCGTTGCGGCTGATGACGTCCGGAGGCGAGGTCGTCGAGGATTACCGGCACGTGGGCCTCACGCTGCGGCAACACCCGGCGAGCTTCCTGCGGGCGGACCTCTCAAGCCGTCGCATCGTTACCTGCGCCGCCGCGATGAACGCCCGCGACGGCAAGTGGCTGACGACCGCCGGCCTGGTGCTGGTGCGTCAGAAGCCAGGGTCCGCCAAGGGCGTCATGTTCATCACGATTGAGGACGAGACCGGCGTTGCCAATTTGGTGATCTGGCCGTCGCTCTATGAACGCCAGCGCCGCATCATCCTTGCCGCGGGGATGATTGCCGTTCAGGGACGCATTCAGCGCGAGGGCGAGGTCGTGCACCTCGTCGCCAACAATCTCATGGATTTGTCCGCGGACCTCGCCGGCGTTGGAGACCGCGATGACGCATTCCCGCTATCGCACGGGCGCGGCGACGAATTCCATCACGGCAGTTCCGGTATTGACCCGCGCAGCGTGCCGAAGGGGCCGAGCCCCCGGGACATCTACGTGCCGGATCTGCGCATCGACAGCATCAAGGTGAAGTCGCGGGATTTCCGGTAGCGGTGAGACGCCCTCGGCCTTGAATGGCCGAGAGTCTATGCGGCTCGTTGACATGAAGGGCGGCATGCGAATTGCGCAAAGTATCTCTCAAGACGGCTATTGCGCATTCAAAGCCTGCTCGAGGTCCGCAACCAGATCCGTCGGATTTGGTTGCGGACATCGCACAGGCGTTGAACAAGACTTAACTCACAAAGCGACGACTGAAACGCGGCATCTTCCGATCGGTCGTCGACCTGCAGGCTGCAATCAATCGCTTCATCATCGAACAGATCGCCGCGATGACCGGCTTCTCGACCGCTGCGATCAGGTCGGTGAGTGAATGGAAAGCGGGCGGTCGTGCGCCTGGCTGTGGCGGCGCTGGTGCCCACGCCGACGCGTTCTCCAGCGCGCCGGCCCGGTTGGAGAGCTCCTTGGCACATCGGCTGAAGCGATCATTAGCCCGATCATCGTCACGTAAGCTTGATTAAGCCTGAGCAAGAAAATTGAGAATAATCCTAAATGACTGTAAGACTTAATTATCAATATTAGCTCGGCATTGAAACGCGTTGCTGCCAGCAATCCGTTGCCGTCGTTTTTTCCGACGAGGATTTCGCTGGCATCACCCGAAACAATTGATTTTTGGGGGAAGGACGATGCGCATAGCGACAGGGCTAATCCTAGCGGGTGCAATCGCGGTCTGTGCCGTTGGCGCAGTATGGTTGAAGATGCCAACTCTGGGCGCCAGCCTAGCACCGAGTGCCGTGCCAGATCGCACTGCCACCGCGGCCCCCGTTCCCGCGATCGCTCCTGTTCTCGCTACAGATCCCAACCCTGCAAAGGTAACCGCTCTATCGGTCCCGCCCCTCGCGGCGGCGCAACCGGCAAGAGCCACTTGCAATAATCCGAACGCGCTCGGCGTCGCACGCACCGTCGAGATCGACACGACCGGTGGCCCCGGATTTGGCTTCGAGCATTTCAAACAGCTCGATTTCCTGCGCGACAAGGAAGTGGTGCTGACATTCGACGACGGCCCATGGCCGCTCAATACGCCCGCCGTCCTCAAGGCACTGGCGGATGAATGCACGACCGGCATTTTCTTCTCGATCGGCAAGCACGCGACCTACCACCCGGAAATCCTGAAGCAGGTTTACGCGGCCGGGCACACCGTCGGATCTCACACATGGTCACACGCCACCCTCACCAATAGGAAACTCACGGAGGATCAGCGCAAGGAGGAGATCGAAAAAGGTTTCAGTGCGGTGAAGTGGGCCTTGGGCGGTGTTTCGCCGGCCCCGTTCTTCCGCTTCCCGGCGCTGCAGCATCCACCGGAAATGGTGACCTATCTCGGTAAGCGCAACATCGCGATGTTCTCCTGCGATCTCGACTCCTTCGACTTCAAGGCGCGCAATGCGCAAGCCGTCATTGATGTGACCATGAAGAAGCTCGACAAGCTCGGCAAGGGCATCATCCTGATGCATGATTTCCACAAGCACACGGCGGAAGCCCTGCCCGAACTCCTGAAGCGGTTGAAAGCCGCCGGATACAAGGTCGTGGCGATGCGCTCCAAGGCGCCGGTGCAGACCCTGCCGCAATACGACGAAGAGCTTTTGAAAGACGCGAAGTTGCCGACCGTAAGCTCCCGGCCGGTTTCCAGCGTCGTCCAGACGATTTCAGAATAAGATCCTGTAACAGACGGCGGCGGCTAAGGCGGCATACTGCTGGGAAGAGGTAAAAAGTTCACTCTCTGAGCGCGGCTTGTTTTTTTATCTTGCTAACTTCACGCCTTGAGGGACTGTTACGGGCGAGTTCTTTCAAGGGGCTCTCGAAAGTAACGTGACTGCGAGACCTTTGGTATCCATCGGTGATGAGACGCCACTTGCGCTCCGCCTTCTCAAATGAAAGGGCGAACATGCGGCGTGGTGTCAAACAGGAACCTTCATTTAAAGACCGGCTGACAGCTTGGTCACGGGTTTGCGCGTTGAAGCCGCTTCGCTTCCGCCCGGATCTCGAGATCGAAAAGTTTCATCGAATATGACGTTGACGGAGCAAAGCAGCGCTTGGCGCTAATGGAGAAATAGCCGGACCCCGCTTTCGCGCGCCTTCGATGGTAACGTTTGGCAATTCTTGATTTCTCATGTTCGTCGGGTCGGCTTGGTCCGAACCGATCGCCAACTTTAGTCTGGCGTCCGAGACCCGCGTATGTCGACGACCTCAACGTTTGGTGCGCCGTCTCCTGCCAATGCAGTTGTGACCTGGGCGGCGAAGACGCGGTCGTACAGGTCGACCAACCCCTTCTCAAGCCGCCAACCGCCATCGCGCTGCTTTTCCTCGAGCGGGCGATCGATGATGACGTAGCGCACCTTGATATCGGGCGGCGCGGTCGCCGCCTGCCGCTTTCGATGCTCCGGCTCTACGTGCATCGCGTCGACGATCACATCGCGTCCTTTCGACAGGATTCGCGCCGAGTTGGCCCGGACGTGGCGAAAAATACCTAATTGGTCGCCGGGCGCATCGCCTGAGCCGTGGATCATATCCCGCCCGGCATCGGAAGAGACGGTCTCGACCCCCTGAGACGCCGACCAGGTGCTCTTTCCTGCCCCCGATGGCCCGACAGTCATGATCATGGTCTGCCCGCAGCGCGGCCAATCCCATCCGGGAATCTCAGACTGCAGTAGTTCGATATTATCATCATAGAGTTCGGAGAAAATCTGAAGATTGGAAGGTGAGATGATATCGCGGTGAGCGACCGCGTTGCGACACCATGAGGCAATCCTGATCAATTCCGACTCGGCATCAGATAGATGATCTTTTGTGAATTCCTTGAAGTCGTAGAATTCCAGCTTGGCCGGATCGGTGATCGTGATCGAACGGTCATTGTATCTTTTGACGAATGGTCTGCTGGGCGAAATGATGCGGTCGAGGACACCGATCCCACGTCAACCGACACTGTTGCCTTTGGAAACAGGGTGACCTTCAGGCGGGACGATGGGCGCGTACAGAAATATCGCATCGTGGGAGAAGACGAAGCAGACCCTAAGTTAGGCTCCATTTCCTTCGTATCGCCGGTGGCAAGGCTTTTAATGGGCAAAGCTGTTGGGGATGTAGCGAGCACCTCCAAGCAAGAGTTTGAGATCATTTCGATCTCATAATCCCTCATCGAACGCTACCGAATGGCCGTTGTGCGCCGATTGTGTTGATTTAATCTGCGGTTGATCGGTCTTGGCCGGCATGATTCCATTCTCGTGTTGCTTTGCCGGGGCAGGACGATGATGGGGTCGCAGGTCGCACCAGCGCAGCTGTTCTATGATTTCTGCCTCGATGACCACGTCCCCGACGACCATCTGCTTCGACGCATCGATGGATTTCTCGATCTCGAGCAGGTGCGCACGGAGCTGAAGCCGTTCTACAGCACCATCGGCCGCCCCTCGGGCGTGGCTCGGAAAGAGCACTGAAGCTCCGGAACAAACGACGCAGAGCGGCACCACTAGCTTTGCCCTTTTGGCCCAGGCTTCAAATCACTCGATCTGCGGTCAGCGCCCAAACTGAAGTGCCGGCGGTTCGGGTACTTCAATTTTTCCTTCTCCGAAAAGATTCGGAAAAAGGCGCTCGCGATACTCGAGGGGAAATGCGACGCGTATTGGCCCCTTCGGCGTGCTGGATTTTAGGAAGCCCTGCTCGGTTACCTTCGAAACCACGTTACGCGCTGTCCGCTCCGGCATCTTCAGGACGAAATCTGCATCCCCTCGCTCCATCTCACCAAACTTGAAGATCGACATGACGAGGTCGATCGCTCGACCATCAATCTTCAGGTCTACCAAAAGATCCTTGTAGCGCTCCTGGATCTTGTCGAGTTGGAAGATGGCTTTGCTAAACCTAATCTGATCGAGCATCACGCTCAGGAACCACTCCGAGAAGCTGATGAGTGCAGCTTCAGAGAGATTGCCGCGCCCATCGCGGTCACCTGCCCTCGGGGAGTCGGCGCTGTCCATCATTCGCTTGTACTCACCACGGTCTTTCAGGCCCCGTGCCAATCCTCTTGATATCGACCACAGCCCGGAACCACCGATGCCCGCCCGCAGTCCCATGGCATGCGACATGAGGCGGCTGACACGCCCATTTCCGTCGACGAACGGATGGATGTAGTTGAGGCGGTGGTGGGCGGTTGCGATCGAGATAATCCGCGAGCTCGCTTGCTTCTCTGCCGCCGTGAACCGCTTCTCGAAATAGTCCATGAACGTTTGGACGACTTCAGACGAGGGAGGCACGTGACGGCCAACGGAGATGTCCTCTTCCTTCGACGACCTGAATTTGCCGGGGACGATTGCGATCTCGGTGCCGTCCGCCCGTTTCGTCACGCGGAACTCTGCAGGCATCTCGTCATAGAATGACTTGTGGGTGGCCGAGATGAACTTAGTAGAAACTGGTACCGGCAATTTGCCGGTCATGTAGGCGACGTCGATTCCTCGCTGCACTTCGACATGAGCCTTGGCTTCGAGCGCGAGAGGTCGCTTTTCGAGATCGACGTCGGCACCGGCGAGCGCTCGCTCGATGTCCAGCGGCCGCGTGTTGTGGCCCTCTATGAGGTTTGAGTAGTAGCTATTCATCATTCGGACGAGGTCCGCGAGCTCTGCCAAACTGTCCTTGTTCAGGCCCTGCCCTACATCGGCCGATTCCTTCTGAATCTCGACGGCAAGGTCCGCCAAGAGTCGGGGGACCCCGCCCTCGAATAGGCAGGGCTCAATTCGTGCCGGCGTCTCAATCATTTTCCTGCCGATCTTTAAATTCGATATGCCAAGTAATATCATAGCCTTCGGCAAGCCGAACGCTCTTTCTTGCCGATGTTCATTGCCGATCTCTGCCGACCATTCCCTTCAGCATCTGGCACCTTGATCGCAGGTTTTTGCCGATCTGAAATCATTAAAATACCAAATATATCAAATACTTGAATGAAAATACAGTAATATTCTGCCGATTCGACTTGCCGATGTGTGCGGCCTCAGGCCCTTGATTGGGACCCATCATGCTTCGGCCTGCCGGCCGAATAAGTTGCCGCACGGATACCCGCAGAACGCGCCACGCGTATATGCCACGAATGTACCGTCGGAGAGTCCTGGCCGTTGGCCCGACGGCTCCCTGACGCTTTTCGGTGCCGTCGCCGAATGGGATTCGAAAACCCACAACGCGATGCACGCCCTCCGCCTGGCACGCGGTTGGCGGACGACATCGGTCGGGCGTCGGTCGTCGTGCTCGCGACCGACAATGAGCCGACGCGTTATGCGATCAACGAGATCTGCGTGGCCAATAAGGTTCCGTTCGTCGTGGGTCGCGTGTTTACCCGCGAAATAGGCGGAGAAGTCTTCGCCTATCGGCCGGAAGTTGGAGGCTGCCTGGCTTGCCTTGAGACGTTCCTGCAGCGAACGACCTTCCGCGAGGGTATACGGGAGATCGACCTCGTGAGCGAAGAGGAGCGCGAAAAAGTCTGCGGCATGGAAATCGCCGCGATCAAGGATTCACCTGGTCTTGCCGTCGACATCGCTTTCATCGCCGCATTCCATGCACGGTTCGTACTGGATGCAGCCGCGGAAACTGCCCGAGAGACCAAAATATATGGTACCGATCGACAATCCCGTTGTTGCCGACGTCTCCGCGGCATATCCCGAACGCTACTTTCCCTCCGCACGACATGCAGTGACGGAGTTCGAGCGGGATTTGAATCGCGCACTCTATCGTAGGAAGGGCGGCTAGACGTGGAGATCATCACCGCGAACGTTGGACAGGGTGCCCTTGCCATCGTGCGGCACCGCAAGGAGGCGATCATCATCGATTCGCGGGTGCCACCATCCGGGGACGATACGGTCGCGTACGTCAAGGATCTCTTGTCCAAGGCGCTGAAGGACCATTTTGTGAAGGGTCTCGTATTCACCGGCTTCGACAAGGACCATACAGAGTTCGTAGGTGCGTCAATCATCCTGAAAAAATACCGTCCCGACTGGGTTATGTACCCATCGTGCTACAAGGACAGCGTGGAAACTACGCGGGTATTCGCCCTCCTCCACGCGGAGGAGAAGCTACGCCAAGGCAGCAACAACCCTCTTCGCCGCGTGTCAGTGCGCGTCGATAAGCTCGCTGACAGAAACTTAAAGGGGCTCTCCGACAATTTTGATTTCGAGCTATTTTCTCCGCACATCGAGGATATGGATAGCTCCAACAACAGCAGCATCGTGATGAAGGTGACCGGGCGCGGACCTGGCGGGTTATCTTATCTCGTGACAGGCGACACGGAGAATAGCCGCTGGGATACTATCGACCGGCTGTTCGGCGCCTCGCTGCGCTCACAGGTTCTCGCGGCTCCCCATCACGGATCGCGCAACGCGACGCACCCCTCCTCGCTCCTCAAGATCGCCCCGCACACCGTGCTAATTAGCGCCGGGGTTGATAGCCAATACGGCCACCCAAACAGCGACGCTGTCCGCGTCTACAGCAGGGTCGCAAAGCAGGTCTTCTCCACCAACATGGAGGGCGGGGTGACGCTGTGGACCAGACCGGGACCCACCGAGTTGGCAACAACGCTGTTGAGGTGAACCGATCAATGACATTCACGGGCACGGACGCCGCTACACAGGAAAAACTGAAGGACGAACTACAAGCCAAAGACCGTGCATCCGCGCTCGAGCGGTTCGCTGCTGCCGCACTCGGTCGCTTGATGGACGTGCCGATCGCCGTCGCTCGGTCAGGTTTCCAGCGCGGCGGCGACGCCGGCCCTGCGGGTCGGCAGGGCCGCCACTTTCGGATTGAATGCAAGAAATACTCGGACGACACAACTCTTAGCGACCGCGAGCTGCTTGGCGAGATCGATCATGCCTTGGCCAACGATGAGGCATTGGAAGCCTGGATCCTCGTCGCGACAAAACTCGTCCCCGAACAGCTTGCACAGGATCTAAACCGTAAGGGCGAAAGTATTGGCGTTCCGATTCTCACGGTCGACTGGCGTAAGAACGAGATCGCGCCGCTTGCGGCGCTCTGCGCGTATGCTCCCGATCTCGTTGAAGCAGAGATCTCCGGCGCTGCGGGAGAGCTCTCGCGATCGCTGAATCCGGCGGCCGCCGGTGCGATCGAATCTCTGCGCCGCAATCTTTCGTCATGGAGCCCGGGGTACGAGAGTCTGCGCCGACTTTCGCACATCAAACTCGAACAGATATGGAATTCATCTCGCACGTCGATAGCCGCACTCGGTCAGGATGCCGCCGGTGGAGCTCAGTCGAAGAAGGTCCGGAGGTCGTCCGTCTTTGCTTCGCTGGATGCATGGTGGACTGGACCCGGACGCAACGATCCGCCCGCGGCAATCCTAGGTTTCGAAGGGGTTGGCAAGACATGGGCCGTGCTCGATTGGCTCACGGAAAACCGGTCGGATCAACCAATCGTCCTGTTCGTTTCTTCCCAAGCTGCTGCGAGCATTACGGACGCTTCGGAGACCACGTTGCGGCACTTTTTGGCAACTCGGCTTCACGAACTCACAGGCGTGCGCGATGCTGAACACTTTGCACGCCGATTGGATTTTCTGCTCAGACGTCCACCCTCGGAAGGCCCGGTGATGACCGTCGTCTTCGACGGGTTGAATCAGGAGCCGTCGCTTCCTTGGCCCCGGATCATGCAGGTGTTGCAGGGCGACACCTTCGCAGGACGCGTCAAGATTATGGTGATCACACGGCGGCATCATTTCGAGGAAAGGCTTGCTTCACTCCGGGGGCTGGCTGTAAGCGCCGTGCCGGTCGCCGTGGAGACCTATGACGACGCCGAACTGGACAGCATGCTCGAGTTCGAGGGTCTTAACCGCAGTAACCTGCATCCCGACCTCGTTGAATTAGCACGCACTCCCCGTCTGTTCGCGCTTGTTATCCGGCTCCGCGATCGGCTGAGCGACGCCGGAAGCGTCACGCTGCACCGACTGCTGTGGGAGTATGGACGTGACGCGTTGGGAATCCGGGCCGGCACATCGTTCAGCGAGCAAGAATGGCGGGAGTGGCTTAAGACCATCGCCGAGCGGCATCTGGCGGGAATTAAGAACTACTCACTCAGGACACTTGCTGAAACGGCGCAACGAGCGGATCTCTCAGAACGCGAGGTCTATGCGCGTCTTAGCGATATCATCGACGGACAATTCGTGAAACCAGCACCGGGTGGCGCAATGCAGCTCGTTCCGGCTGTCGTTATCCACGCGCTCGGCGCCGCATTGCTTTCTCAACTCGACGGGATTGATCCACCCGACGCGGCGGTAATCGAACAGGAAATGTCCCGCTGGCTCGATCCGATCACAGGCCTCGATCAGCGAGCAGAGATCCTTCGGGCGGCAGTATCCATTCTGATCGAGCGCGGGGGAGCGCAAGGCGAGGTCGGCGCTGCCCTCGTAACGGCATGGTTACAGACTCAGAATGTGCCCGACAGCCACCGTCGCGAGCTCGCCCTTCTTGCTCCCGAGATTCCGGACGCATTGTTGTCCGCCGTGGAACGCTCGAACACCAATACCTACGGGTCGGCGCGACTATGGGCAGTGAACGCGTTGCGCGCGATCGAGCGCAGGCCCGGTGCACCGCTTGATGCAATCGTCCGGCGAACCGCGTCCTGGCTCGCGATGGTCTCACGCGACGTTGACACGCGGCATGACGCGGATCCCGCCCATGAGAAGCACAGGGTTGAGCGGGTCATGAAAAAGCTGGGAAGGGACGAGTCTGGACCGATAGTCGTATTACGCGCGCGATTGCTCGTGCAGGATAATGACCGCGGCGAATTGCAGTCGGCGGTACCCTCAATCCTGGACGGGTTTCCCTTGGCCGGCACGATGCCCTGTTTCGAAGCGGCGGCCGTGGCTTCCGCGGCCTGCGGCATGTCGGCTGCCTGGAAAGGCCTGAAATGGCTCTGTCATCTGAACGAAGTGGATCCGCTTGAAACGGCGGAGGCGTTGCGGTTGCTATCCGCTGATCTCGCAGCACGAAAACCCGAACCTGGAATACATCCCGACCTCGCCGCACGAGCGGGAGCACTGCTACTTTGGTTGAGCGGAATCGAAGAGGATGAACAATCGGCGTCGTCTACCGATCCGGGGATAGATCGATGGCTAACATATGAGACCGACTATCTCCAGAATCCTAGCCGGAGCATCTTCGCGCTTGAGCGGCGTCACGCGGCCGCTGCATTGGCCGACAAAGATGTCGCCCTGGCTGCACGCGTTCAGCGCACGCGCGAGTTCTGGCTTGATCCTGACTTTCAACCTCCCGATGGATTTGCCGAAGAGTTGCGGACGTTCGTAGCTTCCTTTGACCTCAGCGCACTTAATGCACAGAACGGGCATACTCGGGATGGCATCGTGTTTGAAAGCCTCGAGCCAGCTCTCGCTCGATGTGCACCCGACATGCTTGTCGACCTAATGCGCCGCAAGACGGTCGGATACTCGAAGAGGCCAGTTGATGCGCGCTATTGGAGCGCACTTTGTGCAAACGAGAATTGGTTGCTGGTGGAAGCTGCCGAAGCGGAGGCGGTACGCTCGCTAAGGACCAGCGGAGCGGAATCGGACGCGTCCAACGAAGCCCTCGCTGCCAGCTATCTGCTCATGACTGAGTTAAAAGATTTGCCTCCTCTGGAACAGTACGAGGCGATGATCGCGGCAGGGCTGAAATTCATCTCGACGGATTTTAGGGAAGTACTGAAATCGCTGACTTCCGAAGAAGCGGATACCTTGATCGCTCGACATGGCAGCAGTACAGGGAAAGTAAAACACGACCTCCTTGTATTGCTTTCCGTGCATCACTGCGCGTTCAGCGACAATGCGTGGACATGGCTTCTAGCACAGGCGAGCGACGTCCATCATCAAGAGAGGGGTGTCCTTTTTCGTATGCTGGCTCGGTGCGACGCTGCCCAATTTGGGCGCGAACTGTCGCGCATCGAGTGGACCTGGGAGGCCAAGGCCGATCTTTGGGTAAATCATTACGGCAGCGGCTCCTTAATCGAGGCAACATCAGCAGTGCCATTCGAACGGTTGGCGCCGCGGTTAGCGCCATGGCGTGTTTTGGAGGCCGCGAGAAAACGCGGTGCCGACGCCGCTGATATCCGTCTGGCTGCCGAGATTTTCGGTCACGTGATCGCCGCGACGAAGCTGCCGGAACCGGATCCCGGTTGCGAACTTTCAGTGCAGCGGCCGACTGACCGATCGTCCCCGCTCTATTATTCAACGGAACCCCGGCAGGACCCTCAAGGTCGCGATGATCCGATATCGCGTTTGAAGCGTGCCATGGACGGCGATGCACTGCTGGAGGAACATCGGCGAGCCGCCGACATCGCCGCGGCGCGCATCGACGAAGCACGGGCAGCGGGAGCAAGTCTCTATCTCACGGACATGCAGCCGGAAGATTTTGAGCCGGTGCTTCGCCTCGCGCCGGAAGTCGTGGACCGCTGGCTGGAAGGAAGCGAAGAACGCTCGACCGATTTTCGTCGCCGCGTCCGCTTGGCCGAAGCGAGTTTTATGTCACTCTGCGAAGCGCTCTTTGAACACGATTCCAAGCAAGGTGCCCGCCTCTGGCGTGCTCTTCGCGCCGTCATTGCAACCCGGTATGTGGGAAGCGCAGGCGTCGACGAAATGCTTCACATCGTATTTCGTGTAAAGGACAGCCGGGAGGTCACTGCCCTGCGAGAGGAGCTGCTGGATCCAAGGGTTTCGCAAACGGATGCTGCGCTATTCGATATCGCCATCGCGGCCTCCTTCAACGGCAAAGCTGGCTGGCTATCTTCCATCATTGTCTCTGATCAAGCGTCGCCCTTCGCGTGGCGTCGCAAACGTGGCCTGCTTATGGGTGGATTCGTCGTCGGAAATACGCTGCCGATTGACGGGGCTTGGCCGGACGGCCAGATGACGACCGATCATGCGGACTTGAGACGCGGCGCCGCCCAACGCCGCTGGTTAGAAGCATGCGCCCGGCACTGGTGGCAGACTTATCTTACTGCACTCGACCCGGTCGCGGCTTTCGCGGCTTGGAAGCTGTTCCTGAATGCAGCCGACCGACGGGCTTGGATCTGGATCCGTAATGATGTCGAACAGCAGAACAACAGAGATGCGTTTTTCGAACGTAAGCTCGCGCACAGCCAATTAAATCGATCGGATCTGACAAAGGCGATGAAGGACAGGTCTAAAAAACTCGAATCAAAGTTTCTCCGCCAAAACATCGTCGAGGGCGTCGGTCCGTGGGCAAGGCGGAAGGCGCTTAATATATAATCTGGCAGGTCCACGAGCCGCAACTTATCGCGGCCTGAACAAGGCTGCGGTCAACGTTCGGCGGCAACCGCGGGCTGGTTGGCGGTCTCGTCGAAGTCTGCCAGATCTACTTGGGCTCGGATGGCGGCCTCGAAACTATGATAACCAGGCAACGTCTTGCCTGCCGCTACCTCGGGGGAAGCAGTCACTTTCCTGCCGCGCTCGGCAAGCTGTTCGACGGCCCTGCGTGCAACCAAAATCATAGTATTAACCTTCGTTAACGTAAGATATTGTTACTTCTACCTTATTTCGCAAGGCTTAAGGTCCGGTTTAGTGGTCGAGCCGGTGTTTAACGTTCGATCGCGGCGAAAATATCGTATCATCCCATTACAACGCCGCAATGACCCTTGGTTCCTGCCTACCGTGACCGATTTGCGGCCTGCAGCGCAAGTTCGTCGTCACCCAGAATATTGGGGAATTGTGAGTTGGCGTTTTCGAGCAACACCGGAGCATGATTGGCATACCTCCATGCGACGGCACTGTGGTCCTCCCGACCGTCCAAGGTCCTGTCTACGACTGGAACACCGGAAAGGGTCAAGCGAACTGCATGAAACTCCATGGGACAGGCTATCTCGATAGGGTCAGTACGGTCGTCGTCCCGCCATAAGGCCACGATCCGGTCTTCTCCGCCCTTGGAGAGGTATTTTCCGATGCGGTGCTGCCTTGTCATTAGCCCCCGCGAGGTCAGTGTAAGCACCGCCGACCCGGGGTCTTCGGCAAGAATCGTGGCGTACCTTGCCGGCCATCTCGCCTTTAGTTGGGGAGCATCCATGAGCAGCGCGAAGACAATGCTTGGCCCGATGGCACGAAGCAATTCTTGGCAGGGATCAACCCGCGCTAGATCCTCGCAGATCATCGCCGAAATGACTGATGATTGCCTGACGACGGCGAAGTCGACCCGCCGGCTGAGCAGGTCGATGTCCTCGGCCCAAGAGATCGACGGGCTCAAACGGCCTTCGAGGCCGTAGGCCAAGACTTCGTCGCGGTCCAGCGTCCATCGATGATGCTTCTCACGCGTGGATGAGAAATCAACAGTTTCAACCCGGTTCTCGCCGCCGCCGTTGGATCGCTGGAAGACGGCGACGCGCACGAAGTTGCCGGATCTGCCAGCATCGGCGGAAACGCCAGCAACGAAAAGCTCGAGCTCCGGAAGCGCCGCCGACAGCTCGCTGCGCAAGTGTTCCCACATCGGCTCGTTGAGGGCGAGCTCCGGAAAGATGATGCCATGTATGGCGTCCGCTTCCGATTTCGCGGCGGTCGCAAGCGCCTTCACGAATTCCAGCAAGTTGTCCTTGTCGACCGACGACAACCAAGTTTGATTGACCCCGAAAAATCCCCATCGTTTTGCACCCTCGCCGGCATAGCCATCCTGAGGTTCAAAGGCGGCGGCGGGAATTGTGAATGGGAAAGGCACGAGCAATAGGTTCATGTGCCGTTCGTCCGGCGGCGCCTCAGCGAAAAGGTACGGCGTCCAGCCCGCACGCGCTATCCCGCGTGGAGGAAGAAGCGCCAAGTGATGCGATAGCGATCGCAAGGTGCAGCCGACAGCTGTCGTTCGCGCCTTGGGCAGGACGCAGACCACGTCGGGCGAAGCTCCCGAGATCGTGCTCACAGATCTCAACGGAAGGGCCGATCCCCCTTGCCGGTCGCCCTGCGATTTACCCACTGTACGCCCGGCGGCCGCAAGCAAGGTCTCATCGACCGGCGCGAAGAACCAAGGCTGTTGGCTCGAATATCCGACGAAACCCATGTCCCGAGCGGCCTCGTCGGCGGCCACGAGCAGGAAGAGCGCATGCCACCACCATCCTGGCGGATCATTGGCCGCGGATACGTGTTGAAAGACCGGAGCTTCGGCAGAGGTCTCCCAGAGAGCGGTCCATTCGTCGTGCAGGCGCGCAAGGGCCGCTCCGCTGCCGGATATCCAATCCGCGAATTTCGACGGATCGCCCTCACCGTAATGCATCGAGGGGCTGAAAGCCCGCCAAGCCGACGCAGTTTGACGCGCGTCCGCGATGAAGTCAGGGTTGACCTCGATCTGACGCTGGGCCCTTGACCTCCGGCCGCTAACGTGAGCGATCACGTGATGATAGGCGCCGCTGAACTGCAGCACGTATCCGGCTGCGGCAAATACGTCCGCCGGCATTATGGGAGGCGTCGAATAGGACTTGGGCGGCATGCCGCTTCTGTCGGGAAACGCGATATACGGTAACTGAGTGGCCTCGGGGATTTCAGAATGCGTCGGGAAGATGCGCCGTACGCACTCGCTCAATTTTTCCATCGTGATATTTCCCCCATCGTACCAGGCACCATTAGATACCGAAGATGCTGCGGATACTCGCAACTGCGGTATCGACGGCGATGTTGCCGACGGTGTCTCCTGCTACGGCCGCGAGTTTCTTTCGTACCAATTCCTTATGCAATATGCGACCCGATGAACGCATCTCGGCCTGCATTTCCTTGAGCAGATGCGCCCCCCAAAGTGATCTCGTCGCCGAAGCCGTGGGGCGAGCGGGAAAGATTGGCGAGCTTTCACGCAGTGACTGGGACCCCTTTCTCGACGCCGTAAGTGAGATAGGGGATGGTGCCCGCGTTGTAGCGATGGAATATTGCATGCAGGTTTAGTGTAGCGAGACTTATTCTAGGGACGTGTCCGGAGCGCGTTCAAGATGCAATTATCATCACGATGTCGCTTGCCGTGTAATACGCTGGCCTGAACGCAAAATGGAGTCGTAGATGGGGAGTTTAGCCGAGGGGAAGGTTCAGCTTCTGGTCAAGGCCAAGGGGCCTGTATCCGAAATGCCTATGGCACTCGGCCTAAATGGCCCGCCGGTCAGATTCAAGGTCAAGCCTCTTTTCGAGAGCATCGGCACGACCGATGCGAAGGGGGCTGCACCGGCATCCGAATGGCACATTGTGGAAACGGAGCTGCCTGCATCTGGTATGAGCCAATGGGAGCTTTGTCACGCCATGATGCGGCATGGCCAGTCCCTAGCACCCGGAGGGATCGAGATCGTCGAGCCTGATCTGGAACAGCGTTGGCCGATCGGCCCCACCGCTCGCCTCGAAGCGAACTTCGCCGTAAGGGACGGAGATCCGCACCCGCAAGATCCAAGTTTTCCGCATGAGCGAAACGACTATTGGTTCAGGGATAAGACGCACGGTCAGTTCGATGATTTGGGACAGCTTACAGATCCCGGCCCGGGCAACCGGATCCGCATTGCGCATCTGGATACGGGGTTCGATCCAACGCATTCGACGGTGCCACAATTCGTAAGCGTTCGCGAGCAACGGAATTTCGTCGACGAGGATTATCCGAACGACGCCACGGACCGTTCAAGCGGCATATTCAACAACTTCAGCCATGGCACTGGGACGCTGAGCATTTTGGCAGGCTCGGCAGCGACGGGGGAGAAGAAGTTCGGCTGCGCGCCAACAGCCGAAATCATCCCAATTCGCGTCGCCAACCGGGTCGTACTGTTCAGAAACAGCGCCGTGGCAAAGGCATTGGACTACGTTCATAGCCTGTGCCGCAAGAAAGAAACGTTTGTACACGTCGTGACCATGAGCATGGGCGGACTTCCGTCCCAAGCCTGGGCCGACGCAGTCAACGCGCTTTACGACGCCGGCGTCTTCGTTGTGACCGCCGCCGGCAACAACTATGGCAATCTACCGTCCCACTTCATCGTTTATCCCGCGCGCTTCAACCGGGTCGTCGCCGCCTGCGGTACGATGGCTGACGGAAATGCATATGCGGACCTTCCTCTCACCCAGATGGCTGGTGATTACGGTCCGGACCGAAAGATGGAAACCGCCATCTCGGCCTATACTCCTAACACCCCTTGGGCGAGGTTTGGCGAAGCCAAAGTGATCGATTTTGACGGCGCCGGCACTTCCGCCGCGACGCCGCAGATCGCGGCGGCCGCCGCCGTGTGGATCCAAAAGAATCGCACGAAATACGAAGCGTACGATAAACCCTGGAAGAGGGTTGAAGCGGTGCGCGCCGCATTGTTCGCGACCGCGGACATGAAGCACGCCGGCAAAGATCATTTCGGAGCGGGCCGGCTCAAGGTAAACGATGCTGCTGGTCACGTACCGGTCGAGCCGCGGGAGATGCAACCACCCGACGACGCGGGCGGAGGCTTCCTGGACGTTCTGCTAGGTACGGGGGTTACGAGTCCTAATCCTATGATCGCGCTCGAACTTGCGCAGGTGCTGCAGGCGACGGGACTCGAAGCCAAGCTTGAAAAAGCCGGTGCCACGCCAGCAGACCGTGCGGCGGTGCTTGCACAGGTCCTTTCCATTCCAACGATTTCCTCGCAACTTCGATCGGTGCTGTCACATGCGGACGTGACTGTGCAATCAAGGCCGGCGGTTCCTGACGCTCTACCACCGAACGCGAGACCTTCCGAGCGCCTCAACGCCGAACTTGCCATGGCGCCTGAGATCCCGGCACCGCACTCGAGGAAGCTTCGGGTGTTCGCGTACGACCCCTCGCCGCAGACCGATCCTCAGTTATTTGGAATCAACGAGGCGGTGGTTTCAGTACCTTGGGAAAAGGATCTTAAGCCCGGCCCGATCGGCGAATACATCGAGGTCGTAGACGTGGATCCCGCCAGCCGCTGCTGCTACGCGCCGGTTGACCTCAACCATCCACATCTGCTGGCGAACGACGGCCACGCGCCGTCAGAGGCCAACCCGCAATTCCACCAGCAAATGGTCTATGCGGTAGCCATGAGGACTATATCCCGGTTCGAGCGCGCACTGGGCCGCAGGGCGCTTTGGGCGCCAAAGTACTTCCGCGATGCAAATGGAAACTTCGTGAACAGCACTTACGTTCAGCGCCTGCGCATCTACCCGCACGCGATGCGCGAACGGAACGCGTATTATAGCAGTCAACGCATGGCGCTTCTGTTCGGTTACTTCGTGGCCGACACAAACTATGCAGGCAACGCGCTGCCAGGATCGCAAATTTTCACCGCGGTATCGCACGACATCATCGCCCATGAGACGACGCATGCGTTGCTAGACGGACTGCACCCGAGATTCCAGGAGGGCACGAATCCAGACGTACTCGCCTTTCATGAGGCTTTTGCAGACATCGTGGCGCTGTTCCTGCACTTCACCATGCCGGAGTCGCTACTGCAGCAGATAAAGCGGACTCGGGGCGACCTTTTCCAAGAAAGTTTGCTGGGGCAGCTCGCCGTCCAGTTCGGCGAATCCAGCGGAATGCACGGTGCGTTGCGAAGCGCCATAGGAAGCGAAGACGATAACCACCAATGGCAACAAGCCAAGGCGAGCCGGTCCGATTACGATGACGCAAGGACGGAAGGCGAACCACACTCGCTCGGATCCATTCTCGTCTCGGCCGTGTTCGCCGCTTTCGTCACGATCTACCAGGCGAGAAGCGCTGATCTCATGAGACTTGCAACAAACGGCACCGGCATCCTGCCGGCCGGCGAGATCTCGCAAGACCTTGCGACGCGATTGGCACGTGAGGCCTCATCCGTGGCCGACCAGGTACTCAATATTTGCATTCGTGCCCTCGACTACGTCCCTCCGACGGATATCACCTTCGGAGAATACTTAAGGGCGCTCGTCACAGCTGACCGCGATCTCGTTCCTAACGACGAAAGGGGCTACCGAGTGGCGTTCATCGCCGCATTCCGCGATCGAGGAATTTTCCCCACCGACGTCCGGCATCTTGCGGAAGACAGTCTCGTCTGGCTACAGCCTCCGATCAATGCCGGCTGGGCCAGTGAATTCGCCTCGTTGGTGGCGAAGCTGAAGCTTGACTGGAATCTCAATTCCGATCGGCGAACAGCGTACCTGACCTCGCAGGAAAATCAGAAGGAGGTCTACAGATGGATTGTTCAGGAGGCCAGAAAGCCTTTCTTAGACGCCATGGGATTCGAGCCGGCAGCTAAGAACACGAGGCTCGGGACCATGAACGGCGAAATGAGGCCGATCGAAGTCCATTCGGTCAGGCCGACCCGACGAACAGCCCCGGATGGGTCCAGTCACGCGTGGCTCATAGTCGAGATCACGCAAACATTCAGGACGGAGCCCGAAGGCGAAAGATATCGCGGAGGCTGCACGCTCATTGTTGACTTGAACACCAACGAGCCGAAATATTTTATCCGCAAACGACTGCGCGGATCCGCCGGCGCTGAGGTCCAGCGTGCGGCAAGAGAAGTCGCTGCGGCGCGTGCGGCTGAACGAGGCGTGGGCTACGTTTCGCCAGGCGATGCCGCCGCAAATCGTGAAGCCTTCGCGCTTCTTCACCGCGCTTGAGGAAAAATCGATGGCGAAGAAAGCAAAGAAAGCAAAAAGCAAAGCTAAGAATAGGAAACAGTCCGAGAGCTCGAGGAAGTCCAAACCCGCATCGAAAACAGGTGCCTCCCCCGTTCGATCCGGTCGCGCAACGAAGCGCGACCCGGAAATGGGTGCCCTTCGGCCAACAGTCCGCATCTACCGCCAAGGATTGGGCGACTGCATTCTAGTCCGGCTCCCCAGAAAGGACGAACCGGATTTCACGCTGATGATCGATTGCGGCGTCGCGGTAGCCACGCGGAATGCGTCCGAGATGATGACGAATGTCGTCAAAAACATCCTAGACACCGTTGGCACGCCGGCGAAAGTCGACGTGCTGGCTGTGACGCATGAGCATTGGGACCATGTTTCCGGCTTTCAGCAGGCTGCCGACGCATTTGGAAGACTCGGTGCCGACGAAGTCTGGCTTGCATGGACCGAGGACTCGAAGGATCAACTGGCGAAAAAGCTCAAGAAGGATCACGCACAGGCATTTGCAGCACTCTCGCGAAGCGCAGCCGTGCGCGCGATGTCGGGAGATCCCGCTGGCGGCGCGGATCTTCTTCAGATGGCGGGGATGCTCGGCGCAGCTGGCGAGAAGACGAAGGCGGCACTCGACATCGCGAAGGCGAAGGCGGATCCGCGTTATCTCAAACCCACAGATATGCCTATTCCGGTCCCCGGTACGGGTGCGCTCATCTACGTCCTTGGTCCGCCGCACGATGAAAAGGCGATAAAGAACTTCAAGCCTTCCAAACGGAACCCTGAGGTGTATGAGCTCGCGCTTGACGGCTCCGGCATCCTGGGTGCCGGCGTGTTTACAGCGCTGGCAGTGGGTGAAGATGTTCGACCTTTCGCAGACTCGTATAGCATTTCTGTAGAATCAGCGCAGGCGATACCGTTCTTCCAGCAAAGTTACTGGGGCACGCCCGGCGACGCATCGGGATGGCGGCGGATCGAAGGCGACTGGTTGGGCGGTACCGACGAGCTGGCACTGATGCTGCAGGCCGCGACAAACAACACGAGCCTCGTCCTCGCCATCGAGCTGGAGGACGGAGACGTGCTGCTATTCGCGGGCGACGCGCAGGTTGGAAACTGGTTGTCTTGGCAGGATCTCACATGGACTTTACCGGACGGACGCGTTGTGACTGGACCGGACCTGCTGGCTAGAACGGTGTTTTACAAAGTGGGACACCACGGAAGTCACAACGCCACACTGCGCCAGCAGGGATTAGAACAGATGAAGCGCCTGAAGACCGCTGTCATTCCTGTAGACGAGGTAGTTGCCAAGAAAATGAGATGGGGCGCCATGCCGTTGAAAGGGCTCATCGCGGTACTCGATGATAAGACGGGAGGCCGCACTTTCAGAACCGACATTGACGCTGCGGATGGCACTCCTCAACTGACGGCGGACCCGCTTTTCTTCGAGTTCCAAATCTAGGAGTCGTTCCATTTGAACACAGCAGCGGATTAGGACGCAAGATGACCGATAAAGGTCCCAGAAACATCGTTCTTTGTTGCGACGGTACCGCCAACGAGTTCGCGGCCGACCGCACGAACGTCGTAAAATTGTATTATTCGCTGGTGCAGGGCCAGAGCCAACAGCTCACATATTATCATCCGGGTCTTGGCACCATGGAACCCCCCGGCGCTCTTACGGCAGTGGCGAGAAGGACGACGCGGCTCCTTGGAAAGGCTGTCGGTTACGGGCTGGAAGCGGATATCCGTGACGCATACGTCTTCCTGATGAACAATTTTCAGCCAGGCGATCGTGTATTTCTTTTCGGGTTCAGCCGAGGTGCCTATACGGTCCGATCCGTGGCGTCGCTGCTCAAGATGTTTGGTCTTTTGCCACCTGATAACGATCCATTCGTCCCCTATGCGATCCGCATGCTTACGGCTCTCGATCGGTCGGAAAATGCAGACAATAACCGTTACTTTTCCCTAGCCGGCCAATTCAAAGAGGCCTTCGACGCGGCTGGATCCTGCAGACCGCATTTCGTGGGAGTTTGGGACACGGTGAGTTCGGTGGGATGGATCGAGAACGCGCTCCATCTTCCCTATACGGCCAGCAATTCCGACATTGCGATCGGACGCCATGCGATCGCTATCGACGAGCGCAGAGCTTTTTTCCGGACGAACCTGTGGCGTCCTTCCACCTCCGGTGTATCGGGGCCGAAAGACCTCAAGCAAGTCTGGTTTCCCGGAGTGCACGCCGACGTGGGCGGTGGATATCCGGAGGCGGAAAGCGGCCTATCCAAAATCGCTCTCAAGTGGATGATCGAAGAGGCGGAAACGGCTGGTCTTTTATTCGACAACGAGCGGCGCGAGAAGATCCTAGGCAACCGCGGCGCCCCTTATGTACAGCCAAATCCTAAGGCAGATATTCACGTCTCGCTCGATGCCGGATGGTGGCCTGCAGAGTTTATCTGGAAGAAGCACTACGACCAAGCTACAGGAAAGATCGGCCGACAGATGAACCTCGGACGGCCCCGGACCATTCCGCCGCGCTCGCTGATTCACTCTTCTGCCTATCAGCGCAGCGATGCGTACACATCGAAACTCCCGAAGGACGGTATAAAGATCGTTTAGGTGTCGGCGTTTAACTCCACACCGGGAAGCGCGAAGACGCCGGCTAAGTCTTCAGCCGCGGCTCCATGCGGCTGAAGAGACCGTAGCGAATATGTCTCTTGCCCTGTCATCCTGCGTCACGTCCACAGCGCGCATCTTGTCGTCTAAACGTCGGCCCGGGCAGCCATCCTCGCTGTTCAAGTATGGACGCCGCACATGCGAATTTCGGACAGCCGTATCCGCAACTAAGGTCGCCAGCATCTGCACTCGCTGTGCATGACCGTCGAATTCATACTCGTGCATGGCTCCGAGACTGATTATCTGCGCTTACCTCTGAAGCCGGCGCCGTATTCAGCCTTGTGCCAGTCGCGGCAAGGATTCGATAAACCTCATCACCGGTGATGCGGCGGTACTTCATCAAGCGCTCGGCCACATTCCTCAACGCCGGCCTATGGTTTTTAAGGATCCGCATCGTTTCGTCGAAGGCGGATGACAGCTCCTGATGCACGGCGGCCCGCACGTGATGATAGGCGATGATATCGGTGGTCTCACGGTAATCCGCGAGATAGAGCAGCGGATGGGGGCCGCCATGACCAAAACTGCCGATCATAGCGGCGGGCAACACGAGTCGCATTTGCCAAGTCTGATCCCGCCACACCTCCAGCACCGTTGCCGGCCGATCCAAATTCGAGCTCTTCCGCCGCGCGACCAGCCATGCCTATTTGTATCAGACGACGACAGTCTTCAGCCGTACCGGCATTGACGTTATCGTTGAACGAAGCGACGAAGCCTCGTGATTCACGACCGTTCGCGATGACTGCGTGAGTGTTCGACGGCCCGTTGTGCAGCACGCTGACGAGGATATGGCCGGCCTCGCTTGGGGGATGAAGCTCGCAAAGCGGGTCGGCATGAAGAAGGCAAAGGTTGCCGTTGCCCGCAAGATCGCCGTCATTCTGCACTGCATCTGGGTTGATGGTACTTCCTTTGAATGGGGACAGGCCGGCGCCGCCTGATCTCTACCGGCAAGTTCCTGGCCCGGCTTGCTGGGCTGGCGATGTCCCCGCTGGGACGGCAGTTGCGGCGACCTCGTTTATTCGGCTGGTGGCGGCTCGTCCGCACCCCGCTGCAGACGTTGAGGCGTCCGACCCGGACATCATCATGAGGCGCTTGGCGACCTCGGAAAGGACCATGACCCCAGTGCCGGCATCTCGAGGAAGCTTGACAACATCACGCAATAAAAGGGCCGAATAACAGGATTCTGCGTGAGTTTGTTGACTGCTGTATCTTTGTCGACGCGTCCGACACCCCGATGGGGGAATCTTGACTGCGAATTCTGGCGCAGGAATATCTCGCCGCCGACCTAAACCTCGGCGTCACTCCACCCCTCAGGTCTTTTACCCGTAGATATTGATCATCTTTGCGTCGAGAATACGTAGCAACGTGAGCGCTTCGCCCTCAGCCGTGCGCACGCTCTGCACCCGGACGTCAAATTGCTCGACGTGCCTCCGATCGAACCAATAGCTGGCTGGCTCCTTCTTCGAGGCGCCGATTTTAGTTACGCCTGCCAGCGCGACGGACACGCTTGATCGTAAATCGATGTCTTCGCGCACTCTCAGACTTCCGACGGTTATGCTGGGCCATTGCCATCGTTCTCCAGCCATATCTTGAGCGACCAATATAAGGGGCTCGCGCGTCATCCTCATCACCCGGATCGCGGCCGCGGTAAGGCTCGTCTTGAACTCCTGCGAGAGACCGATGATTCCATCCAGCGTCACCTCACCCATCCCCTGCAACCGCGGCACGATCATGAACGGCGGAAGAATGAGGTCAGCGGAATAGGCATCCGCGACGCGTTCGGCGTTTTTCGATCGATCGTCCGTGGGACGACCGATGTCTTCGGAACGGCAGACGAACGATTGACCACGGTGATGGTGCCAGTGGCCAAGCTCATGCCCGGTGCTGAACCGGCGCCTTTGAGGCTTCGTCGCGTCGCTCACGTATATGATGGCCCGGTCCTTGAAACCGATGATCTCGGCTTCGCATCCGACTAGGCGTCGGAATTGGACTTCCGCTCCCACACAGTGGGCGATCGCCACCAAGTCAATGTCCTTAGCTTCGGAGATCCCAAGCTCAAGCAGCAATCGTTCGGCGGGACGCAACAGGTCATTCCTTCAGGTTGCCGCTTTCGTCGATGACTCCGAGACGGAGCCAAGCCTCAAGCAGGCTGTCTAAGTCATCCTCCGACTCGATTCGTCGATTTCGAGCGGCAATCGTCATGTCGCCGGTCGCATCGGCGCGCTTCTTGACCGTAGCGAAGATTTCGCGCTTCCGCGCGGAGTCGAAAGAAAGTATCGAGGGGTTCGGCGCGTCGGTCGCGGCCTGCGAGCGCCTTCTGGCGACCTCAAACATTCGGCGCTTTGCAGCTATCTCGGGATCCTGAAAGACGGCATCGAAGCTCGCCAGCAAATCATCCGGATCTAGGCCCAGTTCGAGTAAATACGCATCCAGTTCTGACCCATTAAGCAAAAGCAGATTCTCAACTATCCCGTCCAAGAGCTCTTCGCGGAGGGATGATTCCCGATCGGTCTTCATCATATCTTCCCTTCCTTGAATAGGCGCGCGCCCCACTTCTTCATCCTCTTCTTGACGGTTTCATACCGGGTAATGTTCCATCCGAGTTCAGAAAGGATTTCTGCGCGGGACGCGTTATCGTCCTGAAGGAGCAGAAGCTCTTGCACTTCATCGTCCTCGCAGAGCGCATAAATCTGTTCGCGGAGGTAGGCATCCTCTGGGGAGGCTCCCCTATCCGCCGCAGCTTCGACCGGATCTGGGCTGTCGACGGACACTGCCACGAGCCGCTGCCCCTCCATTCGGCGAACCGTTGCCTGACGGCGCCAATTGTTAGATGCGACACTGTTGATCGCGCCTATAAGGAATTCGAAGGTCGCATCTGCGCCTTCGGCCGGCATGTCGGAATTCAACCACCGCTTACGCGCTTCCTGCAGAAGATCGTCCGGCTCGAGCAAACTACCGCGCGCTTTCACACGCGCCAGCGCGGCCAGCTTCTTTCGCTGGTCTGGGGTCAGCATCAACAACGCAGTCGACTTGATAGACTGATCCACCAATTTGCCTCCTTCCGAAAAGCATAGCTCGCGAATCTCGCCGAGTCGGAACGAAGATTATTCGAAATTTTGCTTCCGACTCTGCGTGGGTCGCGAGCTTTTGGGTTTAGAGGCCAACTTTGGGCCGAAAACCTCGTAGAGCCGCGCACCGTAAGCGGAGCAAAGGAGACCTAAATGACCGCAAAACTGACCTTTCACCCGCTGGGCAACGCCGATTGCACCCGCATCGACATGGCGGACGGCCGCAAGATGCTAGTCGACTATGCCGATATGCGGAATCCCGACGACATGTGGGATGCCCGCATCGACCTTCCCGAAGTGCTCAAGGCAGATCTGCGTGCCGCCAAGCGCACCGATTACGACGTGGTCTGCTTCACCCATCTCGATGATGACCACTGCTGCGGCTCCGGCGACTTCTTCTGGCTGGAACATGCACGCAAGTATCAGGGCGAAGGTCGGATTAAGATCAAGGAGATGTGGGTCCCAGCCGCGGCAATTCTGGAGGACGGATGCGAGGACAGCGCCCGCATCATCCGTCAGGAGGCACGGCACCGCCTTCGTGAGGGAAAGGGTATCCGCGTTTTCTCGCGCCCAACCAAGCTCAAGAAATGGCTTGAGGAGCAAGGCCTAACGCTGGAATCCCGCGCTCATCTGATCACAAATGCCGGCCAGTATGTCCCCGGCTTCTCGATGTTCGGTGCCGAGAGCGTCCAGTTCTTCATTCATAGCCCGTTCGGGTGGCGGCAGAATGAAACGGAAGTCCTCGACCGCAACCAGGACAGCGTCGTGTTCCAAGCAACCTTCCTCGAGGGTGGCCGTGAGACCCACGCGCTCTTCATGTCGGATATCAACTACGATTCCATCAACCAGATCGCGGCCACTTCCAAACGCCACGGTAATGAGGATCGGTTGCTGTGGGACATCTTCAAGGTGCCCCACCACTGCTCGTACACAGCGATCGGACCGGAGAAAGGCAATGATGTCACCAAGCCGACCGATGAGGTTAAGTGGCTGTGCGAGACACAAGGCCGCGAACGCTCGATCATTATGTCTACGAGCTGGTCGATCCCGTCCAAGGGGAGCGCGGAGGACGAGGATCCGCAGCCGCCGCATCGTCAGGCTGCGAACTACTACAAGACCGTCGCCGAGCTTAAGGACGGACAGTTCAAGGTCACTATGGATCTGCCGTCCAAGAGCAAGCCCAAGCCGAGCACGATCGAGATCACCGCTCGCGGGGCTCAATTGCTGATCGTTTCCGCAGTTACCACCGGTGCCGTCAGCGTCGCGGCGACCCCAGTCCGCGCGGGCTAGGTATGTCGATCCATGGATGGTGGACCGCCTTCGGCCAAGCGACGACAATAGACGCTTTGGCCGCAGGTCGGGCTCGCTCGTTCGCCGAGCACGTGCTCGCCGGCATGCCGGCGATTACGCTCGTCGAGATCAAGGAAGACAAGCCAACCGGGTATGTCGCCCTCCATGTCGAAGTCGATGTGGAGCGTCCCCAAGATCTTGCCTACCCGATCCGCGCCCAGGAGCCCATCGGCATCCTCTTCGCTCCTCGGCAAATCCGCCCGTCAGTGCTCGCCTTGCGGGATGGCTTTCCTCACACGATGCATCAGAACGGCGTGCCGCCGGGCATGCCGTTCTCGCTTTGCGTGGACGACCGTCCTTGGTCCGAGGCCTGCCTGACTTACACGCCGGCTGAGCTCTCGCGTCTCATCCAGCTCTGGCTTGCTAAGGCGGCGCGCGGGGAGCTCCATGATCCCGCCCAACCGCCCGACCCCTTCTTCTACGCCACCGAAATGTCCTTACTGCTGCCGCGTAGCGTGTTTGATGCTGGCGCCGCGGCGGCCGAGTTCGCCGGTTTTATGCATCGCGAAAACCCAGGCTTGGTCATCGCGCGTCCGGTCACTACGCAGGGCGGCATCCATTTGACGGTCATGGCTTTCGCGCTGCCACCGCAAGCCATGACCTTGATGAGGCATTTGCCCCAAACCCTCGAAAGCTTGGGAGAGGAGCTTGCGCCTACAGGCCTCCAACTCCTCGACGAGATCAAGGACAGGTTGAAAGCGTGGACAGGCATTGGGGGCGAAGGAGCAAGACGGATGGCAGGACGTCTGGCGATAGTCGTCGGCCTCCCCGTCGCCGCCGACGGCGGCCGGACGGCCAATGATTTCCGTGCCTTCGTCACGGACAATACAGCAGGCGAAATCGGGATCCTTTTGGGTGTGCTGCATGAAAACAACAGTAACGTCGGCAAGGGGTACGTCCGCGCAGTCATCGAAAACCCCATTGCGGGTGCCTCGTTGCCGGTCGTGCCGGCGCACGTGCATCTCGCCTTCGACCGCGACCTTGCGGCCTCGATTGCCGGCACGGAGGTCGCGGACCGACGCAAAGCGGTCCTGGTTGGCGCCGGCTCACTTGGCTCCCAGCTCGGCATGTATCTCGCCCGAGAAGGGGCATACGAGTGGACCGTCGTCGATAACGACGCGCTGCTTCCGCACAATCTGGCGCGGCACGCTCTCCTTGCCCCGGAGATCGGCTCCCCAAAAGCGACCGCTCTGGCCCGCCAGATTGGGCTCCTTCTGAACGAGAAACAGTCCGCAATCGTTGCCGACGTGCTCAGGCCAGATGCCAACCAGCAGAAGGAGCTTGAGGCAGCCTTTAGCGCCGCCTCTATTATCATTGATGCATCCGCTTCGGTGGGAGTCGCGCGCCATCTGAGCGATCTGCCCTGTACGGCGCGTCGCGTTTGCGCGTTTTTCAATCCCTCAGGCACGTCGGTCGTGCTGCTTGCGGAAGACGCACAGCGCAACATCACTATGCGGGACCTGGAAGCGCAGTATCACCGCCTCATCCTCACCGAACCTTCTCTGGCCAAGCATCTCAATGCGTCGCACGGAGTGCGCTACAGCGGCTCGTGCCGTTCCGTGACTAACAAGATTCCAGCCACGCGTGCCGCTATTCTAAGCGCGTTGGCAGCCCGCGGCATCGCCGACGCACTTCAGAGTGATGACGCCCAAGTGACGGTCTGGACCATGGAGGCCGATGGGTCGGTAGCGATCGTACGGCGCGCCGGCGAACCCACCACCTGTATTACGATCGGCAATTGGCAAGTAAGTTACGATCGGGGCTTTCTCGCCCAACTTTCAACGTTGCGCGATCAACGTCTGCCCAACGAGACCGGCGGTGCAATCGTGGGGATTGCCGACACGAGCCGCAACACCCTTCATCTAGCACATGCGTTTCCCGAGCCAGAAGATAGCCGGAGCAGCCCGACACGCTTCGAGCGCGGTGTCGTCGGTTTGGTTGAGTCGATCGATGACGTGACCCAGCGTTCGATGCATCAGGTCCGCTATCTTGGCGAATGGCATTCCCATCCGCGCTACGCGAATGCCCTTCCGAGCGGTACTGACCTTGCCCAGCTCGCACACCTGGGCGGTGAGCTTGCAGCCGATGGCTTGCCCGGCCTGATGGCAATTGCCGCCCACTATGGAGATTTCTCCATAATCAGCTTCGATCCGACGCAGCGTCCGCCAGGCCGAGCCCACAGGGCGCATTCTCTATGACGTCCGCATCCTGCTCCGCCGAAGCGGTATCCACAATTTCCTGATTTCCCACTCTGGCGCGCGACCTCGGTGCTGCCAGCCTGCGCAACGTCGCTGGCTGGCTCGCAGGGGTCAACAGTTCATCGCGCTTGGCGGCACATCCTGATATTTTTATAGACTGCGGCCATGGTTCATAGGACCACGCCGGGTCCCGGCAATGTTTGGGGAACGGGTCGGCCGGCGCGATTTGGAGGTTCGACCGAGACGAATGCCGGCGTGGGAAAGGAGTTCTTCAATCTGTTGCCGCGCTTCTCGAAGTTCGCTCGAAAGCTTGTCGATCTCCGTCTGCTTGCGAATGCGAACTGCTTCCGCCTCCTGAGCGTTGACCGAAATGCGCTCATAATAGGTCTGGCGTTGAGGCCTGATGGGGACCGCTTTCCCTAACGCTGCGTGAGCTCGCTTCAAGAATTGATCGACTAGGACCAACTTTTCCGCCTGCGCTTTTCCGAAGAGAGTTTTACGATCCACCCCTGCGCGCCTGATTATGTCCGCATAGGTCGGAATTCGATCGAGTTCGCCTCCAACAAGCTGCGCTTCGAACTTGTCGAGAGCCTTTTGGATACGTTCGGACGTCGCCGTAGCCCGCGATCGCGCACCGGCCTGCTGCCACGGAAGAGCCTCGATTCGCCCTACAGCCCTCGCCATCTTTCTCCGTTTTTCCGGCATTTACACCACCCTCCGCACGATGCACATGTACAGATGCATGTATATTGTTTTGCTCACAAGGAGGACCTGTCGGCTTGGTTAACCGAACGCTCCCGCGCTTTCCCGAGTGTCCAAACAGAGGGTCTCAAGGAGACCGCCAAGCCGTGCCGATAAGTCATTTTCGGCGCCGGGGTGATGGATCGAGATCCTGATGGCTTCGCTTTCGAACCAACTGGCCAAGATCGGACGGCTTCGCACGTCCCTGCGCAAGGCGCGCTCAAGCGCGTAGCGAAGGGCTCCCGGATCGGAGGGCGCTTTTGCCTCGATGTCTGCGGACGACTCTGCAAAGGCGATGACGTCAGGAGCGAGAATTCTTGCGACCATGCCACGTGCCTGCTGGTCTATGAGAATATTCTCGAGCGTTGCGACATCCAGGTCGCCATCGCGCCGTTCGATACGAAGGTCACCGGTGTCCGTATGCGGCAGCTCTCGCAGGCCACGAAGTGCTATTGCGAGGTCAGCCTGCAGGTAAGGATTCATCTGAAGATAACTGAGCGTGGTCTCAAGGTTTCCGTGCCCCAACGCTCGTTTTACGAGATGCGGATGGCCCTTCTCTGCGGTCATCAGAAGCAGTGCCATTGTCGGTCTGAAACGCTGCACGTATGCCGTGCCACCAGGGCCGACATCAAGCTCGTGGGCCATTGCAAACCTTTGGACCTTGCCGGCAGTCCCCGATCCGAGACGGCCATCGATCCTCTTGAACGGCATGCCGAGCCAAAGGTAAGGACTATCTGCTGCCGCAGCAAGACGCTCCTGTGTTTTGACGGCTCGTGCGGAGGATGTGCTCACCGGCCAGCCGATGGAGTCACCCCCTGGGACGGACGAATTCTTGTATCGGCGCGAAGAGATGAAATCGACTTCCGCACTCCCCAGCAGGATTTTCGATAGGCAGCCCTGCTCCATCCAGAGCAACTCGCCTTCGCGACCCGCGTTGCTCATCGCCACGCGCTGCAAATTTCCGATCTGCAGCATCATCGCAAGAGTGATCAGGTCAACCGAATTGACGACGGGATAGCGATAGTGATGAACAAAAGGAAGACTCTCGGCCCGGAACGGATTCTCCTTTAGGAATTCTTTATAACGCTGGCGTGCCAGGTATTTGCTGCGGGCATAGAGTTTGCCGAACTGTTTCACAAATTCTGGCTCTTCTCTCTGGTATTTGGCGAGTTCAGAAATGTGAAGGCAGATATCCTCTGCCAAGCTGGACATATAGAAGTCGTGAATCTCCAAGAAGCTTAGACAGTATTCGTTGGAGAAGGGTCGAGCGCTGAATCCGTTAGGATCCTCGTCTTTCTTCGGCTTGTCCGCAGCACCATCAGGGTATTCCTCCCCCGTCAGCATCATTATCGCTGCGTATGTCTTTTCGTCGAACCTGTCGTGGATGTAACCCTCGACGCCGAGCCTCTGAATTTCCTTTATGCGCGAGCCCAAACGTTCGAGTGTTTTCGAACCAGGGCGCCAATTGGTGCTGACCGAACGCACGAAAGCTTCCCCATCCTGCGGGGTAAGCGCGGCCAAGGTTTTCCGGCCTTCCTTCCATGGCCCGCTTGCGACGAAAGCGACCAAGTCCAGCACCACAGCGAGATTGGCCTTAACCGTGGCCAGCGATAGATGTCTAAACCGACCCAACTTGTTCATGAACGCAACGCCGAGACTCTTGGATAGTCTCAAAAGATCGTCATATTGAGGGGCGGTTAGACAGCCGTCGCAGATCCTTACATCCCATTCAATCCGTCGGAGCCATTGGTTCGGCGATCCCGTGAGCCGCTGGTCGAAGTACCACACGTTATCTCCGACCACGGAACCCTCCGGTTTCTCCGGAGTCGCTCCAGACGTCTTTTGCACCAAGAACGCGGGATCATGCGCGTCACTGTTCAGCCTCATCCAGATCTTACGAGTCTCACTGACGATCTTGCTCATCAACTCTTCCTGTCCGTCCGAACATCGGCCTCAACTCCGCTGAGCAGCCCAGCGTCTCTCGCCCACTCCACGCCCTTCGGCATTACCAGAACCGTCATACCGCGGCCGCACGGTGGACTGCAGACCTCCGCGTCCACTCGTTCAGGCCAATACGATGCACGTGTTGCGGGATTATCAGTAAGCTGGGCAACTCTTTCGTAGATCATCAAGCTCTGCTCGATGGTGAGTTCGGGCTGCTCGAGATACCAAGCGGCCGTCCCCACTCTCTTGTGCTTCAACTTCCTCTGAAGCGCCTTGTACGAGAAATTCGAGCTCACGTGCACTTTTGCAGCGAAGTCGTCGCGCACACGCTTGGCGCTCCACCTCACGGGCTCGCCGTTTTCCAACACCTCGTGCCGCCGAAGAATCTCGCTGGCGATGTCGTGAAAGGGGTCGCGTTCCGGATTCATTCCGATCGGACCGATATGGGCTACGTTGAAGCCCACCCAGACGAATCCCCTCAATTCCAGCAACCGATCGATCTTGGCCTTCAACTTCAGTGTTTTGGGAGCTGCCGAGAGTTTCGCTAGTTTCGCTTCGACGTACTCGTGCATGACTTCAGTCAACTCGATTGCGCTCTTAATGATGTTATAGAGCGAGTTGGGATCGTCGATCGATGAGTCCCATTCCACGTTCTCCCCCCGCGATCGCGCCTTACGCGAGTAGACGACCACCATTCCGGGGCGCGGGCCCATGCGGTACCAATCGTGCCGGTCGATATCGAGAATGGAGGCGAGATTGCCGCCCGTGATGTGGACGGCTTCCGTGATGAAAGGCACGAGATCAAACTGAGCCGGCAGAAACCAACGATACAGCGCGGCAAAGCCGAAGCCGGAACCGTCTTCCCTACGCAAGGCGGACTTTGGGTTCGCCTTCTGCGTGAGTCTGACAGGCATGGCGTCGGGCGGCTGACCCATCTTTCGCGGCTGGAATCCGTAGCAATCCACGAACTCGGTGAAGTTCGGAATCCACGAAAGGAGCTCGTGCTTCACGAAATGCAAGACGTTCGGACGCGTAACAGACGGGCGGTATTCGCGGAACGACCAGTCGTCGCGCGAGATGTAGTCTAAAAGATTGTCGGTATGATCAGCCGCGAGTTCGTTGGCCAACTTGACTCTGGCCTGGACGCGCTGCCGCTCCTGTCTGAAAACCTCTACAATCTTGGCATTCATATCTTCGGAATAAGGGACTTCAACAGCACGTCGCTTACTCGGAACCTTTGTATCGTGATAATTTACAGGAAGTCTGACCTGCACGCCAGCTTTCGAACACGCGTCTGTGACTGTATCGCTACAAAGGATGTAGATTTCGGCCTTCTTCGTGATCTCATCATCGTTGTCTAGATGCTCACAAAATGCGTCCCATATCTCACCGGGAATGCGGCATACATCGTCGACACGCTTGATCGTCGGGTTGGATGCCTCAATGACATCTAGCGTGTGCCACAAGTATGAAAGCGAGCGAGCCCACGCATCTGCGCTCTTGCGTCCGCGCATCGCCATGGATTGCCGCTTTGCGGAGACGCACTGTTTGGCAAGTACGGGGCGACCGGTGTGGCCGCGCATGTTCGTCCCGGCCGCTTTGCGGCCCTTGCTAAGATGACTGAGGTCTAAAACTTTCGCGCGGTAATGCCGACCGGAGCGCGAACGCCGACTCCTGATGGAGATGGTTAGTTCGTGAATCACGGTTCGATCTCCAGGGAGGCTAGTGCGTGCGTGATGGCGTGCCGGACGGTTGTGAGGTAGATCGAGGTCGTCTCGATCTGCGCGTGGCCCATAAGCGTCATGAGTTCGACCTGGCCGACCGTCATCAACGCGTCGATGTCGGTCTGCCCCACGGTCCCGCCTGCGTGGAGGAGCGCCTTGAGCCGATCGACCACGACCTTGGCCATGTGGTCGCAGGCGTAAGCATGACGAGCCCAGTGGAGGCGCGCTTTCACACCGACGATGCCACACGCCTTGGAGAACGCTGCGTACAGACCCTGGTACGAGATCGGTTCGCCGAATTTGCCGTTCAAGAGAAGGTGGGTGGATTCGGTGCCATGCCTTTCACGGAATTTTCGAGCTCGCGCAGAACGCACCTCGAAACGGTAATGGTTGATGTCATCTAAGAGCGTTGGATCGATTTCGGGGTATCGTCGTTTGTCGCCCTTGCCCATTACTGAAAAGGTGTCCCGCCGGTAAGCCGAGGCGTTCGAACGATGGGGCATGTCGCCATCCTCAATGACACCGGGTTCGAACGGTCGAAGCCCGCTGCCAAAGCCCAGCCTTACGGCTATCCGATATGCGGGGTCCGGAATGGCGTTCCAAATGGCGTGGGCTGTCTCCGGATCGATGTACTCGATGGGACGCGCGCGCCGCTGCTTACGGACAACAGGATTGCTCACACCCTGATGTCCCGAGATGGGGTTAGAGGTCATTTCGAGCGGCGGACGCTTCCCCTCCCATACCGCCCATTGGGCGCAGTACATGATGCTCGACTGAATAGCCCCAATGGTTCCGGTCTCAAGCTTTTGATGCTCGAGGTCCTCGCCGAGTTCGTCGAGGTTTTCTTCGGTGACGTTCAGGATGGAGAGATTGCGAGCTTCGAGCCAGCGTAGGCCGCGTGACAGATCGCCGGCGTGGGCGCGAAGCGATCGGGGTTTCGGGCGAAGTTTCCTGCCCCTGCCCATCCACGCAGGCGCTTCCTGACGTCTCTTCTGCGCGAACTTCCTTGTGTAGCGGGCGTAAAGGTATGCGTTGGCCTCGGATCGATCACAGCCCGTCTCACACAGGAAGTACGCTCCCTCCAGATTCGGATCGACCCCGCAGGCAATACCTGCACGCCCCATGCGAAAGACAGCTTGCGCGTGGCGACGGCACGAGTGCTTGGTCGAAGATCGGGACTCGACCTTACTGCGAGATCTGCCCGGCATTTTCCGCGCCCAATTCTTGGGACCGACGCGCTTCGAGCTGCAGCATCAACATCCGGGACGGGCTGCGACGGGCAGCGTTGAACTCTGTGCAGATCGCCGTCGCCGGGTGCGCGATTCGGATTGGTGCGAACCGCTTATAATCTCGGTCTTGCTTCAGATTGAGATTGCTTGACATGCCTGCTGCTTTTTATGCATCGCTACATTATTGATGCACATTCTGCACAGCATCGCTAGTTTTACAATGCAGATGCGATGGTATAGTTAAAGTTTCGTTGGCATGAATTCCAAAAATCGACTTCCGGTTACGCCAAATGGCTCAAAAACAACGGAAAAGTCGTGAGACCTCTGTTGCGGCTTGCAAGACCTCGGCGTAACGCAGGTTTACGGTGCTAATGTGCATTCTGGTGCAGGAGGGCTGCGATGACCGATCCAATCGAGGCGTTGCGAGGAGCAAAGAAGGACCGAAGGTCTTGGATGGACGTCGCCGCCACTTTTCGTGCAATCGGAAAGGACGGTGGAACGGACCGACACCGGTTGGAGCGGGCAGCCGCGATCGCGTCGGGTTACACCACCGGCATCCTGAAGAGGTTTGTGGTTGCGCTCAATTTTCTAGAATCCGGGATTGTGGCACACGAAAGCCGGCCCAAGCAGCACGTGCTCGACTCCTCCTTCACCGCCATTGAGCTTATCGAGCGGATTTCGCGTCAGAGTCCCGGACGGGCCATGGAATTAATGGCCGAGATTGGAGAGCGACGTCTCAGGGTCGAATTCTTGAGGCGCGAACTCTCGGAATTGCGCGGATCGCTCGAGCCGGCGCTGATGCCGATCTCACCGATCTCCGGGCGCGACCAGTCGGTGCGCGTTGGTACGGTGTCCCAACCGCCGAGGGCCTACGCCGCTTCTGCGCGGCGCGTGCGTGAAGAGACGACGTTCACCCGCGTTGAGGAACTCCTACCCAAGGTGAGCGGTCGGATCGAGCTGTTTCATCGGCCGCTCGGAGTGCCGGTCGCCCCCCTCCGCTGCGATGCTATCGCGTGGATTGATGATCGTTATCAGGAAGCCGACGGCTTCGAATTCATCTACGCGCCTACTTCCATGACCGAGGTCCTGTTTTCCGATCAGCTTGACCGAGCGATTGTGGCCTCAAGCTTTTTCCGGCGACACTACGTCGTGTTCACTGACGACTCGGATCCCAAGTTCGCTGCCCGGGCGGAAAGCATCATCCACATGCTCGGCATTCGTTCGATGGGTGTGATTGCCCTCGATGACAAGAAGCCGGTTCGGCTTGCTGCCCAAGCGAAGGCCGCTCCAGAGCCCGACCGCCGACATCTTCTGAAGACATTGTGCCCGAAGGGACGGTGGGCCGACGTCTACTGAGTAAATTGGGACGCCGCCGCGCGCAAGGTGAACCAAAGATTCTCCAGTCACCTTTCGTGTGGATTGATAGCCGATACGCGGCGCACTTACCCTTCGATATCGAAAGTCGAGTGGAAGCGTGTACCCCGCTTGGCGACCGCCAATCCTTGCAAGAATCCTCTCCGCCCGCTTTTCCCGCAGCGCCGGCTTACGCACTTCTCGCGGCGATCTAACCCGCGTAGGGAATCCTGTAAAACCCCTGCAAATTACTGTTTTCCTCATTGGCAACATAAACAAAGTCTACTTTGTTTATGTTGTGAGCACTTTGAGGAAATCAGCATTTCTAAGCGCCGGCCAGATCAACGCGCGAACGGATGGTCGCGTTGCCCGGGGATGGGGTGGTCAAATCCAACGCGCCGCCGTCGAACTTGCTCATCAAAATTAAAGCTGTGGCCGCTACAAGACCATGGAGAAATCAATTGAGGGTTAGGCGCGGTGTCGCAACAACGCAGGAGCGAGGATCCTGAGGTTTATGCAGAGAAGCGGAATACTTGTTCGCACGCCTCAACCGCCTTGTGGATCAAGCATCACATCTTCAACTGATCCAACCGGGCGGAATCCCTAGGATCGAGTGAATCAACTTCGATGTGAACGGCCTCGACTCTCGGGCCTCTAGCCTCGTCAGACGTCGCACCAACACGATATCGATGTGCCGCCTGCGCAACCGATCTCGCGCGATCCCTGTATGCCTCGAGATACTCCACAACCGGCAGCGCAAGGATCACACGGTCAACGACCCAAGCAAGCCCGAATGCGCGCGCAATCCACTCGTCGCACCTATCTCGGTACAGTTTCCTGTTTGTGTAGGGGCCGACAATGAGAACGACAATTCTCTCACGCCGGTCTTGCGAGGAGACTTCGAATAAGAAATCGAATTTAAGCCCGGAGGCAGGATCTCGGTCCCGTTCTCTCAGTGAATCGATCTCTGAACCTGTCAAATCCCTGATGACTAAAGTCACGGGCTTAAGCGCAGATGCCCGGTACGCGCGATCGCGGGCCCCCCCGACCTTCCCTCCGTGCCCTTTCGGCAAAGCTTCTTCCATTGCCCTGCGCAGCGATTGGACAGTCCCCCGACCCTGTGCCCAATTCCTCGCCGCGCCCAAGGCTTGCTTCTGATTGGACGCGTACCACCGTGCGATTAGCTCGGCGATGGAGAGCGGCACTCCCGCAAGGCCCTCGTATTCTTGCGGATGCGCCACCCGCAACTTCTCAAGAAACTCGAAGGCTCCGATCGCACGTCGCAACGAGGACGGGTCGTCGGATTTATTGCCGAAACGATGTGCGAGCGCCCGCAGCCCAGATTCGCGATCGCCATACTTGGCGTCTTGAAGCTCCTCGATCGCAGTCTGGGCCTCCTTCCGCCAATTTCGACGCATCGCTTGTCTCACGTAAATGGCGCGCCGTTAACGTCTATTAACTAAGCGCGAATCGCCGTTGGGAGAATGCCACCTCTTGCTTGACATGTAAATCACTTGATTCTAGTTATAATTGCATAAACGGATGCGTAGACTCTGGTCATCAGGGAGGACGGGACTTGCTTACGGCTCGACAGGTCGCAATTCGGCTCGGGACTTCCATCTCAACGCTAAACGGGTGGCTGGCCGACGACGAGATGCGGGAGCAGCCTCAGCGGCTGTTCGAGTTTCACCGATGGCGCGGCAACAAGCGGATGTGGAGCGAAGAAGGCTTCGAAAAACTCGAAATGGCCATCCACCGGGAGAGCCAAAGAGGAATCCTCGCCCATGGCCGTACGCGTGAGAAGACCGGGCGTGAATCTCCACCTGATCCAGATGCCGAAGCCGCCCTTGAGGAAGTGCTCGGTGCGAAGCACACGAGAACGTATTGATGCAAGCGACCCGGGCGTCCCGAACGACGTTGACCACTGGCCGGAGCGTTTCGCGCCCTCCCAACTAACCGCGCGAAATCCGAAGATGAAACGGCCCAAGAAATCCAATTCGAAAATCGAGCCGTGGCAATGCGGTGGCCTGCTCATTTCGGTGCGCAACAACACCTTCAGAGCCACAGGCACACTCAAGGTCCCCGGACGAGGTAAGAAACTTGTCCGGGAGTCGCTGCATATACCTGCGGCAAAGGACAACAAGGCCACCGCCGAGCGGCGAGCGAGAGAGCTCGAGGCGACGTACCGTGCCGAACTTGGCGGAGGCGTCGTTCGCAGGAGCGTCGCCACCTTGGCGTCAGAACGTTTGAAATCGTCCATCGGGCCGAGCGATGCCCGTATCCTGAGAGACTTCACGGCTGAGTTCACCACCCGCATCCTTTGGGACGTACCTCCCGAAGAGATCATCGCCTTCGTCGACCGGCGCCAAAGCGGCAACACGGCTGGAACACGTGAGCGTTACATCTCGGGGCTTTGCGCGTTCCTGGTGCTCAAGATCGCGGGCGGCCAGTATCCGGCGTTGCCGGCCTTCGTGCGCGATCAGAAGGCGCGCAACCCGCAACGCCGGACTCGGCGGGCCGTGGTGCAGTTTCGCATCGACCTCGTGGAGGCTCTTGTGGAAGCCGCGCACCTATCACTCGCGATCCAAATCCGGGTGGCATGGGTAGGCGGCACCCGAGTGTCATCGATCCTGCAGGGCTGCTCTTTGGGCGATCTCGACTTGGGGACGATGACGTTGACCTTCCGCAACACCAAGAACGGCGACGACGTGCCGGTGGCGTTGCCTGAGTCCATCCGGACGCCGTTTATCGACTACCTGCAGTGGCGCACGTTGCAGGTGAGGCGGGGGAAGATCGGTCCCGGCTCCGACGAACCGTTGTTCCTGCACTACAAGGGTAAGCCCTACAAACCCAATGGAGGCGCGTGGGGGACCCAGAACAAGACCGCCTTCAACGCGGCGAAGCGACGAGCGCTCAAGAAGATCGAAGCAGACTACGACGAGAAGATCGCCGCTATGCGGTCCGCCGGCGACCGCACCGAAGTCGACCGCCTCAGGCGAATGAAGGCAGACGACCTGAAGATACTGCGCGCCATCACCCAGCACTGGTTTAGGCACAAGTTCGCCACCGACGTCGGACGCCGCGATCCTCGCGCAGCGATGAACCAGGGCGGATGGCGCGACATCCGCTCACTCAATGGTTACATGATCTGCGACGCGGAGCATCAACGCGCGCTCGTGGACGAACGCGGTTCGCCTGGCACGAATTTGGCACAGGCACAGACCAAAAAATCAGCTAAGTAATTGATCGGACAGTCGATCCTTGGGGTCCGACCACTCCATTGGTAATGGAGAGGTCGACAGTTCAATCCTGTCTGGCAGCACCATTCTTTATCTTTCTTGAAGAGCGCGAACGATCCTCAAGTAGCGCGAATCGAAAGGTGATTCGCAGAGTTGCGGCTCCGAGACCGCCCGAGGAAAAGCTTCAGCAGCCTTGTTGCTTGCCCAAAATTGGCGGAAAGGCACGGGAATTAAGGCTCCATTTAGCTTTTATTAGGGCGGCATTAAGCTTACAAGATCCGATGCCTTCTTGCTGCCCCTCAACGGATTGCGAACGTTTCAGAGTGTGGCGTCTCAGTGACAGCTTTTTTCGGCAAATCGATCTAGGGTCCAAATGACGGGGCCGACGAACGGCTGCTCGGAACTTGAATTCCTGGAGAATACAATGAAAAAGATTTTGCTCGCTTCTGTAGCCTTCCTCGGTATGGCCGCGATCGTGCCAGCACAAGCCGCCGATCTCGCGGCGCGCCCCTACACCAAGGCACCGGCCTACACGCCCGCGCCGATCTATAACTGGACCGGCTTCTACATCGGTGGTCACATCGGCGGCGCTTTCGGTGGCAGCAATAACGTCCTTGCACCGGGCTTTATCACCAACAACAACGATGGCCGGTTCATGGGTGGTGTGCAGGTCGGCTACGACACGCAGTTCTCCCCGAACTGGGTGTTCGGCATCGAAGCCAACTACAGCTTCCTCGACACCGGCAGCAATTTCGCTAACCGTGGCCTCGGATCGGTCACTGGCCGGCTCGGCTACACCTGGGGTCCGGCGCTGCTGTACGTCAAGGGCGGCTACGGCTGGGCTGACTCGCGCTTCTCCAACGGTTTCGGCGGCAACGGTGGCCGTGACGGCTACACCGTTGGCGGCGGTCTTGAATACCTGTTCACCCAGAACTGGTCGGGCAAGGTCGAGTACCAGTACTACGATTTCGGCACTGTGAACTTCGTCGGTCCGGCTCCGGCTTTGGTCGCCGGCAGCTTCCGCAACGACCAGCACACCATCAAGGTCGGCCTGAACTATCGTTTCAACTGGGGTGCTCCGGTGGGCGCTCCGCTTGCTCCGGGATACTGATCACTTCCGAACCTCACGGTTCTGAAGTACGAGAAAGGCCGGCATCTTATGCCGGCCTTTTTTGCTCTCGGGGCTTGATCTCATTCGCGATTCGCAGCGCACATGGTATCTGTGCCAAGCGGCAAACCGGTTCAAAGACCCGATTCCGCATGACGAGAGCACACGGGAATCGCGCCATGGACTCAGCCTCGGTTTCGTTCGACAGCACCCATGATTCGGTCGCGCGCACGCGCCACGATTGGACGCGGCTCGAAGCCGAAACACTTTATAATCTCCCGTTCCCAGATCTGCTTTTTCAGGCACAGACCATCCATCGCCGCAATTTCGATCCTAATCACGTCGAGACCGCGAGCCTGCTCAGCATCAAGACCGGCGGCTGCCCGGAAGACTGCGGATACTGTGCGCAAAGCGCGCATTACGACGCCGGGGTCAAAGCCACGAAGCTGATGGATAGGGAAGCGGTCATTGACACCGCCCGGCGGGCAAAGGATGCCGGCGCCGGCCGGTTCTGCATGGCGGCGGCCTGGCGCAATCCGAAGGACAGGGATCTCGATCGGATCTGTGACATGGTCAGCGCCGTCAAGGAACTGGGCATGGAAACTTGCGCGACGCTGGGGATGCTCACCCCCGAGCAGGCGCGGCGGCTGCAGAAGGCCGGACTCGATTTCTACAACCACAATGTCGATACTTCCCCCGAATTCTACGGCCAGATCATCACCACCCGCACCATGCAGGACCGTATCGACACGCTCGCCAATGCACGCGAGGCTGGGCTGAAGCTCTGCTGCGGCGGCATCATCGGCATGGGAGAGCAGATCGGCGACCGCCTCGGCATGTTGATGCTGCTGGCCAATCTCCCGGCGCATCCGGAAAGCGTTCCTATCAACATGTGGAACGAGGTCCAGGGGGTGCCGGTCAACGCCACGGCCGAGCGACCGGATCCGATAGCGCTGGTCCGCATGATCGCGGTGGCGCGGATCATGATGCCGAAGAGCGTGGTAAGGCTGTCAGCGGGCCGGCAATACATGACCGATGAACTGCAAGCCCTGTGCTTCGTGGCCGGCGCCAACTCCATTTTCATAGGCGACCTTTTGCTCACCACGAAGAATCCGCAGACCGTGCGCGACGCGGCATTGCTCGACCGCCTCGGCATGAGGTCCCCGCTGGACAGTGCGAAAGCGCCTGCCGCCTCGCTGATCTGATCGGGAGAACTACCTCGGTTGCGGCGCAACGAGGGGTCATCAGCTTGCTCGCATGACGCGAGCGGGCAGCCGGTTGCAGGGCCGCTTTGTTCCAGCGCAAAATTAATGGCGATTTTTAACCCTCAAGCCGGCGCTTTTGCGGATTCGGCTCGACAGCCCCGCTGGAAAGGCTCTAAAAAGGTTCTGATCGGTCCGGCGTACCGGGCTTTTATCCGGATGTTGTCATGGATTATAGCAAGTTCTTCAGTAACGCGCTGGATCGCCTTCATGACGAGCGGCGCTACCGTGTTTTCGCCGATCTTGAGCGCATCGCCGGTCGGTTCCCCTATGCCACGTTGCACACGCCCAAGGGCCCGCGCAACGTCATCATCTGGTGTTCGAACGACTATCTCGGCATGGGTCAGCACCCGAAGGTGGTCGGCGCCATGGTCGAGACAGCGACCCGTATCGGCACCGGCGCCGGAGGCACCCGCAATATCGCTGGAAACCATCATCCTCTGGTCCAGCTCGAACAGGAGCTTGCCGATCTGCACGGCAAGCCGGCGGCGCTCGTGTTCACGTCCGGTTATGTCTCGAATCAGACCGGTATTTCGACGCTCGCAAAGCTGATTCCGAACTGCCTGATCCTCTCTGACGCACTCAACCACAATTCGATGATCGAAGGCATCCGGCAGTCCGGCTGTGAACGTGTGGTTTTCCGCCACAACGACCTTGCCCATCTCGAGGAGCTGCTTCGCGCCGCCGCCCCAGATCGTCCCAAGCTGATCGCCTGCGAAAGCCTGTATTCGATGGATGGCGATGTCGCGCCGCTTTCGAAGATCTGCGACCTCGCCGAACGCTACGACGCCATGACTTATGTCGACGAGGTGCACGCCGTCGGCATGTATGGCCCGCGCGGCGGCGGCATCGCAGAGCGCGAAGGCGTTATGCACCGCATCGACGTCCTTGAAGGCACGCTCGCCAAGGCCTTCGGCTGCCTCGGCGGCTACATCGCCGGCAATTCCGAGATCATCGACGCCGTGCGTTCCTATGCGCCGGGCTTCATCTTTACCACCTCATTGCCGCCCGCGATCTGCTCCGCGGCGACCGCCGCGATCCGACATCTCAAATCATCAACTTGGGAACGCGAACGCCATCAAGAGCGGGCCGCGCGAACCAAGGCGAGCCTGATCGCGGCAGGTCTGCCGGTGATGGTCAGTTCGACGCATATCGTTCCGATTTTCGTCGGCGATCCCGAGCGCTGCAAGCAGGCCTGCGATATGCTGCTGCACGACCACAACATCTATATCCAGCCAATCAACTATCCGACCGTTGCCAAGGGAATGGAGCGGTTACGAATCACGCCGTCGCCGTACCACGACGACGCGCTGATCGATCAGTTGGCCGAAGCACTGCTTCAGGTGTGGGAGCGTCTCGATCTGCCGCTGCAGGCAAAATCCATGGCAGCCGAGTAAGAACCTGTCGGAACGTTTCGCGTTTAACGGAAACACAAACGCGTTCTCGTTCGAGGTGGGGTATTTTTCCGCGTGAACCGCTACCCCTCCTCCGCTAAGCGGAGGAACGGCTGAGCTGGAAACTATCCAGCTGAGGGGGTGCGATTGCCGCAAAGTTTTTTCAAGCAGAACCCGCCTCAGCAGCGGAAGGGCTCTAGGACGCGGAAAGCTGCCGCCGAGAACTCGCCTCCGAGAACACGATCCGAATCAGATCGGCGGTGTTTTTCGCCCCGAGCTTGTCCATGATCCGCGCGCGATGAACCTCGACGGTGCGCGGACTGATGCCAAGTCTCCTCCCCGCTTCCTTGTTCGAAGCACCCCTGGCCACCTGGGATAGAACCTCGCGCTCTCGGCAGGTCAATAGATGGCGGCCGGGAAAGCTGGCGAGGCCGCCGTTCTCGCTCCCGCGCGTCTCTCGCCAAACCTTCACCGCGGCACGAACACGGTCGACGATGGCATCGGAGGAAAACGGCTTCTCCAGGAAGTCAAGCGCGCCATGCTTCATGACTTCGACAGCCATTGCAATGTCGGCTGCGCCCGAGATCACGAGGATAGGCGAGGCAACTTTTTCGGCGGCGAGCCTGCGCAGGACTTGAAATCCCGATTCGCCGGGAAGATGCAGGTCGAGAATGACACAGGCGGGAGATGCGCTGCGAACCTCCTCAAGAAACGAAGCGCCGTCGCTAAAGCCTTGCGCGGCATACCCCTCGATTTTCAAAAGGAGAACCAGCGTTTCACGTACCGACGAATCATCGTCGACGACAAAAACCGGGACATCCGACACAAAAGGCAAAAGCTTTCCCATCCGCGGCTTCCTCACGAGCGAAAGGCGAGTTACCGCAACTTATACGTGTATAATCTGATTCGTGTGGGGTCCGCAATCATCTCGGCAGAGTGGTCCGCGAGGCAGTTTGATTTTGACGGTGAGAGCAGCGGCCATCAGAAGCAGGCTTCAAGGGCAAGCCCTGCGACACACAATGTGGGACTGGCGTGATCGCCGCCGCCATCGGCTATATCGGCGAACGGCAGCGCAAGCCTTGATTCGAATCAAATGCCTTCAGCTGACCCGGGCATTAGATTCCTGAAGTATCGCGCTGGACGCGGCTCGCCATCTCGATCAGCCGCCGCCAGGCGCGCTCAACGAATGACATCAAGCGGCCCATATCGCGATCGCTCGGGAGTGGAATCTCAATGCTGTTACGGTTGACGTCCGCGGATTTCGGTCCGTCAGCCTTTGGCGCAGCCGGCCCCGGCTCACCCGACCCCTGTTGTTGAGACAAATCTTTCTGAATCTTGCCGGCCAGCTCGCGCGCAGCGAGCTGCGCCTTCAATTTTTCGTTCTCCGCCTGCAGCCGGCCGATTTCCTTATCCAGCGCGGCATGCTCTTCAGGCAATACGTAGCACGCCCAACCCGAGCCCTTGTTCTCGCAATGGGAAACCACGCCGGTAAGCGTATCCAGCCTGACAAAGCCGCCGCTCATCGGCACGAGCGTATAGCGTCCTTTCTCCGCCTCCTGCGCAAGCGCCGGAACAACCAGGCAAAAGAGCACCGCGGTGATCGCGGAAATCCGCAACAGTCTGAACGGTATCGCCGCGTACATGCACTGCTCCGTCGAGACCGAATTCGCTTCACCCGAGCGGGCGCTCTGTCATCGACCTATAGCGCCCACCACCCGATTTCAACGCGTCGGCAGTCCGTTTCGGTCCACGTCCACCCTCAACTATCCTGCCGCTGCGGCGCGTCAGACAACCCTCGAGATACCCCAAGTCGCCAGCTTTCTTGCGTTGCGAGCGCGCCCGCAACGCTTAGCCAGCCCGCCGCCTTTCGCGAAGACCGCTTTTGCAGCGCGGCAACTAAGCGCAGCCGCTTTGATTTTCTAGAATAAAGCCAGCCAATTCAACGCTATAGTCCACCGCGACACAATCTTGACTTGACCTTGGGCCGTCAGTATGGTCCGCGCGGCTTCTGAGGGTAACGGGCGTAATTTCCTGAAGATCGCGGCGTTGTGTCGGGTGTCGAGAGCATGGCTGACGGCACGGACAAAAACAGCAGCGGGCACGGAGATCGCGAGCATTCGGCTCCCGACGAAGCTGCGCTTTCCGAAAGGCTCGGAAATCTCGATCAACGGCTGTCCAAGCTTCGTGGGCACCGCAAGAACGAGACTGACCAATCCGGTGATGGAAGCGGAGACGGAGCTGCCAGGGCCTCGGCAATGGCGCGTGGTTTCCGCCTATCCTCCGAATTGATCGCGGGCGTTGCTGTCGGGGCGTTGATAGGCTGGGGATTCGACCGCTTGCTGTCGACCTCGCCCTGGGGGCTGATTGTGTTTTTCCTGCTTGGCTTCGCAGCCGGCGTGATCAACGTGATGCGGTCGGCGGGCGTGATTCCCGAGCAGACAGACCGATGACGGATGGCCGTCTGGACGATTGAGTTGCTTGAACGCCGGCCTGCCGGCAGACTGAAAGTTGCACGCGGATGATGGACCCGATCCACCAGTTCAACATCGAGAAGATTTTCACGATCGGCCATATCGGCGGCCAGGAAATCGCCTTCACCAATTCCTCCGCCTACATGCTGCTCGCCGTCGTGCTGACGTCGCTTTTGATGCTGGGCACCGGTCGCAAGCTCGTGCCCGGGCGCATGCAATCGATCGCCGAGATCAGCTACGAGTTCGTCGCCGACACCATACGCACCACCGCCGGCAAGGACGGCATGAAGTTCTTCCCCTTCGTGTTCTCAATCTTCATGCTGGTGACCGTCTCAAACCTCGTCGGCATCATCCCCTACACCTTTACGATCTCGAGCCACATCATCATCACGGCCGGGCTGGCATTCCTCGTCTTCTTCACCGTGCTGATCTACGGCTTCTATAAGAACGGCCTGAGATTCTTCAAACTGTTCGTGCCGTCGGGCATTCCGATCGCGATCCTGCCGCTGGTGGTGGCGATCGAGATCATCTCGTTCTTGTCGCGGCCGGTCTCGCACAGCGTGCGTCTGTTCGCCAACATGCTGGCGGGTCACATTACGCTGAAAGTGTTCGCGAGCTTCGTCACCATGCTCGGCGCCATGGGAATCGTCGGCGTGTTCGGCGCCGTGCTGCCGCTGGCGCTGGTGGTGGCGCTCACCGCGCTCGAGTTATTGGTCGCGTTCCTTCAGGCCTACGTCTTCACAATTCTCACCTGCATCTACATCAACGATGCGATTCATCCCGGTCACTAAGACCGGTACACCCCCCTCCAAAGTCACTCTCACAAGCCTCAGCAAGGAGTTTGTTTCATGGATCCGATTGCCGCGAAGTACATTGGCGCTGGTATTGCCTGCATCGGCATGGGTGGCGCCGGCGCCGGCGTGGGCATCATCTTCGGCAACTATCTTGCCGCCGCGGTGCGCAATCCTTCGGCCGCCCAGGGCCAGTTCGGCAACCTGATCTTCGGCTTCGCGGTGACGGAAGCGCTCGGCATCTTCTCGCTGCTGATCGCCCTGTTGTTGCTGTTCGCACTTTAAGATCACTGACCGGCTGACGGGACCTGGAAAGCCGGGTCCCGATCGACCGCAAAGGAGAAGCCCGTGGCTGAAAGTCATGGCAACGCACAGGGCACGACGGCCCACACCGAAGCCGACGGCGGCCACAAGGCTCCGTTCCCGCCGTTCCAGAAGGATACCTTCGCGTCCCAGCTGGTATCGCTGACGATCACGTTCGTTGCGCTCTATATGATCTCGTCGCGAGTGGCCTTGCCGCGCGTCCGCCAGACCATCGATGACCGGCAGAACACGATCGAGGGCGACCTCACGCGGGCACAAAAGCTGAAGGACGAGTCCGACGGCGCATTGAAGGCCTATGAGACCGAACTCGCGGCCGCGCGGACACGAGCGCAGGCGATCAGCAACGACACCCGCGAGAAGCTGAATGCAGCGGCAGACGCCGAACGCAAGGCTCTCGAGGAACGGTTGTCCGTCAAGCTCGCCGACGCCGAGAAGACCATTGCCTCAACACGCGCGGCGGCGATGAGCAACGTCCGTGGCATTGCAAGCGATGCGGCAACGGCTATCGTGCAGCAACTGACCGGCGCAACGCCCGATCCCAAGCTCGTTGACGGCGCCGTCGAAGCCTCGATGAAGGGATGACGAGACCATGTTTGCCCAACCGGAAACCTGGGTTGCCATAGCCTTCCTGATCCTGATGGGCGTCTTCGCCTATGTGGGGGTACACCGCACGGTGCTGGCGACGCTCGATCGTCGCAGCGCGCGCATCAAGGGCGAGCTCGACGACGCGCGTCGCCTGAAGGATGAAGCCGCGAAGCTGCTCGCCGACTACAAAGCCCGCCATGCGAGCGCCGAGCAAGAGGCGCAGGACATTATCGCCTCGGCCAAAGCCGAAGCCGAGCGCATCGCGGCCGAAGCAAAGGTCAAGATGGAAGATTTCGTTGCACGCCGCACCAAGAGCGCGGAAGGCAAGATCGCCTCGGCAGAAGCCCAGGCTATCGCGGATGTCCGCGCCGCCGCTGCCGACGCCGCTGTCGCTGCTGCCTCCTCAATCCTGTCAAATTCGGTAAAGGGACAGCTTGCCGACGATTTGCTCGCCAAAGGCGTCAGCGAAGTTCGGACCAAGCTCAACTGAGTTCTTTACAAACGCGACGAAAGCCGGCGCGACGTGCTCCGCCGGCTTTTTTGTTTCCCGGACTGTCGCCGGTGAGCTGTCAAACGGGTATCATCAAACACGGAAGCGTGGCCACAATCGCAACGACCGCTGCGTATTGAATATCCGCGTGCGCGAATTGCTGCCGACGGATCGCGCGCAGCGCAACCGCTGTGTCCGTTATCTCTGCGATTTCGGCCGTTTGCGATCCGAGTGCGGTTCAGGCTTCAGCGCCTGCGGATCGAATCCGACGTAAAACACGTAGCGGTCGGCGGCCGCGCTCTGCGGCGCCGGATACGAAATGTCGTCCGAAACAAAACTGTAGGTTCCGCCTTCGTTGCCCGACAGGCTCACCGTAATCGTATAGGCCTTGGTGGCGATCGTTTTCGCGGAAACGCCATCCTCAACCACCGCGATGCGCAACGGCACCTCCACGGACGGCGGCGCCCCCGCCGGCCCCACGATGACCCGCCCGCGAATACCGACCTTGATTGCGATCTGATGCGTGTCGGTGTTGTAGTCGCATTCTCGCGCGGTATCGCCGATAGTCGCCTGATAGCGGACATCGGTACCACTCGCCGGCTGGCCCGAGGCGCCGACCGTGTAGGTCGATGCGCCGGCACGGATGGAGACGGTCGGACAGGTAAGATCGCCGGGCACAGAAGCCACGTCGCCGGATGCCGGCGCCGCTCGCTCCGGCTGCGATTTGACGCCGAACATTTCCTTGAAACGATCCCCGAGCGACTGCGATTGCGCTGGGGAAGCGGCAACTATCCAGCAGCCTGCGGCCATAGTCATCAGGCGCAACGGAAAGCTGACCAAGTGCCTGACAGGAACTGGTTCATCCACCTCGGTGGTGCCCGCAACATTAAGCATTCACGTCGTCCGATCATTGTTTCCACGCGCGGCTTTATAACAAGCCAATGGCCGCAAGCCAAAGGTGGGGGCTTCGTCAGACGGAAATGACGGGCGATCTCGGATCGACTCCGATTCTTTCAGAAAGAAAATGTCTAGCCGTGGAAATCGTCGTGCAACATGCCGAACAGCAGGTGATCCTGCCAGATTCCGTTGATGCAAAGATAGCGGCGCGCCAGCCCCTCCCGCGTGAAGCCGCACTTTTCCAACACGCGAATGGACGGCATATTGCTGGGAATGCAGGCAGCCTCAATGCGATGCAGGTTCAGTTCGCCAAACAGGATCGGAAGCAGCACCCGCAACGCCGCGGTCATATAGCCTCGCCCCGCATAGGGCTCGCCTATCCAGTATCCGATGGTGCCTGCCTGCGAGATGCCGCGACGGACATTGGCGAGCGTGACCCCACCCAACATGATGCCGTCGGATTCGCGAAACACAATGAATGGGTAGGACCTGTCGCCGGCGATATCCTCTGCGTAGCGGCGTAACCGCCGCCGAAATCCCGCGCGGGTCAGGTCGTCCGATGGCCACATCGGTTCCCATGGAGTCAGATAGGCGCGGCTGTGCTCACGAAGCTGTCTCCATTGCAAAAAATCGGACATCTCAGGCGCGCGCAGCAACAGACCGTGCCCTCGCGGCACAAGCGCTGGCGCGCTGGACGGCAAACGAAATAGAGCCATGGCCGTTCCTCGACCCCGAATCCCACCAGCCTGTGGCTAGTGGAGCAAAATTCGGGCCTTCGACTGCGACAATCCTTCCGCAAAAGCGACCGCGGAGTCCAGCCCCCTGCCGCTGCCAAGCGCGACGACCGCGGGACGGCTGCGCGCCAGCAGGACGCGCGCCGCGTCGCGCGTTGAGTCGACGCTGACAGCATCGATCCTAGCCATCAATTCGGGAACGCCCTGGGGCCGTCCATAGACGAGCATATGCCGCGCCAATTGTTCGGCGCGGGCGCTGCAACTCTCCAAAGCCATCAGCAGGCCGGCTTTCATCTGCGCTTTCGCGCGCGCGATCTCAGCTTCCTTCAGCGTTTCCACAGCCTCGCTGATAACGTCGACGACGACTTCCATCATTTCCGGCGCGTCGCTCGGATCGGTGCCGGTGTAGAGCCCAAAGAAGCCAGTGTCGGCATAGGGTGCATGGAAGGTGTAGATTGAATAGCACAGACCGCGCTTCTCACGGACTTCCTGAAACAATCGCGAGGACATGCCGCCCCCCAGAACATTGGTGAACACCTGCAACGAGAATAGCGAGGCATCGGTCTGCGACACCCCTTCCAGCGCAAGCGTCAGATGCGCCTGCTCGAGGTCGCGATGCACCACTTTGGAGCCACCGCTGCCGAATTTCGCCGCCGGCGGCTGCGGAGCCGGCGCGGCATCCAAACTTGCAAAGCAACGCTCGACCTCGGCCACGACCGCCTTGTGCTCGATCGCACCCGCCGCCGCTACCACCATGTCCGGCCCGCGATAATGCGTTTTGAGATACCCATGCAGCATGTCGCTGTTGAACCGCTTCAGCGTCTCCGGCGTGCCGAGCAGCGAACGCCCGATCGACTGGTCCGGATAGCAGAGCTCGTTGAGATGCTCGAAAACGACGTCGTCAGGAGTGTCTTGCGCCGCACCCATTTCCTGCTCGATGACGCCTTTCTCGCATTCGAGTTCCTTCGCGTCGAAGCTAGGATTGGACAGGATATCGCTCAGCACGTCGAGCGCGAGCGGAACGTCAGCCTTCATCACCCGCGCGTAATAAGCCGTCGTCTCAACACCGGTAGCGGCATTGAGATCGCCACCGACTGCCTCGATCTCCTCGGCGATCTCTCGCGCCGAACGCCTAGTGGTTCCTTTAAATGCCATGTGCTCAAGTAAATGCGAGATGCCATGCTCGTTTGGCTTCTCGTCGCGACCGCCAACCCCAGTCCAGACTCCGAGCGCTGCGGTTTCCAGATGCGGCATGGCATCAGTGATGACCGTGAGGCCGGAAGACAGTTTCGTCATATCGACACTCATCCGGCAACTCCGTGCTTGGCGGCGCGGCTGACGGACAGCGCGAACCGTTCGATTTCTGCCTGATCGTTGTTCACGACCGTGATCCGCTCGGGCCGAGTCATCAAGCCGTCGAGCCAGGCCGGTAATGGAGGCCGCACGCCGCAGGCGGCTTCAACCGCGTCAGGGAACTTTGCGCCATGGGCGGTCGCCAGCACGATATTAGGAACACGCGAGTCGGGCGCGTCGCGATCGGCCACTGTCAGCGCAACAGCCGTATGCGGGTCGACCAGATCTCCGGCTTCGCGCCACGCTGTGCGGATCGAGGCAGCGGTCTCTGTTTCGTCGGCGCGCCCGGCATCGAAGTCGGCGCGCATCGCGGCCAGCACCGAATCCGGCAGCGCGAAGCGACCGGATTGCTGCAGCGACGCCATCATCGCGCGCACCTGCGCGGCGTCGCGCCCCGTCGCCTCGAACAACAGCCGCTCGAAGTTCGACGACACCTGAATGTCCATCGACGGCGAGGTGGTAGCGTGAACTTCGCGCACTTCGTAGATGCCGGTCTTTAGCGTGCGCGGCAAGATATCGTTGATGTTGGCGGCGATACGCAACCAGCGTATCGGCAGACCCATGCGCTTTGCGACGTAGCCGGCAAAGATGTCACCGAAGTTGCCGGTCGGCACGGTAAAATCGACGGCCCGTGCCGGCGCGCCCAGTGCGACCGCCGAGGTGAAGTAATACACCACCTGCGCAACAATTCGTGCCCAGTTGATCGAGTTGACACCGGAAAGCGACACCTCGTCACGAAAGCGGTGGTTGTTGAACAACCCTTTCACGATCGCCTGGCAGTCGTCGAAGGTGCCTTTGACGGCGAGCGCATGAACATTTGGCGCGGCCGTCGTCGTCATCATGCGCCGCTGCACTTCGGAGATGCGGCCGTCCGGGAACAGCACGATCAGATCGACATTGGTGCTGTTGGCGAATGCGTGGACCGCAGCGCCGCCGGTGTCGCCCGAGGTTGCGACGACGATCGTGGTGCGCTGGCCTCGTTGTGCCAGAACATGGTCCATCAGCCGCGACAACAACTGCATCGCCACGTCCTTGAACGCGAGCGTCGGACCGTGAAACAACTCCAGCATGAACTGTTGAGGACCGATCTGATCGAGCGGCACCACCGCCGGGTGCCGGAACGTCGCATAAGCCTCGTTGGCCATGCGGCCGAGATCGGCCTCAGCGATGTCTCCAGCCACGAACGGCCGAACTACCTCCACGGCCACCTCCCAGTACGGCCGGCCGAAGAAGCCTGCGATCGTGTCGGGCGTTAGCTGCGGCCAGACTTCGGGCACATAAAGACCGCCGTCACGAGCGAGGCCGGCCAGCATCACATCGGAAAAGCCGAGTTTCTGGGTTTTCCCCCGTGTCGAGAGATAATGCGTCAAGCCGGCCTCCAACGGCGGAGTATGTTGCGAGATATTTGATACTGCGAGTTATCCATGTCGCCATCGGCGATGGTCGCCGCGTACCATAAAGCGTTTCGGGACAAAGAGGAAATCGAAGGGAGAAAAACCGCGCCGCCCAATGCAGCTAAACGTTGCGTTGAAGCGTCTCGCGCCTGGAGGTCAGCGCGGGCATTTGCAGGCGAGCCCGCCCAGGATGGTCTGGGACAATGTCGGCCGAGCGAGATGGGACATCAGCGTTTCTTCCGAAAGAGAAAAGGGCGGCCCGTCGGCCGCCCTTGATCTTGATGTATTGAGCGGGCTGGTCCCGGTCAGTGCGCGGCGTGCGCCATGGCCGCGGCGCCGTTGCCCCAGACATAGATACAGACGAACAGGAACAGCCACACCACGTCGACGAAATGCCAGTACCAAGCGGCGAATTCGAAGCCGAGGTGCTGGGAGGGCGTGAAGTGGCCCGCATTGGCGCGGAACAGGCAGACGATCAGGAAGATCGTGCCGACCAGCACGTGGAAGCCGTGGAAGCCGGTCGCCATGAAGAAGGTGGCGCCGTAGACGTTGCCGGCGAAGCTGAAGGCGGCGTGATGATACTCATAGGCCTGCACGCAGGTGAAGACGGCGCCGAGCGCAATGGTCAGGATCAACCCCCACTTCAACCCCTTGCGGTCGCCATTGAGCAGGGCATGGTGCGCCCAGGTCACGGTGGTGCCCGAGGTCAGAAGGATCAGGGTGTTGAGCAACGGCAGGTGCCAGGGATCGAAGGTCTGGATGCCCTTGGGCGGCCAGACACCGCCGAACAGCGCGTCGCGCGTCATATGCACGGGATCGCCCGGGAACAGCGCGGAGTTGAAGAAGGCCCAGAACCAGGCGACGAAGAACATCACCTCGGAGCAGATGAACAGGATCATGCCGTAGCGATGGCTGATCTGCACCACGCGGGTGTGATCGCCCTTGTGCTGGGCTTCGCGGATCACATCCGCCCACCAGCTCGCCATGGTGTAGAGCACGCCGATCAGGCCGGCGCCGAAAATGATCGGAGCCGCCGCGGTCAGATGATGCATCCACAGGATCGCGCCGACGGCCATGATGAAAGCCGCGGTCGCGCCTACGATCGGCCACGGACTCGGGTCGACCAGGTGGTAATCGTGCTTGACTTGCGCCGTAGCCATTGCGGTCTCTCTCCGTTAGCGGTGCCGGCGGTATTGGGCACCTATTGATCTCAAAACAAAACGCGTCGGTAACAAAACGCGTCGGCCCTCAAAGCTCAGATGCTTCCCCCTGGCCTGTCCGGCTCGTTGGCCGCCACCGGCTTGGGCGCGGCCTTCTTCACCGGAAAGAAGGTATAGGACAGGGTGATGGTATTGACGCCGTCGTTCTCGCTGTCGGCGGCGAAAGCCTGATCGACATAGAAGACAACGGCCATCTCCCGCTTCTCACCGGGCGCCAGGGTTTGCTCGGTGAAACAGAAGCAGTTGATCTTGGTGAAATAGGATCCGACTGTCAGCGGCGTGACGTTATAGGCCGCCTGCCCCATGGTGGTCGCCGCCACCTCGTTGGTGATGGTGTAATGGACGGTGGTGACCTCGCCGACCCGGACCTTTATCTCGGTCTGTTCCGGCTCGAACTTCCAGGGCAGCCCGCCGGAGACGTTGGAGTCGAAGCGTACGGCTACCGTGCGCTCCAGCGGCTTGGACCGGGGGGCCTCCCCCGCCACCTGCGTCGTTCCGTTGAAGCCGGTGACGCGGCAGAACCAGTCGTAGAACGGCACCGACGCATAGGCAGCGCCGACCATCAGGGCGACCACCAGGCCGCAGGCGGCGCCGACCTTCACGTCGCGACCAACGCGCGACGTCGCCTTCGGCCGGGCCGAGGCTGCGGTGGCGGGTTGCTGCGGGTGCTGCGGCGCGTCCGTCATCTCAAATCACATCGGACGGACGAGAACGCCCGGCCCCTTGATGAAGGTGACCGCGAAAAACAGCAGGACCATGAGCCCCAGCGCCCAGGCGATCGCGATCGACCGTTCGCGCCGGCGCTTCTTCTGGGCCTCGGTGAGAACGATCCCGTCTCCGTCCGGCTTGTTGTTGCTGTCCATCGGTCCATGCGCCCTCTACCAGATCAACGGCGCGATGGCCTTCGCAACCACATCGAGCAGCAGAACGGCAAACAGCGCGAACAGATAGAGGATCGAAAAGGCGAACAACCGCCGCGTGGCGCGCAGCGCTGTGCTGCCGGTGCGATGGCGATAGACATTGATCGCGAACACCAGCATGCCGGCGCCGAGGATCAGCGAAGTGACGCCATAAATCCAATCGAAGTAGCCAAGCGGCCAGGGCGCGGCGGCGACCGCCACCAGCACGATGGTATAGAGCAGGATCTGCAGCCGGGTCGCATCGGGACCGGCAACCACCGGCAACATCGGCACGCCGGCGCGGGTGTAGTCGTCGTTGCGGAACAGCGCCAGCGCCCAGAAATGCGGCGGCGTCCAGAAGAAGATGATCAGGAACAGAAGCAGCGGCTCCACCGACAGCGACCCCGTCGCAGCCGCCCACGCCACCACCGGCGGCAGCGCACCGGCGGCGCCGCCAATCACGATGTTCTGCGCGGTCCGCCGCTTCAGTCCCATCGTGTAGATCACAACATAAAAGAAGATCGTGAAGGCGAGCAGGCCACCGGCATACCAGTTGACCAGAGCGCCGAGCGTCATCACCGAGAAGAACGACAGCGTGAGGCCGAACCCCATCGCCTCGCCGCGGGTGATGCGGCCGCGCGGGATCGGCCGGTTGGCCGTGCGCGACATCAGCACGTCGATATCGCCTTCCAGCGCCATGTTCAGCGCGCCAGAGGCACCGGCTCCGACCGCGATGCAGAGGATCGAGATGAAGCCCAGGACCGGGTGAACATGGCCCGGCGCGATCATCAGCCCAACCAGCGCGGTGAAGATCACGAGCGACATCACCCGTGGCTTCAGCAGCGCGAAGTAATCGGCGACACTCGCCTCCGAGATCCGGGGCGGCAGTTCAACGGCTTTTTGATCAACAACCGACACGATACACCCGCTTGTTGGGTGCGCGGCGCGTCGAGCGCGCCGCGCACAGTCACATTACTGCACCTTCGGCAGGGTGGAGAACTGGTGGAACGGCGGCGGTGACGACAGCGTCCATTCCAGCGTGGTTGCACCTTCGCCCCACGGATTGTCCGCCGCCTGCTCCTTGCGAGCGAAGGCGTCGACCAAGCCGTAAAGGAAGACCACAGCGCCAAACCCAGCGATAAAGGCACCGTAGGACGAGATCTCGTTCCAGCCCGCGAACGCATCCGGATAGTCGACCGAGCGCCGCATCATGCCCTGCAGCCCAAGGAAGTGCTGCGGGAAGAACAGGACGTTGGCGCCGATGAACATCAGCCAGAAGTGCAGCTTGGCGATGGTCTCGTTGTACATGTAGCCGGAGATCTTCGGGAACCAGTAGTACCAGCCCGCGAAGATCGAGAACACCGCGGCAATGCCCATCACGTAGTGGAAGTGCGCGATGACGTAGTAGGTCTCCTGCATCACCCGGTCGACGCCCGCATTGGCCAGCACCACGCCGGTCACGCCGCCAACCGTGAACAGGAAGATGAAGCCGATCGCAAACAGCATCGGCGCCTTGAACTCGATCGAGCCGCCCCACATGGTGGCGATCCACGAGAACACCTTCACGCCGGTCGGCACCGCGATCACCATCGTGGCGGCGACGAAGTAAGCCTGCGCCGTCGACACCATGCCGACCGTGTACATGTGGTGCGCCCACACGACGAAGCCGATGCCGCCGATCGCGACCATCGCATAGGCCATGCCGAGATAGCCGAAGATCGGCTTCTTCGAGAACGTCGAGATCACATGGCTGATCATGCCGAAGCCCGGCAGAATCAGGATGTACACCTCGGGATGACCGAAGAACCAGAACAGGTGCTGGAACAGCACCGGATCGCCGCCGCCGTCGGCAGCGAAGAACGTGGTGCCAAAGTTACGATCGGTCAAAAGCATGGTGATCGCGCCCGCCAGAACCGGCAGCGACAACAAGAGCAGCCACACCGTCACCAGGATCGACCAGACGAACAGCGGCATCTTGTGCAAGGTCATGCCAGGTGCGCGCATGTTGAAGATCGTGGTGATGAAGTTGATCGCGCCCAAAATCGAGGAGGCGCCGGCCAAATGCACCGCGAGGATCACGAAATCCACCGACGGTCCGGGATGGCCGCTCGTCGACAGCGGCGCATACAACGTCCAGCCCGTGCCCGCGCCCGACGCGCCCGGCTCACCTTCCACGAACGTGGAGGTCAACAACAGCGCAAACGCCGCTGGCAGCAGCCAGAACGAGATGTTGTTCATGCGCGGAAACGCCATGTCGGGCGCTCCGATCATCAACGGCACGAACCAGTTGCCGAAGCCGCCGATCATCGCAGGCATCACCATGAAGAAGATCATGATCAGGCCGTGCGAGGTCACAAAGACGTTGTAGGTATGCGCAGGATCAAAAACCTGCACGCCGGGATACATCAGTTCCGCCCGGATGCCCATCGACATCAGGCCGCCGATGATCCCCGCGACGATGGCGAACACCAGGTACATAGTCCCGATGTCCTTGTGATTGGTCGAATACGCAAAGCGCCGCCACCCTGTCGGGTGGTGCGCATGGTCGCCATGATCGTCATGGCCGTGGTCGTGAGCATGTGCTGCGGTTGTTGCCATTGTCTAATCCTGTCTTTCGTCCCTTGAAGTCCTTCGAACGAACCTTGGCGATGTCCCTTGGGGCGAACGTCCCTTTAGCGGTTGTCGCCCCGTCGAAATCGCCCAACGCGACGCCTAGCGCATCACGTCGGCAGCTGACGCCACCGCGTTCGCCGGGTTCGAGGCAAACTTCTTCTTCGCGGTTTCAATCCAGGCCGCAAAATCCTGCTCGCTCACCACACGAACCGCAATCGGCATGAAGGCGTGATCCCGCCCGCACAGTTCCGAGCACTGGCCGTAGAACACGCCCGTCTTGGTGGCCTTGAACCAGGTCTCGTTGAGACGGCCCGGGATCGCGTCCACCTTGATGCCGAACGCCGGAACGCCAAACGAATGAATGACATCGGCCCCGGTCACCTGAACCCGGACAATCTTGTTCACAGGAACAACCAGCTCGTTGTCCACCGCAAGCATCCGCGGCTGCTTCTCATGCGCCATCAGCGAGTCAAACTCGAACTTGCCGTTGTCCGGATACGCGTAGCTCCAGTACCACTGCTTGCCGACCGCCTTCACCGTCAGATCGGCCTTCGGAAGGTCAAGCTGCTGAAACAAAAGCCGGAACGACGGAACCGCAATGCCAACCAGGATCAAAACCGGAATGATCGTCCACGCAACTTCGATCATCGTGTTGTGGGTCGTCTTCGACGGAACCGGATTGGCCCGCGCGTTGAAACGCAACATCGCCACAACCAGCAGACCCGTCACAAACAGCGTGATCAGCGTGATCACAATCAGAAGCCCGCTATGCATGCTCGCGACGCTCTCCATGACAGGCGTCACACCCGTCTGAAGTCCAAGCGCCCACGGATGCGGCACACCCAGCTCCTCCGCCGATACCGCACCACTCGCGGCAAGCGCCGCTCCGCCAAACGCTAATCCCAGAAACCGGCGGCCAAACCGGCGGCCAAACTGGCCCATCGACATCTTCATGCCGCTCGCGCTCCTTGTCATAAATAAACCCTAAACAAGCCCCTAAGCAGTTCCCGCCGAGGGCGAGCCTGCCGCTCCTCTGACACTTCCGCAAACAGCCTGCGCGCCGTTTAGCTAGAATGCGTCCAAAGCCGCCCCTCTCAAACCATAATTTGTCGCGCCTCGCAAGGACCAAGGACAGCGAGTTGAGCGATGCTTAAAATTGCCGTGCGGCGCGTGGGCTATAAACGCATCGGGCCGACGAAGCGGAGCGCAACACGGGGTTCACGGCAGGGCGCCGCTTGACAGGCGGATTGTCCGATGTAGGCACAGGCACGGCCGCTTCGCAGATTCGGCCGTGGTTCGGGCTAATCCGGGCCGGGACCGCCTTCAAGGCGCCGTCATTGACCGTCAGGCGGCGAGGCATGGTCGAAAGCAGGGGATCGACCCGGATGGAGCCTTCTAAACAACATATGAGATATGCATTCCCGCGCATGGCGGCCCGGCGGCCGCCACTCCGCGCTTTGGCGGGCTTCGCCGCCGCACTTCTCGTGGTCGGCTTTACCAATGCGGCCGAGGCCCAGGGAGCCGTCAAATCTGTTCATGGCGATTGGCAAATCCGCTGCGATACTCCTCCCGGAGCGAAGGCCGAGCAATGTGCCTTGATCCAGAGCGTGGTGGCGGAGGATCGCTCCAATGCCGGTCTGACCGTGATTGTGCTCAAGACTGCCGACCAAAAAAGCCGGCTGATGCGCGTGGTGGCGCCGCTCGGCGTGTTGCTGCCCTCCGGCCTCGGGCTGAAGCTCGACAACGTCGACGTTGGCCGCGCCGGTTTCGTGCGCTGCCTCCCAAACGGCTGCGTCGCCGAGGTCGTTCTGGACGACAAGCTGCTTGGGCAATTGCGCAGCGCAAAGACAGCGACATTCATTATCTTCGAAACGCCCGAGGAAGGCATTGGCTTTCCGCTCAGCCTGAACGGGCTCGGCGAAGGTTACGACAAGCTGCCCTAAGCCCGAATCTGAAGCTCGCCTCAGCGAGTAGCGCGACGCCACTCGAGAAGTTCGGCAGAAAAAGCCTCCCATCTGGCGGTAATCATACCTATCTTGAACTTCTGTCCGCCTGAACCATACGGAACGGGCACGTTGCACCTGGAGTTCGCATGACCAGCCCCACTAGCACATCTCTGCTCGAGCGCGCGGATCTCGACCGCGATTCCGTACGCAACGAAGTTGCGCGGGGCCTCAAAGGCGCGGACGATGGCGAACTGTTTCTCGAATATAACCAGAGCGAAGCTCTGATGTTCGACAACGGCCGGCTCAAGCAGGCGACCTATGATACCTCGCAAGGCTTCGGCCTTCGCGCCGTCAAGGACGACGCCGTCGGCTACGCCCATTCGTCCGACGTTTCGCTGCCCGCTCTGATCCGCGCCGCCGACGCCGTCGGCGCCGTGCGCGGCGGCTATCAGGGCACTTTCGCGGCCGCTCCCTCCCATACCAACGTACGGCTTTACGGCGATGACAATCCGCTCGATGGCCTCGGCTTCGAGACCAAGGTCAAGCTGCTTACTGAGATCGACGCCTATGTCCGCGATAAGGATCCGCGGGTGCGCCAGGTGTCCGTCAGCCTCGGCGCGACATGGCAGGTCGTTGAAATCATGCGGCCGGACGGCGAAAGCTATCGCGATGTCCGTCCGCTGGTGCGAGTGAACATCTCCGTCGTCGCCGGACAGGGCGACAGGCAGGAAACCGGCAGCCAGGGCTATGGCGGCCGCGAAGGCTATGCCCGCTTCATCGAGACCAAGGCATGGCGGTCAGCTGCGGAGGGCGCGATCCGTCAGGCGCTGATCAATCTGGAATCGATCCCTGCGCCCGCCGGCGAGATGGACGTGGTGCTCGGCCCGGGCTGGCCCGGCGTGATGCTGCACGAAGCGGTGGGACACGGCCTCGAAGGCGACTTCAACCGCAAGAAGACGTCCGCTTTCGCGGGGCTGATGGGTCAGCAGGTCGCGGCCAAAGGCGTCACCGTGGTCGACGACGGCACCATTTCGGCCCGACGCGGCTCCCTTTCCATTGATGACGAGGGCACGCCGACCAACCGCACCGTGCTGATCGAGGACGGCATCCTGGTCGGTTACATGCAGGATCGTCAGAACGCGCGGCTGATGGGAATGAAGCCGACCGGCAATGGCCGCCGTCAGGACTATGCCCACGTACCAATGCCGCGCATGACCAACACCTATATGCCGGCGGGCGATCGCGATCCGGCGGAAATCCTCGCGTCGGTGAAGAACGGCATCTATGCGGTCAATTTTGGCGGCGGCCAAGTCGACATCACCTCGGGCAAATACGTGTTCCAATGCACCGAGGCCTACCTGATCGAGAACGGCAAGATCGGCGCTCCGCTGAAAGGCGCCATGCTGATTGGCAACGGGCCAACCGATTTGCACCGCATCACCATGGTCGGCAACGATGTCGCGCTGGACGACGGCATCGGCACCTGCGGCAAGAACGGTCAGGGCGTACCCGTTGGCGTCGGTCAGCCGACCTTGCGAATGGAGCGAATAACGGTCGGAGGAACGGGCGGATAACGCGGATACGTCCGCATCCGCCGATGACGCCAATCAGCCAGAGCATTTTCGCTTCCGATTGAACCAGAGGCGAAGCTCCAGATTGTTGTTTTGACGCGCTTTCTTCACGCGAACTGAATCCACTTCGTTCGAAAACGCGATAGCCGCGTGCGAACATGAGCAAACGGCGACGCTCATCTGCATCACAAGGATTGCCGTCGGTCATCCGACAACTGGCGGCTCGCGGTCGTAAGTCGTTGTTCCCGGCGACGAACACGCGCGTGTGAACCATATTTCCGATATTCGCTTGAACCCGAACCCATCATCAGGAACCTAATCGTACGGATCGCGTTTTTGGTTCTGAGTGTGCGTTGGTGGGTATGATGCCGATCTTCCGTTATTTTGTGGTAATGGGTTGCTGCCTTGCAGGCCTGCTTTTTGTCGCTGGCTTGCTGTGGCCCAGTGATCGCGTGGAGATTGCTGATACCCCCGCAGCGGTCATTAACGCGGAAGCGTCATCGACAGAATCCGGATCTGCGAGCCAGGCATCGTCCGAAGGACAGACGGTTCTCAATACGATAGAGAATTGGCGCCGGTCCGAGAAACGTTTCGAGCGGGCGAAGCAACATCCCCACCCTGTCTTCTATCCGAACGTCGCCACGCTGGCGCCAACCCCCGATCGTCTGCAGTGGGAGCGCCACCTCCGTTATCTGCCGGCGGACCACGTCTACGAAGCGCGGGCGGAAATGCCGAAGGAAGCGACCGCGGAACGGTCCAAGGTCGCCGCGAAGCCAGCGACGCGTAAGCATGTTGCCCATGCCCGCCCGGCAAGGATCGCGCAAGAGGGCGAGCGCCCACGCTATGCCCGCAACGCCGCGTGGAATCCGTTCGGTCTGTTCGACTGATGCCGGGGGCCGGCGGCCTCACGAGCCCGCCGTTATCCGTTATCGCAATAGCCACCGGAAGGCGCGGCGCAACCGACCGACCGACCGCTCACGATAATTCAGAGCATGGCCCCGAGAAGTAGAAACCGGTTTTCGGACAAGATCATGCTCGGTCAAAGAATCAAAAGAGTTTGATTTCAACGCAGCTGAATCGACCTTTAGGGTTCAATCGTTATTGCCTGATGGAGACATCATGAGCTGGCTTCCTTCCAACGATCCCACCCTCGGCGATCCCAAATCCTGCGATGCGCTCGAACTTGTCATCGTGCCGCGCACCCGAGATCTCGGCGACGGATTCGCCGTGCGCCGAGCGCTGCCTCATGGCAGGCGGCAGATGGTCGGCCCGTTCATCTTCTTCGATCATTTCGGTCCGGTGCAGTTCGTCTCCGGCAAGGGCATGGACGTGCGGCCGCATCCGCATATCGGACTGGCCACAGTCACTTACCTGTTCGACGGCAGCATCATGCACCGCGACAGCGAGGGTAACATCCAGGAAATCCAGCCGGGCGCCATGAACCTGATGACCGCGGGACGCGGCATCGCGCATTCCGAACGCACGCCCGATGCGCAACGTGCCAGCGGGCAGATGATGCTCGGCCTGCAAAGCTGGATCGCGCTACCGCACAACAAGGAGGAGATCGCGCCGTCCTTCCAGCACTACGGCGCTGCCAGCCTGCCAACGGTGCAGGACAAGGGATTCCGCGCCCGCATCATCGCCGGCCGTTCGTTTGGCGCAACCTCGCCGGTCGAGATGGTGTCACCGTGGTTCTACGTCGAGGTCGCTCTCGAGGCCGGCATGAGCGTGCCGCTCGACGCGGACCACGAAGAGCGCGCGATCTATATCGTTGACGGCGAGATCGAGATCGCGGGCGACCGATACGAAGCGCCGCAGCTGCTGGTTTTCCGCCCCGGCGACCGCATCACGGTACGCGCGACAAAGCCCGCGCGTATGATGTTCCTCGGCGGCGACGCGCTCGAAGGACCGCGGCACATCTGGTGGAACTTCGTCTCCTCCAGCAAGGAGCGTATCGAACAGGCGAAAGACGACTGGAAAACCGGCCGCTTCGCACCCGTGCCGAACGAGCACGAGTTCATTCCGCTGCCGGAAAACTGATCTTTGTTTTGACGCGTTTTCGTTACGCGAACAGGTCACCACTTCGCTTGAAAACGCTATAGCTTACACCGGCAAGCCGTTCGCTTGTGCCAGTTCCTTGAGCGACACCTGCGGCCGTGCGCCGATGTGCTGAATGACCTCTGCCGCGGCGAGCGCGCCGAGCCGCCCCGCGTCTTCGTGGCTCGCGCCGCGCACCAGCCCAAACAGGAAACCCGCGGCGAACAGATCGCCGGCTCCCGTGGTGTCGACCAGCGTGTCGATCGGGCACGCCGGGACCGCCGTTGTTTCATCCTTCGTCACGACGACGCAGCCCTTCTCGCTGCGGGTGACAATGCCGAGCCCAATGTCCTCGCGCAATTGCGCCAGCGCCGTTTCGAAGTCGGAGGTCTGGTAGAGCGAATGCAGTTCGGTCTCGTTGGCGAAGATCAGATCGACGGCGCCGCTTCGCATCAGTTGCAGAAATTCGTCCCGGTAGCGATCGACGCAAAACGCATCCGATAAGGTCAGCGCGACTCGTCGCTTGGCGTCATGCGCGATCTGCGATGCCTTGAGAAACGCCTCCTTGGCGGCTTTGGGGTCCCACAGATAGCCCTCGAGATAGAGGATCGAGGCGGCGGCGACGGTGTCCGGATCAATGTCCGCCGGCGACAAATCCTGCGCCGCGCCAAGATAGGTATTCATGGTGCGCTCGCCGTCCGGCGTCACCAGTATGTAGGAACAGCCGGTGGCGGAGCCGTCGGATGCCGGCGGCGTATCGAAGGCCACCTTGGCGGCGCGAATATCATGGGTATAGAGACGGCCGATTTGATCGTCCTTCACCTTGCCGACATAGGCGGTGCGAGCCCCGAACCCCGCAAGACCGACGATGGTATTTGCGGCCGAGCCGCCCGACATCTCGGTCGCGGGTCCCATGTCGGCATAGATCGAGGCCGCGCGCGCCTCGTCGATCAACGCCATGCCGCCCTTGGTCATGCCGTGGGCGGCGAGAAAGCCCTCATCGGTCCGCACCAGAACGTCGAAAATCGCATTGCCGATCGCAAGCACGTCGTATTTCGCTGCAGCCATTAAGAATATCCTGTCGCGGCAATTGCGGGAAAGCGAGGAATCCGGTCAACCTGTGAAGGTGCCGCGTATCACGGCACCTCCATGCCATCAAGCACGGTACGGCCAACCTCGCGATGATCCGCTCCGTCCTCACAGTCTCCTCAGGCACCCTGGCCTCGCGGCTGCTTGGTTTCGCGCGCGATGCGCTGACCGCGGCACTGCTCGGCGCGGGCCCGGTCGCCGACGCTTTTCTGATGGCGTTTCAGCTCATCAACGTGATCCGCCGGATGCTCGGTGAAGGTGCCCTGAATGCGGCGCTGGTGCCGGCGTGGATGCGCCTGCGCGACGGCAGCGGCCTCGCCGCCGCATCGGCCTTCGCCGGCGCTGTGCTCGCAACCGTAAGCGCAACACTGATTGTGCTGGCCGTCATCGCCGGCGTGGCGATGCCGCTTCTCATGAGGGTGCTCGCGCCGGGTTTTGTCGGTAGCGAGAGCTTGCAACTCGTCGTCACCGACGCACGGCTGATGCTGCCCTATCTCGCTTTCGCAGGTCCCGCGACGGTCATCATGAGCCTGCTGAACGCAAGACATCGTTTCGCGCTCGCCGCGTTCTCGCCGCTGCTGTTCAACGTCGCCCTGATCCTCGTCGCCGTGCTGCTGCTGTTATTGCATCGGGACTCACATTTTGCCGCGGTGGCGATGGCTGCAACTGTGGGCGCGGCGGGATTGCTGCAACTCGCGGTGCTTGCGCTCCTGACCCGCCACGACGATCTCGCAAGTCCCTTACGAATATCGTTCGACTCCGGGATGCGGGATTTTGCCCGTAAGGCCGTCCCCGGCATGATCGCGAATTCAGGGCCGCAACTGCTGATCATAGCCGGCGCGATCATCGCGTCGACATCGCCGTCGGCCGTGGCGTGGCTTTACTTCGCAAACCGCCTGATCGAGTTGCCGCTAGGAATGGTGGGCGTCGCCATCGGCACCGTGCTGGTGCCCGAAATGACCCAAGCGCTCAACAAGGGCGACAGAGCGGCGACGGTCAATGCCGAGTCACGCGGAATCGAGCTGGCGGGAGCTCTCGCCTTGCCCGCGGCGGTCGGCTTGATCGTCCTCAGCGAGCCGATCGTGCGGGTGCTGTTCGAGCACGGCGCGTTTACTGCGGCCGACACGAGCGCAACGGCGCTCGCGTTGGGCTGTTTTGGCTTCGGCCTCCCCGCCTATGTCCTGATCAAGGCGCTGTCTCCGGCGTTCTTCGCACGCGGCAATACAATGACGCCGCTTATGGCCGCACTGAAGGGCGTGGCCGTCGCGATGGTACTCGCGTTCGTATTCGGACGGCTGTTCGGGGTCGCGGGAATAGCTGTCGCCGTCGCGCTCGGTGCATGGAGCAACGCGGTGAGCCTCGTCCGCAGCATTGCTATAACCTTTGGATTTTCCATCGATGCCGAAGCGCGTCGGCGTCTGCCACGCATTGGGCTGGCGGCGCTCGGGATGGGTGGCGTTTTGTGGTTCGCCGTTCGGCTACTATACCCAATGTCCAGCGCGCACGGGTTGCTCCAGGCCGCCACGCTGGTCGTCCTGATCGCCGCAGGCGTCGCGATCTACGGCCTGCTGCTGTTGACGTTCAGGGTCATCGATCGGAACGACATACAAGCCGCGCTGATGCGATCGCGATCCGGCGACTTGCGCGCTTAGATTCCGCGTGGCAATGGACGGCGCGCCGGACCGAAGGCATGAACCCCGCGTTTCGCCGCATGTTTCCGAATCGCGCGCGGGCAAGCAGGAACCAAACGATGACGACACGGGTTTTTTCAGGCGTTCAGCCGACCGGCAATCTGCATCTCGGCAACTATCTCGGCGCCATCGTTAATTTCGTAAAATTGCAGGCTGACCACGAGTGTCTCTATTGCGTGGTCGATCTTCATGCCATCACCGTGCCCGTCGCCGTCTGGGGCGGGCCCAATGAGCTCCGCCGCGCCACCCGCGAAGTGACGGCAGCCTTCATCGCGAGCGGGATCGATCCGAAGCAGCACATCATCTTCAACCAAAGTCAGGTGGCCGGGCACGCCGAGTTGACGTGGGTGCTCAACTGCGTGGCACGGCTCGGCTGGCTCAACCGCATGACCCAGTTCAAGGAAAAGGCCGGCAAGGATCGCGAGAACGCGTCGGTCGGGCTTTACGATTACCCGGTTCTGATGGCGTCGGATATCCTCGTCTATCGCGCGACGCACGTTCCGGTCGGCGAGGATCAGAAACAGCACCTCGAACTCAGCCGCGACATCGCGCAAAAATTCAACAACGACTTTTCGGAATCGATCGCCGCCAACGGTCATGGCGACACATTTTTTCCGCTGCCGGAGCCCGTGATCACGGGACCTGCGACGCGCGTGATGAGCCTGCGCGACGGCACCAAGAAAATGTCGAAGTCGGATCCGTCCGATTATTCGCGCATCAATCTGACTGACGACGCCGATGCCATCGCGCAAAAGATCCGCAAGGCGAAGACCGATCCCGAACCGCTGCCGTCGGAGGAAAAGGGGCTGGAAAACCGCCCCGAGGCCGACAACCTGGTCGGCATCTATGCGGCGCTCTCAGGGAAGCCCAAATCCACGCTCCTCGCAGAGTTCGGTGGCGCGCAGTTCTCGGGCTTCAAATCCAACCTCGTCGATCTTGCGGTCGCAAAGCTATCGCCGATCGCTCGCGAGATGAAACGGCTCACCGACGATCCGGCCCATGTCGACCAGATTCTGATCGAGGGCGCCGAGCGCGCCAGCGTGATCGCATCGGAGACCGTGGACGCGGTGAAGGACATCGTCGGTTTCATCCGCAGGCGCTAGAGCCTTTGCGTTTGCGAACCGATACCCACTTCGCTTGAAAACGCTATAGCATATCGCGGTCCGGAACCTGCTTGTCGAGGCAGCCGGTGCCGTGGCAGCATAGCGACGGGTTGCTGATTCAGCATCGGGACATGCATGAGCGCACAACGTCGAAGCTACGAGAGCGGTCACAAGCCAAAATATCTGGTCGTGGTCGATGACAGCGCTGAATGGGATCGCGCCGTTTATTACGCAAGCCGCCGCGCCATCCGCGTCGGCGGAGGCATCGTGATGTTGCGGGTGGTGGAGCCGGAAGACCGCAATCAGGAATGGCTCGGTGTCGCCGAAGTGATGCGGGCTGAGGCCTACGAAGGTGCGGATGCGGCGCTCGATCGCGCCTCTGGCCGGGCCAACGGGATCGCCGCGATTACGCCCGAACGAATCATTCGCGAAGGCGATCCGCTTGAACAAATTCTGGATGTCATCGAGAAGGACGTGGATATTTCGATGCTGGTGCTCGCCGCCGCCGGCGGTCCCGAAGGTCCCGGCCCGATCATCACGACGCTGGCCAAGACCGCTGGAAACTTTCCGATTCCAGTGACGATCGTGCCCGGCACCCTGACTGACGACACGATCGACGCGCTGTCCTAGAGCATGATCCCGAAAAGCAGGAACCGGTTTTCGGACAAGATCATGCTTAATCAAAGAAGGGTGATTCCACGAAGTCGGATCAGGCTCCAGGCTATTTCCGTCCATTCGGCCGCGGAACGGCTGCCCCGCTGGCGCCCTTGATCGTGCCTTCGTGATCGCTATCTGCTAGAGAACCCACGCGCCGGCCTTGAACCGGCGGCGACGGAGAGATCGATGTTCATTCAGACCGAAGTCACCCCCAATCCCGCCACCTTGAAGTTCCTCCCGGGCCGCACCGTGCTTGGCAAAGGAACAATGGAATTCACCGACCCCAGCACGGCCGGCCGCTCAATGCTCGCCGTAAAGCTGTTTGCCGTGCACGGCGTCACCGGCGTTTTTTATGGCTCGGATTTTATCACGGTGACGAAGGACGACAGCGACTGGCAACATCTCAAGCCGGCCATCCTCGGCGTCATCATGGAACACTACATGTCGGGCGCGCCGCTGTTGACGGACGGCGAGGGCGAGACGAACACAGACAACGACGTTGAATTTTTCGATGAAGCAGACGCCGAGACTGTAACCTTGATCAAGGATCTGATCGAGACGCGGGTGCGGCCGGGGGTCGCCGATGACGGCGGCGACATCACCTTCCGCGGCTTCAAGGATGGCGTCGTCTACGTGAACATGAAGGGTTCGTGCTCGGGATGCCCGTCATCGACCGTGACCTTGCGGAACGGCATCCAGAACCTTCTGAAACATTTCGTGCCCGAGGTCGTCGAAGTGCGGCCGGTATAGAAGAGAGCCTCTTTTCGCAGACGGCTTTGGCCTTTCCGCTTTCTGATGAATTAGAAGCGGGCTCTCTGATTTTTATTGGATGCGTTCTTCACGCGAGGCGACACAGTCTGGCTCGAAAACAGCTATAGTTCAGAGTTTGGCAACGACAACCAGCCGCTTGATTTTGCCGCTCTTATAGGCGTTCAGAAACGCGTGGTAGTTCTTGAACGACACGCAGCCGTTGGAGGCGCCGCTCGGCCCAAGCATGTAGGTGTGTGCCAGCAGCCCGGTGCGCCCGTATATCTTGTCCTCGCCGCCGATCGGTTTCAGCCTGATCGCTTCCACGCCGTGGAAAAGGCGTTCACGCAACGACAGATCGTAGGTGTGTGGCGGCGTCACGCCGCGCATTCTCCTGTCGGCAGAACGCGGATCGTCCATCATGTTGCCAAGCCCGGAATGCGCCTCAAGTGTATTGCCGTCCGGGAGGTAGACCTTACGCGCAGAAATATCATAGACGGCGGTGAATTGGTTGTATTGCGGGATGCGGCCGAGCGTCAGGCTCTCACCGTCGCTGGTCACCCCGCCGTCCGGTGCAGCGAACGCCAGTTGCAGGCCGGCCGCGGGCCTGCCGAACAGTCTCTCGAAGATCGACGGTTTCTTCGGCTCCGGCTCGGCAGCGGCTTGCGCGACCTCGCGGGAAGAGCTGGCAGCCTGCAGCTGACGCAGTTCGGACGGACGCGGGGCCGGCATCGGAACAATCGCGGCGACTTGGGGTGCCGGCGGGAGCGGCAGGGTCTCAGGTGCGGTCTCGACCGGAATTGAGGCTACGGTCTGCGGGGCATCCTGAGCCGGCTCAAATGAGCCGGGCGGCGGCCCGAGGAAGCGCGGACCATAGAGCCATGCCGTGCGGGCCCGCGCTTCAGGATCTTGAGCACGGACCTTGGCCACAGGCGTTCCGGTGGTCGCCCTCGCCACACGCGGCGCGGGCATTTCCCCCAATGCCTCGTAGGCCGCCGCGATGCGACGAACCGGTTCCACCGAAAGCCTGGATGCAAGCGGCGGTAACGATGCGGTAACCAACTCCGTGGGTCCGCCGGACACATGGGTATAAAGGGTCCAGGCGCAGGCCAGCCCGATGCAGGCGAGCGCGGCGGCGCCCAGAATATTTTGCGGGACCGCCTTGCGGGGCGAGTCGGCGGAATAGGCCGCCACATCATAGTAACGTCTGCCCGTAACGTATGTCATTCGCCCCACGTCCAGAGACACTCTACTTCCGATCCCTGCAGGCAGTGCTCGATAGTCTGCACGCCGCCGGCATGTCCGGATCAAGACTGCGCATGGCTGATTCGGTAACCCCAAGTTCCAGCGAAGCTGTTTGCAGACTCGCTGAGCGCCATTAAGGCGACTTTTAGTTAAATGCGGATTAAATCTGAGCCGGACCCCGAGACCACGGTAAACAGCCTGATCGCGGCAATCTGGTGTCTAAAACTCGGGTTCCTTCGTCCAAACCGCAGGTAAATCCTGGGCAGAGGTGCTAATCTGGCCCCATGCTCGTCCTTGCGATCGACACCGCACTCGATGCCTGCGCCGCTGGCGTCCTGGACACAGACGCCGGCCGCCTGATCGCTCAGGAAACGCTACCGATGAGGCGCGGCCACGCAGAAACTCTGATGCCGCTGATCGCCAGGGTCATCGAATCTGCCGGGATCGCCGTTGCGGCGCTGGACCGCATCGTCGCGACCACCGGTCCCGGCAGCTTCACCGGCCTGCGGGTGGGGCTGTCGGCCGCGCGCGGCATCGCGCTTGCCGCCGACAAACCGGTGGTGGGCGTGACCACCCTGGCAGCCTTTGCCGCACCTGTTATCGGCGAAAACCGCAAGCCGCCGGTGATCTCCGCGATCGATGCCCGACATGATCAGGTTTATTTTCAAACGATAAGTGGTGACGGTGCCACGCTGGTCGAACCGCGTGTCGCGCCGATCGAGGAGGCGCTCTCTGAGTCGCGCTTCGGCGCGCCGCATCTGGTCGGGAATGCCGCAAAACTTCTCGCCGACCGCTGGCCGACGCACCTAGCGCCCCCGGTCGCGGTGGATCCGCAGCCCGCACCTGATATCGCCTGGGTGGCATGGCTCGGCGCAGCAGTCAGTCCGAACGCCGCGCCGCCCCGCCCGTATTACCTGCGCGCGCCCGACGCTAAGCCGGCCGGCAATTTCTTGCTTAAAACACAGACGCTGGCCGCATCATGATGAATTGGTTCCCAGGCAAAGAGCGCGCCGCTCCAGTTGTCGAGCCCGCGAGCCCAAACGACACGGCGCGCCTTGCGGCGATTCACGGCGCATCGTTTCACCGCGGTTGGGGCGAAAGCGAATTCGAGGCCATGCTCGCCGAGCGCAACACGCTGGTTCAGCGTCTGCGCCTGCGATCGAACGTGATCGGGTTTGCCGTGTCACGCATCGCTGCGGACGAGGCTGAAATCCTGTCGATCGCAATCGACGCCGGCTATCGCGGCCAGGGATTTTCGCCCGGTCTGCTGTTCACGCACCTTGGCCACCTCGCCGGACGCGGAGTGCGGACCGTATTTCTCGAAGTCGAGGAAAATAATCAGCCGGCGCGACGTCTCTATGAACGCGCGGGCTTTGCCGTTGTCGGACGCCGCGAACGCTACTATCGCGAGGCGGGTGGTCAGGAACTGAACGCATTGGTGTTGCGCCGTAACTTGTCGTAATATCCAAGCGGTGGCAAAAGGAACTAGGAAAACCATCGGCAACGGTGCATCGGTTTTTTGTCCGGTCGCACTCCCTTCTATCGTTCGCGCGCATTATCTACGTTTCTGTGAGCGGATCATGCGCCATCGGAACCGGACACTTTGATGACGGCTCTTAAATCAACGTCCGTGCAGAAGCCTACCAAAATTGAGGAGCGTTGCGCGGCGACGGGAATGCGTATGACCGAACAGCGCCGGGTTATCGCGCGCGTGCTGGCGGAGGCCTCCGATCACCCGGACGTCGAGGAACTCTATCGACGCTGCGTCGCGGTAGATGACAAGATCTCGATCTCGACAGTCTATCGCACGGTGAAGCTGTTTGAGGACGCCGGCATCATCGAGCGGCACGATTTTCGCGAAGGACGCGCCCGCTATGAGACGATGCGCGACAGTCACCACGATCATCTGATTAATCTGCGCGACGGCAAGGTTATCGAATTCACGTCGGATGAAATCGAGGAGCTGCAAGCTGAAGTCGCGCGCAAACTCGGCTACAGGCTGGTCGATCATCGTCTCGAGCTCTATTGCGTTCCGATGGACGACGATAAGTCCTGAGTGCCTGTCGAAACGATGCTACGCCGTATAAGCTCCTCAAGTGCGAAGTCATTTCGAGCGGGGCTCGTGCCGCCATGTTGACGCAAAGACAAGCGTCGGGCGCGACTTCATCGGTATCGGACAAGGGACGGGCGCTGGATTTTCGCTGCCCTCGCCTATAAGTGAACAGGGCGCCAATAAGCGCGCCGGGTCCACCGAGCCAGGTTCCATGACGCCGCCGCGCAAGCTGCACATCAAGTCTTACGGTTGCCAGATGAACGTCTACGACGCCCAGCGCATGGCGGACACGCTGGCGCCGGAGGGATATGTCGAGACAGCCAGCGTTGAGGATGCCGACCTCGTCATTCTCAACACCTGCCACATTCGCGAGAAGGCGTCCGAGAAGGTCTATTCCGAACTCGGCAGGCTGCGCGCCGCCAAAGATCAGGCGGCGCGTGATGGCCGCGGCATGAGCGTTGTCGTCGCCGGTTGCGTCGCGCAGGCCGAGGGCGAGGAGATCATTCGGCGCGCGCCGGTGGTCGATGTGGTGGTGGGTCCGCAGAGCTACCATCATTTGCCGCAATTGCTCTTGCGCGCAAAGACCGACGGCCGCGCGCTGGAGACCGAATTTCCGGTCGCGGACAAATTCGGCTTTCTGCCGCAGCCGTCACGGCAGGCAATTCGTTCTCGCGGTATCTCGGCGTTCGTGACGGTGCAGGAAGGCTGCGACAAGTTTTGCACCTTCTGCGTCGTGCCTTATACGCGCGGCGCCGAAGCGTCACGTCCGGTGGCGAAGATCATCGAGGACGTGGAGCGCCTGGCAGGCAACGGCGTGCGAGAGATCACCCTCATCGGGCAGAACGTCAACGCCTATCATGGCGACGGTCCCGACGGGCAACCCTGGCCTTTCGGCAAGCTGCTGTATCGTCTCGCCGAAATTCCGGGCATCGTCCGGTTGCGCTACTCGACCAGCCATCCGCGCGACGTCGAGGACTCTCTCATCGATGCCCACCGCGATCTCGACGCGCTGATGCCGTTCGTGCATCTGCCGGTGCAGTCCGGGTCCGACCGCATCCTCGCCGCCATGAACCGCAGACATACCGCTGATGACTATCGCCGGGTGATCGACCGGTTTCGTCATGTCCGGCCGGACATCGCGTTCTCGTCGGACTTCATCGTCGGCTTCCCGGGCGAAACCGAGGAAGATTTCGCCGCGACCCTCGCGCTCGTCGGCCAAATCGGATACGCTGCCGCCTATTCGTTCAAGTACTCGCCGCGGCCAGGAACGCCGGCGGCGGAAATGCAGGAGACGGTGTCAACGGCCGACATGGACGAGCGACTGGTGCGGCTTCAAAACCTGATCGACAGCCAGCAATCCGCCTTCAACCGGACCGCGCTGGGCAAGACGGTTGACGTGCTGTTCGACCGTGCCGGACGCAAGCCGGGCCAGATCGCCGGCCGCACCCCCTATCTGCAGCCCGCCCATGTAGATGCATCCGACGCCATCATCGGACAGGTGCTGCCCGTAACCGTGGCGAGCCTGGAACGTTACAGCCTGCTCGGAACGCTGGCGCCCATGCCGGCATTCCACGCGCAGTTAAAGGATGCCGCGCCGGCCGGCGCACAGTTCCAGACAACCGCCGGAGTCTGAACCCTTGCCCAAGAGCGCATCGGATTCCCCTCCACTTGCTCCCAGCCGGAAACCCGACATGCACGGCCCGCCCGAAACGCAGGTCGTCATCGATTTCGAGGACAATCGTGCGGTATCCGCGCTGGTCGGCCCTTATGGACAGAATCTCGCACAGCTTGAACGGCGACTCGGAGTGGTCGTCGATTCGCGCGGAAACCACATCACCATCACCGGATCGCGCGACGGCTGCGACGCGGGACGGCGCGTGCTGGAAATGCTCTACACCCAGGCGGCGCAGGGCCATGATCTCTCGCAAGGCGAGGTCGAGGGTGCGATTCGCGCCGTGATCGCACAAGGCTCGCTGTTCGAATACGATGCCAAGGCGCCACCCTCGACGTTTGAGGCCATCAACCTGCGCAAGCGCCCGGTGCGGGCCCGCACAGCCGCGCAGGACCTCTATATCCGTGCCCTGAAACGTCATGAACTGGTATTCGGCATCGGTCCCGCGGGCACCGGCAAGACCTGGCTCGCGGTGGCGCAGGCCGCGCAACTGTTCGAGCGCAAGGAGGTCGATCGCATTATCCTGACGCGCCCCGCAGTCGAGGCCGGCGAACGGCTGGGCTTCCTGCCGGGAGATCTGCGCGAAAAGGTCGACCCGTACCTGCGGCCGATCTACGACGCACTATATGATCTGATGGACTCCCGCATCGTCGAGCGCGCGCTGCAAAGCGGCGAGATCGAGATCGCTCCGCTCGCCTTCATGCGTGGGCGCACCCTGACCAATGCGGCGATCATCCTCGATGAGGCGCAGAACACCACCTCGATGCAGATGAAGATGTTTCTGACACGACTGGGCGAAAACAGCCGCATGATCGTCACGGGCGATCCCTCGCAAGTCGATCTGCCGAACGGTCAAACATCGGGACTGGCGGAAGCGACACGGCTGCTCGAGGGTGTCGAGGGCGTAGCACAGGTGAGATTTACCGCCGAGGACGTCATCCGTCATGAACTGGTCGCACGGATCGTCGCCGCCTATGAAGGGTTGTCACGGCGGCCGGCCACCGGAAAAACCTGATGCCGGACATGAGTGTAGAGAAGGGCCGGCCTGCGCAAGGCGCTGGCGGCGAAAAACATACAATGATCTGCTCCGCTTCTCCCATGACTGAAATCCTTGTGGTCGCCGATTGCTGGCGAGCGGAGGCGGATGCCGAGGCTATCATTCACCGCGCCATCGAGACCGCTGCCGGGATGGTCGATGAGGACACCGGCGATGCCGAGCTCGCGATCATGCTGACCGACGACGCCGGCATCCACACGCTCAATGCCAACTGGCGCGGCATCGACAAGCCGACCAATGTCCTGTCATTCCCGGCGCTACAGCCTGCGGGTCCGTCCCTTCCCGACGATCCGCCGCGTATGCTCGGGGACATCGCGATCGCCTATGAAACTCTGCGCCGCGAGGCCGATGACGAACACAAACCGTTCAGCCATCACCTCAGCCATCTGGCTATCCATGGGTTTCTGCATCTGATCGGTTACGACCACGAAACCGATGGAGAAGCAGGAGAAATGGAAAACCTCGAGCGGAGAATTCTGGCGCGGCTCGGGATCCCAGATCCCTACGCGCCCCAAGAACGGACGACGTGAGTGCCTTCGGAGGACCAACCCAGCGATAACCCACCGGCGCAGGATAATCGCAACCTGCCGGTACCCGTACATAATGGCGAGGTGCTGCGCCCGGCCCCCGAGCGCTGGCTGATGCGTGCGATCCGCTCGCTGTTTGGATGGAAGGCGGGATCGGTCCGAGCCGACCTTCAGGTGGTGCTTGACGCCTCGACGCCGGACGAGGCCAGCTTCACCGCCATTGAGCGCACCATGCTGCGCAATATCCTCAGCCTGCACGAACGGCGCATCGCCGATGTGATGGTCCACCGCGCCGATATCGTCGCGGTCAGGCGCGACATTCCGCTCGGCGAACTGATCAACCTCTTCGAAAGCGCGGCCCATTCCCGTCTGGTGGTTTATCACGAGAACCTCGACGATCCCGAAGGCATCGTTCACATTCGCGACCTGCTGGCTTTCATGGCTGCGCGCGCGCGCGCCACACTGCCGTCCACGGCGAAACGCAAAAAGAAACCGCCGCCTGCCGGTCTCGATTTGCGCGCCGTTGATTTGGCGCTGCCGCTGAGCGAAGCCAACATTATTCGCAAGTTGCTTTACGTGCCGCCGTCCATGCCTGCGATCGACTTGCTCGCGCAGATGCAGGCCTCGCGAATCCATCTGGCGCTCGTGGTCGATGAATATGGCGGCACCGACGGCCTGGTGTCGATCGAGGACATCGTCGAGCAGATCGTCGGCGAAATCGATGACGAGCACGATGGCGATGAGCCGCCATCGATCGTGCGCCAGACCGAGAATTCCTTCATTGCCGACGCCCGCGCCAGCCTCGAGGACGTCTGCGCCATGATCGGCGAGGCGTTCGAAACCGGCGAAGCGGGCGAGGAGGTCGACACGCTCGGGGGCTTTCTCGTCACGTATGTCGGTCGCCTGCCGGTGCGGGGGGAGGTCATTTTAGGGCCGGGACCGTTCGAGATTGAAGTGCTCGATGCCGACCCTCGCCGCGTCAAGCGGCTGCGGATCGGACTGCGCAAGGAGCGTCCCCCCGTTCGACCGCGCGACGGGCGACGACGAGAGAACGCGTCGGATATAACCTCTCAACCGCACGGCGATTCGGCCTCTCTTTCACCGCCGGGCGATGGAGGCGAAACCCCGTGAGCATGAGCATCGCAGGCAGCGCCAGAACGGCGGGCCTTGCCATCACGTTGTCATGGGGTTGGAAGCGTGCCCTCGTTGCGCTTGTCTCCGGCGCCCTCTCCTCGCTTGCCATGGAGCCTTTCAACGTCTGGCCGTTGCTGTTCATAACCTTCCCGGTCGTAACCTGGCTGATCGACGGATCGGCCGCCGGCCGTCTCGGCGGCGTGCCGGCCGCGGCGCTCGCCGGCTGGCTGTTCGGGTTCGGTTATTTCGTTCCGGGACTCTACTGGATCGGTAACGCCTTTCTGGTCGATGCACAGACTTTCGCATGGCTGATGCCGTTCGCCGTCATTGGCCTGCCGGCCTATCTCGCACTCTTTACGTCGCTTGGTTTCGCCCTCGCGCGTTTGATTTGGCCCAAGGACGCTTCGCGCATTCTCGCACTCGCCGCCGCGCTTACGGTCGGCGAATGGCTGCGCGGACACGCTCTGACAGGGTTCCCTTGGAATGCATTCGGCTATGCGCTGACTGAGCCGCTGGCCCTGGCGCAAACCGCCTCACTGATCGGCCTGTGGGGTTTGACGTTCCTTAGCGTCGCCATCTTCGCGAGCCCCGCCGTACTGATCGATGGCTGGAGCCGCGGTCGCCGGCCATGGCTCGCCCCGGTCATCGCGGGCCTGCTGCTCGTCGCCATGAGCGTCTACGGTTCAGTCCGACTATCGCAGCATCCGACGGAATTCACGGATAACGTCAGGCTGCGCATCATGCAGCCCAATTTGGCGCAGGACGCGCGGTTCAACTATGCCGCCAAGCAAGCGGTGATGCAGAGATATCTGGCACTCTCGGACCGTGCCACCGGACCGCAGTCGACCGGCGTCAGCGGCGCAACCGTTCTGATCTGGCCGGAATCGGCTTTCCCGTTTTTTCTTACCCGCGAAGCCGACGCGATGGCGGAGATCGCCGATCTCTTGCCGAAAGGAACGATCCTTATTACCGGTTCGGTCCGCGCGCCCGACCTGCCGCCAGGCGCCAGGATCACACGGGCGTATAACTCGATCTATGTTATCGGCGATGATGGCGGCATCCTGTCGATCTACGACAAGCTCCACCTGGTGCCGTTCGGCGAATTCTTGCCGTTTCAGGGGCTGATGGAAAAGTTGGGCTTCGTTCAACTCACCAAGGTCCAAGGCGGTTTCATTCCGGGAACCGGCCGACGTACCATCGAACTTCCAAACGCGCCGAGCATGCTTCCGCTGATCTGCTACGAGGCGATCTTTCCGGGTGATACCGGATCCAGAGGCGGCCGGCCGGGCTGGATCGTCAACCTCACCAATGACGGCTGGTTCGGGATCAGTACTGGTCCTCACCAGCACCTTCAGCAGGCGCGGCTGCGGGCCATCGAGCAAGGTCTGCCCCTTGTGCGAGCGGCAAACACCGGTATCTCGGTGGTCACGGACCCCGTAGGACGTATTGTCGCACAGCTCGATCTCGGCGTGGAAGGCATACTGGATTCCCGCCTGCCCGCTGCCGTTACGGCAACACCCTACGCCCGCGCTGGCGATATTCCCGCCGCAATCATGGTGATCATCGCGTTTGTTCTGGTGATTCGACGGCGTCGCGACTAGCCGCGGCGCGTGAATAATTTCATGCGAGTTCCGCTACAGCGCTTCCAATCGCACGATCGATATAGTTCGTGTAACAATTTGCGCGAGTGGTATAATGCAGCCGACTGAGGGATTAACTTCGAATTTTTATCATGTGACTGAGTTGAGTTTGACGATCATGGCACCGGGAGCGTATTCAAAGATCGCGGCCCCCTTCGAGGAGACCCAGGAGATGTCGACCAAGGCGCCCAATCCTGTTGACAAGCATGTCGGCAGCCGTGTGCGCATGCGCCGCATCATGCTTGGCATGAGCCAGGAGAAACTCGGCGAAGCTCTGGGACTGACATTCCAGCAGGTTCAGAAATACGAAAAAGGCACTAATCGCGTCGGTGCCAGCCGCATCCAGCAGATTTCCGAGATACTTCAGGTTCCGGTTTCGTTTCTGTTCGAGGGTAGCCCCACGGGCATCTCCAAGGCCGAGGGTCTGAGCGAGGCGCCATCCCCTGCTTACGTCTCCGATTTTCTTGCAACATCCGAAGGTCTCGCGCTGACCCGCGCATTTACCCGGATCACCGATGCAAAGCTGCGCCGCAGCATCGTTGATATGGTTGAACAAATTGCGGCCAAGGAACCGTTAGACCAGCGCTAGGCCTTCACCGAGCGTTGTGATGATGGCTGCCGCTTCCGACCTTCACGATCCGTGTCGTATTGCCGACGATACATCGCTTCGCCGTGAGTCCGGTCACGGCTCGTTTTTCGGACGCCGCAAGGGACACAAGCTGCGATCACACCAGAGCGACCTGATCGCGCATCTGTTGCCGCGCCTTAGTTTCGATCCCGCCAAGATCGGACTGCCCAACCTGACCGCGCTGTTCGGCGGCCGGGTTGATGAGATGCGCATTGAGATCGGTTTTGGCGGCGGCGAGCATCTCATCGCCGAAGCGCTAGCCTTTCCGCATACCGGTTTCATCGGTTGCGAACCCTACGTCAACGGCATGGCCAAGATCCTCGCGCAGATCGAAGCGCGCGGTATCAGCAATATCCGCCTGTTCGCCGGCGATGCATCGGAACTGCTGGCGTGGTTGCCTGAAAGCTCGCTTTCGCGGATCGATCTGATCCATCCCGATCCGTGGCCGAAGCGCCGTCACTGGAAACGCCGTTTCGTCCAGGACGCGACCATTGCGGCGATAGCGCGCGTACTCCGGCCGGGCGGCGAATTCCGCTTCGTCAGCGACATCGCCGACTACTGCGCATGGACGCTATCGCATCTGGCGCGATCGCCGGATTTCCTCTGGCTCGCCGAACGTGCCGCCGACTGGCGCAACCCATGGCCGGGCTACACCATGACGCGCTACGGTCGCAAAGCCACGCGCGAAGGCCGCCGCGCAACGTATTTGCGCTTTCGGCGTACAGACTGATCATTACGGACGTCGCTGGCGCCTGAGGGCAGAGCGTAGGTTTTCTTTGGCGGGATTGGCTGGGGGGTATCCCGCCTTATCTCCAGTTATCTCCAGCGCCGGCCGAAGAGCCGCAAACGATGAAATTCGCCTCTCACGCCCTCGCCGGCCTTGCCGGGGAGCACGAACACGGCTATATTTGTGGAAACTTTCTCATACGAGCGCGTATCGAGAGTGGGACCCGTCGGGACCCGCTCTTTTTTATTACCTGAACGGGCCTCATGCGCCGCGGCGTATCCAGGTTCCATCAGTCAACAACGCCGACCCGGACGACAGGAGTGGGCGGCACAGCCCGTGACCGGCAGCCCCCTTATTTATACCTTGCAGAGCGATCCTTGAACTTGGATATGACCGATCCCGTTGCCCAGATCCCGGATCACGACCTGCTCGACGAGCCTCGTCTCGTGGTCGAGCCGGGCGTCGCCGCGCGGGTCTCGTCGGTGGTCGCCCCGGTTCTGCAAGGCATGGGGTACCGTCTGGTCCGCATCAAGGTGTCAGGTGAAGCCGGCTGCACGGTGCAGATCATGGCCGAGCGGCCAGACGGATCGATGCAGATCGAGGATTGCGAGGCGATCTCGAAGGCGCTGTCGCCGGTGCTCGATATCGCCGATCCAATCGACAAGGCCTATCGGCTGGAAATCTCGTCGCCCGGCATCGACCGGCCGCTGGTGCGCCGATCCGACTTCGAACGCCACACCGGTCACCTCGCGAAGGTCGAGATGGCGGTCGCCCATCAGGGTCGCAAGCGGTTCCGCGGCATTCTTCGGGGCGTCGAGGATAACGCGGTGCGCCTCCATCGGGACGACGTCCAACAGGGCGACGATGCCGATGTCCTGCTGATCATGGAGGATATCGCCGACGCGCGGCTGGTTCTGACCGACGAGTTGATCGCGGAATCGATGCGGCGGGGCAAGGTCGCGGAGCGCGAGATGAAACGGAATCTCGGCGTTCTGCCTCCGCCTCCGCCGCACGCGAAAAACGATCTATCGAAACGCAATGCGCCGAAACGGAAACTCAAAAACGGCTCAAAAACCCCCGGGAAAAAGCCGCCGAAGAACACCAAGGAACATCGCCTGACCGCAGAAGGACTGCGGCGCGGCGACATTGATCCCATCGAAGGAGACTAAGTGATGGCCGCTGTCAGCGCCAATAAACTCGAACTGCTGCAGATCGCGGACGCAGTAGCGCGAGAAAAATCCATCGACCGAGGCATCGTGATCGCCGCGATGGAAGACGCGATCGCCAAAGCGGCGCGGGCGCGGTACGGCAGTGAGACCGACGTTCATGCGGAAATTCATCCGAAGACCGGGCAGCTCCAGCTCACCCGCCACATGCTGGTGGTCGATCAGGTCGAGAACGCCGCGAACCAGATCTCGCTGAAGGACGCTCAGCGAGCCAATCCGGGCGCGCAGATCGGCGACACCATCGCCGACACGCTGCCGCCGCTGGAATATGGCCGCATCTCCGCGCAATCCGCTAAACAGGTGATCGTGCAGAAGGTGCGCGAGGCTGAGCGTGACCGGCAATATCAGGAGTTCAAGGATCGCATCGGCGATATCGTCAACGGCATCGTCAAGCGTGTCGAATACGGCAGCGTGATCGTTGACCTCGGCCGCGGCGAGGCCGTCATACGCCGCGACGAGATGCTGCCGCGCGAGGTTTTCCGCAACGGAGACCGCGTCCGGGCCTATATCTTCGACGTGCGCCGCGAAACTCGCGGTCCGCAAATCTTCCTGTCGCGCACTCATCCGCAGTTCATGGTGAAGCTGTTCGCGCAGGAAGTGCCGGAAATTTACGACGGCATCGTCGAGATCAAGGCGGTGGCGCGCGACCCGGGTTCCCGCGCGAAGATCGGTGTGGTGTCGAGGGATTCCTCAGTCGATCCGGTTGGGGCTTGCGTCGGAATGCGTGGCTCGCGCGTTCAGGCGGTCGTCAACGAGTTGCAGGGCGAAAAGATCGACATCATCCCGTGGTCGCCCGATATCGCGACGTTCGTCGTCAACGCGCTGGCGCCGGCGGAGGTCGCGAAAGTCGTGATCGACGAAGATCGGGAGCGGATCGAGGTTGTAGTCCCCGATACCAACAACCAATTGTCGCTCGCGATCGGGCGGCGCGGACAGAATGTGCGGCTCGCCTCGCAACTGACCGGCTGGGATATCGACATCCTGACCGAGCAGGAGGAATCGGAGCGACGCCAAGCGGACTTCGAGAATGCGACTCGCATGTTCATGGAAGCGCTCAACGTCGACGAGGTCGTCGGCCAATTGCTGGCGTCGGAAGGTTTTACCTCTGTTGAAGAACTGACGCTGGTCGATACGCGGGAACTCGCCGGCATTGAGGGATTCGACGATGAAACCGCGGGCGAATTGCAGAACCGCGCCCGCGAATATCTCGAACAACTCGAGGCTGAACTGGAAAGCAGGCGAAAGGAACTCGGCGTGGACGACGCTCTGAAGACGGTACCTGGCGTGACATTGAAGATGCTGGTCAAACTTGGCGAGAACGACGTCAGGACAGTCGAGGATCTGGCCGGTTGCGCCACCGACGATCTGGTCGGCTGGACCGAACGCAAGGAAGGCGAAGCGGTCAAGCACACGGGTTATTTCGACGGCATCGAGATTTCGCGCGAGGATGCCGAGGCCATCATCATGCAAGCCCGCCTGATGGCCGGCTGGATCAGCGAAGCTGACCTGGCGAAACCGGCAGAGGCCGCCGCCGCTGAAGATCAGCCGGCATAGCGCATGATCCTGAAAAGTGGGAACCGGTTTCGATAGATCATGCTCGTTCGTAGGATTTAGGCTGGAGTCTGATCTCAATGCAGGGATTCACACTCCAGAACATTTTCCGGCTAAGTGGGTTTGGTTAGCGTGAAGAAAATGCTCACAACCAGTAACTTGCAGTCACCGCTTCTGCGGAACGTGCGCCAGGACCTCTTCCGCGAAAGCAGACTCGGCTTCGCGGGAAGACCTCGCCGCTGATGACAAGGGGAATGTTCACGACATGCTCGCCATCGCCGACCCGGCAGATCTTGACGACGGACCGCGGACCAACAAATCCGCGACGACGCGGATGTGCGTGGTTACGCGCGAGGTGCGCCCGATCGGCGACTTGATCCGGTTCGTGGTCTCGCCCTCGGGCGAGGTTATCGTGGATCTGAAACGCAAGCTTCCCGGCCGGGGCCTCTGGATTTCAGCCTCGCATGCTGCTGTTGCAGAGGCGGTCCGCCGCCACCAGTTTAGCAAGGGCTTCAAGCGGGACGTTCACGTATCGGCCTCTCTGGTTGAGAAGACCCGGCAGTTGATGGTCCGCAGCGCAATCGACGCGCTGGCGGTCGCCGCCAAGGCCAGTCAGGTCGTCGCCGGTTTCGCAAAAGCGGAGGACGCGCTGCTTCGTCATCAGGCGGTTGCCCTGCTTCACGCCGCAGACGGCGCCGCAGACGGAATTCGGAAATTGGATGCTACCGTCGCGAAAATAGCCGTTCAGTCCGGTAAAACGCGGGAAATCCCGGTTGTCACCAGCCTGACGTCGGCAGAATTGGATTTGGCACTTGGCAGGGCAAATGTGATACATGCAGCCCTGCTCGCAGGCCCGGCGAGCAAGACTTTCCTGCAGCGCAGCCAGATCCTGGTTCGATACCAGGATGGCGGGCAGCGGCAAGGCAGCTGAACACGGCAAGAATTCTAACGACACCACCTGTGCGATCGCGTACAGCGCAACAAGATTGGGACCGCTGAATGGTTGATACGAAAAATCCTGGCGACAAGACTCTGAGCGTCAGCCCGTCCAAGACCTTGACGCTCAAGCCTCGCGTCGAGCAGGGCACCGTGCGCCAGAGCTTCAGCCACGGCCGTACCAAACAGGTGGTGGTCGAAAAACGCGGCAAGCGTCGAATCGGCGGCGACTCTCCCGGCCCGGAACCGACGGGAACCTCGGAGCCGGTCGCCCCCAGGGCGCAGGCTGCCAAGACTCCACCGGCTCGCGCCGCGACACCCGCCGCTCCGCGCTCGGGTTCAGGCGTCGTGTTGCGGAAACTGACCGAGGACGAGCGTAGCGCGCGCGCGAGCGCCCTGGCGGGAGCCAAAGTGCGCGCCGAAGAAGAGCGTCGTATTGCGGAAGCCGAAGCTGCGCGGCGCAACAGCAAGGAAGGCATCGAACAGGCCGAGCGCGAGGCCGCCGAGGCTCGCCGCAAGGCCGAGGAAGAGCGCCACCGTCAGGAAGAGGAAGCCAAGCGCAAGGCCGAACTCGAAGCCAAGCGCCGGTTCGGCGAAACTGAGACCAAGGCTGCACCGGCCAAAACCACGACCACCACCACGCGCGCAGCGCCTCCGGCGCGGCCGGCCGCTGTCGCCGCCGACGGCAGCGACGAGGACGAGGCTCCGCGCCTGGTCCGTCGTCCCGGCGGCGGCCCCGCCCGTCCTGTGATCGCACCGAAGCCGGCTGCCAAACCGGCGCCCGCCAAGCAACGCGGCCGTCTGACGCTAGCGACGGCATTGAGCGCCGACGACGTGCGCGAACGATCGATCGCCTCGTTCCGCCGCCGCACCCAGCGCCTGAAGGGTCATGCCTCGAATGAACCGAAGGAAAAGCTGATTCGCGAGGTCATCGTGCCGGAAGCGATCACCATCCAGGAGCTCGCCAACCGCATGGCCGAGCGCGCGGTCGACGTGATCCGGATGCTGATGAAGCAAGGCGCGATGCACAAGATCACCGACGTGATCGATGCCGACACCGCGCAACTCATCGCTGAAGAACTGGGCCATACCGTCAAGCGCGTCGCCGCGAGCGACGTCGAGGAAGGCTTGTTCGATGTGGTCGACGATTCCACCGATACCGAGCCGCGCTCGCCGGTCGTCACCGTGATGGGCCACGTCGATCACGGCAAAACCTCGCTGCTCGATGCGCTGCGTCACGCCAATGTGGTGTCGGGCGAAGCCGGCGGCATCACCCAGCACATCGGCGCCTATCAGGTCGCCTCGCCGGAGAGCGGCAAGAAGATAACCTTCATCGACACGCCAGGCCATGCCGCGTTCACCGCAATGCGCGCCCGCGGCGCCAAGGTTACAGACATCGTCATCCTCGTCGTCGCTGCGGACGACGGCGTCATGCCGCAGACCATCGAGGCCATCAATCACGCCAAGGCCGCCAAGGTCCCGATGATCATCGCGATCAACAAGATCGACAAGCCCGACGCGAAGCCGGAGCGCGTGCGCACCGAATTGTTGCAGCACGAGGTACAGGTCGAATCGATGGGCGGCCAGGTCGTCGACGTTGAGGTATCAGCGAAGAACAAGACCAACCTCGACAAGCTGCTTGAAATGATCTCCCTGCAGGCGGACCTGCTCGACCTCAAAACCAATGCCATGCGCCCCGCCGAAGGCACCGTGATCGAGGCCAAGCTGGATCGCGGCCGCGGCCCTGTGGCCACCGTGCTGGTCCAGCGCGGCACCCTGCGGGTCGGCGACATCATTGTCGCCGGCGCCGAAATGGGCCGTGTCCGCGCACTGATTTCGGATCAGGGCGAAACGGTCGACGAGGCCGGCCCGTCGGTACCGGTCGAAGTGCTTGGATTCAACGGACCGCCGGAAGCCGGCGACCGCCTTGCCGTCGTCGAGAACGAAGCCCGCGCCCGCCAGGTCACAAGCTATCGCGCTCACCAGAAGCGCGAAAACGCCGCCGCCAGCGCCTCCGGCATGCGCGGCTCGCTCGAGCAGATGATGTCGCAGCTCAAGACCGCGGGCCGCAAGGATTTCCCGCTGATCATCAAGGCCGATGTGCAGGGCTCGCTGGAAGCCATCCTCGGCTCGCTGGAAAAGCTCGGCACCGACGAAGTCGCCGCGCGCATCCTCCATGCGGGCGTCGGCGGCATCAGCGAATCCGACGTCACGCTGGCGGAGGGTTTCAACGCCGCGATCATCGGCTTCAGCGTTCGTGCCAACAAGGAAGCCGCGGCCGCAGCCAAGCGCAACGGCATCGAGATCCGCTACTACAACATCATCTACGACCTCGTGGACGACGTGAAGAAGGCGATGAGCGGACTGCTCGCGCCGACGCTGCGCGAAACCATGCTGGGCAACGCTGAGATCCTGGAAGTGTTCAACATTTCGAAGGTCGGCAAGGTGGCTGGTTGCCGCGTGACCGACGGAAACGTGGAACGCGGCGCCAACGTCCGTCTGATCCGCGACAATGTCGTGGTGCACGAAGGCAAGCTGTCAACGCTGAAGCGTTTCAAGGACGAAGTGAAGGAAGTCCAGTCGGGCCAAGAGTGCGGCATGGCGTTCGAGAACTACGGCGACATGCGCGCCGGCGACGTTATCGAGTGCTATCGCGTGGAGACCATTCAGCGCTCGCTGTGAGTCCGAATCTCACAAGAGAGCTGCGTTAATTGGGATACGGCGTCATGGCCGGACGCGTTCCGGCCATCCACGTCTAAAGCCAGATATCTCGAGAAAGACGTGGATGCCCGCGACAAGCGCGGGCATGACGACTGTTTGAAAGACGCCGTTTCATGCCGCGCCATCATCAGCAAGCTAAACAACCCGGTGCCTCGCAACGCCAGTTGCGCGTCGGTGAGACCGTGCGTCACGCGATCGCCGAAATTCTCACGCAGGGTCACGTGCATGATCCCGTGCTTGAAGGACATCTCATCACGGTGCCCGAAGTCCGCATGTCACCCGACCTCAAGCTCGCGACGATCTACGTGATGCCGCTCGGCGGCCGCGATACCACCGACGTGATCGAGGCGCTCGACCGCAACAAGAAATTCCTGCGCGGCGAGATTGCGCGGCGCGTTAACCTGAAATTCGCACCTGATATCCGCTTCCGCGCCGACGAGCGATTCGACGAAGCGGAACGTATCGAGAAATTATTGAGAACACCTGCGGTGCAGAGAGACCTCGCACCGGATTCGGACGAAAGCTGACGATCATGACGACGCAAAACGGCGCATTCGATTCGCCAATTGGCGAATCGGACGGGCCCGAGAAAAATAATTCTGATCGCGGAAATAATTTTTCCGACACATCGCCACATGACGAGGACACCTCCCTCTCCCGCTCGGAGCCCGAGGAGAGCGGAACTCGCTCCGAGCGGATTGGGGTGGGGGAGTTTTCCTCGGCGACCCATCGCACGAGTGAGGTTCGCCACCCCACCCCGCAAGCGGGAGAGGGAAGAAAGAAACAGAACAACCAGCCGCGCCGCGACAGGCGCGACGTGCATGGCTGGGTGATTCTCGACAAGCCCATCGGCATGACATCGACCCACGCGGTGGCGGTTGTGAAGCGGCTGTTTTCGGCCAAACGCGCCGGGCACGCCGGCACGCTCGATCCACTGGCCTCGGGCGGTCTGCCGATCGCGCTTGGCGAAGCCACCAAAACCGTTCCTTTCGTCATGGACGGCCGCAAGCGCTACCGCTTCACGGTGCAATGGGGCGAGGAGCGCGATACCGACGACAGCGAGGGCCGGGTTACGGCGACGAGCGCGAACCGCCCCGACGCGGACGCGGTCCGGGCGCTGCTGCCGCGCTTCACCGGCACGATCGAGCAGACCCCGCCGCAATATTCCGCGATCAAGATCCAGGGTGAACGGGCCTATGACCTCGCCCGCGACGGCGAGACCGTCGCTTTGCAGCCGCGACAGGTCGAAATTCACCAACTGACCGTTGTGGAACACACCGATGATGGCCGGTCCGCGTTCGAGGCCGAGTGTGGCAAGGGTACCTATGTGCGGGCGCTGGCCCGCGACATGGGACGGATTCTTGGCTGTTACGGCCACATCAGCTCGCTACGGCGGACGCTTGTCGGCCCGTTCGGCGAGGCGGACATGATTCCGCTGGAAGAATTGGAAGCTTTGTGCAATAGAGCCGCGTCCGGCGAGGGAAACCTCGCGGACGCTCTTCTGCCCGTTGAGACCGCGCTGGACGACATCCCGGCGCTGGCCGTCACTCGGGCTGATGCGGCAAGGCTCCATCGGGGCCAGGCCGTTTTGTTGCGCGGACGGGATGCACCCCAGAGTAGCGGCGTTGTCTATGTCACGGTGGCGGGCCGGTTGCTGGCCCTCGCCGAACTGGGGCACGGCGAACTCATCCCCAAGCGCGTATTCAACCTGACCGGGCTGACAGCCAGTTCCGGCCGCAACGAAAACGAAAGAGGCTGACGATGTCGGTGACCGCCGAACGCAAAGCGGAAATCATCAAGTCCAGCGCCCGCAAGTCGGGCGATACCGGTTCGCCGGAGGTTCAGGTCGCGATCCTGTCGGAACGCATCTCCAACCTTACGAACCATTTCAAGAGCCACACCAAGGACAATCACTCCCGTCGTGGTCTCCTGAAGCTCGTCTCCACGCGTCGTTCCCTTCTCGATTACATCAAGAAGAAGGACGAGGCGCGTTACAAGGCTCTGCTCGAGAAGCACAATATCCGTCGTTGAGCAAAGTCCGCGCGCATCCTTGCGCGCTTGATGCGTGGACTGAATGTCCGCGCCATGTGTGTGACCTGCAAAAAACGGAATGCGCTTTTTGCAAACAGATCACGCCCAAGAAGAGCGTGTCCAGCAGCAATCCGGCGGCTGGGCGATGACGGGTCAAATGCCCGTACCATCGGAAGGATGGACGCCATTCAAGACCTGAAGACCATGGCAGGATCGCCGGACGCTGACACAGCTACGATCGTTGTGGCCAGCGTCCCGCAATCTTGCGCATGGTCTTTGCGTCTGGCGTCCGTGCTTTCGTGAACCCATGAAAGACAACAAGATGTTCAACAAGCATTCAGTCGAGATCGACTGGGGCGGGCGTCCGCTCAAACTCGAAACCGGCAAGATCGCCCGTCAGGCCGACGGCGCCGTGATCGCCACTTACGGCGAGACCGTCGTGCTCGCTACCGTCGTCGCGGCCAAGGCGCCGCGCGAAGGCGTCGATTTCCTTCCGCTCACAGTCGATTATCAGGAGAAGACCTACGCCGCGGGCCGCATTCCCGGAGGCTACTTCAAGCGCGAAGGCCGGCCGACCGAAAAAGAGACGCTGGTTTCCCGCCTGATCGACCGCCCGATCCGTCCGCTGTTCGCCGACGGCTGGCGCAACGAGACCCAGGTCATCGTCACCGTACTGTCGCACGACATGGAGAACGATCCCGACGTCCTGGCAATGGTGGCCGCGTCCGCCGCGTTGACGCTTTCCGGCGCCCCGTTCAAGGGGCCGATCGGCGCGGCGCGCGTCGGCTTCATGAATGACGAATACGTGCTCAACCCGACGCTGGACGAAATGGTTGATACCCGGCTCGAACTGGTTGTCGCCGGCACCGCCGACGCCGTGCTGATGGTTGAGTCCGAAGCCAAGGAGCTGAGCGAAGACATCATGCTCGGTGCCGTGATGTTCGGCCACCGTCACTTCCAGCCGGTCATCAACGCCATCATCGAGCTGGCCGAGAAGGCTGCGAAGGAGCCGCGTGAAGTCAGCCAGGCCGACGACAGCGCGCTCGAGAAAGACATGCTCAGCCTGATCGAAGCCGACCTGCGCCCAGCTTACGCCATTGCCGACAAGCAGCAGCGCCAGAATGCCGTTGCCGCCGCCAAGGCCAAGGTCATCGCGCATTACTTCCCGGAGGGCCAGGAGACGAAATACGACAAGCTTCGCATCGCCGGCGTGTTCAAGCACCTCGAGGCCAAGATCGTGCGCTGGAACATTCTCGATACCGGCAAGCGTATCGACGGCCGCGACGTCAAGACCGTGCGCAACATCGTCGCCGAAGTCGGCGTATTGCCGCGCGCCCACGGTTCAGCGCTGTTCACCCGCGGTGAGACCCAGGCGATGGTCGTGACGACGCTCGGCACCGGCGAGGACGAGCAGTACATCGACGCGTTGTCGGGAACGTACAAGGAAACCTTTCTGCTGCACTACAACTTCCCGCCCTATTCGGTCGGCGAGACCGGACGCCTCGGCGGCACCAAGCGCCGCGAGATTGGTCACGGCAAACTGGCGTGGCGCGCGATTCATCCGGTGCTGCCGCCGCATCACGAGTTCCCCTACACCATCCGCGTCGTCTCCGAGATCACCGAGTCCAACGGGTCATCGTCGATGGCCTCGGTCTGCGGCGCCTCGCTGGCGCTGATGGATGCCGGCGTTCCCTTGAAGCGGCCGACAGCGGGCATCGCCATGGGTCTCATTCTCGAAGGTAGCCGCTACGCGGTGCTGTCGGACATTCTCGGCGACGAGGACCATCTCGGCGACATGGACTTCAAGGTGGCAGGCACCGAAAGCGGCATCACCTCGCTGCAGATGGATATCAAGATCGCCGGGATCACCGAGGAGATCATGAAGGTCGCGCTCGGTCAGGCCAAGGACGGGCGCATCCACATCCTCGGCGAGATGGCGAAAGCTCTGACCAACGCCCGCGCTGAGCTCGGCGAATACGCGCCGCGCATCGAGACCTTCAAGATTCCGACCGACAAGATCCGCGAAGTGATCGGCACCGGCGGCAAGGTGATCCGCGAGATCGTCGAAAAGACCGGCGCCAAGGTCAACATCGAGGACGACGGCACCGTGAAGGTGGCCTCGAACGACGGCGAAGCGATGAAGGCCGCGATCAAATGGATCAAGTCGATCGCTTCCGATCCGGAGGTCGGCCAGATCTACGAGGGCACCGTGGTCAAGGTGATGGAGTTCGGCGCCTTCGTGAACTTCTTCGGCGCCAAGGACGGCCTCGTCCACATCAGCCAACTCGCGGCTGGCCGCGTGCAGAAAACCTCCGACGTCGTCAAGGAGGGTGACAAGGTCAAGGTCAAGCTGCTCGGCTTCGACGATCGCGGCAAGACTCGGCTGTCGATGAAGGTGGTCGATCAAGAGACCGGCGAAGATATCGAGGCCAAACAGAAAGCCGAGGCGCCGGCACGCGAGGCCGCAGGCGAGTAAGGCGTCGGCAGGCGTAGCCAAAGTTACGAAAGGGCGGCTTTCGAGCCGCCTTTTTTGTTCCACTAATGTGTTTTCAGGCGAAGTGGGCACCGGTTCGCGTAATGACACCGCGTCAGAAAAATCATAGAGCGCTTCTTTCGATGGAAACGCTTCATCGGAATACAGCCAGCTCCCTCTCCCGCTTGCAGGGCAGGGTTAGGAGCCGTTCGTCGCAACACAATCCTTAACCACATCGCCCAACGCCTCGAAATCAGCCTTGCGCGGAGAGGTCTTGCGGAAGGCCAGTCCGATGCTGCGGCCGGGTTGCGGCTCTTCCAGCCGTAGAAATTTCACGCGGCTGTCGCGCGCCTCGACATCGGCGGCGATCTGCGGGATCAGCGTCACGCCATAACCACCAGCGACCATCTGCATCACCGTGGCAAGGCTGGAGGCGCCGAATGTCATGCCGGTCGCGCCCGGCGTCGGCCCACGCGGGATCGTGGCGCAGAACGCCAGAGCCTGATCGCGCAGGCAATGGCCGTCCTCGAGCAGGATCAGGCGCGACTGATCGATGTCGCGCGCCGCCACGCGGCGTTCGCAAGTGCGCGGATCGCTTGCCGGCACCGCCAGCAGGAACAGGTCGTTGAAAAGTTCGAGCGTATCGATGTCCGGCTCGCCGAGCGGCAGCGCCAGCATGGCGGCATCGAGCACGCCACCTTTGATCTCCTCGACAAGCAGCCGCGTCTGCGTTTCCCGCAGTTCAAGCTGCAACTCGGGAAACTTCGATTGCAGCGCGGGCAGGATATGCGGCAGCAGATACGGCGCCAGCGACGGGATGATGCCAAGCGTCAAGCGTCCCGTCAGAGGGCTTGCACGATGGCGGGCGAAATCGACGAGATCGCGCGCTGACGCCAGCACGTCCTCCGCACGGCGGGAAATCTCCCGGCCGAGCTCGGTCAGCAACACCTCGCCGGGACGCCGTTCCACCAGCGTGACGCCAAGGAACTGTTCCAACTCCCGAATCTGCATCGACAGCGCCGGCTGGGTGATGGCGCAGGCCTCCGCGGCGCGTCCGAAATGACAGTGGCGCGCGAGCGCGGCAAGGTAGCGGAGCTGTCTGAGCGTGACCATTTCCGATCAGATTAGCTTATCACGGTGTGAAGGCAAATCGACTGGACCTTATCAAAAACTTCTCCCAAACTGCGCTCATCCTCGTGTTGCCGGAGGACTGCGGCACCGTCGGGTCTAACCTTTGTCACCATCAGCGCCGGCGCACCCGAACGGACAAGCATGGTTCCGCGTTGACGCCTCCATCGGGTGACCGCGGCTTCTGGGTTGCCAAGGCGGCCATCGGCAACACGACAGCACAGCATCGGAGACAATCATGGACGCAAAGACCAATGACAAAGGCGCGGGCAAGTGCCCTTTCGCAGGCGGTCGCGGACACAGCAATCGTGACTGGTGGCCGGAGCAACTGGACGTTCAGGTTCTTCATCAGAAATCGAACCTGTCCGACCCGATGGGCAGGGACTTCGACTACGCCAAGGAGTTCGCCAGCCTCGACCTGAGCGCCGTCATCAACGACTTGAAAGCACTGATGACCGACTCCCAAGATTGGTGGCCGGCCGATTTCGGCCATTACGGCGGGCTGATGCTCCGCCTGGCATGGCATAGCGCGGGAACATACCGCATCACCGATGGCCGCGGCGGCGCCGGTGGCGGTCAGCAGCGTTTCGCGCCGCTCAACTCGTGGCCGGATAACGTGTTGCTCGACCGCGCGCGACGTCTGTTGTGGCCGATCAAGCAGAAGTACGGCCGCAAGATTTCCTGGGCCGATCTCTACGTTCTCGCCGGCAACGCCGCGCTGGAATCGATGGGCTTCAAGACCTTTGGGTTTGCCGGTGGCCGTGCCGATGAATGGGAGCCGCAAGAACTGTTCTGGGGTCCGGAAGGAACGTGGCTGGGCGACGAGCGCTACAGCGGCGAACGCGAGCTTGCCGAGCCGCTCGGCGCCGTGCAGATGGGCCTGATCTACGTCAATCCGGAAGGACCGAACGGCAAGCCAGACCCGATCGCAGCCGCCAAGGACATCCGCGAAACCTTCTTCCGCATGGCGATGAACGACGAGGAGACCGTCGCGCTCATCGCAGGCGGCCACACCTTCGGCAAGACCCATGGCGCAGGCGATGCATCGCTGGTCGGCCCGGCACCGGAATCGGCCGCGATCGAGGATCAGGGCCTCGGCTGGAAAAGCAAATTCGGCTCAGGCAAAGGCGCCGATTCAATCGGCAGTGGCCTGGAAGTCACCTGGACGCAGACGCCGACGAAGTGGGACAACAACTTCTTCGATACGCTGTTCAAATACGAATGGGAGCTGACCAAGAGCCCGGCTGGCGCTCATCAATGGCAGGCGAAAGACGCGCCCGCGATCACGCCTGATGCCTTCGACGGATCGAAGAAGCACGTGCCGACCATGCTGACCACGGACCTCTCGCTGCGCTTCGATCCCATCTACGGGAAAATCTCAAAGCGCTTCCACGAGAACCCGGAGCAGTTCGCGGACGCCTTCGCTCGCGCCTGGTACAAGCTCACCCATCGCGACATGGGACCGCGCCAGCGTTATCTCGGTCCGCTGGTGCCGAAGGAGGTGCTGATCTGGCAGGATCCGATTCCTGCCGTGGACCACGAAGTCGTCAACGACAACGACATCGCCGACCTAAAAGCGAAAATCCTCTCATCCGGTTGCACCGTGGCGCAACTGGTTTCGACCGCCTGGGCCTCGGCCTCGACCTTCCGCGGCTCCGACAAACGTGGCGGCGCCAATGGAGCGCGCATCCGCCTCGCTCCGCAGAAGAACTGGGAGGTCAACCAGCCGGCCCAACTAAAAGCAGTGCTGGCGAAGCTCGAAGAGATCCAAACCAAATTCAATGGCGCGCAGACGGGCGGCAAAAAGATCTCGCTCGCCGACCTGATCGTGCTCGGCGGATCGGCTGCGGTCGAGAAGGCGGCCAAGGATGCCGGCATCGACGTGAAGGTGCCGTTCACCCCAGGACGCATGGATGCATCGCAGGACCAGACCGACGTCGACTCGTTCGCTCCGCTCGAGCCGCGAGCCGACGCCTTCCGCAACTACACCAACAGCAAGAAGCAGCAGTTCATGGCGCCCGAGGAAGCGATGGTGGACCGCGCGCAATTGCTGAAGCTGACGGGCCCCGAGCTGACCGTGCTGATCGGCGGTCTGCGCGTGCTCGGCGCCAATGCCGGCGACTCCAGGCACGGCGTCTTCACCACCCAGCCGGGCAAGCTAACGAACGACTTCTTTGTCAACCTGCTCACCATGAATACCGAGTGGCAACCGGTTGCCGGTCAGGATGGCGTGTTCGAAGGCCGCGACCGCAGGACCAATACGCTGAAATGGACCGGCACCCGCGTCGATCTGATCTTCGGCTCGCACTCCCAGCTCCGCGCGTTTGCAGAAGTCTATGCCTGCGCCGACTCCAGCGAGAAGTTCGCGAACGACTTCGCCGCCGCATGGGCCAAGGTGATGAACGCCGACCGCTTCGATCTGAAGCCCTGATCGCAGCGATCACGCGGCGCGGCGATTCTTGTCGCGACATGAAGTTCAATACGAAGCCCCTGTGATCTCATCGCAGGGGCTTCGTCATCGATTTCGATATTTGAGAGCGGGATGCGGGCGGAAAACCGCTGCACACTTTTCCTCATCCCGCTCCAGTGTCGCGATATGGCCATCCCGTTCACGTACAAGGGGCTATCCAGCCCGCCACACCAATGGCCAAACGATCGCTGGAGAAGAGGATAACTATTCGATGATGAAACTCTACTGGTCGCCGCGCTCGCGTTCGTTCACCACGCTATGGCTTATGGAGGAAACCGGACAACCCTACGAGCGGGTTTTGATCGACATCTCGACCGGCGCGCAGAAAGCGCCGGAATTTCTCGCCATCAATCCGATGGGCAAGGTGCCCGCACTGACTGACGGCGACATTGCGACCGCCGAGGTGGCGGCGATCTGCGCCTATGTCGCCGAGCGTTTTCCGGATGCGAAGCTGGCTCCGCCGCTCGGCGATGCGCGCCGGGCAAAATATCTGCAATGGCTGTTCTTTGGACCGAGCTGCATCGAGCCGGCATTGATCCAAATTTTCACCAAGCTCGAGGTGCCGTCGAGCACGGCCGCGTGGGGGAACGCCACTCAGGTGTTCGATGTGCTCGACAAGGCGCTGGAAAAGGGGCCGTGGATTCTCGGCAACGACTTCTCCGCCGCCGACATCGTAATCGGCTCCGGACTGAACTTCGCGATCTGCCAGTTCAAGATGGTGCCATCGCGGCCAGCCTTCGATCGCTACATCGACCGCTGCATGGCGCGGCCGGCGTTTCAACGTGCGGAGAAAATCGCGGCAGGATGATTCAGCTTTTCCGCTTGTGAGCGAAGACGCGACTGACGCGCCGCTTCAGAGCCCTACTTCGCCGCATCGTTCGACGCGCCGTTGCTCATGCCATCGCCGCGCAGCGCGTCGGGCTGCGGCATCGCAATGATGTTGTAGCCGGAATCGACGAAATGAATCTCGCCGGTAACCCCGCCGGACAGATCCGACAACAAATAAAGCCCGGCGCCGCCAAGCTCATCGAGACTGACGCCACGTCCGCGCGGCGAATGCTTCTGCTGGAACGCAAACATGAAGCGTGCATCGCCGATCCCGGCCCCGGCCAGCGTGCGGATCGGACCCGCCGAAATGGCATTGACGCGGATGTTCTGCCCGCCGAAATCGACCGCCAGATAGCGCACCGATGCTTCCAGCCCTGCCTTGGCGACGCCCATCACGTTGTAATTCGGCATCGCGCGGTCGCCGCCGTTATAGGTCAGCGTGAGCATGCTGCCACCGTCCGGCATCAGGGCAGCGGCGCGTTTCGCGGCTTCGGTGAAGGCGAAACACGAGATCAGCATGGTGCGCGCAAAATTCTCGCGCGTGGTGTCGGCGTAACGGCCATTCAGTTCGCTCTTGTCGGAGAACGCGATGGCATGAACCAGGAAATCCATTTTGCCCCAGGCCTTGCCGATATCGGCGAACACCTTGTCGACAGAGGCGATGTCCTCGACATCGCACGGCAGCACCATTTTGCTGCCAACCGATTCGGCGAGCGGCCTGACCCGCTTGGCCAGCGCCTCGCCCTGGTAGGTGAAGGCCAGTTCCGCGCCGTGCGCAGCCAGTGTCTTGGCGATACCCCAGGCGATCGAGTGGTCGTTGGCGACCCCCATGATCAAGCCGCGCTTGCCTTGCATCAGGTGTGTCATGCGAGACTCCGTCATGCCCGGCCCCGTGCCGGGCATCCACGTCTTAGCGACGTGGACAGGTTAAAAGGTTTGGATGGCCGGGTCATCCGCGCAAGACATGCTTCGCGCTACGCCCGGTCTTGACAATATCGATATCGCCGCGACGCCGTAGATCTTCAGCGCCGCCGCTCAAACCGATTACGCATCTAGTCGTTTGAACACCAGCGTGGCATTGGTCCCGCCGAAACCAAACGAGTTCGACATCGCCGTGCCAATTTTGGCGTTGTCGATACGCTTACGCACAATCGGCATATCCGCGAACACCGGATCAAGTTCGGTGATGTTGGCGCTTTCGCAAATGAAGCCGTTGTTCATCATCAGAAGCGAATAGATCGCTTCCTGTACGCCAGTCGCGCCGAGCGAATGTCCCGTCAGCGACTTGGTAGCGGAAATCGGTGGGCACTTGTCACCCGTGCCGAACACCTTGCGGATCGCCTCGATTTCCGGCGGATCCCCCGCTGGCGTCGAGGTCGCGTGCGGGTTGATGTAGTCGACTTTCGTTTTCACCGTCGACATCGCCATTTTCATGCAGCGCTCGGCGCCCTCGCCCGACGGCGCGACCATGTCGTAGCCGTCAGACGTGGCGCCATAGCCGACGACTTCGCCGTAAATGCGTGCGCCGCGGGCCTTCGCGTGCTCGAGTTCTTCCAGAACCACGACACCGGCGCCGCCGGCGATCACGAAGCCGTCGCGACTGACGTCATAGGCACGCGAGGCTGTCGCCGGCGTATCGTTGTATTTCGAGGACATCGCGCCCATGGCGTCGAACAGCACCGAGAGCGACCAGTCGAGTTCCTCACAACCGCCGGCGAAAATGATGTCCTGCTTGCCGATCTGAATGGTCTCATAGGCGTTGCCGATACAGTGGTTGGACGTCGCGCAGGCCGATGAAATTGTGTAGTTGACCCCCTTGATCTTGAACCAGGTGGCGAGCGTCGCCGACGCGGTGGATGACATCGCCTTGGGCACCGCGAACGGACCGACGCGCTTGGGGCCTTTGCTCCGCGTGATATCAGCCGCTTCCACGATTGTACGAGCGGACGGGCCACCGGAACCCATGATGATTCCGGTTCGCTCGTTGGAGATGTCATTCGGCTCCAGACCCGAATCGCGGATCGCCTGCTCCATCGCAACGTGATTCCATGCCGCGCCTTCGGCGAGGAAGCGCATCGCGCGACGATCGATCACGTCGGCTGGATTCAGCGTCGGCGCACCCTGCACCTGAGAGCGAAAACCGAGCTCCGCATACTTCTCCGCGCGCGTGATGCCGGATTTGGCCTCGAAGAGACTGGACAGCACTTCCTGAGTATTGTTTCCGATCGACGAGACAATGCCCATCCCCGTGACGACCACCCGCCTCATGATCGCCTCGCATCAAAGTCATGTTGTCTCATGAAACGTCCTCGTCAAAAACCCAACCTGCATCATCCGGCGACCTCGGCCGTCACGTCCCCGGTTTTGCATCCTGCTTGAACAGGCCGACCTTCAGGTCTTTCGCGCGGTAGATAATCTCATCGTCGGCGGAAAGCCACCCGTCCGCGATTCCGAGCACGAGCTTCGAGCGCATCACCCGCTTGACGTCGACATTGTAGACGACCTTGCGAATGTGCGGCAGCACCTGACCGGAGAACTTCAGGTCGCCGATACCGAGCGCACGTCCACGGCCTTCACCGCCCGTCCAGCCCAGAAAAAATCCGACCATCTGCCATAGCGCATCGAGGCCAAGGCAGCCGGGCATCACCGGATCGCCCTTGAAATGGCAGCCGAAGAACCAGAGGTCGGGTTTGACGTCGAGTTCGGCGCGAATCAATCCTTTTCCAAACTCCCCGCCATCTTCAGTGATGTCGGTGATGCGATCGAACATCAGCATCGGCGGCAAAGGCAACTGGGCGTTTCCCGGCCCGAACAGCTCCCCCCGGCCGCAAGCCAGCAAACCCTCGTAATCATAGCTGCTGCGCCGGTCCTGCATGCTGCGTGGCCTTTCTCTCTGTTGGGCAATGATGGTTGGAAAGGCGCACGAGACGTGTGCTTTTTCAACTGAGACGGGACACTGATCCTAACGATCAGTGGCCATCGTGGCTCTCTAACACAGGGTCCGGAGGGGGCAAAGAGCGCCCGTTTCGCGTGAGCGTCTGGCGATCATATGTGATGCTGGCGATGATTCGAGAGAGGCGGGCAACCGTGCGATTCGCCTGACCTGCCAAGCCAATCGTAAGGTGGCGGTTACGGGGACCGCTAACCTTCGTCCCAACTTGCGATCCGGTCAAAAACAGTAACTTTTTGATAAATATATATAATTTTTACTCCGCCGGCGTCAGGCCCGCTGAAAAGCGCGGAACTCGAATACGAGTTTTGAGCCGTTCTAGTTGCGAAAAACTTGCATCTAAGGACCTTCTTTCCTATAGTTAGGTGAGAGTGAGCTCCCTTGGGGAACGGTTGACGGTTGGATTAAGAGTTTTTCGGATGCATGGCGTGAGTACAAGCGAGAACATCGTAGTTGTGACCGAGGACGAACATGATGTATCGGCGGTCGGTCATGGGCGGCAGCCGACTCTGACCGGCTGTCCTTGGCACGATGTCAACGAAATGCTGCAATCAGTCGGGCTGCGGCCGACACGGCAGCGTATGGCGCTTGGCTGGCTGTTGTTCGGCAAGGGCGCGCGCCATCTTACGGCGGAAATGCTTTACGAAGAAGCGACTCTCGCCAAGGTTCCTGTTTCGCTTGCCACCGTTTACAACACGCTCAATCAGTTAACCGACGCCGGACTGCTGCGCCAGGTCAGTGTCGACGGCACCAAGACGTATTTCGATACCAACGTCACCGCCCATCACCACTTCTATCTTGAGAACAATCACGAACTCGTCGACATTCCAGATCCGCATCTCGTGATGCCGAAGATGCCGAACGTGCCGGAAGGTTACGAGATTAGCCGTATCGATATGGTTGTGCGTCTGCGCAAGATGCGCTGATCCGACTCGCAGTTTCGAATGATGTTTCTGCTGCCCGGCTTTGCGCCGGGCATTTGTTTTTATGAGAGGTGCTCAGTCCAACGTTCCGGCGAACGCGGCCGGACGACGATCAGTTGATTTTCTCGTCGGCATAGACGCCCCAGAGTCGCTGCTGCTCGATCCAGCCGTCGAAGCCGTCACCCGCAACATGGCACCATCCCGACGCGCAATGTTTGACCTGCGCCACGACGCCAGCCTGCAAGCGGGCCGCCACATTGCCTTGAACATCCGCGCGATCATACAGCAGCGCGAAGTCGTTCTTCGTCTTCATCGTGACGACTGCGGTGCGACGGCCTGACAGCAGCGAGTGATAGACCCAACCCTCGGCTCCCTCGGAGTCCCGGATGCGGCGCCAATTCTCGAATTCCGCAGTGATTTCGACGGGGAGGCCGGCCTTGGTATAGACCCAGGCGACGTCGTTATCCTTGGTCGGACCGGCGCGGACGTTCACGTGGTCGGACTTCAGGCTCACATAACGCGGAACCGGCAGCCCGCTGGTGGATAGCGCGGAGTCCTTGGCGGCGGCGGTGGTTTCGACCCCGGCCGCACACAGCATCGCTGCTGCGAACACCATGGAAATAGTGCGCCATTTCACCATCATCACCTGCCCCCGAGACGTCCACCATACCACCCGAACCGGCCGCCCCGTCTTCCGGACCCGTCTTGCCTTGGCACGACCTTCTGCTAGAGAGGATCAAACCCAGGATGACCGGGGAAAGTGCACGGAAGATGCGAGGGACCCGGGATACCAGGGAGACAGCCGATATCAGCCAGCGACTGCAGTTTCGAACGTGTGGGTTAACAGGGACTGAACGGTATGTCCGCAGAACCTGATTCGCTTGGATTGTGGGTTTACACAGGCAGTTTCCGAACTCGAACGCGTGGTGTCACCGCGTCACTCCGACGTTTCATCAAAGGTTGCCGCAGGGGTCTACGAATTTCGAAAATCGGAAACTAGAGAGCATCAAATGTCGATCAAGAAAAAGCCTCTGGTTGTCGTCACGCGCAAGCTGCCGGACTCGGTCGAGACCCGAATGCGCGAACTCTTTGACGCGCGGCTCAATCTTGACGACCGGCCGATGACGGCTGAACAGCTCATGGACGCCGTCCGCACCGTCGACATCCTGGTCACGACGGTGACCGACGATATTAACGGGACCGTGCTGAAACAGCCGGACTGCAAGCTGAAGCTGATCGCGCAGTTCGGCAACGGCGTCGATAATATCGATGTTGTCGCCGCGCACGAGCTCGGCATCACCGTCACCAACACGCCGAACGTTCTTACCGAAGACACCGCCGACATGACCATGGCGCTGATTCTCGCAGTCCCGCGCCGCTTCATTGAGGGTGCCGCGCTGCTGACCGCGGGCGGCGACTGGCCGGGCTGGTCGCCGACATGGATGCTCGGCCGGCGGCTCGGCGGCAAGCGGCTCGGCATTATCGGCATGGGCCGCATCGGTCAGGCCGTGGCGCGCCGGGCCCACGCCTTCGGCCTGCAAATCCACTACCATAACCGCAAGCCCGTGACGCCGAAGATCGCCGACGAACTCGGTGCGACCTATTGGGATTCGCTCGACCAGATGCTGGCACGGATGGACATCATCTCGGTGAACTGTCCGCACACCCCGGCCACCTTCCACCTCTTGTCGGCGCGCCGCCTCAAGCTGATCCGCAAGGACGCCTACATCGTCAACACCGCGCGCGGCACTGTCATCGACGAGGACACGCTGACAAAACTGATCGAGGCCGGCGAAATCGCCGGCGCGGCGCTCGACGTGTTTGAGCACGAACCCGCCGTCAACCCCAGGCTGGTCCGCCTCGCCAAGGCCGGCAAGGTCGTGCTGCTGCCGCATATGGGGTCCGCCACCATCGAGGGCCGCGTCGAGATGGGCGAGAAGGTCATCATCAACATTCGCACCTTCCTCGATGCGCACAAGCCGCCGGACCGCGTGTTGCCGAGCACGTTGTGAGACAGCGCGCCTTGCTTTTTCCTCTCCCATTGCACGAAGGGAAGAAGCTCTGCGACTAGATTCTTTCACCGCTTCACGGAAACGGTGAAAGAATCTAGCTATTTGATTTGACGCGTTTTCTTCACGCGAACCGAATTTCACTTCGCTCGAAAACGCTCTAGCGATACGCGCTTAAATCCCTGATGCTCGGATGATCGCCGTTGAGCGGATTCGACGGATCGCGCCTGTAATTCAGCGTCTCGAACCGCATCGCGCGCGCATCCACCATCAATAAACGCCCGACCAGCCCCTCGCCGAATCCAACGATCTCACGGATCACTTCCAACGCCGTCATCGAGCCGAGCACGCCGGCCAGCGCGCCGAGAATGCCCGCTTGCTGGCAGCTCGGCACCGTGCCCTCCGGCGGCGGTTCGGGGAACAGGCAACGGTACGTCGGATTGAACTCGCCATCGGCATTCGTCTCGTGCGCGCGGATCGTCGTCAGCGAGCCGTCGAACACCCCGAGCGCGGCGGTCACCAGCGGCTTCTTCGCCAGATAACAGGCATCGGCCACCAGATAGCGCGTGGTGAAATTATCCGAGCCGTCGGCGACGACGTCGTAGTCTGCAAACAGTGACAACGCATTCGCCGCATCCAGCCGCATGTGATGGGCGTGGAATGCGACGTGCGGGTTGAGCGCGCGGATTTTGTCAGCGGCGCTCTCGACCTTGGGACTGCCGATATCCGGCGTCGCGTGAATGATCTGGCGCTGCAAATTCGACAGCGTCACCACATCGTCATCGATGACGCCGAGCGTACCCACGCCCGCGGCCGCCAGATACATCAGCGCCGGCGCGCCGAGACCCCCGGCTCCAATCATCAGCACGCGCGCATTGCGCAGCGCGTTCTGGCCGGGGCCGCCGACTTCGCGCATCACGATGTGGCGGGCATAGCGTTCAAGTTCGTCGGCGCTCAGCATCGTCCTGCCGTTCTCGTCTCGATCCAGCGCCGCACGCGGCCAGAACCTCAGTGGCTGCTGTTACCGACCAAGCAGATGTGTTTCAATAGCGCCGTTTCAACGGAGGCGAAAGCTGCCATGCGAGCGACGATGGCCGCGGCATTGATGATCGTGGCCACCACGATGTATGCCCAGGCGCAAACCGGCGGCACTGCCGGAAGCGCGAAAAACAAACCGGCAGCCGCCCGCCCGCCGGCGCAAACCCCGGCCGATACCGTGAGCGCGATGGCACCCGCGACGCTTCAGGCACTTCAATCCGACCTGGCATGGACCAGCCACTATAACGGCCTCATCAATGGCGAGGTCAGCGACAGGCTCATCGCTGCGATCAAGGCATTCCAGAACGATCAGGGCGGCAAGCAGACCGGCGTGCTTAACCCGCAGGAACGCGGCGTTCTCGCCGCGGCGGCGCGGAAAGCGCGCGCGAATGTCGGCTGGAAGATCGCCGCCGATGCCGCTATCGGCGTTCGGTTGGGCCTGCCGGCGAGGCTGGTGCCGCAGCAATCGAGCGAGGGCGAAGGCACGAAATGGAGTTCTTCAACCGGCACGATCCAGATCTTCGTCATGCGCCGCAAGGAAGCCGGCCTCACAACCGCAAGGCTTGTCGACCACGAACGCAAGCAGCCCGCCGGTCGCAAGATCGACTATAGCGCCGTCAAACCGGATGTCTTCGTGCTGTCAGGCACACAAGGTCTGAAGAAGTTCTACATGCGCGGCCAACTCCGCGATAGCGAGGCGCGCATCCTGACCATTCTCTACGATCAGGCCACTGAAGGCGTCATGGAGCCGGTGGTGATCGCCATGTCGAGCGCATTCGACCCGTTTCCGGCGAACGGTCCGACGCTTCGCAAGATGGTGGAATATGCAAGCGGCGTGACCGTCAGCAGCGACGGCGCGATCATCACCGGACGCGACGCCACCGACGGATGCCGGTCGATTGTCGTCGCGGGCCATGGCAATGCCGACCGGATCGCCGACGACAAGGATCGCGGCCTCGCGCTGCTGCGCATCTACGGCGCACATGGATTGCATCCGATCGCGCTCGGTCGCGATACGGCAAAAGGCGGCGTCGATCTGGTCGGCATCACCGATCCGCAAAACCAGGGCGGCGGCTCCGCCGTCAGTCGCGTCAAGGCCTCGGTGACGCAGGGCGGCGATGAATTGATGCTGACGCCGGCGCCGGCCTTGGGTTTTTCCGGCGCGGCGGCGCTCGATGCAAACGGAAGGCTCGCAGGGCTTGCACTCCTGAAGCCGGCGGACATCGCCGGGCTTTCGGATGCGGCGACGACCGCACAGGCCGTACTCGCTCCAGTTGAAGCCGTCCGCGATTTTCTGAAAGCAAACGATGTGACGTCCGACGGAACGCTTGATGCAGAAGCCGCCGTGGTTCGCGTCATCTGCGTACGGAGATAAGTCGGCACATCCACTCGGATGGCTGAACCGGGTTACGTCTGGCAACCCGGACACCAGAACGTCGAGCGTCCGTTCTGGGTGAAGCGCCTCACCGTGCCCTTGCATGTCGGCGTCCGGCACTTGTCGCCCTCGCGGTCGTAGACCCGAAACGAATGCTGGAAGTAACCGAGTTCGCCGGTGGTCTGACGATGATCGCGAAGCGAAGAGCCTCCCGCCTTGATCGCCTGATTGAGCACGTCGTGAATGGCAGCGACCAGTCGTTCGGCGCGCTCAGACGGCGCGCCTGTTTTCAGGGCAAGCGTCGAGGCGAGACGGCGCGGCGAAAGCCGCGCGCGAAACAGCGCCTCGCACACATAGATGTTGCCGAGCCCCGCGACCACGCGCTGATCGAGCAGCGCGGCCTTCAGGCTGGTCTTCTTGTCGCGGCACGAACGCGCCAGCATCGCCGCGTCAAATTCATTCCCAAGCGGCTCCGGGCCGAGTCCTCTCAGTAGCGGCTCGTCGTCGAGCGCTTCGCGTGCGACAACCTTCATGTACCCGAAACGGCGCGGATCGTTGAACACGATCTCGACGCCGGAGGACATCGTAAAGCACACATGATCGTGGGCGCGACCCTCATTGCGCCGATGGTGAAAATCGCCCGGAGCCGCGGCTCCAGCCGCATCGATCACGCGAAACGATCCGGACATGCCGAGATGCATCAACAGCACGTCGCCGGATGCGAGATCCGCCAGCAGGTACTTTGCCCGCCGCCCGAGCCCGGTCACGACCTGGCCCTCCAGGCGGGCGACGAAATCGGTCTGGAACGGAAACCGCAGGTCCTTGCGCCGGGTCTCGGCGCGGACGATGGTCGCTCCCTCCATCGCTGGCTGCAAGCCGCGGCGTACGGTTTCGACCTCGGGAAGTTCAGGCACCGCTGCGCTCGTTTCGTGGGCTCTCCGGCGTTCTAAGCCGGGGTCTCGTTTTCTTCGCTGAAGACCAGGCAGTTATAGAACGGATCGGTCACCGTCATGGTGGTAGCGCCCCAGGGCTGGCGCTCCAATCCCGGCCGGGCATAGCCGTAACGCTTGGCAAGCAGCCCAGCCTGATAATCCGCAAGCCCCGTCGTCTCGATGATGATCCGTGCGCCGGGCGAGCAGCCTCCATGGTGTTCGCTGAGATGCAGCACCGCCGAGCCCAGCGATATCCCCATGTAGAGCGGCAGATCCGGCTCGAACCGATGTTCGAAATCGACCTTGAAGCCGAGAAAATCGAGGTAGAACTCCCGCGCCTTGTGGACATCGAACATCCGGAGGGTGGGGGTCACTCTGGCAAACTGTGGAGACATGGACGCTTCCCTCTTGATGTCGCCGGTTAACCACTCTCCGAGGGCGATCCATCTTCAGATCGACCTGGCTTGTAGCGCAGCGCAGCATGGCAGGCTATGGTTCGGTCATGGAGAAAACGGGCATGGATCGAGAGGACCAGACGCATTTCGGCTTCAGGGACGTCCCGCTGGCGGACAAGCAGACGCTGGTGAACGACGTCTTCCACAGCGTAGCGCAGCGTTACGACCTGATGAACGATCTGATGTCCGGCGGACTGCACCGCGTCTGGAAGGATGTGATGATCACGGCGCTGAACCCGCCGCGCAGCGATGCGCCGTTTTCGCTGCTCGACGTCGCAGGCGGCACCGGGGACATCGCCTTTCGGGCCGCCAAAGCCGCAGGCCACGGATTTCGCGCCACCGTCTGCGACATCAATCCGGATATGCTCGCGGTCGGCCGGGAGCGCGCCATCAAGACGTATCTCGATCATCAGGTGTCGTTTGTCGACGGTAACGCCGAATCGCTGGCGTTCGCGGATCGCAGTTTTGACGCCTACACCATCGCTTTCGGCATCCGCAACGTGCCACGCATCGACGCCGCGCTGCGCGAAGCGTTTCGGGTGCTAAAGCCGGGCGGCCGGCTTCTCTGTCTCGAATTCTCGACGGTCGATGTGCCCGGACTCGACAAAATCTACGACCTGTTCTCTTTCAAGGTGATCCCGCCGCTCGGCCGCACCGTCACAGGCGACGCCGACTCCTATCAGTATCTGGTCGAATCAATCCGCAAATTTCCGAAGCCGAACGCCTTTGCCGACATGATCCGTGACGCCGGCTTCGCCCGCGTGACCTGGCAGGCGCTCTCCGGCGGCATCGTCGCACTGCACTCGGGCTGGCGTTTGTGATCTCCGCATTATCCCACGTCGCGCGGCTGGCACGCGCCGCGTTTGTGTTCGCGCGCGAAGGCGTGTTCGGCGTCGTCGATCCCTCGCTGGTGCCGCCGCCCGGACAGCTCGCGCTGCGCATGGCCCGCCTCGTCGAGCGCCGCGGCGCGAAATCCGGCTCGCGGCTGACGCGCGCGCTAACGCGACTCGGGCCAGCCTATCTCAAGCTTGGACAATTCCTGGCCACGCGCCCCGATGTCATCGGCGTCGCCATGGCTCGCGATCTGGAAAGCCTGCAGGACCGCTTGCCGCCGTTTTCACAAGCGGAAGCTGAAGCGGTGGTCGCGGCGTCACTGGAAAGACCCGTGACACAGGTTTTCGCAAGTTTCGGACCGCCGGTGGCGGCAGCCTCGATCGCTCAGGTCCATCGCGGCGAGGTCGAGAAGAACGGCGTCCGAAAGCAGGTTGCGGTCAAGGTGTTGAGGCCCAACGTCGGCGCACGCTTTCGACGCGACCTCTCGGACTTTTTTTTCGTCGCCAACAAGGCCGAAGCGCATTCGGCCGAAGCACGGCGCCTGCGCCTCATCGAAATCATCAACACCATGTCGCGATCGGTCGCGATGGAAATGGACCTGCGGCTGGAAGCGGCCGCCCTGTCGGAGATGGCGGAGAACACCCGCGACGATCGGGACTTTCGCGTTCCCAACGTGGACTGGGACCGCACCACTCACAACGTGTTGACGATGGAGTGGATCGACGGCATCGCGCTGAACGATCATGCGCGTCTTGCGCAAGCGAAAGCCGATCTGCCCGAGCTCGGCCGCAAGGTGATCCAGAGTTTTCTGCGCCACGCGCTACGCGACGGCTTCTTTCACGCGGACATGCATCCGGGCAACCTGTTTCTCGACGATTCGGGCCGGCTGGTCGCGGTCGACTTCGGCATCATGGGACGGCTGGGATTGAAAGAGCGGCGTTTCCTTGCCGAAATTCTGCTCGGCTTTATCACGCGTGACTACCGCCGCGTCGCCGAGGTGCATTTCGAGGCCGGATACGTGCCGGGTCATCACTCGGTGGAGAATTTCGCGCAAGCGATCCGCGCCATCGGGGAGCCGATCCACAATCGCACCGCCGAGGAAATCTCGATGGCCAAGCTGCTAACGCTGCTGCTTGAGGTCACCGGCCTGTTCGACATGCAGACGCGCCCCGAACTGATCCTGTTGCAGAAGACCATGGTGGTGGTCGAAGGGGTGGCGCGCAGCTTCGACCCTAAATTGGATATCTGGACAGTGGCCGATCCGGTCGTCCGCGAATGGATTACGGAGAATCTCGGCCCGATCGGACGGATGCAAGGCGCGATGGCCGGCGCCGGCGAGCTTGGCCGCCTGTTCGGCGGGTTGCCGGCGATCGCCTCGCGAACGGTCTCTCTCATCGAGCAGTTCGAGGCGATGGCGCGCGAAGGGCTGACATTGGGGCCTGACACCATTGCTGAGATCAAGCGGGCTGAAGAACGCAGTCAGCGCTGGAATATTCTGGCGCTCTGGGTCATCGCCGCGGCGCTTTTGGGCCTGCTTTGGACCGCGCACTGATCGACTTGATTGCAGTGATATCAATCTGATGGTATCACTGCTGTCATAAGTGATCGCAGGACTATCATGGCCAGCCTGACCATCCGCAAGCTCGACGACGCCATCAAGGCCGGGTTGCGGATGCGGGCCGCCAGCAACGGCCGTTCGGTCGAGGACGAGGTCCGCGTTATCCTGCGCGAGGCTGCAACTCCCGCTGCGCCGACGGTCACCACCGCCAGCAATGTATCCCGCAACGCAGCAATCCCACGCACGCAGAACTTACGGCGCAATCTCAATAGTTTACTTAGAATAACACTGATCATTGGCGGCGGGATCGCCGCTTATAAGTCGCTCGATCTGATCCGACGATTGAAGGAGCGCGGTTTTATTGTGCGGTGCGTCATGACAAATGCTGCGCAGCAATTCGTCACGCCGCTGAGCGCCGGAACACTTTCGGATGAGCGTTGCTATACTGACCTGTTCGATCCCGGGAGCGAATTCGACGCGGGCCATATCCGGCTCGCGCGGGATTGTGACCTCATCGTGGTAGCGCCTGCAACAGCCGACCTGATGGCAAAGATGGCACACGGCCACGCTGACGATCTCGCAAGCGCCATTTTACTCGCCGCCGACAAGCCGATTTTGCTGGCGCCGGCGATGAACCCGCTGATGTGGAACAACCCGGCGACACGTCGCAACGTGGCACAGCTCGCGCGCGATGGCGTCGCCATGATCGGTCCTGAGGCCGGTGAGATGGCGGAAGCGGGTGAGGCCGGCGTCGGCCGCATGGCCGAGCCTGTGACGATCGCGACCGCCGCCGAGCGGATTCTCAGGCCGCCGCAGGCGCAACCATTGAAGGGCCGCCGAGTCCTGATCACTGCCGGACCGACCCTCGAGCCGATCGATCCCGTGCGCTATATCGCCAACCGCTCCTCGGGCAAGCAAGGCTTTGCCATTGCAGCGGCGGCGCAGGCAGCTGGAGCTGAGGTGGCGCTGATTTCCGGTCCGGTCGACCTCGATGACCCCGCCGGCGTCACCGTGGAGCATGTCGAATCCGCGCGGGAGATGCTGGCGGCTGTGGAAGCCGCGCTGCCCACCGACATCGCGATTTTCTCGGCTGCGGTTGCCGACTGGCGCGTCGCGCACGAAGGCGTGCAGAAATTGAAGAAGACCACGGCCGGGATTCCGCCGCTGCAACTGACAGAGAACCCGGACATCCTCGCAACCATCTCAAACCTGCGCGACAAACGCCCGCCGCTGGTGATCGGCTTCGCCGCCGAAACCGAACATCTCATCGAGAATGCCAAGGCAAAATTCGCACGCAAAGGCTGCGACTGGATCGTCGCCAACGATGTCTCCCCCGGAACCGGCGTAATGGGCGGCGACCGAAACACGGTACATCTGTTGACGCGCGGCGAAGACGGCGAGATCAAGACCGAGTCCTTCACCGTCATGACCAAGGAAGAGGTGGCCGCAATGCTGATCGAACGCATCGTCTCAACCGTGACGGCTTCGTCGAAGTGAGCAGCCCTATCAAGGTTGAGGTCGTGCAACTGCCTCATGCCGAGGGTCTTCCGCTGCCTTGCTACCAAAGCAGCCAGGCGGCCGGCCTTGATCTCGTCGCTGCGATTCCCGAACAGGCGCCGCTGGTTCTCGTCGCCGGACAGCATGCGATGGTTCCGACCGGGCTGATCATCGCATTGCCCGACGGATTCGAGGCGCAGGTGCGGCCGCGCTCCGGCCTCGCTGCCAAGCACGGGGTTACCGTGTTGAATTCGCCCGGCACCGTGGACGCCGATTATCGGGGCGAGATCAACGTCCTCCTCGTTAACCTCGGAACGGCATCATTCACCATCCGCCGCGGCGAGCGCATCGCGCAGATGATCGTGGCGCCAGTGACCCGCGTCGAACTCGCGCGCGCTGTGTCGTTGTCGGCAACGACCCGCGGCGGCGATGGATTCGGTTCGACCGGACGCTAGCTTCACGGATGCGCGGACTCATCGTTCGAGCGCGGGCTCGTTTGCTTTGGCAGCACCACGATGACGCCAGCGTTGGGGTGACGATCTTCGGCGGGCGTTCCCCGCCGGACGCCATCACCCGGCATCCGTCCATCAAATAGGAACGGCCGTGTCCCATCCGCGCTGCTAACGGCCGGCGTGTGCGATTGTCCAGACTTGGTATCTTGCGCGTTGGCCGCGGTCGCGGCCAGTGCCAATACAAACGCGATTGCTAATCGTGACATGACGGCTTCTCCTCTTGCGCGCGGGAAGAAGCGCGCGGCGACGCGACGCAGTTTCGGCCACCGTCGGGAGGAACCGGGCGCCAGGATGACGGCCATCCACGTCTTTGGTGGGATTCATATGTCAAGACGGGATGTCCGGCATAAAACCGGGCATGACGATTCAATCAACCATCATCCCGCTCTAGCCCCTGCCCCGCGTCTTTAAGAAAAATAGTTTCGAAAATGTCGCGGCCGCCCATTTTTCCATCGCCGGGTTCCCGTTCACGGTCTGGACTCTTACCCCCCGAGTCCGCTTAAGCATAATGGTGGTCGATTCGTGAACGGCGAACGGTCTGCCGGTCGAACATCGTCGTGCGGTTTTGGGGCAAAGATGTCAGGCGTAATCGGCGTGATGCGTCGGACCTTACTGTCATGCACCTCGCTGGTGCCGGGCGGCATCGCCGGTGCCGGCGCTGTCAGCCTCATTGACATATCGCCCGCTTGGGCAGCCGAACCAGCGCTGGCCGAACGGCTGCTCCAGACTTTCATGAATCTCAGTCGGCAGGATTTGACTGCGCTGGCGATGGCGCTCGGTGTGCTGAGTTTCTCGGTGGTCGCCGCTATCCTGCTGATGCGCACGCGCATCCGCGCCGCCGCGAACGAACAGCGGCTGCGCGCCGAAATCCGCGAACTTCAATCGGAGGCCGACCGCTTTCGCGCCCTTCTATTCGTGGAACCGCAGATTTTGATTTCGTGGGGCGCGGGCGAGGACCGTCCCCAGGTCAGCGGCGATACCGCGCTGCTGTTACCGCAGGAGCCAAAACAGCCCTTGCGGGTTTTGGCGTTCGGAACCTGGCTGCTGCCTGAGCCGGCGTTGCAGATGGATCACGCGGTCGATGCGCTGCGCAATGCCGGAGAAGGCTTTCTGCTCAATCTGGTCACGTCAGCCGGACGCACCGTAGAAGCGATGGGCCGCGCCATCGGCGGCCAGGCCATCGTGCGTATCCGCGATCTTGGCGGTTTGCGGCGCGACCTCGCCGAGATGACGCTGCGTCATAACAATCTCCTGGCAGAAACAGAGATGCTGCGGGCCTTCGCAGCCGCAGCGCCATGGCCGCTCTGGGCTAGAGGCGAAGACGGCAATATCTCCTTCGCCAACGCGGCCTATGCGCGCGCCACCGAAGCCGCCGACGCAACCGACGCCATCCAGCGCAATCTCGAACTGCTCGACAGCGAGGACCGTATCGCGATGGCGCGGGCGCTGAACGATCATGCCACTTTTACCGCGCGGTTGCAGATCGTCATCGGCGGCGAGCGGCGCATGCACGACATCCACGCACTGCGGACCACCGGCGGGAGCGCCAGCGTCGCGCTCGACGTCAGCGAGGCTACGGAGCTAAGGCAGGCGCTGACGCGGATGGCGGATGCACATCGCCGAACCCTCGACCAATTGTCATCCGGCGTCGCCGTGTTCGACGGGCAGCGGCGGCTCGCTTTCTACAACGACTCCTACCGCCGACTGTGGGATCTCGACCGCCCCTTTCTCGATGGGCATCCCGACGACTCCAGCGTGCTCGATCGCCTGCGCGCGGCGCGCCGATTGCCGGAACAGCCGGACTTCCGTGCATGGAAAGCACGCCTGCATGAAGCCTATCGCGCCAACGAGGCCGTCAAGGACGTGTGGTATCTGCCGGACGGGCGCGCACTCAGCATCGTCACCACGCCGAATCCGGAGGGCGGTGTCACCTACCTGTTTGACGATGTCACGGAAAGCCTGAATCTGGCTCGGCGATATGACCGGCTCATCACCGTGCAGCGCGAGACCCTCGACAGCCTGACCGAAGCAGTCGCGGTATTCGGCAGTAACGGACGCGCGCAACTTTTCAATCCGGCCTTTGCGCGGATGTGGAAGCTTTCGCCCGAGGCCCTCTCGCAGCAGCCGCATATCGATACGGTCGAGGCGTGGTGCAAACCGTTATTCGACGACAATGACGCCTGGCAGACGATCCGCAGGGCGGTCACCGGCATCGACAATCGCACCTCAGTGCCGCTCAAGCTCGAGCGCAAGGACGGTAGCATCCTGGACTGCATGACCATGCCGCTTCCCGACGGCGCCACCATGCTGACCTTCCATGACATCACAGATAGCGAGAACGTGGAACGCGCGCTGCGCGAGCGCAACGATGCGCTCGAGACCGCCGATCAGATGAAAATCGATTTCGTCCATCACGTCTCGTACGAACTTCGCTCGCCCCTGACGACCATCATCGGCTTCGCGCATCTGATGAACGATCCCGGCACGGGGCCGCTCACCGAGAAGCAGGCCGAGTATGTCAACTACATCACCTCGTCGACCGACGCGCTGCTGGCGTTGACCAACAACATCCTCGACCTCGCCACCATCGACGCCGGCGCCATGACGCTTGAGCTCGGGCCGGTCGATGTCCGCAAGACCATCGCGGCGGCGGCGGAAGGGATTCAGGACCGCCTGACCCGCGATCGAATCATGCTGAATGTCGATGTCGATCCGGACATCGGCAACTTCATCGGCGACGAGCGCCGCATCGTTCAGGTTCTCTATAATCTGCTTGCCAATGCCGCCAATTTCTCGCCGTCGGACGCCGTGATCACGGTGAGCGCCCGGCGCGCCGAGCACAACGTGAGATTTGCCGTGATGGACGAAGGTCCCGGCATTTCGCCCGACGTCAAGGACAAGGTATTCGACTGGTTCGAAAGCCACGCGAACGGATCGCGCCATCGCGGCCCCGGTCTGGGCCTCTCGCTGGTGCGCTCCTTCGTGGAGCTCCATGGTGGGCGCGTGCATTTCGATTCCACCACCAAGAGCGGCACCCGGGTCGTGTGTGATTTTCCGCTTGACCAAACCGCCCACCGAAACGCCGCCGAATGAGTGGCCCGTCGAGATTCGCGACCGCGCTCCTCAACGAGACTGCGACCGCGCATCTCATGGCCGACCTCGCGCTCCTGATCGGTCCCGGGGACGTCATCACGCTGTCCGGCGATCTCGGCGCAGGCAAGACCTCCGCCGCCCGCGCCATGATCCGGTATCTCGCGGGCGACGACACGATCGAGGTGCCGAGCCCGACCTTCACGCTGGCGCAACACTACGATCTGCCGCCCTGTCCGCTGCTCCACGCCGACCTCTATCGCATCAGTGGCCCCGATGAACTTGAGGAGATTGGCCTCGCGCCGCTGCCCGAAGACACGTTGGTCCTGATCGAATGGCCAGACCGCGCAGCCGGTGGCCTGCCTGCTGATCGGATCGACATCGCCATCAGCCACAGTCCGGCACTCGGATCAGCCGCGCGCGCTGCCGAAATCACCGGATATGGCAAAGCCGCCTCTCAGGTTGCGCGGCTTGCCGCGCTGCGCCGATTCCTCGACGATGCCGGGTGCTTGGATGCGGAGCGGCGCCGCTTGCCCGGAGACGCTTCGACGCGCTCATACGCCCGGATAATCTCCAGCGATGGCAGTTTCATCCTGATGAACGCGCCACGGCGACCCGACGGACCGGCGATCCACGACGGCAAATCCTACAGCGCGGCGGTGCATCTTGCCGAAGACATCAAGCCCTTCGTCGCGATTGCCCGCGGCCTGCGCGACCATGGCTTCTCCGCGCCGGTGATCCATCATGCCGATCTGGAGTCGGGATTCCTGATTACCGAAGATTTCGGCAGCGCCAGCTTTGTCGAAGGCACGCCGCCGACGCCGATCGTCGAGCGTTATCAAACGGCTACAGATCTACTGGCCGCGCTGCATTGTCAGACACTGCCCGACACGCTTCCGGTGGCGGCGAACATCGCCTACACCATTCCGGTGTTCGATACCGAAGCGATGCTGGTCGAGGTCGGCCTGATGCTGGACTGGTATCTGATCGACCGCGGCATTGAACCGAGCGAAGACCTGCGCGCGGAGTTCACGACAATCTGGCGCGCATTGCTGGCGAAGCCGAGTGCTGCGTCCAGAACCTGGGTGTTGCGTGATTTCCACTCGCCCAATTTAATCTGGTTGGAGCAACAGCGAGATATCCGAAAGGTCGGCATCATCGACTTTCAGGACACCGTGCTCGGTCCCGCCGCCTACGATCTGGTCTCGCTTTTGCAGGATGCGCGGGTGGACGTTCCCGAATCGATCGAACTCACGTTGCTTACCCGCTACGTGAAGGCGCGGCTGGAATCGGAAGCGCGGTTCGATCCCGCCGGTTTCGCCGAGCTGTATGCCATCATATCGGCACAACGCAACACGCGGCTGCTCGGCACGTTCGCGCGACTCAATCGGCGCGATGGCAAACCGCACTATCTGCGACATCAACCCCGGATCTGGACCTATCTCACCCGCTCGCTGGCTCACCCGGCGTTATCAACGGCCCAAGAGTGGTATCAGAATCACGTTCCGCCTCCGGCGGGTTGAACCGTTTTATTTTACGCCTTTTTAGAAGTAGCACCGTAGCTTCGGAGCCTGGATCTATCCTGCGGATCGCGGCAGAGTCGTCATTCCAAGGCGGAGCACATCATGGGTGTAGAACGGCGCAAAGGCGAGCGCGTCACCTTCGAGCGCGGTTACAGCGCGCGCATGATGGGCATCGACGGCACCTGGCGCCGCGACTGCACCATCGAGGACGTATCGGAAATCGGCGCCAAGCTGACTATCGAAGGCTCCATCGAAGGCCTGCATCTCAAGGAGTTTTTTCTGCTGCTGTCATCCACGGGCCTCGCCTATCGCCGCTGCGAACTGGCTTGGGTCAATGGCGACCAGGTTGGCGTCAATTTCCTGAAGCAGAGCGACAAAAAGAAAAAGACAGGTCGGCAAAACAGCGTCACGGCGGACACCTGATCCTGGAGCGAATGAAGACAAGCGCGGTGCGGTTTCCGCCCGCATCCCACCATCCAATCCGGCAGCCCCTCCGCTATCATGGGCGCGTCATCATCTCGGGCGCATATCACCGGAGTTATCAGTGCGATTCGCAACGCGACGTGATACGCTTTTGATGGAATCAGAAGCGTGGCCCTATGACTCTGATTTGACGCGTTTTCTTCACGCGAACCGGGTATTCACTTCGCTCGAAACCGCTATAGTTCGCTGAATCGACGATGTGCGTGAGCTAAGACATGCCAGTTACTCCTACCAAAGCCATGGTGCTCGCCGCGGGCCTCGGCCTGCGCATGCGGCCGCTGACCGAGCGGATGCCCAAGCCCATGGTGCCAGTGGCCGGCAAGCCGCTGCTCGATCACGTGCTGGACAAGTTGGCGGAGACCAGCGTCGAAGAAGCGGTCGTTAACGTGCGCTATCTTCCCGATCAGATCATCGATCATGTCGCGCACCGCATCAGGCCGCGGATCGTTATCTCCGACGAGCGCAATGAGGTGCTGGGCACCGGAGGCGCCGTGGTCAAGGCCCTGCCGCTGCTCGGCGAGGCGCCGTTCTTCCATCTCAATGCCGATACGATGTGGATCGACGGCGCGCGTTCCAACCTGATACGGTTGACCGAGGCCTTCGATCCCGCGCGCATGGACATTCTGCTGCTGATGGCGCCGACCGCGAACAGCATCGGCTACAGTGGCAGCGGCGATTACGCTATGCTCTCCAACGGAACGCTTCGCAGGCGGAAAGAAAATCAGGTCGTGCCGTTTGTCTATGCCGGCGCCGCCATTATGTCGCCCGCGTTGTTCGCCGGCACGCCCCTAAGCGAGTTTCCGCTGACGAAGGTGTTCGATCTCGCCAATGAGCGGGACCGGCTGTTCGGACTGCGGCTCGACGGCCTCTGGATGCATGTCGGAACACCCGATGCCGTCCAGGAGGCCGAGAAAGCGGTCCTCGCGGGCGTCATCTGACGCCTGCCTTTCAACCGGTCGCCGCTCCTCTCCCGCTCATGTCATGATATGCCTGATCTCGAATCAGGATTCCTCATGCGCGTCCGCAACGTCCCCGCATCGGCACCGTTTCTACATACCGTCATCACCGCACTGGTCGACGGCGAACTGATCGAGGGATTCCGTCCGCGCGCGCAGCCCGAACGACTTGCCGAGGCCACGCTCTACCTGCCGACCCGCCGCGCCGGCCGCATGGCGCGCGATATCTTCCTCGACGTACTGGATGTCGACGCCGTGATCCTGCCGCGCATCGTCGCGCTCGGCGGAATCGATGAGGACGAACTGGCTTTCGCGCAGGCAGTCTCGCTGTCGCCGGAGACGCTCGAATTGCCGCCGGCGCTCGACGGGCTCGCGCGCCGCCTCGCGCTCGCGCAGCTTATCAATGCATGGGCGAATCGGCTGAAACCCGGTGAGCCGGCGCAGGCGCCGCTGGTTCTCGGCGGCCCGGCCTCGACGCTGACGCTTGCCGAGGATCTCGCGCGACTGATGGATGACATGGCGACGCGCGGCGTGGACTGGCGTGCGCTCGACGGGCTCGTGCCCGAGGCGCTCGACCGCTATTGGCAGCTCACGCTCGATTTCCTGAAGATCGCGCGGGACTACTGGCCGGCTCACCTTCAGGAAAACGGGCGGATCGAACCGATCGCGCGTCGCGATCGCCTGATCGAAGCCGAAGCCGCGCGTCTCCTCGCCCATCATGCGGGACCAGTGATCGCGGCCGGCTCCACCGGCTCGATGCCATCGACTGCAAAACTGCTGCATATTATCGCCACTCTGCCGCAGGGCGCCGTCGTGCTGCCGGGACTCGATACCGACCTCGATGAAGACGCATGGCAACTGATTGGCGGCCGCAAGGATAAAAGCGGCGCATTCATCACGCCGCCCGCCGCCGGTCATCCCCAGTTCGCGCTGCACGGCCTGCTCGCGCGGTTCGGCATCGCGCGACGCGACGTGAGAGCGCTCGGCACCCCTGCGCCATACGGACGCGAGATGCTGGCGTCCGAGGCAATGCGGCCGGCGGAGGCGACCGCGCAATGGCACACCCGGCTTGCCGAGCCCGAGGTCGCCGAGAAAATCGCGGCCGGACTGCAAAGCCTCGCCGTAATCTCGGCCGCCAATCCGGAAATGGAAGCGCTCAGCATCGCCGTTGCCATGCGCGAGGCTCACGACCTGAATAAGACCGCGGCGCTTGTGACTTTCGACCGAGCGTTGGCGCGCCGTGTGATGGCGGCGCTCGGCCGCTGGAATCTCGCCTTTGACGATTCGGGCGGCGACCGGCTGATGGACACATCTACGGGAATCTTCGCACGGTTGGTCGCCGAAACGGCGTGCAACGGTCTGGAGCCGCCGACCCTGCTGGCCCTGCTGAAGCATCCGCTGTGCCGGCTCGGTCGCTCCGCTGGAGGATGGGCGCGCGCGATCACGACACTGGAGCTCGCGATCCTGCGCGGCACCCGGCCGCCGCCGGGCAGCAAGGGACTCGCGGATGAGTTTGCGCAATTCTGCGGCGAACGCGACAAGCTCGATCGCGGCGAGAATTCTTCTCTGCATCGCAGCGAGCCCCGCGCCGCGCTGAAACCGCATCATCTTGACGAAGCCCGCGACCTGATCGCGGCCTTGCAGAACGCACTCACGCCGCTCGAAAGCGACGGAACATCGCGATCGGCGGACTTCACCGTCCTCGCCGAACAGCATCGAGAGGCAATCGACGCGCTGTCGCATGACGATCAAGGCGTTGCCGTCGCATACGACAACCACTCCGGCTCTGCGCTCGCCGAGGCGTTCGGCGATTTGCGCGAGGCAGGCGACCGCAGCGGTTTGACGGTCAAGATCGCGGACTATCCGGAAACGTTCGAGGCCGCGTTCGACGACCGCGTCGTGCGCCGGCCGCAGACCGCGACGGCAAGCCTGCGTATCTACGGGCCGCTGGAAGCGCGCCTCACCCAATGCGACCGCGTCATTCTCGGCGGGCTCAATGAGAGCGTATGGCCGCCCGCGCCGCCGACCGATCCCTGGCTCAGCCGGCCGATGCGACACGAACTCGGGCTCGATCTTCCGGAACGGCGCATCGGACTTTCCGCGCACGATTTCACTCAGCTTCTCGGTGCCGAGGATATCATCCTCAGCCATGCTGCCAAGGCCGGAGGCGCGCCGGCAGTTGCATCCCGTTTCCTGCATCGGCTCGAAGCCGTCGCCGGCACGACACGCTGGACGGCTGCGAAACAGGCGGGAGCGCGATACATTCAATATGCGGAAGCACTCGATCGGCCCGACGAGGTCACACCGGTCGCGAAGCCCGAACCAAAGCCGCCGCGTACGGCGCGGCCGACGCACTTGTCCGTGACCGCGATCGAGGACTGGCTGCGCGATCCCTACACCATCTATGCCAAATACATTCTGAAGCTCCTGCCGCTCGATACCGTTGACATGCCGCTGTCGGCGGCGGACCGCGGCTCGGCGATTCATGACGCGCTCGGCGATTTCACAAAGCTGCATCCGGCAAACCTGCCCGACGATCCACAGGACGTGTTGCGCGCCATCGGCGAAAGCCGTTTCGCGCCGCTCATGCAGCGGCCAGAGGCGCGCGCGCTGTGGTGGCCACGCTTCCAGCGCATCGCGGCGTGGTTCGCGGAATGGGAAGCGTCGCGACGGACGCAACTGGTCAAGATCGACGCCGAGGTTAGCGGCAAGATCGAGATCCCGATCGACGGTGATCGCAACTTTATTCTGTCGGCGCGCGCCGACCGCATCGAGCATCTCATCGACGGCCGCTTTGCCGTTCTCGACTACAAGACCGGCAGCCCACCGAGCAACAAGCAGGTGCGGCTCGCTTTGTCGCCACAGCTTACGCTGGAATCCGCGATCCTGCGCAAGGGCGGCTTCGCGGGCATTCCCCCGGGCGCATCGGTCAGCGAGCTGGTGTATGTCCGGCTTAGCGGCAACAACCCACCCGGCGAGCCACGTCAGATCGATCTCAACAACAGCAAGACCGACAAACAATCGCCGGATCAGGCCGCCGATCGCGCTCTTCAAGAACTCACCGCGCTGATTCGTGCTTTCGACGACGAGCAACAGGGCTATGCATCGCTCGACCTGCCGATGTGGAAAACACGCTACGGTGCCTATGACGATCTCGCACGGGTCAAGGAATGGTCGGCGGCGGGCGGGCTGGGGTTAGAGGAATGGTGAAGGCGTCCCGCCCCGTTCATCCCGACGCCAGCGCGCGCCAACAGCGTGCGTCCGATCCGGCAACCTCGGTGTTCGTGTCCGCCAACGCCGGATCGGGCAAGACTCACGTGCTGGTGCAGCGCGTGATCCGGCTGTTGCTCAACGACGTTCCCCCGGCGCGCATCCTTTGCATCACCTTCACCAAGGCCGCCGCCGCGAACATGGCGGAGCGGGTGTTCTCAACGCTGGGTCACTGGGTCACGCTCGACGACGAGGCGCTGGACGCAGCGCTGCGCGGCGTCGGTATCGCGCAGCCTGACGTGAAATGGCGAGAACGGGCGCGCAAACTGTTTGCATCCGCGCTGGAAACGCCGGGCGGCCTGAAGGTACAGACCATCCACGCGCTGTGCACGCGGCTGTTGCAACAGTTTCCGTTCGAGGCGCAGGTGCCGGCGCGCTTCACCGTGCTCGACGAGCGCGACCAGACCGAGATAATGGAGCGCGCGAGCATCAGTATCATGCTTGATGCTTCGCAAAATCCGGACAGTCCGGCCGGGCGAGCGCTGCGATACGCCATGGGCGCGGCCGCTGATTCGACGCTGCGGGACGTCGTCAACCAGGCCTGTCTCAGCCGCGATCACGTCATGCTCCGGACCGAGGACCGCGGCATCGAGCAGACGATCCGGGATGTTGCCGATGCGCTCGGTGTCGATCCAGCCGAGCTCGTCGAGGATGTCGAGCGCGAGATCGTCGATGGGCCGAACCTACCGCGCGCGCAATGGCTTTCCGCAACTGCGGTGTTTGCGACCGGCAGCTCCTCCGATCAGGATCAGGCGAAACGGCTGCGCGAGGCGCACGCCATGGTGGGAGACGCCGCGCAAGCCGATCGCTATCTCGACGTCTTTTTGACCGGGGATGGCAGCCGGCGCAAATCCCTCGTTACAAAGAAGATCAGCGATGTCCGGCCAGACATCGCTGAAATGCTCGCTCGCGAGTGCACCCGTGTGATCGCGCTGCTCGAACGCAGACGCGCCATCAACATCCGCGACCGCACGCAATCCCTGCTGATCATCGCGACCGCAGTCGCCTCCAACTACCAGCGCGAGAAGCGCGAGCGCAGCCTTCTTGATTACGACGACTTGATCGACAAGACGCTTCGGATGCTGGAGCAGACATCGCCGGGATGGGTCCACTACAAGCTCGATCGCGGCGTGGATCACGTGCTGATCGACGAGGCGCAAGATACGAGTCCAAAGCAATGGGACATTGTCGAGCGCATCATCGCCGAGTTCACCACCGGCGAAGGCGCGCGCGAAGGCGTCAAGCGAACCGTGTTCGCGGTCGGCGACGAGAAGCAGTCGATCTTCTCGTTCCAGGGCGCGGCGCCGCGCGAATTCGACGAGCGGCGATGCAAGCTGGAGCGGAAATTTACCGATGCAAAGCTTCCGTTTCGCAAAGAGGATTTCATCTACTCGTTCCGCTCAGGGAAGACGATCCTCGAGTCGGTCGACCATGTGTTCCGCGATCCGAATATCTATTCCAGCATCCATGCGGTCGGCGCCCATCCCGTGCATGAATCGCTGGCGGACGCCGCACCCGGCATCGTCGACCTCTGGAATCTGGAGGAGCGCGACCCGCGCGAGGAGATCGAGGGCTGGCGCGCGCCGTTCGATCAGGTCACCGCAACCAGCCCCGAGGTCAAACTTGCACGGCGCATCCGGGCCGAGATCAAGACGCTGATCACGCAAGGCACCATGACCGGGCATCTGGGCAACCGTCGCCCACTCGGCTATGGCGATATCCTGGTGCTGGTGCGGCGACGCGGCAACACCTTTGACGCCGTCATCCAGGCGCTGAAGCAATCCGGCATTCCCGTGGCCGGCGCCGACCGCCTCAAGCTGACCGAGCACATCGCGATCATCGACCTGATGAACCTTGCGGATGCGCTGCTGCTGCCGCGGGACGATCTGGCGCTTGCAGTGGCGCTGAAAAGCCCGCTGTTCGGCCTCGACGACGACGACCTGTTCACGCTGGCATGGCAGCGCAAAGGTTCGCTGCGCGACGCACTCGCCGAGCATGCGCCAACTAACGATAAACTCCGTGACGCACTCGAGCGCCTCAAGCGGTGCGAAAGTCGCGCCACACGCGAGACGCCGTTCGCGTTTTTCGCGTGGCTCCTGGGCGGCCAAGGAGAGATCGATGGCGGACGACGGCGCATCCTGCGCCGGCTCGGCCATGAAGCCAATGATGCACTCGATGAGTTTCTTGAACTGGCGCTGACCTATGAGCGCAAGGCCCCCGCGTCGCTGCAAGGCTTCATGGCGTGGTTGCGCGCTGCGGATACCGAGGTGAAGCGCGACATGGAAATTTCGCGCGACGAAGTGCGCGTGATGACCGTGCATGGCGCGAAAGGACTCGAAGCCTCGGTGGTGTTTCTCGCCGACACTTCGACATCGCCAGCCGACACCGAGCGTCTTAGCCTGATTCATATGGCGCGCGGCAATGCTCCCGCCGGCGTTGCCGGCGTGACGATATGGGCCGGCAAGAAGGCCGAGGATCCGCCTTGCGTGGCGCAAGCCCGCGCGGCCATGACCGCGGAAACCGAACACGAATATCGCCGTCTGCTTTACGTCGCGATGACGCGCGCGGCGGACCGCCTGATCATCGGCGGCTGCAAGCCAGGAAACCGCAAAGATGTCCGAAAGTTCTCCTGGTACGACCTGATCGAGACAGGTCTGGGCAATTCCGGCCTTGCGATGCAGGAGTTCGAAACCGCGGCTGGCAAGGTCAAGCGTTTCGCCCGGCCGGGGAAAGCCGAATCGGATGCCGCAGGGCCAGCGCTGCCGGCCGCCGCCGAGATTACGTTGCCGCCGCCCTGGCTGCATCGCATGGCCACGCCGGAAGTGCCCGTAAGCCGAGCGCTACAGCCCTCGGATACTGACGAGGCCACGCTTCACCGCATCCGGACCGACGCCCCCTCCGATCAGCGCCACCGCGCGCGACTGCGTGGCACGCTGGTGCATCGCCTCCTGCAATCCCTGCCGGACTTGCCGCGAGATCGCCGTCGAGACACGGCACTTTCCTATCTCGCGCGCAACGCGAACGACTGGAGCGCCGCCGAGCGCGACGCGCTGGCGGCGCAGGTCATGGCGGTGCTCGATGATGCGAGGTTTGCGCCCGTGTTCGCGACGGGCAGTCGGGCGGAGGTCGCGATTGCCGGAAGGTTGGCGACGCGGCGGGGCGATCCCGTGCTGGTATCCGGTCAGATCGACCGACTCGTAGTAACTCCCGACGAGATTCTGGTCGTCGACTACAAGACCAGCCACGCACCACCCCCGAACGTTGCCGGCGTTCCGCCGGCCTATATCCGCCAGCTCGCGCTCTATCGTGCGGTGCTCGCGAGCCTGTACCCGGAACTGCCCGTCAAGGCGGCGCTACTCTGGACCGAGACGCTTGAAATGATGGAGATTTCAGCCGCGGCGCTGGATGCTGGCTTGGAAGCGATCATCTCGGTGTGAGAAACCTTGACCCGGGAAGATCGCCTTCTTACCTTGATCCGCAGTTCACGTGCATTCGTTCGTAGCGCACGATCTCATCGACACAACGAGGTATTCCATGGCTGTTGGCAAGGTTTCGGACGCCAATTTCGAAGCGGAAGTGCTCAAGGCGACTGGCCCGGTCGTGGTGGATTTCTGGGCGGAGTGGTGCGGCCCTTGCCGCATGATCGGCCCGGTGCTGGACGAAATCTCCAGCGCAATGGGCAGCAAGGTCAAGATCGTGAAGCTGAACGTCGACGAGAGCCCGAGGACGGCCTCGAAATACGGCGTGATGTCGATTCCAACGCTGATGATCTTCAAGGACGGCGAGCTGGCCTCGCGTCAGGTCGGCGCCGCACCGAAGCAAAAACTGGAGCAGTGGATCACCGCCACGGTCTGATCTTTTCGCACCGAATCCCACAAACGGCCGGCTCAGCGCCGGCCGTTTTGTTTGCGTCTGGAGTTTGACGCGTTTTCTTCCCGCGAACCGGATTCCACTTCGCTCGAAAACGCTATAGCAGGTGTCGCGCTTTTTCCTTTCCCTTGCGAGAGGGGACAGGGAGTCAGATGGGCGGCGTGCCGTTCTCCGCCAGCACGTGGCCGGCGAGATACAGCGATCCGGCGATCAGAATGCGCGGCGGAATTTCGTAGGCGAGACGCGCAACCGATTGCAGCGCGGCCCCAACGCTCGCCGCGGTTTCGGCGCGCATGTCGAGCGCGCGCACCGCTTCCGCCAGGACCTCCGGAGACATCGCGTTCTCCATGTTCGGAATCGGCACGGCAATGACATGGCGCGTCAGGCCGGCGAAGTTGGCGAGAAAGCCCCGCGCGTCCTTGTTGCCCATCATGCCTGTTATCACCACCAGCGGACGCGACAGCCGCTCCTCAAGATCGCCGAGTGCCGCCGCCGCGACCCGCCCGCCATCGGCGTTGTGGCCGCCGTCGAGCCAAAGCTCGGCGTCGCGTGGCGCCTGATCCACGATCCGACCGGATGTCAGCCGCTGCATCCGCGCCGGCCATTCCGCGCCGGTAACGCCGCGCTCGAACGCCGTTGTCTCGATGCTGAACCGGTCCTGCGCCCGCAGCGTCGCGATCGCAAGGCCCGCATTGTCGAATTGATGCCGGCCGAACAGCCGAGGGGCGGCAAGGTCGAGCAGACCGCGTTCGTCCTGATAGACCAGTCGCCCGTGTTCCACGTGGACGTGCCAGTCCTGGCCGGCGGCGTGCAGCGGGCTGCGCATCTGCTTCGCCCGCTGCTCGATCACAGCCTGCGCCTCCAGCAATTGTTCGGCGGAGATCACCGGCACGCCACGCTTGATGATGCCGGCTTTCTCGCCGGCAATCTGCATCAGCGTTCCGCCGAGAAACTCAACATGATCGATGCCGACCGGCGTGATAACGCTCGCCAGCGGCGTTTCGACGACGTTGGTGCTATCGAGCCGGCCACCGAGGCCGACCTCAAGCAGCAGCACGTCGGCGGGATTTTTCGCAAACAGCAGAAAGGCCGCCGCCGTTTTCATCTCGAAAAGAGTAAGCGGATCGCCGCCATTAGCGCGCTCGCATTCAAGCAGCGCGTCACGCAATGGGTCATCGGCGACCAGCGTTCCGGCCAACCGCACGCATTCGTTGATCCGCACCAGGTAAGGCGAGGTAAAGACGTGCACGCGCAAACCTGCAGCCTCGAGAATCGCGCGCAGGTAGGCAATGGTCGAACCCTTGCCGTTGGTGCCGGCGACATGAATGACCGGCGGCAGCTTGCGTTCGGGATGACAGAGCCGGTCGAGGATGCGCCACATCCGACCGAGCGTGAGATCGATCTTTTTCGGATGCAGCTTCGAGATCCCCGCAACAACGTCGTCGAGCGGCGTTTGGCGGGGCGGAACGGCGCTCACGCCGGAGGTGCGGCTGGCGTCGCCGGCGGAGTCTCCGGAACGGCAGCCGGTTCGGCCGGCTCATCCGGCTCGACAGGAGAAGCTGGTTCTGGCGCCGCCTCGATCGTTTCCGGCGCCTTGGTCAACAGCCGGCACAGCCGCGCCAGCGTCGGCCGCAACTCGTGACGATGCACCACCATGTCGATCATGCCGTGGTCGCGCAAATATTCGGCACGCTGAAAACCCTCCGGCAGTTTCTCGCGGATGGTCTGCTCGATGACCCGGGCTCCGGCGAAGCCGATCAGCGCGCCGGGCTCCGCGATCTGAACGTCCCCGAGCATCGCATAGGAGGCCGTGACGCCGCCGGTGGTCGGATTCGTCAGCACCACGATATAGGGCTGGCATGCCTCGCGCAGCATCTGTACCGCGACCGTGGTGCGGGGCAGCTGCATCAATGACAGCACGCCTTCCTGCATCCGCGCGCCGCCCGAAGCCGCGAACACGATGAAGGGGCATTGTTTTTCGACCGCAAGTTCGAGACCTCGCACGATCGCCTCGCCCGCCGCCATGCCGAGCGAGCCGCCCATGAAATCGAAGTCCTGCACCGCGACCACGACGGCGGCGCCTTCCAGCTTGCCGAACCCGACCTTCACGGAATCATGGAGCCCGGTCTTGGCGCGGGCGTCCTTGATGCGGTCGACATACTTGCGCTCGTCGCGGAATTTCAGCGGATCTGCAGGCACCTCCGGCAACGCCACATCGTACCAAGTCTCGTTATCGAAGATCGAGCTCAGCCGCGCATCCGCGCTCATGCGCATGTGATAGTTCGATCCGGGGATGACGAACTGGTTGCTCTCGACGTCCTTGTAGAACACGAGCTGCCCGGTGTCGGGACACTTGATCCAGAGATTATCCGGCGTTTCCCGCTTGAGGATATTGCGGATTTTCGGCCGGACGACGTTAGTCAACCAATTCATCGAAGACGCTCCATAAGCGAGCAGCAATACCCCCGGTGCGGTAGCGGCCGGCGCAAGGCAAAGGGGCGCTCCGCCGGAGTTTTCTAGAGCATTTCGCTCTGATTGAATCAGAAGCTCTAGATTGTTGTTTTGACACGCTTTCTTTACACGAACCGGTATCCACGTCGCTCGAAAACGCTATAGCTTAAATAACGCGAAGGAGCGACCCCTCTCGGCCTTCTCGCGCATAGATGCGGCTTGGGTCCCTCTTCCGCAAGGGAGTGTTGAAACCGGTATTTTCGGGCCTTCCGTCCCAATTCTGATAGAGGGATGGCGCCGAAAATCCCTACACACCTTTCCTCAACCGCTTTTGGCGGACCGTACGCCCTCGGCCAGCGACGCCGCGAGACCGGCGACCGCGTTGACCGTTTCGGCCGTCGCCTTGCCTTCGGCGTCAAGGCTGCCGCTGAGCACATCCACCAGCGCCGAGCCGACCACCGCGCCGTCGGAGCGTTCGGCGATACCACGCGCCGCATCCGGGGTGCGAATGCCGAAGCCGACGCAGACCGGCAGGCTCGTATGGCGCTTGATGCGCCCGACCGCCTCGCCGACTGCCGCCGAATTCGCCGCCGCGCTGCCGGTGATCCCGGTGATCGAGACGTAGTACACGAAGCCGGACGTATTCGCGAGCACCGCCGGCAACCGCTTGTCATCAGTCGTTGGCGTTGCGAGGCGAATGAAATTCAACCCGGCTTTCATCGCCGGGATGCACAATTCGGAGTCTTCCTCCGGCGGCAGATCGACGACGATCAGACCGTCGATGCCGGCTGCCTTCGCATCGTCAAGAAATTTCTCGACGCCGTAGATGTAGATAGGATTGTAGTAACCCATCAGCACGATCGGCGTCGAATCGTCGTCTTTCCGGAAATCGCGGATCATCTGGAGGGTCTTGGTCAGCGTCATGCCCGCCTTCAGCGCCCGCAGGCCCGCGGCCTGGATGACCCGACCATCCGCCATCGGATCGGTGAAGGGCATTCCGATTTCGATGATATCCGCGCCGGCCTTGGGCAGCGCCTTGATGATAGCGAGCGAGGTCACGGGGTCGGGATCGCCCGCCATCAAAAAGGTGACGAAGGCCGAGCGGTCCTGCTTCCGCAACTCAGCAAAGCGCGTGTCGATACGGGTGGTCACTTCTTCCTGCCCTTCAGAATGTCGCCGACCTGCGGCACGTCCTTGTCGCCGCGGCCCGAGAGGTTGACCACCATCAGATGATCCTTCGGTCGCTCGGGTGCGAGTTCGATGACCCGCGCGATCGCATGCGACGATTCCAGCGCCGGGATGATGCCCTCCAGCCGCGTGAGCAGCTGAAACGCCGCCAGGGCCTCCTCGTCGGTCGCGGAGAGATACGTGACGCGACCGGTCTCGTGCAGCCACGAATGCTCCGGACCGATGCCGGGATAATCCAGCCCCGCGGAAATGGAATGCGCGTCCTGAATCTGGCCGTCGTCATTCATCAAGAGATAGGTGCGGTTGCCGTGCAGCACGCCCGGCCGTCCACCTGTGAGCGAAGCCGCATGCAGCTTATCGAGGCCGTGGCCCGCGGCCTCGACGCCGAAAATCTCCACCGAGGATTCGTCGAGGAAAGGATGGAATAACCCCATCGCGTTGGAGCCGCCGCCGATGCAGGCGACCAGCGAATCCGGCAAACGGCCCTCGGCCTCCTGCATCTGCTGGCGGGTTTCGTCGCCGATGATCGACTGGAAGTCGCGCACCATCATCGGATAAGGATGCGGCCCCGCCACCGTGCCGATGCAATAGAAGGTGTCGTGCACGTTGGTCACCCAGTCGCGCAGCGCCTCGTTCAGCGCATCCTTCAGCGTGCGGGTGCCGGACTGCACCGGCACCACTTTGGCGCCAAGCATTTCCATGCGGATGACGTTTGGCTCCTGCCGCGCCACATCCACCGCACCCATATAGACCACGCAGTCGAGGCCGAAGCGCGCGCATAGCGTTGCGGTGGCAACGCCGTGCTGTCCGGCTCCGGTCTCGGCGATGATGCGCTTCTTGCCCATGCGCCGCGCCACCAGAATCTGGCCGAGCACGTTATTGACCTTGTGCGAACCTGTGTGGTTCAGCTCCTCGCGCTTCAGGTAGACTTTCGCGCCGCCTGAGCGACCCGAGGCCGCGGCAATCTCCCGAAGATGCTCGGTGAGACGCTCGGCGAAATACAAGGGCGACGGCCGGCCGATGTAGTCCTTGCGATAGCGCGCCATGTCGCGCTGGAACGAGGCGTCGACCCTGGCATCGGCATAGGCCTGCTCAAGATCGAGGATCAACGGCATCAGCGTTTCCGCCACAAAGCGACCGCCGAATATGCCGAAGTGCCCGCGTTCGTCGGGGCCGGACCGGAAGGAGTTGGGGAGGGAATTCATTTTCACCCTTCGTCATGGCCGGATTTATTCCGGCCATCCACGTCTTGCTTGCTGTGAATCTCGATAGAGGTTGATGCCCGCGGCGCAGACAAATTTACGCAATCTACGACTGCTCTGCGCGAGCATGACGGCTGCCGTAGTGCTCCGGGACTACTCCACATGCGAGGTCACTTCGCGCAAACTGGTTTCCGCCGCTCGCGCGGCACGAATGAAATCTCCGATCATTCCAGCATCCTTGACCCCCGGCGAGCTTTCCACGCCTGACGAGACATCGACCCCGCCAGCGCGGGTGATGCACACCGCATCGTGAATATTGCCTGCGGCCAGACCTCCCGACAGCATGAATGGCACTTCGAGGGACAGATGTTCCAGAAGGCGCCAGTCGAAGGGCATGCCGAGTCCGCCCGGCCGGGTCGCGTCCTTTGGCGGACGCGCATCGAACAGCAGGCGGTCGGCGACGGCGGCATAGCCCGGCAGCTCTGCAAGATCGGCGGCGGTTTCAACGCCGATCGCCTTCATCACGGGCAGGCCGAACAGCCGCTTGATCTCGCGGATACGGGCAACGGTTTCCTTGCCATGCAGTTGCAGCAGATCCGGCCGCATGGCCTCGATGATTCCACTCAACGTCGCATCGTCGGCGTCGACGGTCAGGGCCACCTTGCCCGCCCGGCCTCGCACCTGCGGGCTGAGCTCGCGCGCGCGCTGAAGCTCAAGATGCCGCGGCGACGGTGGAAAGAATACGAAGCCCACCATATCGGCGCCGGCTTGCAAAGCAGCGTCAAGCGTCTCAATGGTGGACAGGCCGCATATCTTGACGATCAGGGGCATGGTCTCGAATGATCCGGCGCAAGCCGGCCGATCGCCGCTATCAAGCGCGATGGGAGTTCTACAACGTCGCAAGCGGCTTGTCTCGCCCGGGCGAGAACGCCATTTGAACGTTCTTTTCCTTGCGGCCGGAGGCCAATCACAATGATTTGGATCGAATCGATCCAAAAGGGCGCTATCCGGTCCGCCGGGTTAAGTCCGGCAACCGCGACGTCTCACGCGACTCGTAGCGTGATCGCAGATCGGCCAGTTCCACGCGCGCTTCTCGCGCATCCGTCTCGTACTGGCGAGACGTATGCCGCCAACGGCGCTGCCTGAGCCAAGTCGCGACGCTCCCGGCTACCACGCCGAAAATCGCAACCGCGATAATGAGAATGAACAGCGGCAGCGTGACGCCGGTCTCAGGGTCTTTTCCACCGAAGGGATCGAACGTCACCGTCACCAAGTGGCGATTGGCGAACGCGAACACGATGAAAAGGACACCAAGCGGAATCAGGATCAAGCCGGTGAGGAATTTGCGCATGATCTCTCTCGCGACGCAGCGTCAGTCGGCAATCGTGCTGACAGGGTTCACTCGCCGATTGATGGGGCCGCTCCCCTGAACGTTTCTACGCGCTCGCTTCGCTCGTCGCATTCTCGCGATTGAGCCGCTCACGCATCTCCTTACCGGTCTTGAAAAACGGTACACTTTTCTGATCGACCGGGACGTGTTCTCCCGTACGCGGATTACGGCCCGCGCGGGCAGGACGATGTTTAACTGAAAACGCACCAAAACCACGCAACTCGACGCGATCACCCCGCGCAAGAGCGGCGACAATCTCATCGAGGATCGCGTTCACGATGTTCTCCACATCCCGCTGGTAGAGGTGCGGGTTGTGTTCGGCGATGCGTTGAACGAGTTCGGATTTGATCATCGAGACTGAGGCCCGTGCGTGGGAGGCCCATTTCCTTGGAAATGGTCAGGACTGTCAAGACGCTAAATGCGATTCGGGCCGTTAGAGAAACCCGCCGCGATGCCTTGCATCGCAGCATCCGAGGTTCCTCGTGGCGCAAAATGCCCGCTCACGACCGGCTCGGACCTCAGTTCGACGGTGCGGGCTGCCATAATGCCAGCATTCCATTGAGATTAAGGCGATCTGCCGCTCCCACGATACCGGTCTGCTCAACCTGTCGAGCGATACCGCTCAATCCCAGCGCGTCAAACGCCACCGACGCGGCGGTGCGAATAAACGTCAGATCGGTCAAACGCGGCGACAACTTGAAATCGCGCACCGGCAGGTCGGGCGCGACTTTCTTTTCCGCCACAAGCCACGCGATAGCAGCCTTTTCGTCGCCAAGCTGATCGACCAACTTGAGGTCTACCGCCTGCCGTCCGGTGAAAACGCGCCCATCGGCGACTTTCTCGAGCTGCGCATCATCCATGCCGCGCCGGTTCTGCACCAGACCGCGAAACCAGGCGTAGGAATCCTTCACCAGGGCATCGATCGCGGCCCGCGCCTCTGGACTGGTCGGTTCAAATCCGTTCGGGGCCGCTTTCAGCGGCGACGATTTCACCTCCTCAACCTTGACCCCGACGGTTTTCAGAAGGTCGGTGAAATTCGGATACTGAAACAACACGCCAATCGAGCCGACCAGCGCTGTCTGCTGCGCAACGATGTGATCGGAGGCGAGCGCCGCGATATATCCGCCCGACGCGCCGAGCCCTTCCACCACCACGACCATCGGTTTCTTGGCCTTCAGGCGCGTCAGGGCGTCGTAAAGCTCTTCGGACCCGGCGGTGGTGCCGCCCGGCGAGTTGATGTGGACGATGACCGCGGGTGCGTTCGACTTTCCGAGTCGCTCCAGCGCCTCGACTCGCTTCTGGTCGCTGCGAATCAGACCGTCGATGCTGACACGCTGGATCGCGGAGGCGCCGGTCAGCTTTCCACCCCAAGGCGTGGCGTAAGCGCCGACTGCGACGACAGCGCCGATCACGATCAAAGCCGACGCCACGCGCCAGAAGGTAAGCTTGCGGCGCAACCTGCGGCGATCGACGATCACGTCGGATTCCATCGACATCGACATTTCTCCTCAACGACTATTGCGGTCGATCACACCGTCGCCGGTGCATGACATTTGGGCTCGTCAAACTACACCAATCGCGGCGTAATATGAAGAAAGCATGGCCGGCTCCGATCATGCGCCGGAACGTGAAACCGCGCCGTTTCACCTGGCCGTTTGACCTGGCTCCCGGCTAGCGGCTGCGCCGGTCCGGCGTGATTAACTCAGGTCGCGGCCCCGACAACCGCTTGTGCAGGTGGACCATGAAGGCCATGCCGAACAGCGGCGTAGCCAGATTGACGATCGGAATCGCCACGAAAGCTGCGATGACGAGGCCGGCCACAAACACTGTAGAGGCGTTATCGCGACGCATCGCCTTGGCCTCCGCCGGTGAACGGAACCGCATCGCCGCAAGCTCGAAATATTCCCGGCCGAGCAACCACGCCGTTGCAACGAAGAACACGATCACGCCCACGCCCACGAACACGAACGGCAACGCAATCAGATAGACGAGCAGCGTCAGCAGTGCTGTCTTGACGCCCTCGGCCATCGCAAGGCCGATCGGCAATGCCGCGCCTGAACGGTCGGCTGGATAATGCTCGTGCTCGACGATCTCCGCGACGTCGTCGACGAACACGCCAGCAACCAGCGAGGTGATCGCAGGCATCAGAAACACCGCGCCGAACACGATGCCTAAGCCTGCGGCAATTGAAAGGACCCAGGCGAGAATATTGAGCGGTGTGTGGAAGGCCGGCCCCAGCATGGTTTCCGCCCAGAGTTCGCTCGATCCGGCAAGCCAGCTCAAGAGCCGCTGCAGTCCGACTGAGACCACGACGATCAGCACAAGCGCAAGCCCTATCGCGCGCCACAGAATGGCGCGCATCGGCGGCGACAGTATTTGCATAAGGGCGTTGACAGCAGCGCCGATCATGAGGGTGCGTTTCCCCAAGGAATCCTGCGCTCAGATAAACACCGCGATCCGCGCCGGCAAGAGCACGGAACGACGACGACCGCGTCGAGGAGCGCGAATGCTGCAAGCGAGATGCGAACTTCGGACTGGGGCACAAGAGCGGGATGAGAAAAGTGTGGAGCGGCTTTCCGTAAAACGCGTCAGATAAAACCGTAGAGCCACGCTTTTGATTCTTTCAAACGCGGAAAGGCTCTAGGTGGCGTAGGTCTGCGCGCCCGCGAGTTCGGCCGCGACCATGGCGCCAAGCGCCATGTCACTCTGCTGACCGAAGCCGTGATGAACAATGCGGCCGTTACGGCCGATCAGGATGCTGGTCGGCGTGCCCTGCATTCCATATCGGCCCATGGTGACGGGCAGCGGGGTGCCGTCGCCCGCGACATCGACGCCGATCGGAAACGTCAGCCGGTATTCGTGAATAAAAGCCTGAAGCGAAATCGGCGTCATTGCAGCATGATGTTCGAATACCGTGTGCAGACCGATCACCTGAAGATCGGTCGCTTTAAACAACTCATAGGCGCGCTGCGTCTGCGGCGTGCCATGCGCGACACAGCCGGGACATAGCATCTGGAAAGCATGGAGCAACACCGGGCGGCCGCGCAGTGCAGCCAGCGTCAGGGGCTCGGCCGTGTTGAACCATTGCGAGACGGCAAGTTCGGGAGCGGTGATGTCGGCGTCGGTCATGGAATTGCCTCGCGAGGCCATTTGAGGACCGGATTCGGCACGCTCTCCGCGTCGGATGTTGCGGCGGGCACGCAGGACTGATGTCGCGGCCGCGGCGAGGAGCTTTCGTCGGCGATCATTTCTTCGACCGGCGCGGGAGCGAACGACGGAGCGCCTGCCCCGACTTGAATCGGGTCCAAAACACCCGCCACTTCCGCGAGCGGCTTCTGCTTGTCGGCCCAATGGAGCGAGAGGTAATCGAACCCCCGCACGATCGTGGGCTTGACGATCTCGAAATAGGGCGAGATGTCGAAATCTCGCGGCATATAGAGCGAGGAATCGCGAATATGCAGAATCTCGCGCCGGGCGTTGCGACTGCCGGCGCGGGTGATCTTCGGCAGGATCGGATAGCGCACCGCGCCGAACGCCTGCGCAATCAACGCCGAGCAGATAATTTTGGTCGGATCGCCGGACCCGAACGCGATCATGCGCCGCCGCCAACGCTGCGGCACCGGCAGCGGAATCAGGTAACGCATCAGATCAATGATGTTCTTGGTGTCGTAGCCGAAGCCGATCCGGTTGATGGCGTAGCGGCACACCGTGACGCGATCCTCGTGCGACAGCCCGACCGGGCGGCACAACCGGGTATGATACGGAAGATATTTCGATAGCGGCGCCGAGATGACGCCTTCGCCGACATTGGCCTCGATCAGCACATGCGACTCGCCATCGGGCTCACAGGCGCCGTCGATCGGGCCGACATAAAGCGCGGCATGCGACCATGTCGATTGCGTCAGATACTTGATGATGCCGGAAATACGGCTATTGCCTTCGACCAGGAGAACGTCGCCCTCCTGAATGAGGCCGCGCACGCGCTCCGGATCGCTCGGCGTGAACGGCTCGTACCCCGGCAGCTCCTTCTGGAGGTACGCCGCAATCCATTTTCCGACCGTATCGAGCACGAAACCCATGGCAGTCTCTCTCCGCCTTTCGACCTGACCGGTTTTCCCTCCTTACCATGGCCAAAACCCGTTGCAATTCGGTTCATAGCTGCGATCGCGAAATAACCATCGATTCACCATGAACAGTTGCCGCAGGCTGATTGATGCGGCAAATTCGCCGTGTCCCGAATCCGAAGCCTGCCAGACCGTCGGATTCGAAAAGAACACTGAAAATCTACGATTCTCTTGTGGCATGGATTCAGACCGTTCGCTTTGGGACATGCAAAACGGAAAGCGATTTTTTTTAGACCACCACATCGGTCATTCCTGCATTTGAGTCTTGGAAACCATGCTATGAGAATGACACGCCGCGATTTCCTGTCGACATCCGCCGCATGTGTGGCAGGAATGGGCATCGGCCGTGCGCCGGCCGCGCCGCTGCCGCGCGATGCCGAGATCATCGTGATCGGTGCAGGCGCCGCAGGCATCGCAGCGGCGCGACGGATTCAGGCCGCGAATCGAACCGTGCTTGTGGTCGAAGCGGCAGACAGGATCGGTGGACGCTGTCACACCGATACCAGGACTTTCGGAACGCCGTTCGATCGCGGCGCACGCTGGCTGTTTGAGCCCGATACTAACCCGATCATCAAGCTAGCGCGAAGCGTGGGTACGGACCTTTTTCCGGCCTCGCTCGGCGAGAAAATCCGCATCGGGCGGCGTAACGCGCGTGCCGGCGAAACCGAGCAGTTTCTCGCGGCGCTGGTGCGCGCACGGCGCGCCATCGGCGAGGCCGCGCGCGGGAGGATCGACGTCGCCTGCGCCTCGGTGCTGCCCGGCGATCTCGACGTTTGGGCTCAGACGATCGATTTCGTGCTCGGCGCCAGCGCCACTGGAAAGGATCTGAAAGATCTTTCGGTGATCGATCAGGCGAGTGCGCCTGAGCGCAACGCCGCGATCGATTGCAAACAGGGCCTCGGCGTACTGCTCGCGACGCTCGGCCAAGCCATACCGGTGAGTTTGTCGACGCCTGTCAGCCGGGTGACCTGGGCCGGCCGCACCATTGGAGTCGAGACACCTGCGGGTCGTATCGACGCACGCGCCGTCATCGTCACCGTATCCGTCAATGTGCTGACCGCAGGCAACATCCGCTTCACGCCCGACTTGCCGAAGCGCTCGCTCGACGCGGCTGCGAAATTGTCGCTCGGCAGCTACGATCGCATCGCGCTGTGGCTGCCCAACAATCCGCTCGGCCTTGGACGCAATGAAGTGATGATAGAACAGAGCAGCGACGGAAAGACCGCGCTTCTCGTGGCGAACGCGGGCGGATCGTCGTTGTGCACGATTGATATCGCAGGCAGCTTCGGCCGCGATCTGTCGGCGCAAGGAGCAAGCGCGATGACGGCCTTCGCCACGGAGTGGTTAACAAAGTTGTTCGGTAGCGATGCCGCGGCTGGGGTAAAGCAGTCCGCCGTGACCAGATGGAACGCCGACCCCTATGCGCTCGGGGCGATGTCGGCCGCAGAACCTGGCGGCCACCCCTCGCGGAGAATCCTGATGGAGCCGCTGGGCAACCTGTTTCTCGCCGGTGAAGCCGCGCACGAGACGCTGTGGGGTACCGTCAACGGCGCATGGGAGAGCGGCGAGCGAGCGGCTGACGCCGCGCTGCGGAAAATCGGCGCGAGCAAGGAGCCAGCACAGCCGTCAGCGTCAAAGCACAAGCCATCACTACACGACAGACGAACGCCGTCGCGAAGCGCAAACGACGCCTTCGGCTTTCCAACGCCCCGATGACGCGACCGAGGGCGCTGATTTCATGGTCGTCAGGCAAAGATAGCGCCTTCGCCCTGCATGAGATTCGCCGCGAGGGCGCGTTCGATGTCGTCGGCGCACTGACCACGGTGAACGAGAGCTTCGGCCGCGTCTCGATCCACGGCGTGCGCGAAAAGCTCTTGCACGCGCAACTCGCGTCCGCAGGACTGCCGCCGCTCGTCGTGCCGATTCCCAATCCGTGCTCGAACGATGCCTATGAAGAACGCATGACGCGGGCGATGGCGGATGCAAAGCGGTCCGGCATCACGCATGTCATCTTCGGCGATTTGTTTCTCGCGGACATCCGCGCCTATCGCGAACAAAAGCTCGCCGGCACTGGTATCACGCCGGTGTTTCCATTGTGGCGTCGGCCGACCTCGGCGCTTGCGCGCGAGATGATCGCGAGCGGACTGGAAGCGCATCTGGTCTCGATCGACCGAGCGAAACTCGACCGTTCGTTTGCCGGCCGCAACTTCGATGAGAGGCTACTGAAGGGCCTTCCAGCCGGAATCGATCCGTGCGGCGAGAACGGCGAATTCCACACTTTCGTTTTTGCCGCGCCGATATTCTCGCAACGAATCGAGGTCGTACGCGGCGACATTGTCGAGCGCGAGGGATTTGCCTACTGCGATCTTGTACCTGCGTAATCGTTCCAGTTTTCTTGATGCGAACCGGTATCCGCTTCGCATCAAGACGCTTTAACCGCGCAAGCTCCCGCCGGTTCTTTTCGCGACTTCGGCAACAACTTTCGCCGCCACCGCGTCGATCTCCTGATCGGTCAGCGTCTTGTCACGCGGCTGCAGCGTCACCGCGATAGCAACCGATTTCTGGTCCGCATCGATGCCCTTGCCTTCATAGATATCGAACACCGTGACGCCCGAGATCAGCTTTCTGTCCACGTTTTGCGCCGCGCGCACGATATCGGCCGCTTTCACAGCGCGATCGACGATGAACGCGAAGTCGCGCGCCACAGGCTGGAACGGCGGCAATTCCAGCACCGGTTTTGCGCGCGTCGGTTTCTGCTTGGCCTCCGGGATGCGGTCGAGAATCACCTCGAATGCGAGTAGCGGACCATCGGCCTTCAGCGCTTCAAGCACGCGGGGATGCAGTTCGCCGAAATAGCCGAGCACGTTCTGCGGTCCGATCTGGATCGCAGCCGATCGTCCCGGATGCAGCCACGCCGGAAAGTTTTTCGATTCGCTACCGGCGACAATCTGCAACGCCTGTGCCGGCGCACCGGCGGCAGCCAGCACGGCGAACGCATCGGCCTTCACATCAAGCGCATCCGCGGTGGCCGCGCCCGACCAGTGCCGCCCGAGACCTGCCGACGAGGCCATGCCGCGGCGAAGCCCGGCGGCGGCCATGAATTGATCCTGCGGACCGTCGCCTTTGAAGATCTGTCCGACCTCGAACAGCGCGACGTCGGGAAAGCCCCGGTCGGCATTGGCCTGCGTGATCGAGACGAGACTCGGCAGCAGGCTCGGCCTCATGTCGGAAAGATCGGAGGCAATTGGGTTGGCGAGCGCCAGTTCCTTACTTCCGCCGCCGAACAGCTCGGCCTGCGGCTTGGCGATGAACGACCAGTTGACGGCTTCGACCATGCCGCGCGCCGCCAGCGCACGCCGCGCGCGTCGGGTGCGTGACTGGATCGGCGTCAGCACAGGTTTGCGCGGCGCGTCACCCCGATCGAACGGCGTCATCGGCACTTTGTCGACGCCGACGATGCGCACGATCTCCTCGACGAGGTCGGCCTTGCCCTGAACGTCAGTGCGCCAGGTGGGGATAGCGACCTTCACAACGGGCCCGCTGCCGGCCACCATGAAACCGAGATGGCCGAGAATGCGCCGCACTTCGACCAGAGGCACATCGATGGCCGCCAGCCGCTTGATTTCGCTCAAGGGGAAATCGATCACGCGGTCGTCGGGCAGCGCCTGTCCGGCAACGACGTTCTCCGACGGCGTGCCGCCGCAAAGCTCGATCACGAGCCGCGTCGCCATCTCAAGCCCGGGCACCATGAAAGCAGGATCGACACCGCGCTCGAAGCGATAGCGCGCGTCTGAATTGATGCCGAGCCTGCGGCCGGTCTGCGCGATGTTGATCTCGCTCCACAGCGCCGATTCGATCAGCACGTCGGTGGTGGTCTCGTCGCAGCCGGATTGCTCGCCGCCCATGATGCCGGCGAGCGATTCGACGCCCTTGTCATCGGCGATGACGCAGACATTCGGATCGAGCGTGTAAGTGCGGCCGTCGAGCGCCAGCAGCGTCTCACCGTCGCGGGCGCGACGGATCGAGAGATTTCCGTGCACCTTCTTCGCGTCAAACACGTGCAGCGGGCGGCCGCGGTCGTAGGTCATGAAGTTGGTGATGTCGACCAGCGCGTTGATCGGGCGCAGACCGATCGAGGTCAGGCGCTTTTGCAGCCATTCCGGCGACGGACCGTTCTTCACCCCGCGCACAAGGCGCAGCGCGAAACCCGGACACAGCGCGGCATCCTCCACCGTCACCTTCACCGGACAGGGAAATTCGCCCTTGATCGGCTTGATGGTCGGGTCCTTGAAGCGGCCCATGTCGGCAGCGGACAGATCGCGCGCGATGCCGTGCACGCCCGTGCAATCCTGCCGGTTCGGCGTCAGGTTGATCTCGATCACGGGATCGCCGAGCCCGGCCCATTCCGCATATCCCACACCGACCGGCGCTTCCGCCGGCAATTCGATGATGCCGTCGTGATCCTCGGAGATTTCAAGCTCGGCCGCCGAGCACAACATGCCGCGGCTTTCGACGCCACGGATGGTGCCGACGCCGAGCGTGATGTTCTTTCCCGGAATGTGGGTACCAGGCGGCGCGAACACGCTGACGAGCCCATCGCGCGCGTTCGGCGCGCCGCACACCACCTGGATATAAGCGGGCTCACCCTTGTCGCTGGTCTCGCCGGTATCGACCATGCAGACCCTGAGACGATCCGCGTTCGGATGCTGCGCGGCGGAGACCACGCGCGCGATGGTGAACGGCGCGAACGTCTTCGATTTGTCCGCGATGTGCTCGACCTCCAGCCCGATCATGGTGAGCTTGTCGGCGAGCTTGTTTAGCGGCTCGTCGGTGTCGAGATGTTCTTTCAGCCAGGAGAGGGTGAATTTCACGACGACAATCCCCCCGCGAGCGTGGGGATCTCAAGCGGCTTGAAGCCGTAGTGAGTGAGCCAGCGCACGTCGCCTTCGAACAATTGCCGCAGATCGGCGATGCCGTATTTCAGCATGGCGATGCGGTCGATCCCCATGCCCCAGGCAAAACCCTGATAGACTTCGGGATCGATGCCGCACAGCTTCAGCACGTTCGGATGCACCATGCCGCAGCCGAGAATCTCCAGCCAATCCTCGCCTTCGCCGAAGCGAATCTCGTTCTTGTCGCGGCGGCACTGGATATCGACTTCCAGCGATGGCTCTGTGAACGGGAAGAACGAGGGACGGAAACGCATGTTGACGTTGTCGACCTCGAAGAATGCTTTGCAGAATTCGTGCAGGATCCATTTGAGGTGGCCGAGATGCGATGACTTGTCGATCACCAGCCCCTCGACCTGATGGAACATCGGCGTGTGGGTCTGGTCCGAGTCGCTGCGATAGGTGCGGCCAGGGCAGATGACGCGAATCGGCGGTGTCTTGCTCAGCATGGTGCGCACCTGCACCGGCGAGGTGTGCGTTCTCAACAAGAGGCGCGAAGGCTTTTCTCCGGCCTCCGAGCCGGCTGCCTCCTTCGGATTGAAGTAGAAGGTGTCGTGCATCTCCCGCGCCGGATGGCCTTCGGGGAAATTCAGCCGCGTGAAATTGTAGTCGTCGGTCTCGATATCAGGGCCTTCGGCGACAGCAAAGCCCATGTCGGCGAAGATCGTGGTGACCTCGTCCCACACCTGACTCAGCGGATGGATGCGGCCGGCTTCCGCGGGCGTCTCGCGCAGCGGCAGCGTGACGTCGATCGTTTCCGACGCAAGGCGCGCATCGAGCGCGGCGGATTTCAGCACCTCGCGGCGTGCGTTGATGGCGGCGGCCACCCGATCCTTCAGCATGTTGATCGCAGCGCCGCGCGTCTTGCGTTCGTCCGGGGACATCGCGCCAAGCGTCTTGAGCAACGCCGTCACCGCGCCGTTCTTGCCGAGCGCCGCGACGCGCACCGCCTCCAGCGCGGCCTCGTCGCCTGCATTGTCGACAGCGCCGGTCAGCTCCTGTTCGAGAATCTCGATGTCGGCCATCCCTTTTACTCCGGCATGATGAACAAGTCGGTCTCGCGCGGCTTGCCGCCCGCCTGCGTCAGCATCGCGTGAACCTGCCCGCGATGATGGGTCTGATGATTGAAGAGATGCATCACGAGCTGCCAGCGCGGCTTGGTCACGTTGCTCCCGGTCGCGCCGGAGAACCAGGTAAGATCTGCCTTGATCCAATCCGGATCGAGACCGTCGGCCCACTCGATCAGCCGGGCGTCCGCGGCGCGACGCTCGCGCTTGAGTTCGCTCCAGTCGGGAACAAGCGTCGGCGACTCGCCGATCCCGCAACCGGGCCTCGGCCAGTCCGAGAACCGGCTCATCCACATGCGGTCCGCCCAAAGCAGATGATTGAGCGTGCCGTGGATCGAGCCGAAGAACGCGCCGCGATCGCGGCGGCGTTCGCCGTCCGACAGCCCGTCGGCCACCGTGTAAAGATTGTCGTTCTGCCAGCGGTTGTACCGGGCCATCCGCCGGGCATAGCTGATCTCGATCATCCGTCGCTCCCGACGGCCGACCGTCGCGAAGGCTCAGGCCGCGAGCGCGGCCTTGGCCTTCTCGGCGATCGCCTGGAACGCGGCGGGCTCGTTGATGGCGAGATCCGACAGCACCTTGCGGTCGACCGTGATGCCCGACTTCGACAGGCCGTCGATGAAGCGGCTGTAGGTCATGCCGAACGGCCGGACGGCGGCGTTGAGGCGCTGGATCCACAGGGCGCGGAAGGTGCGCTTCTTGCGCTTGCGGTCGCGGAAGGCGTACTGGCCGGCCTTGTCGGCGGCGGCCTTCGCGGCGCGAATGGTGTTCTTCCGGCGGCCGGAAAAACCCTTGGTGATCTTGTAGACTTTCTTGTGCTTGGCATGAGCCGTCACACCGCGCTTGACGCGAGCCATGACCGATCTCCTTCGAAGTGACTGGTGAATTTGACGCCGCTCGGCGCGGCGGGATTGCAACAGGTCGGCCGTCAGGCGTTCGGCAAGAAGTACTTCTTGATGTTGTCGCCGTCGGTCTTGAACAGGATGCGGGTACCGCGAAGCTGACGAATCTGCTTCTTGGTCCGCTTGATCATGCCATGTCGCTTACCGGCGTGGGCGGACACCACCTTGCCGGTTCCGGTCACCTTGAAGCGCTTTTTAGCGCCCGATTTGGTCTTCAACTTGGGCATTTGGCTCTCCTGTTGCCACGAAAAAATGCGCCCCAAGGGGCGCTTTTTGCGGCGAAATGCTCGCTAGAGCGTTGAAAATGCTCGACCATATCTGAAATGACATCGCCGGCATGGTCGTCGCCACGGCAGCCCTTGAATCAGCCGGGCGGCGAAGATCGGGCTTATGGCAGAGGATGGCCGGATTGGCAACGATTTACGGAAAGAACGATCGCTATTCCCCGCCGAAGGGGCTTTCCGGGAGAGACGTGCCCCGCTTAAAAAATCGCTGGAGGCAAGTCGCCTGGAACAGACACGGCGCGCTCCCTCTCCGCTTGCGGGTTGGGTCTTACAGAGGCTCGTCGAAACTGGCCCGCCAGATGTCTAGCGAGCCAATTTTTGTTCGAACTCTTAAAGAGATGAACGCAGCCTCAGCGCGGTGCCAGCACCATGACGACCTGACGGCCCTCGAACTTGGCGTCCTGCTCGACCTTGGCGTAGGCGGCGACGTCGGCCTTCACCTTGTCGAGCAGCTTGGTGCCAATCTCCTGGTGAGCCATCTCACGGCCGCGATAGCGCAGGGTGATCTTGACCTTGTCGCCCTCCTCGAAGAACCGCTGCATCGCCTTCATTTTCACGTCGTAGTCGTGATCGTCGATCATCGGACGGAGCTTGATCTCCTTGATCTCGACGACCTTCTGCTTCTTGCGGGCTTCGGCGGCTTTCTTCTGGGCCTGAAACTTGTATTTCCCGTAGTCCATGATCTTGCAGACGGGAGGACTGCTGTTCGGGGCAATCTCGACCAGATCCATACCGGCATCCATGGCCATCTTGATGGCGGCGATCGTTTCCACGGTACCTTGGTTGGTGCCGTCCTGATCGATCAATTGAACCTGGGCATTGCGGATTTCATCGTTGGTGCGCGGTCCGTCTTTCGCGACGGGCATTGGCGCTCTACTGGGACGGCGAATGGGTGGCTCTCCAATGTTGTGAAAGAAGCGCCTACTCTGAAGGAATAAGCGGCTGCGGGCAAGCGGGGGAATTTAACGCGGGGCAAAACCATCGAACGCGAGGTATTTTGGTCACGCCGGACGACCCGCTACTTGTTCCGCATCGAGCAGGCATTCAAATGGGGGAACGGCACTGCCGGAAATACGCAAACGGACGGACGCCATGACGAGCGAGACGGCAGCGCAATTTATTGAGGTCGGCGGCGGCGACGCCGTGCGCCGGATCGCAGTGCAGGCGCGGCGCGGGGACTCCCCGGGCCTGTTCTGGCTCGGCGGCTTCAAATCCGACATGGCGGGCACCAAGGCGCTGGCGCTCGATTCGTGGGCGGCCGACCGCGGTTTGGCGTGCGTGCGTTTCGACTACTCCGGTCATGGGACTAGCGGCGGCGAGTTCACCGATGGCACCATAGGACGCTGGCTCGAGGAAAGCCTCGCGGTGTTCGACGCTTTTTGCGAGGGACCGCAGGTGGTGATCGGTTCATCGATGGGTGGCTGGATGGCGCTTCTGCTCGCGCGCAAGATCGCGCGACGGGCATCCTCTCGCGCCACGCTCACCGGCCTCGTGCTGATCGCACCGGCGCCGGATTTTACCGAAGAGTTGATGTGGAAGACCTTTTCGCCGGAGGCCAGACATGCCATCGAAACTGATGGCGTCTGGCTACGGCCATCCGACTACGGCGACCCCTATCCGATCACGCGCGAACTGATCGAGGAGGGACGCAACCATCTGCTGCTTGACCGCAGCATCTCGACCGGCTGCCCGGTACGCATCCTGCAGGGCGCGCAGGATCTCGACGTGCCGTGGCGTCACGCCTTAACGCTGACCGAACGGTTACCAAGCGATGACGTGGTGCTGACCATGATTCAGGACGGCGACCACCGGCTGTCGCGTCCACAGGACATCGCGCGCATTTTGGCGGCGGTGGCGGAGTTCTTCTGAATCAGCGGATGGCCGATCATGCCCGGCCGTGGCGAGCATCCTCCTCATCTCGAAACGTTCCTCGGCGGGCTAACCGGCTCGAGCAACCGGAAGGCCGCTTTATCTGCGCTTAACTGTGAGTTTGGCGGAGCCTTCATTGTTGCGATAGAATGCGTCGTAGAATCCGGGAATGCCAAGCACCGCATCGTTGACGAACACAAGCAACTCGCCGCTGCGCGTCGGCCGGATCACGGCCTCGATGGTGCCGTCTTCCGGATCGGGATCGAGAAACACCTCCTCGCCGCCAACCGCGCCGTAGCGCAACACCAGGCGAAACCACGGCCGCGTCAGTTCGCGGCGCAAGGGAACGCCGAGCACCAGCGCCAGCTGCTGATACCAGTTCGGCGCATCGGTCGAGTAGAATCCGCCGAGCGGGGACCGAATGCCGCCGTCCCGGAACGGCTCGGTGGTCTCCACCTTGACCGCATAGCGCGCGCCATTGCCCTGGACGAAAATCCCGGTGTTGTTGCACAGGCCGGATGTGGCGAAGGTCACACTGGTCTCCTCGCCGCGAGTTAGCGCTTTCGCTTGGGGGTTTTCGCGGCAGGTGAAGCCTGCAATGTCCTGAACGTTGTAAAGAAGGTGGCTCGTCAATGTGACGCCGAGATAGACAAAAAGAAGCGCAAAGAATGCCGGCGCGCCGCGCCGCTTCAGCCAGTCGTGAAAAGCGACGTAGATGCGGCTGGTGCGCAGCCGATAAATCCAGTTTGTCGGTCCCTTGGTGGGCGCACACGGGGCGCGCCGCCAGATCGCGCCCATCGTATCCGAGATGCCAGCCGCGAGTCGTGCGCTCCAGGCGATCAGCACAATCACGGCGGCGAGCAGGAGTGAGAACTGCACCGGGCTGCGGGCGTAGCCGTCGATCCAGGTCTGCGCGAATCCGGGCAGGAAGCCGCCGACCAGGTGGATGATGTCCGAGATCCAGCGGACCGGGCTGAGATACTCGTCCTTGGCAGGCAGCTTGCGCAACAGCGGGTAGAGCGCGAGCCAAAGCGAAACGCCAACAGTAAGGAAATAGACGATGCGGCGCTTCCACACCTGGTTCCAGACATGTTCTTGCGTTTCGGCGCGTTTCGCTGCCTCATCCGAGGTTTCAAGCCCGAACGCATCGGGCGTGATGATTCGCCCATCGTAAGTCGCGATATCGTAGACCGCGGGAAGCCCCACCGGCGCATAGGCGTGGGCGCGGCTTGCGATTCGGCACAAAGCGCTCTCGTGAATCTTCGGTCTCGCCACCGACACTACGTCCCGTTTCGTGTAGGCGTAGTTGGAGAGAAGCTCAATCTTGCGCGGCCCGTAACGATAGTAGCCGCCGAGACCCTTGCGCGGATCATAGAGCCGGCCATCCTTGTCGCACATTGCGACGGCATGCTTGAAGGTGTCGGGATCGGCTGGCGGTGCCCCCTGATCCGACTTGAAGCGCAAACCGCAGGCCTGCGCTTCCCGCAGCATCCAGACCAGTGAGATATAAGCCAGTGAATCGTCCGGATAGCCGCCGCCGACGTTGGAATGAACGCCAGGAAACCAGACCTGACTCACCTGCTCGTCGGCAAGATAGCGCTCACCATCCCCGCGAAGCCGGGCGGACTGTGCTCCGCTCTCATCCCACAATTCGGGATGGAAAGTGGTTCGCTCCTCGTCGATCGACAGCGCCTGGCAGGCCCGCATCACCCGCGTCAGATCGAGCTTGTGGTCGGGCAATTGCAGTGGCCAGATGAAGCGGCTGACGCCTCGCGTCATCTCGTCGATCGGCAACCCGTAGGCGGTGACAGTATCCCACACGCCAACGAAGCGGATACGCTGGATCACGCGATTGTCCGCCTTGTTGTAATCGTCGCGCCAAACTAAATCGCGCAAAGCCCTGAACAGATGCTCGATGCGCCAGACCGTATGATAGCGTTCGCGGCGATAGGCGCGATAGGCTGCGCGCGCCTTGCGATCCAGTTCTTCCTCGGTGGCGGCGGCAATCAGTCCTTGATTAAGGATCAGCCCCATCACCACGCGAATGGTGAAGGCGCCCCGGCTAAAGCCAAAGCCGAATATCTGGTCACTCTCGTCAAGCCAGTTGCGGCAGGCGAACTTGTAGATATCGATAACGTTGCGTTTCAGCCCGAAGCCGAACGCGCCGCCGAGCACGGCGAGCGGCTTGAACGACGACGTGCCGACGCCGTCATCGTAGAACGCCACCTGATCCGATCCGGAAAGATCAAGCCCTTCGAATGTGCGCCAGACGTTGGTGCGCCAGACCTTCGCCGCGGAATTTCCGGTGCCATCAGAGAGCAGAACGATTTTCCGGCCCATGCCAACTCCCGGAACGATGTCGCCCGACGTTGATCCGCCTTCTCTCGAAAGCCAACGACGCCCGCAGCGGGCGTCGCTTCTCTTAGCGTCAACTCAATCGCGGCCAGTTAGCCTTGCCAACTGAGGGAGGAAAGTTGGCAACGGCTAACTCATTCCCGTGACATTCACGATGGGTTCGAGGTCATCGCATCGACCATCAACCCCATCGTTCTTCTGATCAACCAATCGTCACAAGAAATTGGCGACAGCTTTCGTCGAGGATGCCATCGCGGAGCTAAATCCCGCGCGAAGGCTTGTCAGGAACTGGGCGAGGGGCGACGGACCGACGCTCTCGCTCTTGCGACGGGTCTCCAGCCGCTCCATGCTCAAGCTCGACGCTTCAGCCTGATCAGCCAACGACACAGGCGCCTCCTGCACCATCTCTTGACCACGGTCAGATTCGATCACCGTGGCGTATTGGACGACCTTAATCGCCTTGCCCTTGGCGTCGAGGACCGGAATGTACGAGGCCCGGATCCAGACTTCCTTGCCGTTCTTCCCGATGCGCTTGTATTCGGCCGATTGAGCCTCGCCGCGATTGAGCTTGGCCCAGAATTCGCGATAGGCAGAACCTGCACGCTCCGAAGCCTCCACGAAGATGCCGTCATTCTTGCCACGAACGTCGCCGAGGGTGTAACCCATCGCCTTCAGGAACTTGTCGTTGGCGGCGATAATCGTACCGTCCGGTTTGAATGCAGCCATTGCCTGGGCGCGTTCAATGGCGGCAAGCTGATCCGCATTTTCCAACGCCTCAAGCTTCCTGGCGGTGATATCGGTCGCGACTTCAATAACCTTCGTGGGCTTGCCCCTCGAATCCAGCACCGGATTATAAGAAGCCTGCAACCAGACGATCTTGCCGTTCTTGCCGATACGCTGATACTCGGCTGACTGAGACTCGCCGCGATTGAGCTTGGCCCAGAATTCGCGATAGGCGGCGCTGGATCGTTCGCCGGCCTCCACGAACATGTGATGGTGATTGCCCTGGACCTCGTTGAGGAGAGAGTAGCCAAACGCTTTCAGGAAGTTATCGTTCGCGGTAACGATCTTTCCATCCATTCCGAATTCGGCGACGGCCTGCGACTTTCCGATGGCCGTGACCTGGCCCTCCAGCTCAGCCGCCTTCAATTTCTGTTTGGTGACGTCAGTCGTGAACGCGACAACCTTGAACGGCTTTCCGGTCTCGTCCACGATCGGATTGTAAGTCGCGAGAATCCAGACTTCTCTCCCGCCTTTACCAAACCGCCTGTACTCGGCCGATTGAGTCTCGCCGCGATTGAGCTTGGCCCAGAGTTCGCGATAGGCTGCACCTGACCGCTCCGACAGCTCCACGAACATGCCATCATGCTTCCCCTGCACTTCGCTAAGGGCGAAGCCCATCGCGTTAAGGAAGTTTCTGTTCGCGGTAATGATCGTGCCGTCCAATTTGAATTCAACCACTCCCTGCGCGCGTTCGATGGCGGAAACCTGACCCGCGTTTTCCAGATTCTTGATTCTTTTCGCGGTGATATCGGACGCGAGCGCGATAACTTTTGTCGGATTCCCCCTCGAATCCAGCACCGGAATATAGGACGCCTGAACCCAGACTTCCCGGCCGTGATTGTCGATGCGTTTGTACTCGGCCGATTGGGTCTCGCCCTTATTCAACCTGGCCCAGAAGTCGCGGTATGCGGCGCCGGACCGTTCGTCGGTCTCCACGAACATGCCGTGGTGCTTTCCGCGAACCTCCGCCAGCGTGTAACCGAGTATGCTGAGAAACTTCTCGTTAGCCGTGATGACGGTTCCATCAATACCGAGCTCGATGACGGCTTGAGACTTGCTGATCGCTGCGGCTTTCGCGGCATTTTCTTTCGCGATCGACCATTTTTTGAAGAAAAACATTGATCCTCCCCAGGAGTTAGATCCAAGACTACCAAAGCTCACGACTCGCGGGCGAAGCTTGGTAACCTGATGATGAATGGAATCGGTTAAAACGAGGTTAATCGGCCTGGATCGCGAAGGCATACCCGCAACTCTTCGGTGTCAGAGAGCTTCGTCAGCCGCCCGGACTTTCAATTTTTCTTAGTTTTTTCAACGGCTAACGCTTCCCCTGGTATCGGCGACGAAGCAGCCGGCGAAGGTTATCCGCCTTTGTTGCACCGCGATGGCAGCGGCCGTTTCCTGAAGAAGTACGACATTCATAACCGACGCCTGCGGCGGCCTCGGTATGCATTGAGTCGCATGAGTCTCGTCCAGACTCATGCGGTCAGAACGCCATCAAAGACGCCCCCGCAGGCCGTCAGCATGGTGCGCTGCAATTTCGAACACTTCGAGCTGGAACAAAGAACCATCTGGACCAGCGACAAATCCGTTCCGCACGGGATTGTCGCCTATGGTCTGGCATGTTCCGTTAGCCTGTTGCCGAGGGCCAACTGGAACGCGGACACAGGAAAATTGGAGCGGGCGAAGGGATTCGAACCCTCGACCCCGACCTTGGCAAGGTCAGGCGAAACTGAACGGGCTGGTAGCGACGAGTAAGTAATTGAGAGCTCAACCATTTGATTTTGCTATATGATTCCTTCCAGATAGTTCGGGCGAGTTCGCGTGGAAATCCTGCGATCGAACTCCCCGGACGCTCCCCCAGCAGGAGGTTTGGATGGCGGATTTGCGCAACAGGAAGCGATTCACTGAGCAGGGTATCGAACGCCTGCTGTACGATAGCAACGCGGCACCGCCGAGCGGTCGAATGGAGATAGAGGACGAAGTTTGCCCTGGGTTGCTACTCCGGGTTACGCCGCGTGGTGTGAAGTCCTTCAGCGTCATCTACCGGGTGCCCGGCGAAGGCGGGGTAAGCCTCAAAGGTCGATTGCTAGCTGGCAAACAGCATCGAATAACCCTGGGAAGCATACCGCTTCTCGGCTTGAAGGACGCTCGGGACCAAGCTCGCCGGATCATTCAGGCTGCAACAGAAGGTCGCGACCCTCGTCACGAGCGGCGTGAAAAGAACCTGATCCGGCACGCCAACACATTCGATGCCGTCTTCCGGCGATTCATTGACCTGGAGATTAAGCCCAATGTGCGGGCCTGGGCCAATGTGGATGGGGTGTTGCGGCGTCATGTGTTGCAGGAATGGTCGGATACGCCGCTGACCGACATCCGTCGTTCCGATATTCACGAGTTACTGGACGGGTTGATCGAACGTGGCCGGAAGGGCACTGCGCGAGAGGTCCGAAAGCATCTGTCTCGCTTCTTCAATTGGGCCGTAGACCGGGAAATAATTCAGGATAGCCCAGTGCATGGGCTGAAGCGCGGCGACCTCGAAACAAACGAGGAGGCCGGACGAGCCTTGTCTGACACAGAGCTCAGGTTCATTTGGAGTTCAACTCACGCCTTAGGTTATCCGTTTGGCGCGCTGTATCGCTTACTTATGCTGACAGGACAGCGCCGCAACGAATGGGCCAACGCATCGCGGTCCGAGATCGACAGTGAGCAACGCATATTCGAAGTGCCTAAGCGGCGATACAAGGGTCGTCGCGATCACATCGTGCCGCTGTCTGACGAAGTTTGGTCGATTTTCAACTCACTCCCGTCATGGGGCGAGGGTGAATACTATGTTCTGTCGTCACGTGACGGGAAGGCGCCCGTTTCAGGTTTTTCAAAGACGAAAGCGCGCTTGGATGAGTACGTGCTCACCGCCATGCGGCAGAATGATCCCGGTGCGCAGTTAACTCGTTACCGCATTCACGACTTTCGTGTCACCTGTGAAACGCGGTTGGCAAATTTGGGCTTCAACCAAGAAGTCCGTGATGCCGTTCTCGGGCATGCTAAACTAGGCTTGCAGAAGACCTACAACAAGCACGACTATCTGGAAGAAAAGAGGACAGCCTTAGCTGCCTATGCCAAACATCTCATGCAGGTCGTGAATGAATGAAGCAGAAAGCGAGCGTAAAGAGCTTCAAGAATTTGCCGCGTACCTTGCTCTGCGATTGCAGGAACCCACTAGAAAGCCGAACGGACTGAAGTTTGGCAGAGGAAAGGATTTATCAGAGCATCTATCGTCGCTCGTTTCATTGCTTGAAGATGTCGCTGACACCTTCCAGGTAGCAAAAGACGATTTTGATGCACGAGCCGATCCCAACAAGCCAAAAAGGAGCTTGGAAGAAAATTGGCCTAAAACAGAAGAGGATGAATCTCCGTTTGACTATGGAGCGTTGACAGGGGCCGGCCTCGAAGACTGGAGCGAATACTGGGAGCGCCACTACGCGCGCGATGCCAAAAATCCTGGCACCAATCGCCGGAAAACGCGTCACCCCGACCGAAAGGGTTTACCTCCGATCAAGCCGCTCCATTCCGTCTACTACGAGATTTGCCATTGGTGGATAAACGTTGCCAGACTCGGAGCCTTCAATCCGAGCTTCGGTTACGAGGTCGAACTTCCCTATCAGTTCGAATATTGCAACCCCTCTGCGAGACTTCTCATTCTCATAGCGCAGTGGCTGGACCGCGGTTACGGGATATCCAACGCCGCGAGCGTTCACGACCACATGAGACGAAATAAGCCCCCAAAAATCTAGCTGCCCGATCTGGCACCATCTGAACCGAAGCAGTTCGGAGGTTGCAGATGGCCGATCGTTTTCTCAGCATGAAGCAGGTTGTTGACAGATCATGCTTGTCGAAAACCGAAATTTACGAGCGCATGAAAGCAGAAACGTTTCCTCGTTCGATTGCCTTGGGACCTCAAAAGGTCGCGTTCCTTGAGTCGGAGGTTGATGCATGGATGTCGGCCAAGGTCGCTAGCCGCAACGACGGAAACGACGCGCGAACGATTAAGGCTCACAAGGCGCTTGGCTCGAGGCGCGACCGCGGCGCCGTGTCGTGAAAAGACCTGCAGCGACAGTCGGCCTACGCAGAGTATTTGCAAAATCGCGCATGCCCGTGTTCAACCTTTTTCCGTCAAACAACGCCTGGGGTCCCTGGGTTGTCTTCCGCCGAGCGGGAGTTTGGCCATGAACATTCAGCCAGACAATATGGCTGCAGTTGACTTCCTGCGCACGTGGGCGCCGCTAGGACCGTGGGTTGTTACGGCCATTCATCCCGACACCAAAAGAATTAACACCGCAACGTTTGATCCATCGAATATTGCGGAACTTGGGCGTTGGCTCGCTGAGTTCAACGGTAATCGCAACCTCTATTTTGAGGTAAACCCACCTATCCGGCCGCTTAACAAGAAAGCGGAACGGCGGGACATCAAAGAACTGGCTTGGCTTCACGTCGATATCGATCCCCGAGTTGGGGAAGATTTGGCCAGCGAACGCCTTCGCTGCAGAGCCTTGTTCATGAACAAGCTTCCGGACGGAGTTCCGCCACCGACAGCACTGATATTCTCGGGGGGTGGATATCAAGCATTCTGGCGGCTAGCGGACCCGTTTCACATTGGAGGAGACCTCGAATTGGCGGAGCAAGCCAAGCTGTGGAACCTTCAGCTTGAGCGGATTTTCGGCGGCGACCATTGCCATAACGTGGATCGGATCATGCGACTGCCGGGCACGGTGAACTTGCCCGACGAACGTAAACGGATAAAGGGTCGTGAAGCCGCGCTGGCGCAGCTGATCAGTTTTGATCCGCAACACGTATATCATCTTTCACAGTTCGCGCCCGCGGAAGCCGCTTCGCCGACAACAGTTGCTGTGCGTTTGGCCGAGGTGGATACGAACGCTGCGCGTCTCGATCGAGTAAGCGATCTTGATCAATGGAAGGTACCCGATCGGATAAAAGTTATTATAGTCAATGGACAGCACCCAGACGAGCCAAAACCAGCCGGAAAGGACAACAGCCGATCGGGATGGTTGTTTGATGTCACGTGCAATCTGGTTCGCTGTGGTGTGCCTAATGAGATCATTTACTCGGTCATTACAGACCCGAAATGGAAAATTTCTGAAAGCGTGTTAGGCCAGCAGCATGCTGCAGAGAAGTACGCCAAACGGCAAATCGCAAATGCTCACCAGAAGGTTCTGCTTGATGAAGCAGAGTTTCAAGTCGGCGAGTCAAACAAGGTACTCAGCAATCAGCACAATATCCGATTGGCTCTGCACAAACTTGGCGTATCCGTCCGACGCGACATTTTTCGGGACAAGCTCCTAATTGACGGATTGCTAGGCCAAGGCCCGCGTTTGGATGAGGCTGCAGTGGTTCGCCTATGGCTGCTCATTGAGGAGCGTTTTGGCTTTCGGCCCAATAAGGACTTCTTCATCGATGTCGTTGCCGATGCAGCACGCGCGACACCTTTTCATCCGGTGCATGACTATCTCCATGCGTTGTCTTGGGATGAACAGCCCCGGCTCGATAATTGGCTTTCAGTATATGGGGGAGCAGAGGATAACGAGTACACACGCGCTGTTGGCGCGTTGTTGCTCGTAGCCGCGGTCCGTCGGGTGAAGCGGCCCGGCTGCAAGTTCGACGAGATGGTCGTACTTGAGAGCAGCCAAGGGACGAACAAATCCTCAGCCCTTCGGATCATGGCCGTAGAGGACGATTGGTTTACCGATGATCTTCCTTTGAATGTAGAAAGCAAGGTGGTAATCGAAAGGCTAGCGGGTCGCTGGATTGCCGAAGCGGCAGAATTAAAGGGAATGCGCAACGGGCAAGTCGAGCATCTGAAAGCCTTTCTATCTCGGCAATCAGACAGCGCGCGATTGGCGTATGCCCGCCTGGTGGTCGAGGTTCCTCGCCAATGTGTTATTGTTGGCACCACAAATAGCGATCAGTACTTAAGAGACGGCACCGGTAACCGACGCTTCTGGCCTGTTAGAATCGCAGGCTTTGATCTGGAAGCGCTTCGTCGCGATCGAGATCAGCTTTGGGCGGAAGCAGCGAAACGAGAAGCTAGCGGTGTCAGCATTAGATTAGACCCTGCGCTATGGGCATGCGCGGCGGAACATCAGGAAGCGCGAAAGGTAGATGACCCCTTCGCCGAGACCTTTGGTGCAGTCTTGCGCGGCCTTGAAGGAAAGATAAAGGCCGAAGATGCTTGGTCCATCCTCGGCATTCCAACTGGGCATCGAACCCAGGAACTAAACGCTCGGTTGGGTGAAGCAATGCGCTCCCTCGGCTGGAAGCGCAAAAAGCTCAGGTTTGGGGGGACTAATCCCGAGTGGGCTTACGTTAGGGGTAATGACAAACATCCGAAGCGAATAATCGTGCGCTCGAACACGGATGTCGGCATAGATGCGTTTTGCGAAGGGGAGCCCGTTCCGTTTTGACGTTCCCCTCAATAATGACCGTTCCCCCGTTTCGGCAGGGAGGGCACGCAGTAAAGCGTGAAAATCGCAGAACTTTTTGAGGTCGTTCTCCCGTTCCGCGCCAATCGCCTGACTAGAGCTTTTCTCGACCGCGTCGAAGCGCTTTTTTTCTGCTAGATTCTAAATCGGGGGAACGGGAAGGAACGCTTTGAAAATGGCACGTTTAGCTTCGCTTAGGCGTTCCTCGGTCCAGGAACGTCACCGGGAACGGCAAGCGGGTCGGGTTGTATCATTTGGGCTATTTACGGTCCTATCGCGCGCGCGCGAGGGGCTCGGGTCGGTTGCGAAAATGAGAAACGTTGCTTGCGCGTTAGGGTATGTTCGACCTGTTTAGTAGTTCTTCCCCCTCCGCTCCCCCAAGCGTCAGGTTGCCCCTATTTTTTTCAGAAACCCAATCGCTTCGCTGAGTCGATCGTCACCTTCTCGAGGTTAGGCTGCTGAGATTAAGAAATGCCGCCTTTACAAATGCTGCATCTTGCTAGCGACGGCGTTCGGACAATAGCAGGCTGCGGGGTCAGAACCGCTACCATGTACCGTCGGGAGAACGACGAAAGTAGAAGTCGAGAGGCGGCGACCATTGATGAACGAGATCGAGACGTTTCAGGCTGGAAAATTGCAGGTCGATTTCATCGACCTCGTGCTGATCCAGAACACGGCCACCAACCCAATTCAGTACCGCGGAACAGGTTACATCCGGCAAACAGAGGACGACGCCCTCACGCTCACGCTCTACGCGGGAGAAACAAAAAACACGGATTTCGCTTCCGACTTCAACACTATGGGAAGCATCAAGCAGGGCACCCTCTACAAGGACAGTGACTATTTCACACTAACCGGCACATCCATCGACGGATCGGTATGGTCCGCACAGAATCTCTTGCCGCAATGCCGCTGGCTAGCCTCTAACTCCAATCCAGTCGTCAATGCGGCTGTCGGGGCGTGTGAACGCGGTCAACGAAGCAATAAGCGCCGCGGAATACGGATGCATTATTTCGGCAAAGCGGATATTCCCTGCCTGATTGACCGAGCCAAGTTTGTGGCGTGCAGCTTCGATTTCGATGTTCACAAGAAGGACGATAGCTTCACGATCGAAGTTCGCTCGGAGACCGCGTTTCCCGAGAATTTTGAGATGAAGGTCGAGGAGGCCATGCGCTTCCTCCTCGCCAAATCTGTGAGCTGCCGCGTTGTCGAAAGCCGCAACCATCTCATACTGTATTCCCGATCGCACTCCTCTCATCGCACCCGTTTGATGCCGCCGATATCGCGGGGCAGCGCGGCCTTTAACGGAAATTCGTGGCAGCTATTTGAATGCTATCTGGCGTATGTACTGACCGGATCGGAGCCCTACTGGCACACCTGCTCGAACCATTTGCACAATGCGTGTGAGGCAAGCGCGAACGCCCTCGACGCATGGGCGATCGGGCTTGGGGTCGCGGTAGAAGGCCTAGCCGGACTTCTTCCCAAACAACTCGATCCAAACTTGAACACGAGATTGAAAGCCCTGCAAGATTTCATCAACGACCAGGTATCGGGCAGCCCCGATCACAAAGCTTTCGCACCGCGTATCGCCGGAATGGTGAACGGCCTTACAACCATTCGCGCCCATGATCGGATGAATGAACTTGCCGGAAGGGGCGGCACATTGCCCGCGCTCGTGAAAGATTGGCAAAAGCTTCGCAATAGCGGAGTCCATCCGAGCAAGCGCAGCGGCGATCTATCGCAAGCGGACTACCAGCGCCTGACCGACCAAGTCTTTCATGTGACCGCGCTGATGTATCACATCGTTTTCGCGCTAATCGGATACAAAGGCCCTTATACCGACTACGCGGAGCCCGGCTTTTCGGAGCGGACGTATCCTCCGCACATGTCATAGCCTCAACTACCGCCGGTACATCGTCACCGCAGCCGAGCCGCACGGCTCGCGCCGCTGCGCTTTGAAAAAATCAGGGAAAGGAGGGCGTTAAAAACGCTGCCTCCGCACCGCGACGGTCAGCGGAGTCCGTAGCAAATAAAAAATCGCGCACCTCCGCTAAGGCTACAAAGGGCGTCGCGTCGCGAAAGCGGAAGCCGTCGGGTAGTCGGTAGCGATCCGCACAAATTCAGTGCGAATATTTGATTCATTCGACCCAATGCGTCTTGGGTACAACGTGATGGCACGAACGCTCAAAAACGGTAGGTTATGAATTTCGAAGCACAATCTTATTCAAGACAGCATGCGTTCTAGGACAAGTTTGCGCCTCTCCCAGTCGGGCATCATTTGGCTGAGCAGGTCAAAGAAAGCGCGGCCGTGATTCGAATGACGGCTATGGGCCAGCTCGTGGACAATAACATAGTCGATACAGTGCAAGGGCGCGCGGATGAGGTCGCAGTTGAGCGTGATGCGGCCTTTGCTGCTGTAGCTGCCCCAACGCCGCCGCATGGGCCGAATTGCAATTATGGGTGTCCGGGACAGCTTTCGCGAGAAGCGTTTCCTGATTGCCTCAAAGCGTTCGCGCATCTTGCTTTCCGCGTGCTCGCGGTACCAGCCTGCCAGGAGAGTGCGGACGCGCTCGCGTGACGGCTCGCCTGCGACCGTGACGCGGAAATAGCCGCACGTTAGACGGACCTTGTCTTCGTCTCCGCTCTTGACCTTCAATCGGTATTGCCGACCGAGGTAAAGGTGTGTCTCACCGCCGACGTACTGTCGCTCAGGCGTTCGCGGCAGAAACTGCTCGAAATAACGGTGTTGCCGCAGTACCCATCCCGCGCGGCGCAGCAAGCGTTGCTCGATAGCCCGTTTGTCGGTGCCCACCGGCGCAATAACTTCGACCACGCCGTCTGGATGGACAGAGATTGCAAGCGTCCTTCGTTCCGAGTGTCGCGCGTAGTAGTCGATGCTCTGGCCGGCATAGGCAATCGATCCACGCATCGGTCAGGCCATTCGCGCCCGCGCGACCTTGAGCACGCCATCGACGATCGCGTCAATCTGCTCCGGCACTAAATCGATCCCGTGCTGGTCGCGGATAATGTCGAAGAAATAATCGTCCATGCGATTTCTCATGGCGTTCTGAACGTCCACGTTTTCGATCCAGTTGACCACCTTCACGGTCTTAACGATCGATACCAGTTCCAGTGCCGCAGCGGCAAGTGCGGGCCGGACGTTGCTGCCGCCCTGCGGTCCGGCGATCCTTCCCATCGCATTGTCGAGAAAATTGAACACAGCGATCGCATGCTCGTCGATTCTTACCTCCGCGGGTACGTCGTCATGCTTAGGTCGACGGACCTGCTCGGCAGCCTCTCTTATCCTAGAGAGGTATTCGTTATTGCTTAGGCGCTTCGCTCGGTGCTCGGCGATAGCCTCGGCGATGAGATCGGAAATCTTCTTGAAGAAGACGGGGTCTTCCTCCATTCGTTCGGTGATCGTGCGCTTAGTCTGACTGGCGATCAGATCGGCCTTCGAAGCTGGCGTCGTTTGCTCAGCCACAGCCCTGTCGAACGCCGCCGTGTCGAAGATGTTGACAGCCTCTGTGACCACCTCGACGGCATCGGCGCTAATGTGGGTATCGAGCAGCTTGCGAATGCGGGACTCGTACTGCTCGAAGTCGATCGCCTCCCGGTAACGGTTGCGGACGGCCGTACGTAGCTTCTGATAGCGGCGCAAATCGTCCTTGTAGAGCCGAGCCTGAGGCTCGTTCTTGGGATCGTTCGCCCAGTCGGACGCAGCGAGTGCGGTTGCCAACAGTCGGGCGAATTCGGCGAGCAGCTCGTAGAACTCCTTGCGCAGCGCCTCGTCGGCCAGGAAAACCTCGTAGGCTTCCTCGTCACGCACCTTATCGACGCCCTTGAAGTGGTTCACAAGGTTTGCATGCGCCTGGGGAAGCTCGGCGATCCGAGCCTGCACATCGACGATCGCATGCCCGACGTCGAGGTCGTCGGGCTCGAACTCGGCGAGCGCGGAGTAGGTACGCATCGCCACGTCCAGCTCGCCCAACACGCCGGCATAGTCAACGATGTATCCATACTCCTTGTCCTCCTCGACGCGGTTCACGCGAGCGATGGCCTGGAGCAGATTGTGCCCGGTCAGTGGCTTGTCGATGTAGAGCACCGTGTCTACGGGGGCGTCGAAACCGGTCAGCAACTTTGATACCACAATCAAAAGCTCAGGCACCTCTCGCTTTTTGAACCCCTCAGTGATCTGGCGGTTGTACTCCTCCTCCCCGCCGTACTTAGCCATCATGGTTTTCCAAAATCGGACAACTGGCTCGGTAACCTCCTCGGCGGGATCGTCGCCCGTCGACCGGTCGTCGGGAGCAGACATGATAACCTCGGCGGAGATGTTTCCCATCTCGTTGAAGATCTCGTAATATTTAACAGCAGCGGCGCGTGATCGGACGGCAAATTGGGCTTTCCAGCGCGTCCCTTTCCAAAACTTCACGAAGTGCTCGGCGATGTCGTAGGCGACCGCGGAGATGGTCTGATCGCCTTGGGCGATCTCGCTGTAGCGGGCCAATTTGCGCTTCAAGTCGGTGCGTTGCTGATCCGGCAATTCGCGGGTGACCCGCTCGAACCACGTGTCGATCCCGGTCTTGTTGACCTCCTGAGCAACTTGCCTGCCTTCATAGATTAGCGGCAGAACGGCCTCGTCCTCGACCGCCTGATCGATGGTGTAGGCGTCGATGATGCCGCCGAAACGCGCAGCCGTGCTCTTCTCCGCCTTCATCAGTGGCGTGCCGGTGAAGCCGATGTAGCATGCGCGCGGGAAGACGCGCTTCATGCGCGTGTGCATCTCGCCGTACTGGCCACGATGGCTTTCATCGACGAGCAGGAAGACCTCAGTCGACCCGTCCTTAAAGTCCCGCTTCGCGATCGCGGCTTCAAATTTGTTAATGACAGTTGAGATGATCGCAGCTTTGTCGCGCGCGATAAGGTCGAGCAGGTGCGATCCGGTTTTCGCCTGGATCACGTCGGCGCCGCAGGCCTTGAACGTGTCCCGTAACTGGTCATCAAGATCGATGCGGTCCGTTACCAGAACAATGCGGCGGTTCGTGATCGCGCGGTCGAGGCCCAGGGCCTTAGCGAGCATGACCATCGTGAGCGATTTGCCCGAGCCCTGAGTGTGCCAAACGACACCGCCGCGCCGAGCTCCGTCCTCGTCACGACCGGCCTTCACGCGATCCATGATCTTGCGAACAGCGAAGAACTGTTGATAGCGCGCAACTTTCTTGATGCCGAGATCGAACAATGTGAACCGGCGGGCGAGGTCCAAGAGCCGATCGGGACGGCAGAGAGCATAGATGAGGCTATCCTGTTCTGTGACAATACGCCCCTCGTCGCGCCGTGCCTCGAAGGGCGCCTGTTCTTCGGCGAAACCGCCGCCAAAGGTACGTCGGGTCTGCTCAGCATTGAGCGGAGCATTTACGAGTTGGCCAACCGCTTTATCGTCAAACTCCTGTTCTTTCCATACGGCCCAGAATTTTGCGGCTGTACCGACGGTTGCGTATTTGGCCTGCGCCGGCTTCGCGGCCAGAACGAGTTGTACGCTGCGGAAAAGATGCGGGATCTCATCCGCGCGTTGGTAGGTGATCATTTGGCCGACGCCGGCGCTAAGCTCTACATGTGGCGCCTTACATTCGATAACCGCGAGCGGGATGCCATTGACGAACAGCACGATATCGGGACGGCGGGTTTCGTGACTGTCATTCTTCTCGATATCGAGCTCGGCAACGGCGTGGAAGGCGTTGTTAGCAGGCTCGTCCCAGTCGATGTAGCGAAGCGAGCGGCCGCGATTGACGCCTTCGATCGTCTGGTCGAGCGACGTACCGAGTTGCAGGAGGTCGGTCGTTTTCTCGTTTAGTGTCATCAGCCCGAGCGGCTCCGGCGTGCGCAGCCGCTCGATCGCCGTACGAATGTTGGCCTCGGAAAAGGGGTGGAAGCAGCCATCTTGCTCGATCCGGTTCAGCTTGGCGAGCTGAGCGGCGAGAACGTCCTCCAGCAGCACATTGCCGGGTCGGCTCCTTCGCTCGCGGTCCACTTCGGCCTTGGTTAGCAGCGTCCAGCCCGGACTCATCATTTGGAGCAAATGGAGGACAGACAACTGGGAGTTATGTACTTCGCCGTCGCGGAAGGTGCTCACTCAGCAGCCTCCCGCGGCTGGGCTATTTTCACCGACCACTCCCCGGTGAGCAATTTCTGAATCAAGCCGTGCTTTTGCTTGGCAAGCGCGTCCCGCTGCTGTTCGAGAATGACAATCTCTCGGTCAGCGCCGTCGCAAATCCGGGCGATAGTAATCTGCTTATCGAGTGGCGGAACGGGAATCCGGCACGTGAAGAACTCCTCCGCGGTGATATTCAGCAGGCCGTTGTTGCGGACGCCCGAGTTGATTAATCGATACAGTTGATGGTTCAGGAAGCCTGACCGGCAGAGATGCGCGAAATAGTCAGAATCCAGACTGGCTTTGGTCAAGCGGAAGGACACGTAGACATGCGGAACCAGACCGCTTTCGTCGTCGAGCCTATAGACGCATCCTTGGGGATATGTCTTTGAGTTGCCCTTGTTGTAGGAGAACTCTCCGCGCTTCAAAAGGGTGTAGTCTTCCACGCTTTTTCCGGCCATGAAGCGGCCGTACTTCTCGTCCTGTCTAAGAAATCCTGCCTTGCCCGAGATTGTCAGCACAGGATGGCCACCACCGTCGTCCGGCGTGCGTACCCGGCTTGAAAGATCGGACAGCGCGAGAAAGTCCGGGCGCTTGTAGGCTCCGTGCCCACTCCCGATGATAGCTCTGTGGATGGCACTACGCGCAGCATTCTTTGCAACGATTAGTCGATCGATCTCCTCGATGGCCTCATCCCAGGTGCGCAAGAGTTGGCCGATACGGCGTTGCTCATCAAGCGCAGGCACATCAATGATCTGATCTGTGACCTCCCCTCTCTGAACATGAAGCAGGCTTGCTTTGAAGCCATGCGCCTTCGCCTCAATCCGCGAAGTGACAAGTCTTAGGGCTCCGTAGAGCCAGTAGAGGTCGACTTCTTCCTTGGGCTCTACTCGGAAGATGTGCTGGTTAAGCACGCCTTTCGGGCCGGGCCAAATGCATGGCCCAAAGGAGACGCCCTTTACCCCGGCCCAAGCGAAGAGGATGACGCCCGGTTTCACGATCCACCTGTCACGAACCGGCCCGTCGTAGTAGTTGAAGTCGGTCGACCCATTGAGGTTTTGAATTCGGATTATCGGAAGACCCTGACTTCGCCACTGTTCGGGCTTGAAGCCGTTGCCATTGATAAGATCGCACAATTCCTCAAGCCGCATCGTTCGATATTGCCTACGCATCAGCGCCAAGCCCCTTAAGGTAGCCCGCCATGCGCTTCTTGATTTCGACTAGCTCAGCTTCGAGCTTCTCAATCTCCGTCCGCAGCGCTTCCACATCGATCTCGGCTTCGACCTCGAAGGCGTCGACGTAGCGCGGAATATTGAGGTTAAAGCCGTTCTCTGCGATCTCGGTCGCTGGCACGACGCGCGCGTACTTTTCGACGTCCTTGCGCGCCTTGAACGTGTCGATAATCCGGGCTGTATCCGCGGCCTCCAGGATGTTCTGCGTCTTGGCCTGCTTGAAGTCGCGGCTAGCGTCGATGAACAGCACGTCGGTCGTCTCGGCACGAGCGCCGCCCTTCTCACGACGCCGGTCGAACACAAGTACTGCGACTGGGATCGCGGTCGACTGGAACAGATTCGGCGGTAGGCCGATTACTGCATCGAGCAAGTTTTCGCGGATCACTGCCTCGCGGATCTTGCCCTCTGAACCGCTGCGGAACATCACGCCGTGAGGGACAACAACCGCGACGCGGCCGAACTTCGGCTTCGCCGTCTCGATCATGTGGGTGATGAACGCCCAGTCCGCCGTGCTTGGAGGCGGAAGTCCGCGATGCCAGCGATTGAAGCGATCGGGTTTCGGCTTGCCGTCCTCCGTCTTCTCATCACCGCCCCACTTTTTCAGAGAAAAAGGGGGATTGGCCACCACGACATCGAACACCGAGAGCCGGTCGTCCTCGATCAGCAGGGGGTTGTTGAGGGTATTGCCCCATTCGACCCGCGCACCGTCGATGTCGTGCAGGAACATGTTGAGCTTGGCGAGCGCGTGCGTGCCGCCGTTCACCTCCTGCCCAAATAGGGCGAAGTCCTTGCTACCGATCTCGTAAGCCGTCTCGATCAGGAGCGAGCCCGAGCCGCATGCTGGATCGCAGATCCGCTCTCCCGGCTTCGGCGCCACCAGCTTTGCGAGAAGACGGCTCACCTGCAAAGGCGTGTAGAATTCACCCGCCTTTTTCCCGGCCTCGGAGGCGAAGCGCTCGATGAGGTAGATATAGGCTTCACCAATGGCCTCATCCTCGACGACATGGCCCGGCCGGAGATCGAGCTTGGCGAAGTCTTCGAGCAGGTTCTTGATGCGGCGATTCCGATCTTTCGTCTCGCCGAGCTTAGTAGCCGAGTTGAAGCTCACATTGCGGAACACACCGCCGAGTTTCGCCTTGTTCGTGCTCTCAATCGCTTCCAGAGCGATGTCGACGCGCTCGCCGATGTTGTTCGCGTCGCGCGCAGCATAGAGTTCATCGAAGGTCGAGCCCTCGGGCATGACGAAGCGCTCGCGTTGCATGCGTCGCTGCACGCGGACTTCGTCACCCTTGAGATCGCGACGGTTGTCGTCGAGATGCTGCTTCCAAACATCCGAAATGAATTTCAGGAACAGCATGATTAGGATGTAATCTTTGTACTCGGCTGGGTCGATCAACCCGCGGAAAGTATTACAGGCCGCCCACGCGACACGTTTAATGTCGTCCATTGAGGTTTTCTCCGCTTGAGTAGTCTTGTCGGTCACGCGATTTTCCTCTCATTTGACCCGACATCTGAGTGGCGAGGGGCGCATGTCACGCATCGCCCCTGCCAGAGTCGTGGTGGTTTTCTCAGCGGTCCCCACAAGGCGGACGGTACCGAGCCCGCAATTCGCGCTCGATCCGCATGCGCGAGGTCTCATCACAGTAGAGTGCAGCATAAGAGAGCAACAGCCCTTGCCGCGCCCATGCCTGAGCGCGGTCGTGTGCCTGAACCCGGGTCCGGATCCAGCCCGACTCGCCGATGTCTACGACCTTCTTGCCGTTCATCGTGGCTCCGAGCACGGCGTAAACGCCGGATCGGTCGGACAGATGGATGGGTGACGAATAGCTGCCGTCGAACGTGTAGTTGCCGATCGTGATTGCCATCTATAGATACTTCCTGTCTTAGCAGTCCTAGGACATGGCCTGGGGGCGCGCTAACGCCTAACCAGACCGGTGAAGGAACCGAGTACGAGCTAACGTCCTCGGTTCCTCTCCGCCCTCTCCTCAAGGAGTGCGCGAAGCTGGATGCGGCGAAGTTCGGCGAGTCGAGCTTCGATCCGCGATTGTTGGCGCAAGGTTTCTCCCAGCGCGACGATCTTCTTCTGATCCTCCAATGACGGTACGAGCACTTCCACTTGCTCAAGTTCACTTTTCTTCAGATTGGCAATGGTGGCGCCAGTTGCGCGCGCACGCAGATCGACCTGGGTAACTGGATCGTTGAGATAATGCGCGAGATAGGCCGGACACACGACAGCGCTTGGGGTGATGACGAGCACGCTCGCGCTAGCAACCATCGGCGCCTTGTGGGACGGCACGACCCCAGCTCGGTGGCTTTGGCCGCGCGACTGAAGCAGCACTTCCCCGGCTACCAGGACCGGAAGCTCGCCCTGAACCGGCAAAGCGGAAACTCGTAGCAAATTTAAAGGATGGACGAGGCCGTCCGGAGTGATGTCACCGGATTGGACGACGGCGATGGGAGCACCCTCGACGTGGCGGATAGCTTCCCGGAAGGCCATTCCGGAGCGGACGCTCGCGATGCTAGCTATTGATGTTTTCAAAACAGTACAGCCTTTCGGCAATATCAATGTGCCGCTCGCTACTATCGCGATTCATCCGTTCTGTCAAATATATCTGAAGTAGGATCTTTCCTGAAAACTTTCCGAAGGGGGTTGAGGGTTGGTCAGGTGGACTCAACCCGAGGAGAGATCGATTATCGATCCCACGCCCGCGCCCGCGGCAAAACGAAGGTGGTGCGATCAGTGACGAGCCTCAACGCCGAATTGTTGGAACTCAATTGAATCGACTGACCTTCTTTTTGCCCTCGCGGCCGTGGACCACCGCTGGCAGCTCGGGGGCTTTCGCGCTGCTGCTGGTCGCGATCTACTTCCGGGCATCAGGGCGAGCGAACTATTGAAAGCAAACGCTTCCGCCGGGAAGCAACGATCAATGCGGAGCGCATCTCCAAAATCTGGGAGGACCATCTCCTCTACCTGCAGGCGTCGGGGTGCCGCGATGGGGTTTAGCTCGGTGGGCTCGCTCCCCCCTGCACTCCCCCGGCCCAAAAATAAAACAGCCGCCCTTCGGCGGCTTTTCGTAACTAACAGTTTTATCGAGCCAATTTGGAGCGGGCGAAGGGATTCGAACCCTCGACCCCGACCTTGGCAAGGTCGTGCTCTACCCCTGAGCTACACCCGCATCCGAAAACAGGCAGCCAATCATCGACCGCCGAAGGGCAGAGCTATGCCAAATGCGGCGCGCGAATGCAACAGCCAGATATGACGTCGTCTGCCCTAAGTCCCCTCCATGCTGGATGGCAGCCGCGATACCGGAGCCATTCCGGGACGGAACGATGCTCCGCCCGCCAATTGCAATATTTCCGCGCAGGGACCAATTTATGGGCCCGGATCGTGCTAGCTAAGGATATGCGAACTTTGGGACGGCGCAGACCGCTCCTTCCGGGGACATCAGGCGAGGATCACGTGACCATAGTCGAGCACGGCAGCGAGCCGCCACCGCAGGCGTCGGATCTGATCAACGAGACGACGACCCAGACCTTCATGAAGGATGTCGTCGAGGAATCGATGCGCCAGCCGGTGCTGGTCGATTTCTGGGCGCCGTGGTGTGGACCATGCCGCCAATTGACCCCGATCCTGGAAAAGGCGGTGCGCGCCGCCGCCGGCAAGGTCAAGCTGGCGAAGATGAATATCGACCAGCATCCTGCCATTTTTCAGCAGCTTGCGGCACAAACCGGTAATCAGTCGATTCCGGCGGTGTTCGCTTTTACCGGTGGGCGACCGGTCGACTTCTTCATGGGCGTTGTGCCCGAGAGCCAGATCAAGAGCTTCATCGACAAGCTGACGCAAGGCGCGGGAGCGGCGCCCGGCACTCCGAATATCGAAGAAATCTTGCAAGAGGCAGAAGCCGCGCTCGCCGCAGGCGATCCGACCACGGCGGCCGAGGTCTATGCCGAGGTTCTCGGTATCGACGCCGCCAATCTTCCGGCGATCGCCGGACTTGCGCGTTGCTATGCGACCACCGGCGCGATCGACAAAGCCAAGCAAACACTCGCGCTGGTGCCGGAAACGAAGCGCGGCGACGCCGCCGTGACAACCGTGCAGGCCATGATCGACCTCGCCGAACAGGCGAGTTCACTCGGTCCGGTCGTCGAACTCGAGCAGAAGGTTGCGACCAACCCGCTCGATCATCAGGCGCGATTCGATCTGGCTACCGCGCTGAACGCTGGTGGCCAACGCAGCGAGGCCACCGATCACCTGCTGGAAATCGTCAGGCGCGACCGCAAATGGAACGATGATGCCGCCCGCAGGCAGCTCGTGCAATTCTTCGAAGCGTGGGGCGCCGCGGACGAAGCCACCGTCGAGGGACGCAAACGCCTGTCGACGATCCTGTTTTCTTAAGCGGTCCGGTCTCACATTTGCGTCCGTTCAGCGAACGGCCTGCGAATGTAAGACAGGGAAAGACCGCTACAAGCTTTGCCCGTGAGAACATTTTCCGGCTAAGTGGAATCCGGTTAGACGTTAGAAAATGCTCTCACTTTAATAACTTGCGCTTATTCTCATCGCAAAACCGGTATCCACTTTTGCGGAATACGCGCTAGCACCGGACTCGTTCATGCCCATCAATGCCGAATACCGCGGACCCGGTGACCTTCCCGAAGTGATACCAGTGTTCCCGCTGCCCGGCGCACTGCTGCTGCCGCGCGGCCAAATGCCGCTCAACATCTTCGAAATGCGCTATCTCGCAATGGTCGACGACGCGCTCCGGGACGGCCATCGCTTGATCGGCATGATCCAGCCCGACATCGCCCATTCTGCGAGCGAGGACAAGCCGGAGCTGTTCCATGTCGGCTGCGTCGGGCGCATCACGCAGTTCGCCGAATCCGGCGACGGCCGTTATATCCTCGAGCTCACCGGCGTCTCGCGTTTCAAGGTCGTGGAAGAGCCGACGGTGTTGACGCCCTATCGCCAGTGCAAGGTCGATTTCTTTGCTTACGCCGATGATCTGACCGCACGCAAAGGCGAGGACGCCGTCGACCGCAAACGGCTGCTCGAGGTGCTGAACGATTTTCTCAAGGTCAACGACTTGAAGGTAGACTGGAGCGACATCGAAAACGCCCCGAACGAGGCACTGGTCAACGCGCTGGCGATGATGTCGCCCTATGGCCCGTTGGAAAAGCAGGCGATGCTGGAGGCAACCGACCTTAAAACGCGCGCGGAAATCTTGATCGCGGTGACCGAAATGGACCTCGCAAAAAAACGCACCAGCGGCGACCCCGGATTGCAGTAGCTAACGAAGCGTCTCAACTGGTGGAGTGGAGTGGATTGGACATTCGCCACCGACGTGCGGCAAACTCGGCAAGCGAATGTCAGATTCAACCACAACCCACATGAACCCACCCGCCCGACTTGATCCTTTGAAGAGACCCGCATGACGCCGCCCCCCTCCGATCGTCCCGAAGATACCGTCGATCCAAAGCTTCTGGAGATTCTGGTCTGCCCGGTCACCAAGGGACCGCTGGAATTCGACGGCAAACGGCAGGAACTGATTTCGCGCTCGGCGAGACTAGCCTACCCGATCCGCGACGGCATTCCGATCATGCTGCCGGAAGAGGCCAGGAAGATCGAGTGAGGGTATATCGAGCGAGGATGATGCACGCCGCCTGGCTCTTCATTTCTCATCGGAAGAGGCATCGTCCTGACGGCGGCGACGCCACTCGGAGCGCCGCAGCCGTGCTCTCGCGTCATTGCACCATCTCGCCGTGCTGGCTGATGTCGAGACCTTCGCGTTCGTTCTCGCCGCTGACCCGCAGACCGATCACCGCCTTGATGGCAAGCAGGATGATCAGGGTGACGATGGCGTCGTACACGATCGTGGCGAGGATGCCGTAGATCTGGACGATCACCTGATGGGCGTTGCCGTCGATCAGGCCCGTGCCGGCCTTGTTGATGGCGGTGCGGGCGAACACGCCGGTGAGCAGCGCGCCGATGATGCCGCCGACGCCGTGGACGCCGAAGGCGTCGAGGCTGTCGTCATAGCCCATCATGTGCTTGAGGCCGGTGGCGCCCCAGTAGCAGCCGATGCCGGCGACGGCGCCGATGACCAGCGCGCCGCACGGATCGACGAAGCCGGAGGCCGGGGTGATGGCGACGAGACCGCCGACCGCGCCGGAGCAGATGCCGAGCGCGCTCGGCTTGCCGCGCAAGCCCCACTCGACGACCATCCAGGCCAGCGCCGCGGCGGCGGTTGCGATCTGGGTCACCGCCATCGCCATGCCGGCCTGTCCGCCCGCCGTCACCGCCGAACCGGCGTTGAAACCGAACCAGCCGACCCACAAGAGCGACGCGCCGATCATGGTCAGCACCAGGTTATGCGGCGCCATGTTCTCGCTGCCGTAACCCTTGCGCTTGCCGAGCACCAGCGCGCAGACGAGGCCCGCGACGCCGGCGTTGATATGGACCACGGTGCCGCCGGCGAAGTCCAGCACGCCGAGACCGCCGAGGAATCCGCCGCCCCAGACCCAGTGCGCGACCGGCGCATAGACCAATAGCGACCACAGGCCCATGAACCACATCATCGCCGAGAACTTCATCCGATCCGCGATCGCGCCGCAGATCAGCGCTGGCGTGATGATCGCGAACGTCATCTGGAAGCACATGAACACCGATTCCGGGATCGTCGGCGCGGCGGCGGCGATGGAGTCCGTGCCCATGCCCATCAGCAGCATGCGCGAGGCGCCGCCGAGAAGGTTCGTACCCTCGGTGAAGGCCCAGCTATAGCCGATCACCATCCAGAGCACGGTGGCGAGGCAGGTGATGGCGAAACTCTGCATCACCGTGGCGAGCACATTCTTCTTGCGCACCATGCCGCCGTAGAACAGTGCGAGGCCGGGGATCGTCATCATCAGCACGAGCGCGGTGGAGGTCAGCATCCACGCGGTGTCGCCCGAATCCAGTTTGGGCGGCGGTGGCGCGGCAGGGGCGACCGCTGCGGCGCTCTGGGCAAACGCGACGTCGGCAAATCCCGCAAGGCCGGCTGCGGCGAGTATCGCCGCGATGGCCAGTCCCGCGCGGGCCGGGCGTTCGAACGTCATGTGCTTTACTCCTGATTGAGGAAGGATGAGCGCGAAATCAGATCGCAGCGGCATCGAGATCGCCGGTGCGGATGCGAACCGCATGCTCGAGATTGATGACGAAGATCTTGCCGTCGCCGATCCTGTCGGTTCGCGCCACCGAGGCGATGGTTTCGACGACCGCATCGACCAGGCCGGAATTGACCGCGACCTCGACCTTGATCTTCGGCAGAAAGCTCACGGTGTATTCGGCGCCGCGATAGATTTCCGTATGGCCTTTCTGGCGGCCGTATCCCTTGACTTCCGTCACCGTCAGACCGTGCACGCCGATCGCGGTCAGGGCATCGCGAACCTCTTCGAGCTTGAAGGGCTTGATGATCGCCATAACGATTTTCATGTGTCCGGCTCCCCCTGGGCCCGGCTGCAACATGCCGGGCTCCGCGCCGGGAAGGTCGCGGCGCAGGCGCAGCCGCAACCAGGGAATCAAATGCTGTGCCAAACCGGCCCAATTGCTTAACGACCTGTGAATTCAAGGCTTTTTGGCTCGGCTGCCACGCGGTGCGACATCGGGCGGAACGCTCCGCTCAAAGCCTGACCACATCTGCTCAAAAGAAAGGCAGCATCCGGATTTCAGGATGTTTTGCTCAAGGGGAAGGCATCAGGAGTGCGTTCGAGAGGTTCGAAACACCGGTACCGATCAGAAAAAGCCCGGTTCTGAAACCAGAACCGGGCCAAGGAAAACGCCGTCATATCGAAGTCGTCATGCAGCTATTGCAGCGCCTCGCCGTGCTGGGAAATGTCGAGTCCTTCCAGCTCGTTCTCGCGGGAGACCCGTAGCGCCACGAAAGCGCCGACCAGCTTGAGGAGGCCGTAAGTCACCGCACCTGACCAGAGCAGGGTGACGGCCACGCCATAGAACTGCAGCAGCAACTGGCGCGGGTTGCCTTCGAGCAGGCCGGGCACGCCGCCGATCGACGAGGTCGCGAACACCCCGAGCAGCAGGGTCCCGGTCATTCCGCCAATGCCGTGGACGCCGAATACGTCGAGCGAATCGTCATAGCGGAAGCGATGCTTGAGGCTAGTGCAGGCCCAGTAGCAGATCAGGCCGGCAACGATTCCGATGACGATGCCTTGCAGGGGCGTGACAAAGCCGGAGGCCGGCGTGATCGTGCCGAGACCCGCAACCGCGCCCGAGATCATGCCGAGTACGGAGGGCTTGCGCCGCGTCGCCCACTCGATGGCTACCCATGTCAGCGCGCCCGCGCAGGCGGCGAGATGCGTGGCGATAATCGCCATCACCGCGCGCGAATTCGCAGCCAGCGCGGAGCCACCGTTGAATCCGAACCAGCCGACCCACAAAAGCCCCGTGCCCATCACAGCGAGGGACAAATCGTAGGGCGACAAATTGTCCGAACCATAGCCGTGACGGCTACCGAGGACTTTCGCCGCGACCAGCCCCCCTACGCCGGCGCTGAGATGCACCACCAGCCCGCCCGCGAAATCCTGCACGCCGGCAGCGCCGAGGAAGCCGCCGCCCCACACCCAATGCGCAAGCGGAATGTAGACAAAGATAAACCAGCCGATCGAAAACAGCAGATAGGCTGAGAAGCGCATCCGGTCTGCCACCGAGCCCGCCACCAGCGCCACGGTGATGATCGCGAAGGTCATCTGGTAAAGCATGAACAGCGCTTCGGGGATGGTCTTTGCCGCAGGATTGACGGCGTCCATGCTCATACCGGCCAGAAACATGCGGCCGAACGATCCCAGCCACGGCCCGTCGCCTGTGAACGCCAGCGAGTAACCGAACGCCACCCACAGAATCGAAATCACCGCAACCGCTGCGAGACTTTGCGCCATCGTCGCCAGCACGTTCTTTTTGCGCACCATTCCCGAATAGAACAACGCCAGCCCCGGGATCGTCATCATCAGCACGAAGGCCGTGGCGACGATCATCCATGCGGTATCGGCGGCGTTCACCGTCGGAGCATCGCTGGCCGCGAGGCTCGGTGTGCCTGTTGTTGCCAAAATTGCAATTGCAAAGACCGTCGTCGCAGCGCGTGCTGCCCAACGCGAAAGTGCCCCCATTGTCGTTCCTCGGTCTTCGCTTCTCTTATTTGCTCAAACAAGACTTATGTCCCGGAGGCGACGCAGCGTTCTTCACACTGTTCCGCAGAGCCGGGACTGTCTCAAGCCCTATCTTCGTTACGGCCCCGGCTCAGCAGCGCAGTATCCGGGGTAACGCGTTCAACATCGTCAGAGCGCGTCACCGTCGGTCTCGCCGGTGCGGATGCGCAGGGCGTGATCGATCGGAATCACGAAGATCTTGCCGTCGCCGATCTGGCCGGTGCGCGCGGCCGCGGTGATGACCTCCACCGCTTTGTCCGCAAGCTCCGACGACACCGCGACCTCGATCCGTAGCTTAGGCAGGAAGTTTACGACGTATTCGGCGCCGCGATAGATCTCGGTATGGCCCTTCTGGCGGCCGTAGCCTTTGACCTCGGTCACGGTCATGCCATGCACCCCGATCGCGGTCAGCGCTTGGCGGACCTCGTCGAGCTTGAAAGGTTTAATAACGGCGACGACGAATTTCATGATGACGCTTCCGCTCAATGGACAATACGTTAGCTGACTTCGCACGATTGAGTCTGGCATCTTTCCGTGCAACTCGCACAAAAAACTTGCAGCCCGGACGAAAAACATGCCGAGGGTTTGTCACAGTGTAGAGACCTCGGCACAGAACGGGCCGGTTTTTCGCCTGAACCAGGTTCGCGTCGTTGCGACTAACGGAGGTCCGCCGGCAAGGCCGATGGCGGCTTGGGGAAATTCATGCCGAACCGTCTGTGGTTTTTGCCTCGGGAAATGCGCTGACACCGCTCTAGCGCCGCTCGCGCACCGAGCCTTCCTGCACCACGGACGCGACCAGCGTGCCGTCCTGCCTGAAGATCAGGCCGCGGGCGAGACCACGGCCGTTCTGGGCGCTCGGCGAATCCTGCGCATAGAGCAGCCACTCGTCGGCGCGGAACGGGCGGTGAAACCACATGGCATGATCGAGCGATGCGGCCATCATATGCTTGTCGAACAGCGTGCGGCCATAGCGCGCCATCACCGCATCCAGCAGAGCGAAATCCGACGCATAGGCCAGCGCACACATGTGCAGCGCCGGGTCGTCGGGCAGACTCGACGCGGTGCGGATCCAGACATGGACACGGCCGTCCTCGATCTTCTCGCCGAAGTAGCGGTTGAGTTCGACCGGGCGCAGTTCGATCGGCCGGTCCGATTCATAGTAACGGCGGATGAACTCGGGCACTTCCTTGAACATCGGCTGCTTGACGAATTCCTCCGGCGAGAGGCTCTCCGGCGGCGGCACGTCGGGCATCCGGTCCTGATGATTGAAGGCGCCTTCCTCTTCCGCATGGAACGAGACCATGAGCGAGAAGATGGCGCGGCCATGCTGGATCGCGGTGACGCGCCGCGTCGAGTAGCTCTTGCCGTCGCGCAACCGCTCCACTTGATAGATGATCGGGATCTCGGGGTCGCCCGGTAGAATGAAATAGCAATGCAGCGAATGCGGCAGGCGGCCTTCGACGGTGCGGCAGGCCGCTACCATCGCCTGCGCGATCACCTGCCCGCCGAATACCCGCTGCCAGCCCGTCTTCGGGCTGTTGCCCCGGAACAGGTTTTCCTCGATCGGCTCCAGATCAAGGATCGCGATCAGATCGATCAGACTTTTGGACATCGCGACGCCTTCATCATGAACTCATGCGTTGTCATACCGTTAATCCCGGGTTCGCGGCCTCCAGCGTCCTGGAACGACGACACGGGCCAAGTGGTCGCTAAAGAAGCAACGTTTGGAAACCGGTTTCGCCCGGCTATACTGCGGCGGCACAGAAGCAAGGCGTACCATGACGACACAACAGAGCATTGTCATCTGCGGCGGCGCTTTCGCGGGACTGGCGCTGGCGCTGGCGCTGCGCCAGGGGCTGGGCGCCGGGGTTCCGATCGTGGTCGCCGATCCGGCGCTGGCGAACCGGCCGAGCCGCGATCCGCGCGCCACCGCGATCGTTGCCGCCTGCCGCCGCCTGTTCGAGACGCTCGGGGTCTGGAACGAGGTCGCCGGCACCGCGCAGCCGATCCTCGATATGGTGGTCACGGATTCCAAGCTCGAGGACGCCACCCGCCCGACATTTCTGACGTTTACCGGCGAGGTCGAGCCGGGCGAACCGTTCGCGCACATGGTCGAGAATCGTTATCTGATCGAGGCGCTCGCGTCTCGCGCGGAAGCGGCAGGCGTCGAGTTGCGCGCGACCGCGGTGACGGGAAACGACGTGCGCCCGGGCGGAGTCATGGTCTCGCTGGCCGACGGCTCGACGATTGACGCGAGCCTTCTGGTGGCGGCCGACGGTGCGCGTTCAAGGCTGCGCGAACGCGCCGGAATCGCCACCCACGGCTGGGAGTACGACCAGTCCGGCATCGTCGTCACCGTCGGCCACGAGCGCGATCATCAGGGCCGCGCCGAAGAACATTTTCTCCCCGCCGGGCCGTTCGCGATCCTGCCGCTGACGGGCAAGCGCTCGTCGCTGGTGTGGACCGAGAAGCGAGCGGATGCCGCACGCATCGTCGCGCTTGCCGAAGAAGAATTTCATGCCGAGCTGGAGCAGCACTTCGGCCTGCACCTCGGCGAGATCAAGGCGCTCGACAAGCCGCGCGCATTTCCGCTTCATTATTTCGTCGCGCGCTCTTTCATCGCCGAACGGCTGGCGCTGGTCGGCGACGCGGCGCATGTGATTCACCCGATCGCGGGTCAGGGCCTCAACCTCGGACTGAAGGATGTCGCCGCGCTGGCGGAAACCATAGTCGACGCTGTCAGGCTCGGCATCAATCCGGGGCAGGCCGATGTGCTCGAGCGCTATCAGCGCTGGCGGCGCTTCGACACCATGGCGATGGGCTTCGCCACCAACACGCTCAATGTTTTGTTCTCGAACGAATCGGCGCTGCTGCGCGGCATGCGCGACATCGGCCTCGGTCTGGTCGACCGTATGCCGCCTTTGAAGAATGCGTTCATCCGGCAGGCGGCGGGCCTGACCGGCGAGGTGCCACGGCTGTTGAAGGGCGAGGCGCTGTAGGGCGGCAAGTCGGTGGTCTCCCGCAGACGCTGGGGGACCTCGTTCCTCGGTATTTGTTATTTCGGGAAACAAATCCGGTCGCGGTACACGGGCCACCGCAATGTCATTGCGCATTAACAAGAACATAACAAGAAAATCCGCCCTCCCACCGATGGTTAATCGCGTCTTAACCTCGCCGTACCTATGGTACTCAACTGTCTTTCGTCCGGCTATTGGGTGCGGCCGAACGTCTTGAAAGTGTTGACGCTTAACCGATGGCAACCACCGCTTCATCGCGCGCGGCGCCAGGCGCCGTCAGTCCGGCCGAGTCCGCCGCCAGCAGAGCTGCGTCCACAACGCCGGGCGAGCGGTCACCGTTCGCGCGGACGGCGGAGCTGCTTGCGCCCTACGAGCCCGGACAACCTCTGATCACGTTGTCGCTGGGCGAGCCGCAGCACCCGCCGCCCGACTTCGTCGCTCCGATATTGTCTCAATATATCAACGAGTTTCGACGCTATCCGATGGCGCGGGGGATCGAGCCGTTCCGCCGCACGGCCGCGAACTGGCTGTCGAGGCGCTTCGCCCTGCCCCGTGCCGTCGATCCCGAGACCGAGATTCTGGTGCTGAACGGCAGCCGCGAGGGGCTGTTTTTCGCCGCGATCGCCGCCGCCCGCTACGTCGCGCCTCGCATGGGCACGCCGGCCATCCTGATGCCGAACCCGTTTTACCCGGCCTACAGCGCGGGCGCACGCGCTGCACATTGCGAAACCATCTTCCTGCCGACCACGCGCGCCAACGGTTTCCTGCCCGACCTCGATTCCATCGATGAGAGCACGCTGGCGCGGACGGTCGCGATCTATCTTGCCTCCCCCGCCAACCCACAGGGAACGACGGCCTCGCGCGATTACCTCTCGCGCCTGATCGCGCTGGCGCGCCGTCACGGCTTCCTCGTGTTCTCGGACGAATGCTACTCGGAAATCTATACGCGGGACGCACCCGGCAGCGCGCTGGAATGCGCGGGGCCGGATTTCGCCAATGTCGTCGCGTTCCAGTCGCTGTCGAAACGCTCGAACCTGCCGGGGCTACGGGTCGGTTTCGCGGCCGGCGATGGCAAATTCCTTTCCGCCTTTCATGAATTGCGCAACGTCGCGTCGCCTCAGGTGCCGGTGCCGCTGCAGCATGTCGCGGTGGCGGCCTATGGCGACGAAGCGCATGTCGAGGAGAACCGCCGGCTCTACCGGCTCAAATTCGACCTCGCCGACCAGATCCTCGGCCATCGTTACGGCTACAGCCGCCCGGCCGGCGGCTTCTGCATCTGGCTGGATGTCTCCGCTTATGGCGGCGATGAGGCCGTGGCCGTCAGGCTCTACAAGGAAGCCGGCATTCGTGTCGTGCCCGGAAGCTATCTGGCGCGTCCGCAAGCCGACGGCTTAAATCCCGGCGCGGGCTACGTCCGTCTGGCGCTGGTAGCGGACACTGAAACAACGGCCGAGGCATTGCATCGGCTGGTGAAAACTCTCGATTAATCGCGGGATCCCATGAGCATGGCAGCGATCGAACGCTTTTTTCCCATCGTCGATCATATACCGCCGTCGATCCGCGAGCCGCTTGGCCGGCGCTTGCGCGAACTCACCGGGCTCGGGATGATCGCATTGTCCGGCGCTGCTGCGGCCGCCTTGATGACGTGGTCGGTACAAGACCCGAGCCTCAGCCACGCCACCTCGCGCGCGATCCACAACGTCCTCGGCTATCCCGGCGCGATCGGCGCAGATCTTCTGATGCAGATTCTCGGTCTCGGCGCGATCATGCTGATCCTGCCGGTGGCGATCTGGGGATGGCGGATGCTGACCCATCGCCCGTTCGACCGCGAGGCCACGCGCCTCGGCTGCTGGATTCTTTGCACCATAGCCGCCGCCGGCTTCGCCAGTTGCTGGCCTCACAACGGCGCATGGCCGCTGCCCACCGGTCTCGGTGGCGTGGTCGGCGACGCGCTGGTGCGGGCGCCCGCGATTCTGTTCGGCCCGGCGAGCGTGGTGCAAAGCATCGTGCTCGGCGCGATCTTCCTGCCGGTCATGGCCGCGACATTCCTTTGGGCCAGCGGAATCAGATCGCGGCCCGCCGACGAGTCGCGCGAAATCGAGGACGACCGGCCGTTTGATGAGGGCAGCGACCACGCCTCGGTCTCGCTGGGCTGGGCGGTTCACGCGATGATGAGCGCGAAAGCACGATTCAAGCGCCTCAGGTTCGGGGCACTGCTCGCGCTGGCCTATAAGTCGCTGGTGTCGAGCGCACCGCAGAAATCGGGGGCGCTGGCGTTCGAGCGTCAGGAACCGAACCTCGGCGGCGGACATATCGCTCCCTCCCTGGCGCCGGCCCGGAGCGACCTCGACGATGACCTTGACGACGACGAGGAGGACGAAGCGGACGAGGAGGAGAGCGATGATGCGCCGGTTGTCAGCACGCCGCGCCGGAAGGCCGCTCCCCGTCAGCCAGCGAAGAAATTCGGCAAGTTCGAATTGCCTTCGGTCAACGTTCTGAGCGCGCCGCGCGCCTCCGACCACCAGCCGCTTAGCAAGTCCGAACTGGAAACCAATTCGCGGGCGCTGGAAGGCGTGCTTGGCGACTTTGGCGTGCGCGGCGAAATCGTGAAAGCCAATCCCGGACCGGTGGTGACGCTGTATGAACTCGAGCCCGCGCCCGGCATCAAGTCGTCACGCGTCATCGGCCTTGCCGACGATATCGCGCGTTCCATGAGCGCGCTGTCGGCGCGCGTCGCAGTGGTCGCCGGCCGCAACGCCATCGGCATCGAACTGCCGAACGCGCACCGCGAAAAAGTTTACTTGCGCGAATTGCTCACCGCGAGGGAGGCGACCGACTCGGTCGCCAAGCTGCCGCTCTGCCTCGGCAAGACCATCGGCGGCGATCCGGTCATCATCGATCTCGCGCGCACCCCGCATATGCTGATCGCCGGCACCACCGGCTCCGGCAAATCGGTCGCAATCAACACCATGATTCTCAGCCTGCTGTACCGGCTGCGGCCCGATCAGTGCCGTCTCATCATGGTCGATCCAAAGATGCTCGAACTCTCGGTCTATGACGGCATCCCGCATCTGCTGACACCGGTGGTGACCGATCCGAAGAAGGCGGTGGTCGCGCTGAAATGGGCCGTGCGCGAGATGGAAGAGCGCTACAAGAAGATGGCCAAGCTCGGCGTGCGCAATATCGACGGCTACAATACCCGCCTCGTCGAGGCGAAGGCCAAGGGCGAGGAACTGACGCGCACTGTGCACACCGGCTTCGACAAGGAAACCGGCAAGGCGATCTACGAGGCAGAGAAGCTCGAATTCGAGCCGCTGCCTTTCATCGTCATCATCGTGGATGAAATGGCCGACCTAATGATGGTCGCGGGCAAGGATATCGAAGGCGCGGTCCAGCGTCTTGCTCAGATGGCGCGCGCGGCCGGCCTCCACGTCATCCTCGCGACGCAGCGTCCGTCGGTCGACGTCATCACCGGCACCATCAAGGCCAATTTCCCGACCCGCATCGCCTTCCAGGTGACGTCCAAGATCGACAGCCGCACCATTCTCGGCGAGATGGGCGCCGAGCAACTGCTCGGCCAGGGCGACATGCTCTACATGGCGGGCGGTGGCCGCATCTCGCGCGTGCACGGGCCGTTCGCATCCGACGAAGAAGTCGAGAAGGTGGTTCGCCATCTCAAAACCCAAGGTGCTCCCGAGTATCTCGAGGCGGTCACGGCCGAAGAGCCCGCCGAGGGCGAGGACGGCGCGGTATTCGACGGCACGAGCATGGGCAGCGATGGCGGCGGCGATCTGTTCTCGCAAGCGGTCGCAATCGTGAAGCGCGACCGTAAGGCTTCGACCAGCTATATCCAGCGCCGTCTTCAGATCGGGTACAACCGCGCCGCTTCGCTGATGGAGCGCATGGAACTCGAAGGCATCGTCGGGCAGGCCAATCACGCAGGAAAGCGCGAAATCCTGATCGAGGAAGAAGAAGGCCACTTCTGATCCATGACGGTATGACGATGATCGAGTTTCCGGAGCCGCGAAATCGCCACAGCACCAAACTAGATCACGATGATTCTGGATCGAATCGATCCAAAATCATGAACATGATCGATTCCGACATTATGAGAAGCGGAATGCGGGCGGAAAACCGCACGACACTTTTCCTCATTCCGCTTCTAGGGGCCCGGTTCAAACTTGCATATCGTTGCAGCCACCTTCCGCTTGAGCATGATGTCTGAAAACTGGAAGCAGATTTTCAGACGAGATCACGCTGGATCAGAGAGATGCGATGGTATCGGGTTCAGCGCAGTTGAGGCGAACTCCCGCGCGGCGGCCATCCCTCGGATCCGGTCGGAGAAAAAAGCGATATCCGCGACGCCGCGAAGCACTGTAGAAGGAACGCCTCCGACGAACAGGACGAAACATTGAGCAGAGACGTGACACATTCATCCGCGGCCAGTCGTCTGATCCGCGCGCGCCTCGGCGTGGTCCGGCTCGCGGCGGCGCTGACCATGGGTCTTCTTGTTCTTGTTCCGCCTGCCCTCGCCGAGGCCGTTCCGCTCCCGCAACCGGCCCCTAAGGCCCGCAACGGAGCACCCGCGGCGATGGTGGTGCAAACGGCCCAGCCGGAGGTGACCGGAACCACGCGGCCGCCGGACCCAATCATTCCCGATCCGCGCCGCAACGTACCGGCCAATATTTTTGCAACTTTCAGCGCGGATCAGAAAGCAGCGGCGGCACGAGTCAGTGCCTATCTATCCTCGCTGCGGACGCTTGCCGGAAATTTCGTGCAGGTCGGCCCTGATGGCAGCCGATCAACCGGCGAATTTTACATCCAAAAGCCGGGCAAAGTACGGTTCGAATACGACCCTCCGTCACCGATCGCGATGATTTCCGACGGCTCGTCGCTCGTTGTTCGTGACACCAAGCTCGCGACCCAGGATGTGTACCCGCTGGCGCAAACGCCGCTGCGCTATCTGTTGTCGGATCGCATCGACCTGATGAGGGATACCAACGTCGTCGCCGTGACATCGGACGATCTCTACATCAGCGTCACCATCGAAGAGAAGCAGGCGCTGGTCGGCACCTCCCGGCTCATGCTGATGGTCGGCGTCAAGGACGGCAAGCTCAAGCAGTGGACCATTACCGATCCGCAGGGCTACGACACCACGGTGGCGATCTACAATCTCAATGCCACGGCGAAGCTCGATCCCGCTCTGTTCAAGATCGATTATACCAATTATCCGACATCAACGAATAACTGAGGCGCAATCACGCGCGGAGTTCTCACGGGGTGCAGTGAGCTGAATTTGACGGTCGCTGCCGACGTTGCATCAACCCAGGTAAGCGGTCTCAAATTAAACTCCCCTGACGTCCAATATTGCTGGTCGTCTTTTGGTTCTGACATTTGTACCCAGATCGATTATTGATGGATACGCGGGTCAGGCCCGCGTATGACGGCACATAGACCTGTCGACGTCTTCACCGGAATTCATGCATCTCACCTTCACCACCTGGAATATCAATTCGGTGCGGCTGCGCATCGATCTGGTCGCCAAGTTTCTGAAAGCGCAACGGCCGGACGTGTTGTGCCTGCAGGAGACCAAGTGCCCCGATGACGCCTTTCCGCTGAAACGCTTCCGCCGACTCGGCTATGAGCACGTCGCGCTCAACGGGCAGAAGGGATATCACGGGGTGGCGGTGGTCTCGAAGCTGCCATTTGACGCCAGCAACATCCGCACGTTCTGCGACAAGATCGACTCCCGCCACGTCAGTGTGATCTTCGGCGGTCAGGCGGGTCTCGCCGCGCCGCTGGTGCTACATAACTTCTATGTGCCCGCGGGTGGCGACATTCCCGATCCCGTGCTCAATCCGAAGTTCGCCCACAAGCTGCAATTTCTCGACGAGATGAAAGCCTGTGCGCCGCTGCATCCGGGCAACGGCGACCGGCATGTGCTGGTCGGTGATCTCAATGTCGCGCCACATGAGAACGACGTCTGGTCGCACAGGCAGCTTCTGAAAATCGTCTCGCATACGCCTATCGAATGCGAGAAGCTGCTCGGCGTGCAGAATCACGGCAACTGGATCGACATCGCGCGCGCGCGGATTCCGATGTCGGAGAAAGTCTATACGTGGTGGAGCTATCGCGCCGCCGACTGGGTTGCCGCCAACCGCGGCCGCAGACTCGACCATATCTGGGTCTCCGAAGCGCTGCGCGGCGGAATCCGGGACTTCCGCATCACCCGCGACGCCCGAGGCTGGCAGCGTCCATCCGATCATGTGCCGGTGACGGCGGTGATCGAGGTGTGAGTGCCGACGCCACGATGGCAGCCGCACCGCCTTCAGCCGGATCGCTGATACGATCCGGTCTCTCCTCGTGGGAGAAACATGCTCTAACTACTCAGTTTCGCCGATGCCATCAGGATGTCGCTGGTCGTTTGCCGGGTGCGGTTGGCGAGTTCGTCGCGAAGGCGGTGGGCGGCGGCGGGATAGCTGTCAAGCACGCGCAAAAACAGGGTGCGTGAAACGCGGATCACCATCGAATATTCCCGCGCGATCACGGTGGCCTGCCGCGATATCGGGACGATCAAAGCGAGTTCCCCGATCAGCGTGCCGCTCTCGGCGATGACTTCCCGATCGCCGCGATCCGGGACGTGGATACGAAAGCTGCCCTCCTGAACGACGTACCCCCCATCCGCCTCGTCACCGGCGCGAAACAGGATCGAGCCGCTGGCGAACTGCTGCTGTTCGGCGCCGATGGCAAGCACGCGCAAAGCCTCGGCGCCCAGCAAGCGCAGGGTCGGGACGCGCTCAAGCAGGACAACGTCATCGTCGATCGACATGCAAAACCGGTCGGCTCCGGATCACCCAAAGCTGTTTTGACGGGAGCTGATACGAGTCGTCAACCTATAGCGTTTTTGGACGAAGTGGATACCGGCTCGCGGAAAGAAACGCCTCGAAACTACCATAGCGTCTCGCTTCCGATTCCATCAGAATCAGGGCACCAGCTTGTAGCCACCCGCTTCGGTCACCAGAATCTCCGGATTGGCAGCGTCATTCTCGATCTTCTGGCGCAACCGGTAAATGTGAGTTTCCAGGGTGTGCGTGGTGACTCCGGAGTTGTATCCCCAGACCTCCTGCAACAGGGTCTCGCGTGACACCGGAATCTGCCCGGCCCGGTAGAGGAAGCGCAAAATCGCCGTTTCCTTCTCGGTCAACCGTACCTTCTTGGCATTGGCGGTCGTCAGCATTTTGGCGCCGGGCCGGAAACTATAGGGTCCGACCGAAAATACCGCGTCCTCGCTGGCCTCATGCTGACGCAATTGTGCTCGGATGCGCGCCAGCAGCACCGCAAAGCGGAACGGTTTGGCGATATAGTCATTGGCGCCGGACTCAAGGCCCAGGATCGTATCCGAATCGGTGTCGTGACCGGTCAGCATGATGATCGGCGCCTTGAAGCCGCCCTTGCGCAAACTGCGCACCACTTCGCGACCATCCGTGTCGGGCAGGCCGACGTCCATCAGCACGAGATCGGGCGAATGAGCTTTGGCCGCGCTGGCGCCCTTCGCGCCGGTATCAACGGCGGACGCCTCGAATTCCTCATGCAGCGACAGTTGCTCGACCAGCGTATCGCGCAGATCGTTATCGTCGTCCACGATCAGGATTTTGCGGGCGTTGGCCATCTATGCAATCCTCCTGGCGGCTGAAACACCCGGTGGGCGCGCCAGCTACCTTCATCAGGTATTTAAGTCCCGATTCGTCGGGGCGCATGAACTTGCAGCGATTCATCGTCCAAATGGAGTCTACTCCAGACTGGGGAGAATTTGGATGAATGTTCCCTGTCATGACACGCAGGATCGACGTTTCGGCTGAGAGAATGCGCGGGGCTTCCTCATTCCATATAAAGCTAAGACTTTTCAATGCCTTGCACGACACATTCCTGTGATCGACCGCTCGCGACGATCCACGTTCGGGCCGCCGCCGGGCGACCGCAGCAAGGCTGGCTGATCGCGGAAGGGCGGACAATTGCGGTGGCGCTTGGCCGCGGCGGTATCCGGGCCAACAAACGCGAGGGCGATGGCGGCACCCCAAAGGGGATTTTTCGGCCCATACGGGTGTGGTGGCGACCCGATCGGCATCCACGGCCACAAACATTTCTGCCGGTTCGCGCGATCACACCCGCTGATGCCTGGTGTGAGGATCCGGCCGACCGGCGCTACAACCGGCCGATTCGGCTGACGCAGAGCGCAACTGGCGACCGGCTGACGCGCGAGGATCATCTCTACGACTTCATCATCGAAATCGATCACAACACCCGCCCCCGCATCGCAAGGCGCGGCAGCGCTGTGTTCCTGCATCTGGCGCGCGACAACTTTGGCCCGACCGCCGGATGCGTGGCGATGACGCAACCCGCCATGCTGCGGCTGTTGCGGCGGATCGGTCCACGCACACAAATCATGATCGGGTGAAGCTGAAGAGCTTTCCTTCTCCCTTGCGGGAGATAGGAAGAATCACCGCGTCCCGAAGATCGCCGAGCCGATCCGCACATGCGTCGCGCCGAGCGCAATCGCTATGGCGAAATCCGCGCTCATCCCCATCGACAGCTGCGTGAGCCCGTTGCGCTTGGCGATTTTTGCGGCAAGCGCAAAATGCGGCGCCGGCGCATCATCCATCGGCGGAATGCACATCAAGCCTGAGATCGTGAGACCATAAGTGTCGCGACAGCGCGCGATGAAGTCGTCGGCATCCGCTGGCGCGACGCCTGCCTTCTGCGGCTCCTCACCGGTGTTGATCTGCACGAACAGATCCGGCCGCCGGTTCTGAGTCTTGATCTCTTTTCCCAACGCCTCGCAAAGGCTCGGGCGGTCGACCGAATGGATGGCATCGAACAGGGCCACGGCGTCCTTCGCCTTGTTGGACTGCAGCGGGCCGATCAGATGCAGCGCGAGACCGGGATGCGCCACTATCAAGGCAGGCCACTTCCCCTTGGCTTCCTGCACGCGGTTCTCCCCAAACACGCGCTGGCCGGCTGCGATCACCGGCGTGATCGCCTCCGCGTCGAAGGTTTTGGACACCGCCACCAGCGTCACCGAGGAGCGTTCGCGGTGCGCATCCCGGCACGCGCGGACAATCCCGGCTTCCACGGAAGCAAAGCCATCGATCGGCGCCGCCTCATCAGTGGTCATTGTCGCGCCGGAATCGCAAGGCCGCGCAGCACCGCCGGCCGCGCAAGACCCCGCTGCAGCCAGCCGTCGACATGACGAAAACGATCGAACCCGACGATATCGCGCGCATCATAGAACCCGATCAGGTTGCGCACCCAGCCCAGCATCGAAATATCCGCGATGGTGTAGTCGTCGCCCGCGAACCACCGATGCGTCGCCAAATGCGCATCCATCACGCCGAGCAACCGCTTCGATTCCGTCACATAGCGGTCGCGAGGCCGTTTGTCCTGGAGATCCTTGCCTGCGAACTTATGGAAGAATCCCACCTGCCCGAACATCGGCCCGACGCCGCCCATCTGGAAGTGGAGCCACTGGAGGGTCTGCCAGCGCAGCGCCGGATCGGCCGGCAGAAACTGTCCGGTCTTCTCGGCGAGGTATTGCAGGATGGCGCCCGACTCGAACAAAGCGAGCGGCTTGCCGCCGGGCCCATCGGGATCGAGGATCGCGGGAATCTTGCCGTTGGGATTGAGTGAGAGAAATTCACGACTCCTCTGTTCATCCCTGCCGAAATCGACGAAATGCGGCTCATAGGGCAATCCGGTTTCTTCCAGCATGATCGAGACCTTCACCCCGTTGGGCGTCGGCACCGAATAGAGCTGCAGACGCTCCGGGTGGGCCGCCGGCCAGCGGCGGGTGATCGAAAAAGCGGAAAGGTCGGCCATCGTCACTCCGGAAGGCGGGAAACGTTCCCCGCTTACACCGCAAAACCACACCGCTTGCAAACCGTCCGCCCGACCCGTTGACCCCCGGTCCGCTTCATGGCCTAGTCGAGCGGCTGCAAATCACGAAAAACATTGCAATTCCATGACCTCAGAACGTTACAACGCCCGTGACGCCGAACCGCGCTGGCAAGCCGAGTGGGACAGGCAGGCGATCTTCGCCACCAAAAACGATGACCCGCGCGAAAAATACTACGTGCTGGAGATGTTCCCCTACCCATCCGGGCGCATCCACATCGGCCATGTCCGCAACTACACCCTCGGCGATGTGATCGCGCGCTACATGCGCGCCAAGGGCTACAACGTACTGCATCCGATGGGCTGGGACGCTTTCGGCCTCCCGGCCGAGAACGCCGCGATCGAGCGCAAGATCGCGCCGAGGGCGTGGACCTACGACAACATCAAAGCCATGAAGAAGCAGCTCCGCTCGATCGGGCTATCGCTCGACTGGGCCAGGGAGTTCGCGACCTGCGATCCCTCCTATTACAAACACCAGCAGAAGATGTTTCTGGACTTCCTGCGCGCCGGTCTCGCCGAGCGCGAGAAGCGCAAGATCAACTGGGATCCTGTCGACATGACCGTGCTCGCCAACGAGCAGGTGATCGACGGGCGCGGCTGGCGCTCCGGCGCCGTGGTCGAGCAGCGCGAGATGAATCAGTGGGTCTTCAAGATCACGAAGTATTCGCAGGATCTGTTAGAGGCGCTCGGAACGCTGGATCGCTGGCCCGACAAGGTGCGGCTGATGCAGCGCAACTGGATCGGCCGCAGCGAGGGCCTGCTGCTGCGCTTCGTGCTCGACCCGGCGACGACGCCAAACGGTGAGAGCGAGCTGAAAATCTTCACCACGCGCCCGGACACGCTGTTCGGCGCGAAATTCATGGCGATCGCGCCGGATCATCCGCTCGCGCTAGCGGCAGCGAAAGACAATCCCGCGCTCGCCGACTTTATCGCCGAGTGCAAGCGGCGCGGTACCGCGCAGGCCGAGATCGACACCGCGGAGAAGATGGGGTTCGACACCGGCATCCGCGCGTTGCATCCGTTCGATGCGAACTGGAAGCTGCCGGTCTACGTCGCCAACTTCATCCTGATGGAATATGGCACCGGCGCCATCTTCGGCTGCCCGGCGCACGACCAGCGCGATCTCGACTTCGTCAACAAATATGGACTTGGGAACACGCCGGTGGTCTGCCCCGAGGGACAAGAACCGTCGAGCTTCGTCATCACCGACACCGCTTACGACGGTGATGGCCGCATGATCAATTCGCGTTTCCTCGATGGTATGACCGCTGATGCGGCAAAGGAAGAAGTCGCCAAGCGCCTGGAAGGCGAGACGCGCGACAAAACCCCGGTCGCCGAGCGCAAGGTGAACTTCCGTCTGCGCGACTGGGGCATTTCGCGTCAGCGTTACTGGGGCTGTCCGATCCCGGTGATTCATTGCCCGGCTTGCGACGTCGTTCCGGTGCCGGACGAGAATTTGCCGGTGACGCTGCCGGAGGATGTCACCTTCGACAAGCCCGGCAACGCGCTCGATCATCATCCGACCTGGAAGCATGTCGATTGTCCGCGATGCGGGGCGAAGGCCACCCGCGAAACCGACACCATGGATACCTTCGTCGATTCGTCGTGGTACTTCGCGCGCTTCACCGATCCGTGGAACGACAACGCACCGACCACGCGCGCAGTCGTCGACCGGATGCTACCGGTGGACCAGTATATCGGCGGCGTCGAGCACGCGATCCTGCATCTGCTCTATTCGCGCTTCTTCACCCGCGCGATGAAGGCCACCGGTCATGTCAGCATGGACGAACCGTTCAAGGGCATGTTCACGCAGGGCATGGTGGTGCACGAGACTTACCGCAAGCCTGACGGCGGCTGGGCCTCGCCCGAGGAGGTGCGGATCGAGGTCGACGGCAACAACCGCCGCGCCACGTTGATCGCCACCGGGGAGCCGGTCGAGATCGGCGCGGTTGAGAAGATGTCGAAGTCGAAGCGCAACACCGTCGATCCCGACGATATCATCGGCAGCTACGGCGCCGACACCGCGCGCTGGTTCATGCTGTCGGATTCGCCGCCGGATCGCGACGTGATCTGGAGCGAGGAAGGCGTGCAGGGTGCGGCGCGCTTCATGCAGCGGCTATGGCGACTGGTCAATGAATACGCCGAAGCCGGCAAGACCGCGCCGCAAGAGAGACCAGCGGCATTCGGCACCGATGCTTTGGCGCTACGGAAGGCGGCCCATGGCGCGCTCGACAAGGTCTCTACAGGAATAGAGCGGCTGCACTTCAACGTCTGCCTCGCCAATATCCGCGAGTGCGCCAACGAACTGGCCGACGCCCTTGCTCGCTCCCGCAGCAACAAGTCCGCCCCCGCACCGGATTTGAGTTGGAGCCTGCGCGAGGCAGCCATCATTCTGGTGCAGGTGTTCAGCCCGATGATGCCGCACCTCGCCGAGGAATGCTGGCAGGCGCTCGGCCAGGCTGGCCTGGTCTCGGAAGCCCGTTGGCCACAAATCGAGCCCGATTTGCTGGTTGAAGACGCCCTCACGCTGCCGGTGCAGGTGAACGGCAAAAAGCGAGGCGAGGTGACCGTGGCCAGCGGCGCGGGAAATCCGGAAATTGAGGCTGCCGTTTTGGCGCTCGATGCGGTAAAGCAGGCCTTGGGCGGCAAGCAGGCTCGAAAGATCATTATCGTTCCGCAGAGGATCGTGAATGTGGTGGGGTAGTTTGTCGGGTCGCCGGGCTAGAAAATGGGCCAATCCGCGCCTCGCAGCCCGGCTGAGCATCATTGCCGTGCTGGCCGCGCTGACGGCCGGCTGCTTCCGCCCGATGTATGCCGAACAGGCCGACGGCAGCCCAGCGCTTCGCGACAGGCTGATGGGCGTTGAACTGCTGCCGATCGATAAACCCAATGGGTCTCCGGATGCACGGATCGGTGTCGCCCTTCGTAACGCGCTTGCATTCAAGCTTTACGGCGGCGCCACCGGAGCGCCCCCGACACACCAGCTTCAGATCCGCTTCACCACTAACCGCTCGTCGCTGATGCTCGACCCAAGCACCGCGCTGCCCTCCAACGAGCAATACGGTATCAATGCGAGCTACCAGCTGATCGAGGTTGCCACCGGCAAGACCGTCCTGAACGCGACCACCTTCTCCCGCACCTCCTATGACATTCCCGGCCAGCTCCAGCGTTTCGCCCGCGCGCGTGCCTATCGCGATGCGGAAGACCGCGCCGCGCAGCAAATCGCCGAGAATATCAACACCCGGCTGGCGGCGTTCTTTTACGCCGGCTCTTGATCGCCGGCGAATGGTCGCGCTGCGCGGAAAGGACATCGACAGCTTTCTCGCCCGGCCCGATCCGGCCCGCCCGATCATCCTGCTCTACGGTCCCGACGCCGGTCTGGTGCGCGAGCGCGCGGACGCGTTGATAACGTCGGCCGTCGACGATCCCAACGATCCGTTTTCGCTGGTTCGGCTCGACGGCGACGATCTCGCCAGTGAGCCGTCGCGTCTCGTCGATGAGGCGATGACGGTACCGCTGTTCGGCGGTCGCCGCGCGATCCGGATCAAGGCGGGGTCACGCAGCTTTGCCAGCGGCGTCGATGTGCTGGCGAACTCCGCGATCCAGGATTGCCGGATCGTGATCGAAGCCGGCGAGCTGAGGCCGGAATCACCGCTGCGCAAGGCTTGCGAGCGCGCGAAGAACGCGGTGGCAATTGCCTGCTATCCCGACACCGAACGCGATCTGGCGCGGTTGATTGACGAGGAGTTGCGCCTCTCGAGCCTGAAGATCGCGCCCGATGCCCGCGCGGCGCTGATGTCCCTGCTCGGCGGTGATCGTCAGGCTTCGCGCAATGAGCTGCACAAGATTGCGCTCTATGCTCATGGGCAACGCGAGATCACGCTCATCGACGTCATGGCCGTGGTCTCTGACGCATCCGACTTCAAACTCGATCCCGTCATCGACGCCGCATTCGCCGGACAGCCGGCGGTGGTCGAAACCGAATTCGCCAAGGCCATGGTCGCTGGCACCTATCCGGGCCTCGTCATTTTGGCCGCGCAGCGTCAGGTCGCCGCCCTGCACAAGGCTGCGCTTTTAATGGAGGGCGGCGCGTCCGCCTCATCGGCCGCCGATAGCGGATTTCCGCGATTGCATTTTTCGCGCAAGACGACCGTGGAAACGGCGTTGAGCAATTTCAGCGCCGCGCGGCTGATTCAGGTGATGGATCAGCTTGCCGGCGCCGCATTGGAAACCCGCAAGCAAGCGGCGCTGGCCTCCGCGATCGCGCAACGCGCTCTGATGTCGATCGCGGTGAATGCACGGCGGAGAGGGTGACGCAAAGCACAAAGACCTCTCTCCTTCGTCTCGCATATGCGGGACGATGTGAAAGCAATTCGTCTCACCCCTTCGAATCCAGCCTTTTCAAAATCTCGTCAAGCTGTTCGAGGTCGCGATAGCGTATCTGCACGACGCCGCCGGGATTTTTGTGATCGACCGTCACCGCAAGGCCGAGCGCGTCGCTAACGCGCTTTTCCAGCGCCAACGTATCGGAGTCCTTCTGCGCTTTGTCAGCGCGGGCCTTCTGCGGCTTGCGCTCGGCAACGCCCTCCTCATGCGCAAGCGCCTCAGCCTGCCGCACATTGAGACCTTCCGTGACGATGCGCCGCGCCGCCGCGGAAGGATCGGGCACGCCGATCAGCGCGCGCGCATGGCCTGCCGATAACTCGCCGGAGGTGATCAGCGCCTGCACATCGTCCGGCAGTTTTGTCAGCCGCATCATATTTGCGACATGGCTGCGGCTCTTGCCGACGATCTTCGCAATGTCATCCTGAGTGTGTTTGAATTCATTGGCGAGCGCGTGATAGCCCTGCGCTTCTTCCATCGCATTGAGATCTTCGCGCTGCACGTTCTCGACGATCGCGATTTCGAGCGCGACATGATCGCTGACCTCGACCGGAACGATCGGAACCTCGTGCAGCCCCGCGGACTGCGCCGCGCGCCAGCGGCGCTCGCCTGCGATGATCTCAAAGCGATCCTGCGTCCCCTTCACGGCCCGCACCACGATTGGCTGGATGACGCCGTGCTGTTTGATGGAGTCGGACAACTCGCCGAGTTCGACATCGGAAAACGCGCGGCGTGGATTGCGCGGATTCGGTTTCAAAAACTCGATCGGCACCTTGCGCTGCACGCGCGGACGCTCGGCATGGGCGGCCTCGCCACCGACGTCGCCGATCAGACTTGCAAGACCGCGTCCCAGTCGAGAACGCGCTTCGTCGGCCATCGCCAGCTCCCTTGGATTCACGCGCTGCACTCCAGACTTGAAGGAAACATAAGGTCACTCTTCTCTCCCCTCGTGGAAGAGAGCAGGTTGCGCATCGTGGCAGCGCTCATCGAGTTACTCACGCGTCCCACGACCCGACTTCCGATTCTCAATGCGCCGTGCGCAGCTCGCGCTCGCGCTGAATCACCTCGGTCGCAAGTTTCAGATAGGCTTCGCTGCCGCTGCACTTGAGATCATAGACCAGCACCGGCTTGCCGTAGGACGGCGCTTCCGAAATGCGCACGTTGCGTGGGATCATGGTGTCGTAGACTTTCGAGCCCATGAACTGGCGCACATCGGCGACCACCTGGTTCGACAGGTTGTTGCGCGAGTCGAACATGGTGAGCACGATGCCGTGGATCGACAGATTCGGATTGAGCGTTGAACGCACCTGCTCGACAGTCTGCAACAGCTGCGACAGACCTTCGAGGGCGAAGAACTCGCATTGCAGCGGCACAAGGATCGCATCCGACGCCGCCATCGCGTTGACAGTGAGAAGATTGAGCGACGGCGGACAGTCGATCAGCACATAGGTGTAATCGGCAGCATCGGCGGCATTGCCGTTGAGCGCGGTGATCGCGTCCCGCAGACGGAAGGCACGGTCCTTTGTGGTTCCGAGCTCAAGTTCCAGACCGGAGAGGTCCATGGTCGAGGCGGCGATGTGCAGGCGCGGCACCGCGGTCGGCACGACGGCGTCACGCAGCGGTGCTTCGCCGATCAACACATCATAAGTGGAAACGTTGCGATCGCGCCGGTCGATGCCGAGACCCGTGGAGGCGTTGCCTTGCGGATCGAGATCGACGATCAGAACGCGCTCCCCGATCGCGGCCAGTGCAGTGCCAAGATTGATCGCGGTCGTGGTTTTGCCGACACCACCCTTCTGATTGGCGAGCGAAATGATGCGGGGATGGCGGACGTGAGATTCGCCTCCGTCTTCGTATCGGTAGACTTCATCAATTACCGTCATGCACCACGCCATGCCTGTTTTGCCTGAGGACGATCACGCCGCTCGATATGATCGAGTTCCACGATCCAGCCTTGTCCGCCGGTGCAACTTGAATGAATCCGAGGCTTAATGTTCCAATATTTAGTAGCTTCCGTCAATTCAGCTTCTACATCTTGGCCCTTGAGAAACAGCGCGGTGGCGCCCTTTGTTACGAAGGGTTCTGCGAAGCCGAGCAGCACTTGTAGAGGCGCCAACGCACGCGCGGTCACGCAATCGATCCGATCGTCCAATCTGTCCACATAATCCCCGATATCCATCAGATGAATAATGCCCGGTGACGCGGTGACCCGCACGGCCTCGCGCAGAAATGCCGCTTTTTTAGCGTTGCGCTCGATTAGATCGACACGCGCGCCCTCAACGCCCGCAAGCGCGCAGGCAAGCACGACACCGGGAAAGCCGCCGCCGCTGCCGAAATCAGCCCAGCGTTTTGCATTCGGAGCCAGCGTCAGAAGCTGAAGGGAATCTGCAATGTGGCGGGTCCAGAGCTGCGGCAGCGTGGACGACGCGACGAGATTGGTTTTTGTCTGCCATTGGACCAGCAGATCGACATAGGCGTCTAGCCGCGCCTCGATTTGACGTGAAACGGGGGTAAGCGCCAACGCGGCCATCTTGTCGGTAGCCGAGGTTGGGGAGCGTTCTCGTTCGGGCGTGGGCATCGGGGCCAACATAGACCCGCCTCTGATTCCTTACCAGACGCGGTTTGGATTAGTCGGCCATTGGCCTACAACAGTCGGGGAATCGGGAGATGCCGCCGATCATCGTCCGCTGGCCTGGTCCAGATCGGGTTAGAAATTGTTTCACGTGAAACAAGTCGCCGGTGCGGAATCATCTTCGTCGTTGATGCAAGACTCGTTTGCCCGATGTTTCACGTGAAACATTTCTGATCGAATCTGATCATCGCGCGGAAGCAGCCGCTCTCCTCCGCGTTTCCCGACGCAGATAGGCGGCGAGAATCCCCAGCGCGGCCGGCGTGAGTCCGTCGAGACGGCCCGCCTGCCCCACGGTGCGCGGCTGGGCCTTTTCCAGCCGGTTTCGGGCTTCATTGGAGAGGCCGGGCACCGCACCGTAGTCAATGCCGGTGAGAACCAGACTCTCGTCGCGACGGAACGCCTCGACGTCGGCGGTCTGACGCTTCAGATAGACGTCGTATTTGGCATCGATCTCGAGATGCACAGCGATTCCCGAATCAACGGCCAACAGCTCCGGCCAGATCGCGGCCACGTCATGCCAGCCGATCTCCGGATAAGACAACAACTCGAACGCAGACCGCCGATGGCCGTCGCGATTGAGCGAGAGTCCGTAGCGGGCAGCCTCGTTCGGCGTCACCGACAGCGACATCGCCAACGCCTTTGCCGCGCGCAAGGCCGCCATCTTGTCCCGATGATGAGCCGCGCGCCCTGCCCCAACGCATCCGATGGCAATGCCCTTGTCCGTCAGCCGCTGGTCGGCATTGTCGGCGCGGAGCGTCAGCCGATACTCGGCCCGGGAGGTGAACATCCGATAGGGCTCGGTGATTCCGCGCGTCACAAGGTCATCGATCATCACACCGAGATAGCCGTCGGCGCGGTCGAACACGACCAAATCGCCGCCGCCCGCGGCCAATGCCGCATTCAGCCCCGCAACAAGCCCCTGAGCCGCCGCCTCCTCGTAACCGGTCGTGCCGTTGATCTGGCCGGCCAGAAACAACCCGGGCATTCGCCTGGTCTGCAAGGTCGGTTCAAGTTCGCGAGGATCGACATGGTCATATTCGATGGCATAGCCCGGACGGGTCATCCTGACCTTCTCCAGGCCGGGAATGGTCGCAAGTATCGCGAGTTGCACGTTCTCCGGCAGCGAAGTCGAAATCCCGTTGGGATAAACCGTGCTGTCGTCGAGGCCTTCCGGCTCGAGAAAGATCTGATGTCCGTCACGGTCGCCGAAGCGGACCACCTTGTCCTCGATCGAAGGACAATAGCGCGGACCCGAGCTGGTGATCTGGCCGGAATAAATTGGCGAACGATGCACGTTGGCGCGGATCACCTCGTGCGTCGCCGGCGTGGTGCGCGTGATACCACACTGGATTTGGGGCGTTGTGATCCGCTCGGTCATGACCGAGAACGGCTCCGGCGGATCATCCCCCGGCTGCATCTCGACCGCGGCCCAGTCGATGGTGGCGCCATCGAGCCGTGGCGGGGTTCCGGTCTTGAGTCGGCCAAGGGCGAAGCCGATCCGCTCGAACGACGTGGACAGGCCGAGTGCAGGCGCTTCATCGACTCGCCCTGCCGGCCAACTCTTTTCGCCGAGATGGATTAAACCGCGTAGAAAGGTGCCGGTGGTAACGACGACCGCGGCTGACGTGAAGTGCCGGCCATCGATCAGTCGAATGCCGACGATCCTGCCGCCGGAAACAATCAAGTCATCCGCCTCGCCTTCGATCACCTCAAGATTTGCGGTGTCGCGAATCGCCGCCTGCATGGCCGCGGCGTAGAGCTTACGATCCTGCTGGGCTCGTGGACCACGGACGGCTGGGCCCTTGCGACGATTGAGCATCCGGAATTGGATACCGGCAGCATCGGCCATACGCCCCATCAGACCGTCGAGGGCATCGACCTCGCGGACCAGATGGCCCTTGCCGAGTCCTCCGATCGCTGGATTGCAGGACATCGCGCCCACGGTACTAAACCGATGGGTGACCAGCGCGGTTCGCGCGCCGGTTCGCGCGGACGCGGACGCGGCCTCGCAGCCGGCGTGGCCACCCCCGATCACGATCACGTCGAATGCTGATGCCATAGAGCTCTCGGCTTCTCGCAATACCCGATGCGACTTCTATCTCAGGCTCGCAGAATCCGAAAGTTCGTCCTTCGGACACAAGGGCAGGTGTTTCACGTGAAACACCGCATCACCAAACCTCCCGGGCAAACTTGCCCCACACTAAGAAATGAACATTTCTTCACTATTTACCGACGCAAAATTCTGAAAAGAGTGAATCAAGAATATCGTCTATGTCGACGCGACCGAGCAGCCGCCCCATAAAATGAACGGCAATTCGTAGCTCCTCGGCGACAAACTCGTCGCCCCGACCGGCCAGCGCCTCTGCCTTTACAAGCGATGTTGCAGCATCCCGCAATATGTTGCGATGCCGCAATCGCGTGATTGCGCCCGTCTCACCCTGTCCAAGCCAGACGCCCGCGAAAGCCGTGAGCGCCGCCACCAATTCATCGACGCCATCACCCCGCGCCGCCGAAATCCGAAATTGCCGCGTCGGGGCGCGTTGCTCCATTTTCGTTTCGACCTGCCCCAGGTTCGCCCCACCATTCTCCGGGTTAGAAAGGTCGATCTTGTTTCGTATCAGCCAGAATGAAACGTCGCCGTTGACGATCGATTCGTCCGGCTCGGCGCTGTGATCGCCCGAAAGCCACAGCACCAGATCGGCCGACGCCGCCCGGTCGCGGGCTCGCCGCACGCCTTCCTGCTCGACGGGATCGTCAGTCTCGCGAATGCCGGCCGTGTCGATGAGCGTCACCGGATAGCCATCGAGATCGAGATAAACTTCGATGGTGTCACGCGTCGTTCCCGCGTGCGGCGACACAATCGCCGCTTCGCGACGGGCAAGACGATTGAGCAGCGTCGACTTGCCGGCGTTCGGCGGACCGGCGATCGCCACCGTCAGACCGTCGCGCAAGCGTTCACCTTGTGCCGATGTCGCAAGGGTTTGTTCGATCTCGCGACGGAGCTGCGCGATCTTCTCCAGCACCGGTTTCAGCAGGTCTTCCGGTACATCGCCTTCATCGACGAAATCGATTCCGGCTTCGATCAGGGCCGAGGCATCGATCAGCTCCTTCCGCCAACCTCGCGCGCGATCGCCGAGCAGGCCCTGCAACTGACGCAAGGCCTGACGGCGCTGCCGGTCGGTGTCGGCATGAATCAGATCATCGAGACCTTCGGCTTCAGTGAGATCAATCTTGCCATTCTCGAAGGAGCGCCGGGTAAACTCTCCCGGTTCCGCAGTTCTCGTATTGTCGATCGACGACAACGCCGCGAACAAGGCATTCAGCACAGCGCGGCCGCCGTGAATGTGAAACTCCGCGACGTCTTCACCGGTTGCGCTCGCAGGCGAGGGGAACCACAAGATAATAGCATCATCAATTGCTTCACCGGCCCGGTCGCGCAGCAATACGCGCTTCGCCATACGTGCAACGGGAATTGCACCTGCGATGTCTCGAAGTGCAGTGCCAGCCTCCGGGCCGGACACACGCACAACAGCGATCGCCGACGGCGGCCGACCCGACGACAGCGCAAAGATCGTTTGTTCCCGCGGATGCATGACTTATGTCTTGGACTGCTTCGATGATCTGAACTTCAAAGCTATTGCAACGAACCCAGCCGTACGTTTTCCGTTATCGCAGATTCGCAGAAGGACGCTCCGATATGAATCACGTCGCTACGGGGTCAGACCGCCCTGCGAACCGTCTGGCTGCGGAAACCAGTCCCTACCTGCTGCAGCACAAGCACAATCCCGTCGACTGGTGGCCATGGGGACCCGAGGCGCTCACTGAGGCGCAGCGGACCAACCGTCCGATCCTGCTCTCCATTGGTTACGCAGCCTGTCACTGGTGCCATGTCATGGCGCACGAAAGCTTCGAAGACGACGAGGTCGCCGCAGTGATGAACGAACTGTTCGTCTGCATCAAGGTCGATCGCGAGGAGCGCCCTGATATCGATCAGATCTACATGAGCGCGCTGCACCATCTCGGCGAGCAGGGGGGCTGGCCGCTAACGATGTTCCTGTCGCCCGATGGATCGCCGTTTTGGGGCGGCACCTATTTTCCGAAGCTGCCGGACTTCGGCCGCCCGGCATTCACCGACGTTCTGCAATCGGTGGCGCAGGTTTTTCGCGATCAGCCCGACAAAATCGCGCGCAACCGCGACGCGCTGATCGCGCGGCTTTCCGAACGCGCCAAGTCGAAAAACCCGGCCAATCTCGGCGTTGCCGAACTCAATAACGCAGCCGTCGCCATCACGCGTTCAACCGACCCGGTGAACGGCGGCCTGCAGGGCGCACCAAAATTCCCGCAGTGTTCGGTGCTGGAATTTCTCTGGCGCGCCGGTGCGCGCACCCACGACGACCGCTTCTTCTCGGCCACAACGCTGACCCTGACCCGGATGAGCCAGGGCGGTATCTACGATCACCTTGGCGGCGGCTATGCACGCTATTCGGTCGACAACAGATGGCTGGTGCCGCACTTCGAAAAGATGCTTTACGACAACGCGCAGATCCTTGATCTGCTCGCGCTCGACTATACACGTAACAATAATCAGTTATACCGCGACCGCGCGATCGAGACGGTCGATTGGCTGCGCCGGGAAATGCTGACGGCCGAGGGCGCCTTTGCCTCTTCACTCGATGCGGACTCCGAAGGCAAGGAGGGCAAGTTCTACGTTTGGTCTCTGAAAGAGGTCAATGAGGTGCTCGGTCCTGCCGACGCCGCCGATTTTGCCGCGCGCTATGACATCACTGCAAACGGAAATTTCGAAGGTCACAATATTCCCAACCGTCTCAGAAGCATCGATGTGGGCAGCGACGACATCGCTCACATGCGGGCGCTGCGCGAAAAGCTACTGGCGCACCGGGAAAGCCGGGTTCGTCCTGGACTCGATGATAAAGTTCTCGCCGACTGGAACGGCTTGATGATCGCCGCTCTCGTTCACGCCGCTTGCGCCTTCGACAAGCCTGACTGGTTGCAAATCGCGCGAACGGGATTCGAGTTTATTCGAACCAACATGACCCGCGACGAACGGCTCGGTCATTGCTGGCGCGAAGGCAGACTTTTAATTCCGGCGCTCGCGTCCGACTATGCCGCGATGGGACGCGCCGCGCTCGCTCTGTTCGAAGCGACCGGCGACAACGCATATCTCGCGCAGGCGTTACGCTGGCAATCCACGCTAGACACGCACTACGCCGATGTCGACCATGGCGGCTATTATCTGACGGCCGACGACGCCGAAGGGCTGATCGTGCGGCCACATTCGACGGCCGATGACGCCATCCCCAACCACGACGGACTGATCGCGCAAAACCTGGTGCGGCTCGCCGCGCTGACCGGCGCCACGAAATGGCGCAACCGCATCGACAACCTCTTCGCCGCCTTGCTGCCGAGCGCGACCGAGAACGGCTTTGGCCAGCTGTCGCTCATGAATGCGCTTGATCTTCGCCTCAGCGGCGCGGAGATCGTCGTGGTCGGCGAGGGCGCACAAGCCGAGGCGTTGCTCAGCGCCGCGCGAAAACTGCCACACGCGACAAGCATCGTGCTGCATGCGCCGCATGCCGATGCGCTGCCGCAGGATCATTCAGCGCGAGCAAAGATTACGGCGGTGACGCAAAGCGCCGCTTTCATCTGCCGCGGTCAGTCCTGCTCGCTGCCGTTAACGCATCCCGAGGCCCTTAGCGGGATTTTATAGCGTTTTCGAGCGAAGTGGTGACCGGTTCGCGTGAAGAAAACGCGTCAAAACGATAATCCAGAGCTTCGCTTCTGATTCAATCAGAAACGATAATGCTCTAGGAAACTCGAAAGCGGGATGAGAATCCAAACACTCTCGCTTGCGCGAGAGCCGCGCACTCAAACCCGAATAATCAAGTATTCATCGACTCGAAGAACTCACCGTTGTTCTTGGTGTTACGCAGCTTGTCGAGCAGGAACTCGATCGCATCCATGGTACCCATCGGGTTGAGGATGCGCCGCAGCACATACATCTTCTTGAGCAGTTGCGGATCGGTGATCAGCTCTTCCTTGCGCGTCCCGGAGCGGGCGATGTCGATCGCCGGGAAGGTTCGCTTGTCGGCGACCTTGCGGTCTAGGATTAGCTCCGAATTACCGGTACCCTTGAACTCTTCGAAGATCACTTCGTCCATACGGCTTCCGGTATCGACCAGCGCGGTGGCGATGATGGTCAGTGAGCCGCCTTCCTCGATGTTGCGCGCCGCGCCGAAGAACCGCTTTGGCCGCTGCAAGGCGTTAGCATCGACGCCGCCTGTCAATACCTTGCCGGAGGAGGGCACCACGGTGTTGTAGGCGCGGCCCAGACGCGTGATCGAATCGAGCAGGATAACGACGTCGCGACCGTGTTCCACCAGACGCTTGGCCTTTTCGATCACCATCTCGGCAACCTGGACATGGCGCACCGCCGGTTCGTCGAAAGTGGAAGACACGACTTCGCCTTTCACCGAGCGTTGCATGTCGGTGACTTCCTCGGGACGTTCATCGATCAGAAGAACGATCAGATAGCATTCGGGATGATTGGCGGTGATGGAGTGCGCGATGTTCTGCATCAGCACGGTCTTGCCGGTCCGTGGCGGCGCCACGATCAAGGCGCGCTGACCCTTACCGATCGGAGCGACGATATCGATAACCCGCGCCGACAGATCCTTACGAGTGGGATCTTCCAGCTCAAGCCGGAACCGCTGATCGGGGAACAAAGGCGTCAGGTTGTCAAAGTTGACCTTGTGCTTGGACTTCTCAGGATCCTCAAAATTGAGCGTGTTGACTTTCAACAACGCAAAGTAGCGCTCGCCCTCTTTAGGGCTGCGGATATGCCCTTCAATGGTATCTCCGGTTCGCAGGCCGAAGCGGCGAATCTGCGATGGCGAAACATAAATATCGTCCGGACCAGGCAGATAGTTAGCGTCCGGCGAGCGCAGGAAGCCGAAGCCGTCCGAGAGCACCTCAACGACACCCTCGCCGATGATATCGGTTTCCTGGATGGCAAGCTGCTTCAGAATCGCGAACATCAACTCCTGCTTGCGCATGGTGCTGGCATTTTCAACCCCAAGCTCTTCCGCAAACGAGACGAGTTCAGCTGGAGTCTTGGCTTTGAGGTCTTGAAGTTTCATTTCCCGCATTGGGAGAAGTCCTGTGGAATGCTTGAGGAGGATTGCCAGGCGGTTTCGTGAAGATGCGGACGACGACCGAAAGAAAAGTCCGCAGTCCTGCCCGTACCGGGAAAAACCTCGAGCGAGGAAGGGCACCGAAAGGCTTCAAACCTGACGTGGCGACCGGTTCGATTTAGAAACCGGGGCGCGACCACATCCGCCTGCGTAGGGTGGGATGCACACAATATAGAAAATTGATTGCCTCCGCGCAAGGAGGTGCTGACAGACTCTTGCCGGCCGTTTTCCGGCCTAAGATGGCTTGACGATGACCAGAATAACGATGCCTATCATGAGGGCTGTTACAACCTCATTGATAATACGATAGAATTTCTGACTCATCACATTGCGGTCGGCCGCGAAATCGCGTACGCGACGGGCGAAATAGCCGTGAACGGCGGACATCAGGATGACGAGCGCCAATTTACCCTGAAACCAGCCGACCGAATACCACTGACGCTCCCACATCATATAAAGTCCGAGTCCCCAGGCCACCATCATTGCCGGATTGATGATGGCCTTGAAGAGCCTGCGCTCCATGATCTTGAACGTCTCGGATTGCTTCGAGCCGATCTCCGCATCGCAGTGATAGATAAACAGCCGCGGCAGATAAAGCATTCCCGCCATCCAGGAAATGATCGCAATGACATGAAAGGCTTTGATCCACTCGTACATCGATCGTCTCGTTCAGGTCTCGGTTTTACGATCTGCCGCGCGTCCAGTACCTGCCAGAATCGGAGCGATATCCGCAAGCGACTCTTTCTAAAGAAAATCTTAAGATTCTTCAGTTTGAGTCTAAGTGACGGTGAATTGGGCGAACGCAATGTCGTCCCCGTCTTTTCCGTAACTTGCCCACATAGGCACGAGATTCCAAGGTATTCACGATCAATCAAAAGATCGTCGTGGAGCCAGATACTTACCCCGTATTCGCACGTGATTATCAAGAGACAAGTCCACACAGCCCTACTATCTTCCGAGACGGCGGACAGAGTTTTGCCTTCAGGAGACCTGTGAAGAAAAATCGAGGTTATCCCGTAGCTGTCGCAGAACAAGCGAAATTGCGGCTAGGTCTCCACAACGATACACAGGGTATGCAGGTCCATGGCACCCGTGACCGGCCGCAATTTTCATCTTCATCTTGTCTCCGATTCGACTGGCGAGACGCTGATCACCGTTTCACGCGCGGTGGCCGCCCAATATGCCGATGTCACGCCGATCGAACACGTCTACCCTATGGTTCGCAGCCAGAAGCAGCTCGATCGCGTTCTTGCGGAAATCGAGGAAGCGCCAGGAATCGTTCTGTTCACACTGCTGGAAAAGGATCTGGTGGCGCGCCTCGAGGCTAAGTGCCAGGCGATTAACAGCCCAAGCCTTTCGATTATCGGCCCAGTCATGCAGCTGTTTCAGGCCTACCTTGGCGCTGATACCACCGGCCGCGTTGGTGCCCAACACACGCTGAACGCGGACTATTTCAAGCGTATCGACGCCTTGAACTACACGATGATGCATGACGACGGGCAGCATGTCGAAGGTCTGGAGCAGGCGGACGTCGTTCTGGTCGGTGTGTCGCGCACCTCGAAAACGCCAACGTCGGTCTACCTTGCCAACCGCGGCATCCGCACTGCGAACGTTCCGCTAGTGCCGGGCATCGCGATTCCGCGTCAACTCGAATCGTTGAAGAACCCCTTGGTTGTCAGTCTTCATGCAACACCCGAGCGCCTGATTCAGGTCCGGCAGAACCGGTTGTTGAGCATCGGGGCAGGACCAGGCAATGAGGCCTATACCGATCGCCAATCTGTTACGGACGAAGTGATCCACGCCCGCCGCCTGAGTGTGAAGCACGACTGGGCTCAACTGGATGTTACACGCCGGTCGATCGAGGAGACAGCCGCGGCGATCATGAAGCTGGTTGCCGACAGGCGCCGGCAGCGTGGTCCGGGGTAGGCGGGCAATGGCGATATGGCGCGAATCAAAACCCCTGATACTGGCGTCGCAAAGCCGGGTGCGACAACTATTGCTCGCCAATGCAGGTCTGTCATTCGAGACAGTCCCGGCTGCGATCGACGAGCGAACCGTCCAGCAAAGTTCCGGCCTCACGACCGCCAGTGAGATCGCGGCCCGTTTGGCCTGTGAAAAAGCTCGTGAGGTTTCGCTGCGCTCACCCGGACGCTACGTCATCGGCGCGGATCAAACGCTTGAATGCGATGGCTGTCTATTCAACAAGCCAGTGAGCCGCGAGCGCGCGGTCGCACATCTGCGTGCGCTTTCTGGGCGGACTCATCTTTTGCATGCCGGCGTCTCGGTCGTGCGCGACGGTAAGCCGCTGTTTGAAGATGTTTCAGTCGCGCGGATGACGATGCGGGAACTGAGCGAGGACACGATCAGGGTGTATTTGGACGCGGTTGGCGATGCGGCTTCCTCCAGTGTCGGCGCCTATCAGCTCGAAAGCCTCGGCATCCATCTATTTAGCCTGATCGAAGGAGATCATTTCACCATTCTAGGCTTGCCGCTGTTGCCGCTGCTTGCTTTTCTGCGCTCTCAAGAGTTGCTATCGCTGTAACAGCGGATGTTCGGATATGCTGGTGCTTGGGCTGACCGGCTCAATCGGAATGGGGAAATCGACCACCGCCCGACTTTTTTCGGAAGCGGGGATTCCAGTTTACGATGCGGACGCGGCCGTTCACGCCATCTATGAAGGAGAGGCGGCCCCGGTGATTGAGGCCACGTTTCCTGGAACGACCATCGACGGCAAAGTCGACCGTGAGAAATTGTCGGCAAAGGTCGTGCACGATACCGCAGCCATGAAGCGGCTTGAGGAGATCGTGCACCCCATGTTGCATGTCTACCGTCGCGCGTTTCTCGAGCAGGCTGAGCGGTCAGGTGCAGCGGTAGCGGTGGTTGATGTGCCGTTGCTGTTTGAAACCGGCGGCGAGCAGGATGTCGACGCGGTCGTTGTCGTCACGACAACGCCTGACGTTCAGCGTAAGCGCATCATGGCCCGCAACAACATGACGAGCGAAAAGCTGGAGGCGATTCTTGCCCGGCAGTTGCCGGATGCCGAAAAGCGCACGCGGGCGGATTTCGTAGTGGATACCTCGCACGGTCTTGATCACGTGCGCGCGCAAATTCGGGAAATCTTGGCCGCAGCTGTTAAGATGCCGCGGCGGCGGCTCTGATTCTTCTGAGCCGTTTCGCTTCTGAGGGAATCAGAAGCGAGCACCATGATTTTGATTTGACGCGTTTTCTTCACGCGAACTGGCCTCCATTTCGCTAGAAAACGCTCTAATATCACGAAAGCGCATGCGCGAAATCGTTCTCGATACCGAAACCACCGGCCTGGATCCGCTGCGAGGCGATCGTCTGGTTGAGCTCGGTTGCGTTGAGATATTCAACCGCATGCCGACGGGGCAAACGTTCCACCGCTACATCAATCCGGAACGCGACATGCCGCAAGAGGCGTTCGCGGTACATGGCCTGTCGAGCGAATTCCTTGCCGACAAACCGCTGTTTGCGCAGGTCGTCGATGAGTTTCTGGAATTTATCGGTGATGCGCCTCTGATCATTCACAACGCATCGTTCGATATCAGCTTCATCAATGCCGAGCTTGATCGCCTCAAAAGGCAGGCGATCGGCCGCGATCGGTTGGTAGATACGCTATTGATGGCGCGTCGAAAACATCCCGGCGTCTCGAACCGGCTGGACGACCTGTGCTCGCGCTATGCCATCGACAATAGCCGTCGGACCAAACACGGCGCATTGCTGGACGCCGAGCTGCTTGCGGAAGTCTATATTGATCTCATCGGCGCGCGCCAGTCGCAACTGATCCTGGCTGAAACCACATCCCGCCAATCCGGCGGAACTTTGGAACTGCCAAGACGTCAGCGAACGGTGCCGCTGTCCTCGCGCGTGACCGAGGACGACCGCATTGCGCATCGGGATTTCGTCGCTACCCTCGGCGAGAAGGCGATCTGGACGGAATTCCTCGCACAGGAATCCGAAAAGCTGAAGCCGGCCCTGGAACGGGCTGGCGTCTGATTCACGTATTTGAATCACCCTTAAGGGCGACGGCCTCGCTTGCGGTGGATTAGCTTGGCTTTTGTTGCGCCGCGGCGGCGGCCTGACGCTCCATGTTTTGTCGATACAGGCTTACAAAATCGATTGGGTCGAGCATCAGTGGCGGAAATCCGCCGCCACGAACGGTTGTGGCGACAATTTCGCGAGCGAATGGGAACAGCAGCCGTGGGCATTCGATCATGACCAGGGGGTGAAGATTTTCCTGGGGGACGTTGACGATCCGGAACACGCCCGCATAGGCGAGCTCGAAACTGAACATCAGCTTGCCGGTATGTTCAGCCTTGCCTTCGACTTTAAGCACCACCTCATAGTCGTTCTCCGCCACGTTGCTGGCGCCCACATTGATCTGAACGCTGATCGACGGAGGCTGTTGCTGAGGCGCGAGGGAGGCGGGCGCGTTGGGATTCTCGAAAGAGAAATCTTTGGTGTACTGGGCCAGCACGTTCAATTGGGGTGAAGGGGCTGCCTCGGGAGGCGTGCCGTTGCCGTTGGTCATGGATCTCTCTCCTAAAACTTCAAGCCGACTTGTCAGACGATGCGCCTGCTTGAAGAGCGAAGTGCCGCGTCGGGGCGAGTGGCTAACATAAGCCTGCCGCTGTCCACAAGGACGGCGGACGCGCCAGTGAACCCGGGGCGTCCCTCGGTCGCACCACAGGCCTTTCGCCCGTGCCATCAAACTGTTGAGGGAATGCGCTTTCTGCCTGCAATCTGACTTTCCCCTTTGATCGGAAACGCGCTATGTTTGGTCAACTTGGCAAAGGAGGCACCCTCCCTGGTCCGCTCGTTATGCTAAAATCCGCCCTTGGCCGGACTATGTTTCGTACTTAAATAAATCCGGCCGTCCGATGCGAACCTGGCCCACGGCCGGACGTTTGTTCGCAGGTCGTGATCCTAGCCGATCAGAAAGTGAAGACGACGTGGATATTTACACCATCATTTTCCTGGCGCTGGCGGTCTTTATTTTCCTGCGTCTGCGCAGTGTTCTCGGGCAGCGGACAGGAAGTGAGCGTCCGCCTTATGATGCTACGCGGGAAGTCCTGCGTGGTACCCAGGACAACAACGTCGTTCCGGTGCCAGGAACCGTGATCAATCAGTCATCCGCGACGCCCACCGCCGATGTGGGGCCAAATTCCGATCGCTGGAAGAATTTGGCTGAACCGGGCACGACACTCGCTTTAGGGCTCGATGCTATTGCGGCCCAGGATTCCTCCTTCGATCCCGGGCATTTCCTGAGCGGCGCACGCAGTGCCTATGAGATGATCGTACTGGCATTCGCCAACGGGGATCGCCGGACTTTGAAGGACCTGCTGTCGTCGGATGTCTATGAAAGCTTTGATGCGGCTATCAAGGATAGAGAGAGACTCGAGCAGAAGACCGAAACGCGATTTGTATCAATCGATAAAGCCGAGTTGATCGGTGCAGAATTGCGAGACGGCGCCGAGCAACTGACGGTCCGCTTCATTTCGCAGATGATTTCTGTCACCCGCGACAGGACTGGAGTGATCGTCGACGGAAACCCTGAGAGAATTTCCGATATTACCGATGTTTGGACGTTTGCCCGCGATATCTCGTCGCGCGATCCGAACTGGAAACTGGTTGGCACCGGAAGCGCCAGCTGATCTTTATCGGTTAAGAAGGTGCGCAGTTGGATTGTGCATCGCCGCTGCGATTGTGCCTGTCGCCGTCCAGGCTCACGATAGCCGTCATCGTTCGGCCGGGCCGCTCGAGATCGTTGGTGGTCAATACTCGCCGGTTTCCTGGGCTGGCATCGCTGGCTGGAACAACGACAATCATCTTGACGCGTTCAAGGCTTTTCGCGCCAGCTGCCGCGCCGTAACGGTGCAGCGTATATCGGCCGTCGATCAGAAGGCGCTCGGCGCAACCTTGCGGGAGCCGTGCCGAGCGGCGAAGACGGCCAACATCTCAGATGACGCCAAAGCGAGAGCCTTCTTCGAAAACCATTTCCGGGCCGTGCGCATTTCACGCCTCGGCGAAACGGACGGCTTCGTTACCGGCTATTACGAGCCAATCATCGACGGATCGCGCGCCAGAACGGATGTCTACACCGTCCCGGTTTATCGGCGTCCTTCGAACCTTTTTGTCCGGGGATTCACGCAAAGCGCGCCGAGCCTGCCCAACAGCGGGCCGGTGTATCGCAAGATTGGCCGCCGAAAGCTGGTCCCCTACTACGATCGCGCCGAAATCGAGGATGGCGCGATCGAAGGCCGCGGTCTCGAAATCTGCTGGCTCAAGAGCCAGACCGATCTGCTCTTCACGCAAATCCAGGGCTCAGCGCGCGTTCGGCTCGAGGATGGCTCTACCTTACGCATCAACTATGATTCCTATAACGGATATCCATATACCGCGGTCGGTCGTATTCTGATCGAACGCAACATCATCCCGAAGGATCAGATGTCGATGCAACGCATCCGGCAGTGGATGACTGAAAACCCGGATGGCGCCAAGGAATTGCGCCGTCAGAACCGCTCCTACGTGTTCTTTCACGAGGTGAAGCTCTCGGACAACGACGAGGCGATCGGAGCACAGGGTCTGCCTTTGACGCCGGGCAGGTCGATTGCGGTCGACAAATCGTTGCATGTCTATGGCACGCCTTTCTTCATCGAAGGCGAGTTGCCGATCGAATCCGAACAGGCGAAAACGCCGTTTCATCGACTGATGATCGCGCAAGATACAGGCTCTGCCATTGTTGGTCCGGCCCGCGCGGACCTTTACTTCGGCGCCGGTTCGGAAGCGGGGCGGGTGTCGGGCCGTCTGCGACACCATTTGCACTTCGTCATGCTCGTCCCGAACAGCCTTGATCCGGTAGCTCGCGCCAGAACCATGCCGCTTCCGCAAACACGACCCTCGGCAAGAATCGCAAAGCTTTTTCCGCCCAAGGATCAGAAGCCGGCCAACACCCCGCATTCCTCCGCGCCCTCTTCTTTTCCCGCGGGTGAGCAAGCCGGGGCTGCTCCCGTGCCAGCGGCGAAAGCCGCGCCATCGGACACTACCCGGCCACCCTCGGTGCGGCCTGACGTCAGATCCGTGCATAATCCGCGGCATCGCACCCATTACCGCCGCCGCTGGCATCGCTGGGCGCGATGAAACGCCGCTTGTCGCCCGACGCATCCGCGCGGCCGAGCTGCCAGCGCGTACTTACGGACGAGGAGCGCCGTTTGTGGGAAAGCGTTGCGGGGCAAGCCAAGCCATTGCGCAAACGACCTCGGCCAGATCCATTGCAACCCCGGTTTGAAGTGAAGTCCGCCAGGATTGCGAACCCCGCGACGTGGTCCGAATCAAACTCAATCAAAAAAACGGCCAGATTCAATAGCCCGCAGCCGACGCCGCTCACCCGCCGCGAGCGATCGCAATTGTCCCGAGGGCGGAAAGACATCGATGCTCGGATCGACCTGCATGGCATGACGCAAACGCGGGCATATCGAGCCCTTCTGCAATTTTTGCAAAACGCGTCGGGCGATGGCCTCACCTTCGTGCTTGTCATTACCGGCAAGGGCCGCGCGAGGGGGCTGGACTCCGAGCGGGGCGTACTGCGCCGGCAGGTCCCGCAATGGCTTGCTCTCCCCGAGTTTCGCTCGCTGGTCGTGGGTTTCGACGAGGCGCACTCCGGCCATGGCGGCGAGGGCGCGCTTTACGTGCGGTTGCGACGCCGAGTCAGAGCATAATCCCGAAAACGAACCGGTTTTCGGGATTGGATCATCCGCGATCAAAAGGCGCGATCAAAAGCCAGCGCCCGAGTCTGATGTCGGAATCAGTCTCCATAGCGTTTTAGAGCGAAGCATGTCCTCGGGCTTGACCCGAGGATGGAATTCGGTTCGCGTGAAGAAAACGCGTTAAAATAAAAGATAGAATCTTTCACCGTTTCCGTGACGCGGTGACAGACTCTAGAGGATGAACCTGCTCAAATCGGCATTCTTGGCCAGATCCCCAATATGCTTCTGGACATATCCGGAGTCGATGCGGACCGTCTCGCCTTTGCGGTCAGGGGCCGTGAACGAGATGTCATCGAGCACCCGCTCCATGACGGTCTGCAACCGTCTTGCACCGATGTTCTCCACGGTTGAATTCACCGCAACCGCGATATCCGCGAGCGCGTCGACGGCATCATCGGTGATGTCGAGCGTGACCTCCTCGGTCTGCATCAACGCGACGTATTGTTTGATGAGCGAGGCCTCTGGCTCGGTCAGGATGCGCCGCAAGTCATTGCGTGTCAGAGCCTCCAGTTCGACGCGGATCGGCAGCCGGCCCTGCAATTCGGGGAGCAAATCGGAAGGCTTGGCAATATGAAACGCGCCTGACGCGATGAACAGGATATGGTCGGTCTTCACCGCGCCATGCTTGGTCGAGACCGTCGTTCCTTCGATCAGCGGCAGCAGGTCGCGCTGCACGCCTTCGCGCGAGACGTCGCCGCCGCTGCGCCCGTCACGCACGCAGATCTTGTCGATCTCGTCGAGAAACACGATGCCGTTATTTTCGACCGCAGCGATCGCTTCCAGCGTGAGCTGATCGCTATCGAGCAGCTTGTCGGACTCCTCGTTGATCAGGATTTCATGAGAGTCAGAAACGGTCAGCCGGCGGGTCTTGGTTCGTCCGCCCATCTTGCCGAAGATATCACCGATCGAGATCGCACCGACCTGTGCTCCCGGCATGCCGGGAATCTCGAACATCGGTGCTCCGCCGGATGATTGCGTCTCGATCTCGATTTCCTTGTCATTCAGTTCACCTGCCCGCAGTTTCTTGCGAAAGGAATCACGCGTTGCGGCGCTCGAATTGGCGCCGACCAAGGCGTCCAGAACGCGCTCCTCGGCGGCAAGCTGCGCGCGTGCCTGAACGTCCTTGCGCTTGCGCTCGCGGGTCTGGCCGATCGCGACCTCCACAAGATCACGGACGATCTGTTCGACGTCGCGTCCGACGTATCCCACTTCGGTGAATTTAGTGGCCTCCACCTTGAGGAAGGGGGCGTTTGCAAGCTTCGCCAGCCGTCGCGCGATCTCCGTCTTGCCGACGCCGGTCGGGCCGATCATCAAAATGTTTTTCGGCAACACCTCCTCGCGCAGTGGTCCGGTCAATTGCTGGCGCCGCCAGCGATTGCGCAACGCGATGGAGACGGCGCGTTTGGCGTCGGTCTGGCCAACTATGAAACGGTCGAGTTCGGAGACGATTTCGCGAGGAGAGAAGTTCATCATGTTCTCGAAGATATGTTGGATCGTTGGGGGAACAAGCGGTCAAATGATGGGCCGCCCGGCCTGCCAGTGACGCCGAGCTGGATAGATTGGCACGACGACGGTTGTCACGAATACTCCGACAAGAGCCTCCTGCAGGAGCCGACGTGCTCAATCCGTGGACAGCATCTCGACCGTCAAGTTTCGATTGGTATAAACGCAGATATCGGCGGCGATATCGAGAGAACGGCGGACAATGGTCTCGGCGTCGTTGTCGGAGTCGACCAGGGCCCTTGCGGCGGCAAGCGCGTAATTCCCGCCAGAGCCGATCGCCATCACGCCGGATTCGGGCTCCAGAACGTCTCCGGTCCCGGTCAGCACCAGCGAAACGTCTTTGTCCGCAACGATCATCATGGCTTCCAGCCGCCGCAGATAGCGATCGGTTCGCCAGTCCTTGGCGAGTTCGACGGCGGCGCGGGTGAGTTGGCCAGGATACTGTTCGAGCTTGCTTTCCAGCCGCTCGAACAGGGTGAAGGCATCGGCGGTGGCGCCGGCGAAGCCGCCGATGACGTCGCCTTTTCCAAGCCTCCTGACCTTCTTCGCGTTGGATTTGATGACGGTCTGTCCGATCGAAACCTGACCGTCTCCGCCAATGACCACTTTGCCGCCCTTGCGGACGGTCAGGATCGTGGTGCCGTGCCACACCTCCGGCTGTGATGCTTGCATATGAACCCCTTGATGACCCGCCAGATTTAGGCATTGCCGCGCCGCGTTGCAATCGGCGTTGGATTCCGTTCCAGTGGTCCAAATTCCAACATTCGCATCTCGGTGCCCGCGGCAAATGGGTGGCGAATGTCAAATCCTTCCACTAGTCACCATGCTCGAAGAACACCAGCAAAATGCATCATCCCGCAGTAGCGAAGGGGACCTGAGCCTGTTAAAAGAGCCGCGTTCTATCAGAGCGCGGTCAGCAGGAATGGATATCGATTTTGTGTCCGACGCGCTCAGATCGTTAGATGGCGCGTGATCTTGTTGCCCAACCGCTTACACTCTGGCGGAGGCGGATCATGCGCGAGGCAGAGAGCTTTTCATGCGCACGGCGAGCATCAAGCGCAAGACCAAGGAAACGGACATCGAGGTCGCGGTCAACCTCGATGGCTCCGGTGTGTCGAAGGTTGCAACCGGCATCGGCTTTTTTGACCACATGCTGGATCTGCTCGCCCGCCATTCGCGGATCGACATCACGGTCAAAGCCGTCGGCGATCTCCACGTCGATTACCACCACACGACGGAGGATGTCGGCATCGCGCTGGGCCAGGCTGTGAAGCAGGCGCTCGGCTCGATGGTTGGCATCAGCCGGTATGCCAGCGTCTATATGCCAATGGACGAAACGCTGTCCCGGATCGTGATCGATATCTCCGGCCGGCCGGTGCTCGTGTTCAAGGTCGATTTCCCCCGCGACAAGATCGGTGAGTTCGACACCGAACTGGTGCGCGAATGGTTCAATGCCTTTGCCGTCAATGCGGGAGTGACTTTGCACGTGGAGACGCTATATGGCGAGAACAGCCATCATATCGCCGAATCCTGCTTCAAGGGTCTGGCGCGAGCGCTTCGTGCAGCGGTAGCGATCGATCCGCGCGCTGCGGACGAAGTGCCATCAACAAAGGGTCAGCTCGGCGGCTGACCGTTTCGTTGTCAGCGGAGAGTGCAATGTCGGTTTATACAGTCCATGCGCCACCGGTCGACGGGCCAGACGTGCGCGGCACCACGGACAATTTCGTGTTCGTTCGCGATGGCTTTTCGTTCGGGGCTTTTGTGTTCGGTCCATTGTGGCTGCTTTACCAACGACTTTGGTTGGCGCTCGGTGCGTATCTGGTTCTGTCGATCGCGGTGGAAGCCACGATGACGCTGCTGCGCGTCAGCGGGGGGACACGCATGGCGGTGATGGCCGTGATCGCCGTGCTGATGGGATTGGAAGCGGCGAGTTTGCGGCGCTGGACGTTGTCGCGGCAAAAGTGGCGTCCGCTCGATGTCGTTGTCGCAGACGATGAGGAAGCCGCTGAGCGGCGCTTTTTCGATCGCTGGCGAGCGGAGCGGGGCGCGGATTTCGATCCCTTGGCAATCGATCGCGGCGCGCCGCCTCCGACCCGAAGTGCTTCGGACCACTCCCTTCCGCCGTCGACGCTGCGCGGCGACATCGTCGGCCTGTTTCCTCAACCCGGGTTCAGGCGGTGACGGCCGCGATTATCGACTATGGCTCCGGTAATCTTCATTCGGCCGCCAAGGCATTTGAGTGCGCGGCGCGCAACATGGAAGGTTCGGAAAAGATCATCGTGACGCGCGATCCGGATGTGGTGTTCCGGGCCGATCGCGTGGTACTGCCCGGTGTCGGCGCGTTCGCCGATTGCCGCAAGGGCCTTGATGCGCTCGACGGCATGGTGGAGGCCATGACGGAGACGGTACGCGATAAAGCGCGTCCGTTTTTGGGCATTTGCGTCGGGATGCAGCTGATGGCGACGCGGGGCAGGGAGCACGTGACAACGGACGGGCTAGGCTGGATCGCGGGCGACGTCGAGAAAATTTCGCCGCGCGACGAGAGACTGAAGATTCCCCACATGGGCTGGAATACGCTCGATCCGGTGCGGGAGCATCCGGTGCTCGAGCGTCTGCCATTGGGACCGAAGGGCCGTCACGCCTATTTCGTGCACTCCTACCACCTGAACGCCGCCAACGAGACCGACGTGCTCGCGCGCGCCGACTATGGTGGTCCGGTGACGGCGATCGTCGGCAAGGACACCGCGATCGGCACTCAGTTTCATCCCGAAAAGAGCCAGCGATTCGGGCTGGCTCTAATCGCCAATTTCCTGAGATGGAAACCGTGATCCTCTTCCCCGCCATCGATCTCAAGAACGGTCAGTGCGTTCGCCTCGAGCAGGGCGATATGGCGCGCGCGACCGTCTTCAATCTTGATCCCGCCGAGCAGGCGCGCGCATTCGCCGCACAAGGCTTCGAGTATCTGCATGTGGTCGATCTCGACGGCGCGTTCGCCGGTAAGCCCGTGAACGCAGATGCGGTTGAGCGGGTCTTGAAAACCGTTGCCCTGCCGGTTCAGCTCGGCGGCGGCATTCGGGATCTGAAAACGGTCGAAGCCTGGCTCGGCAAGGGTGTTGCGCGCGTCATCATCGGCACGGCCGCGGTGCGCGATCCTGTTCTGGTCAAGGAAGCCGCCAGGGCGTTTCCGGGGCGCGTTGCGGTCGGTCTCGATGCGCGTGACGGCAAAGTCGCGGTGGACGGCTGGGCCGAGACATCGGAAGTGTCGGCGCTCGACATCGCGCGACGATTCGAGGACGCTGGAATCGCGGCGATCATCTTCACAGACATTGCCAGGGATGGCTTGCTGAAGGGCCTGAACCTCGATGCCACGATCGCGCTCGCCGACAGCATTTCAATTCCGGTGATTGCGTCGGGTGGCTTCGCCTCCCTCGCGGATGTAAAGGCGCTGCTCGCGCCGCGTGCGAAGAAGCTCGCAGGCGCCATTGCTGGACGGGCGCTCTATGATGGCCGGCTCGATCCCGTTGAAGCGCTGAAGCTGATCCACGCCGCACGTGCGGCGGCTTGAGAGTATCGGGCGACGATGTTCAAGGTCCGTGTCATACCCTGTCTTGACGTAAAGGATGGACGGGTCGTCAAGGGCGTCAACTTCGTGGACCTGCGGGATGCGGGCGACCCCGTGGAAGCGGCGGTCGCATACGATGCCGCCGGCGCCGACGAACTCACCTTTCTCGACATCACCGCAACGCATGAAAATCGCGGCATCATGTTGGATGTGGTTCGGCGTACCGCGGAAGCCTGCTTCATGCCGGTGACCGTGGGCGGCGGCGTTCGCACCATTGAGGATATCCGTACCTTGCTGCGCTCCGGAGCGGACAAGGTCTCGATCAACAGCGCAGCGGTGAGCCGGCGTGAGTTCGTCAAAGAGGCCGCGGAAAAGTTCGGCGACCAGTGCATCGTGGTCGCCATCGATGCCAAACGGGTGTCGAGGGCCGGTGGCGCGGACCGTTGGGAAATCTTCACTCATGGCGGACGCAAATCCACCGGCATCGATGCGATCGAGTATGCGCAGGAAGTGGTGTCGCTCGGCGCCGGCGAGATCCTGCTGACGTCGATGGACCGCGACGGCACCCGCCAGGGCTTCGATCTGCCGCTGACCCGGCGCGTGGCCGATGGCGTTTCCGTGCCCGTGATCGCGTCTGGCGGTGTCGGAAACCTCGATCACCTGGTCGATGGAATTCGCGAAGGCCATGCCACGGCGGTCCTTGCGGCATCGATCTTTCATTTCGGCGAATTTACCATTCGCGAAGCCAAGGAGCATATGGTTCGCGCCGGGTTGGCCATGCGGCTCGATCCCTGACGACTTTGGATCGCATAAGTGCTAGGTATTCAACAGTTGTCGCGTGCCTAAAGTACGACCGGACGAGTAGACGGATTATGCCGCGTTTCACGATCCATGATCTTGCTGCCATCATTGACGCCCGGGCTGCATCCGGGGGCGATGCGTCCTACACGCGAAAGCTGCTCGACAAGGGCCCCGTACATTGCGCCAGGAAGCTCGGCGAGGAAGTTGTTGAGACGGTCATCGCGGCGGTCGAAAATGATCGGCATCATTTGATCGCCGAAGGTGCTGATCTCCTGTTTCATTTCCTTGTGCTGTTGAAGGCCAGGGATGTGACGCTGGAAGATGTCGAAGCTGTTTTGGCGCAACGCACGACGAGATCGGGACTCGAAGAGAAAGCCGCCCGCAATCGCGACTAGAGTCCGATTCAACTTGAGCATGATTTTTTCCGAAAGCCGGTTTTCACTTTTCGGGATCATGCTCCAGTCCCGAGGCAAGCTTCATGGATTCGCGGGCAGAACAGCAGCAATATAATCCGTATCGGGTTTTCCCCCGTGCCGAATGGGCGAAACTCCGCCACGATATGCCGATGACGCTTGCCGCGAATGAAATCGCGGCGTTGCGGTCGATGCATGATCGACTCGATCTCGTGGAGGTCGAGGAAATTTATCTGCCTTTGTCCAGGTTGCTGTCGATCTATGTGGCCTCGATGCAGCGTCTCTTTGTTGCTCAGCGTCAGTTTCTCGGCATTCATGATCGCAAGGTGCCGTATATCATCGGTGTTGCCGGGTCGGTTGCGGTTGGAAAATCAACGACGGCGCGCGTGTTGCAAGCGCTGCTCGCACGATGGTCGCCGCGCCCCAAAGTCGAACTCGTCACGACTGACGGATTTTTGTTTCCGAACGCGGTGCTCGAGCGACGCGGCTTGATGCAGAAAAAAGGTTTCCCGGAGAGTTACGACTTGCCGGTTCTGCTGTCGTTTCTCAGTGACATCAAGGCCGGCCGTGCGCCGGTGCGCGCACCGGTTTACTCGCATCTGACTTACGACATCGTCCCTCATAACTGGATCGAGATCAGTCAACCCGATATTCTGATCGTCGAAGGCGTCAATGTTCTGCAGACCGGTCCGCTGCCGCGCGACGGCAGGGCCGTTCCGGTTGTCTCCGATTTCTTCGACTTCTCTGTCTATCTCGATGCCGAAGAGCCGGTGCTGCGCGACTGGTACGTGACCCGCTTTCTTGCCCTGCGGGATTCGGCCTTTCAGGATCCACGGTCCTATTTTAATCGGTACGCGCTGCTGTCGGACGATGAAGCGATCGCAACGGCAATTGCAATCTGGGAGCGCACCAACCGTGCCAATCTGGAGGACAACATTCTGCCGACGCGGCCCCGTGCGAACCTGATCCTCACGAAGGGGGCCGATCATGTCGTCGAGCAGGTCGCGCTAAGGCGGCTTTAGAGATTTCTCGCGCGCAAACGTAGGTCTCATTGGCAGCGAGACGTGCGCACTGGTGCAGTTACCTCAGGCCGGGACGCGACGAGCGGCCGTCAATCCCGCAAGCGCTTCGGTCAGCCTGTCGCGATCGAGCGGCTTGACGAGAAAGCCATCCATGCCGGCCTCGAAGCAGGCATAACGATCGTCAATCAGCGTGTTGGCGGTCAAGGCCAAGACGGTCGTGCGGCGGCCGAACTGGGCGGCTTCCCGTTCGCGAATTTTCCTGGTGGTCTCAATACCGTCGAGGGTCGGCATCTGGACGTCCATCAGGACGAGATCGTAGGGCTTACCCGCGGCTAGGGCGGCGTCCCACGATTCCAGCGCTTCTTCTCCGTTTGCGGTGACGATGACGTTATGCCCGAAGCGGGTCAGGAGTGATCGCGTCAAGAGCGCATTGATCTCATTGTCCTCCGCGACGAGAATTGAAAGGCTTGATGCGGAAGTTGTGGTCGATGTCTCGGGTCTTTCAAGACTGTCGCAATCAGGCTTGCTGTTAGTGGTGCGAAGGAAGGTCGAGTCCTCGGTCGGCGCAGACAATCGCGCTGCGATCGACGCAGCTCGCAAAGGCTTGACGAGATAGCCCGTAAACGCCGCGGCGCCGGTGGCCTGAAGATCCTGCCTTGTGGATGGCGTGACCATGACAATCCGGCGTGCCGCATGATGGCGGGCAGCCTGACCGAGCCGCCAGATATCATCTCCGCCCATCGCATGATCGACAAGCACGGCGTGCCACGCTCGCTCCGGAAGCAGCGCGTAAGCAACTGCGAGGTCCGATGTCGTGCAGGTCTCGGCCCCCCATCGCTCCAGACGCCGGGCGAGCAGCGATGTCTCGATGGTCTGAGGCGCCACGAGCATGACCGGACGTCCCGCCAGATCCGGCGCGACAAAGCGCTTTCGTTCTGGTGCGCTCTCGTGAGCAGGAAGAGGGATTGAGACCTCGAATGTCGAACCGGTACCCGGCTTGCTCTGCAGCGTGATGCGCCCGCCCATCCGTTTGGCGATGCGATCGCTGATACTTAACCCCAGTCCCGATCCGCCGTAATTGCGCGCAATTTGGTCGTCGGCCTGCTCGAAATCACGGAAAATCCGAGCTTGCGCATCCGGCGCAATGCCAATTCCAGTGTCACGGACCATGAAGCGGATATCGTCGTGCCCGACGCCGGGGGCGACGGTCAGCGCAACGCCGCCGGACGACGTAAATTTGATTGCGTTGCCTGCAAGATTGAGCAGCACCTGGCGCAAGCGCGCGGCGTCTCCGATTACTTCGGTTGGCAGGGCCTCATCGATATAGGCGGCGATTTCAAGCTGCCTGGCCTGCGCGCGCGGCGCCAGCAGTTCGGTGATGTCCTCGATCAGATCGGACAGGATGAAAGGGCGGCGTTCCAGGTCGATCTTCCCGGCCTCGATCTTGGAATAGTCGAGCAACTCCTCGATCAGCGATAACAATGCATCTCCGGATGCCTTCACTGCCTTGACATATGTCGTCTGTTCGGGCGTGAGCGAGGTTTCCAACAGCAATCCGCTCATGCCGATGATGCCGTTAAGTGGTGTGCGAAACTCGTGCGACGTCATCGCCAGGAAACGCGATTTGGCCTGGTTGGCCGCGTTCGCGTGATCCCGCGCTTCACCGAGCACACGCTCGGTCTCGGCACGATCGGTGATGTCGCGGCCGACGCATTGCAGTTCTGCTGGATGGTTGGCGTCGATCCGCATCAAGGCTTCGCGCCATGCAATCCAGCGGGGGCCCCGTGCGGTTTCGACGCGCTGATCGTAAATGCGCGTGCCGTTCGATTCAATCACGCTCTCGCTTTGCTTGAGAACGGGGAGCGCGAACCGACTGCCAAGCAGCTCCGTCCGCGATCGCTGAGCCAGGATGCAATAGGCATCATTCACCGAAGTGATGGTGCCGGTTCCATCGCGCAAAACGATCAGATCGCCCTGCGACTCGAAAAGGCAGCGCGCGCGCTCCTCCGCTTCCTTCAGCTCCCAATTGCGATCAGCGAGCGCTTCATTATGGAGAGCAATTTTGCGAACTTTCTTGCGCATCCTGCGCAAGCGCATGCTCTGGATCGCCAGCGCGACACAAGCAAGCGCGAACAGAAAGCTGATGCCGATTGCGAAGGCGTGAGGGTCGTAATCGGCGCTTCGGCTTCCGGAAATGAAACCGTAGGCACCTCCGAACGCGATTGAAAAGGTCATGAAGGCTCGAAAAGCAACATTCAGCCGGGGATGTTGCCGGATCAGCCCGCGCAGGCGCGCCCTCATCCAGAATAATCGCGCTGCCATCGACCTTCCCGAATTTCCTGCAGCGCTCGTCGGAGGCGATTGCCGCCAACGAAAGTACGCGCAGCGTGTGTGTCCCATGTCAGCATGAAAGCATGACCTTGCGGAAGTCCTCGAGGGCCGCGCCGGAAACGGTTCGGATGCGAACAAGGTTAACGAGGTCTTATCGAGACGTCGCAGGACCGGTGTCGCGAGGCAAATCGCGGCGGCAACTTGGTGATCCGTCGCGGACGGAGACGAGCGCTGTCAGGCCGCGCGTTTGATGTCGTCGGCGAGCGCGCGATAGGACAGAGCTTCGGCAAGGTGCAGCCGGCCGATCTTGTCAGCGCCATCGAGGTCCGCGAGCGTGCGGGCGACGCGTAGCACCCGGTGATAGCCTCGCGCCGACAAACGCATGCTTTCCGCGGCGTCGCGGAGCAGCTTCAGCCCTTGTGCATCCGGTTGCGCGATGTCTTCCAGCGCGGCCGCCGGGGCTTCGGCGTTGGTCCGGATATTCGGAAGCCCGAGCGCCGCATAGCGCGCTGCCTGAATGTCACGTGCCGTGGCAACACGAGCGCCGACTTCGGCCGAACCTTCCGACGAAGGCGGCAGAATGAGATCGGAGGCGGTCACAGCCGGCACTTCGATGCGCAAATCGATGCGGTCCAGGAGAGGTCCCGAGATGCGCATTTGATAGTCTGCGGTGCAGCGGTCGATGCGGCCGCGCTTGCAGGCATAGCCAGGCTCAAAGGCATGGCCGCAGCGGCATGGATTCATCGCCGCCACCAGCATGAAACGCGCGGGATAGGTCACGCGATGATTGGCGCGGGACACCGCGATCTCGCCGTTCTCGAGCGGCTGCCAGAGCGAATCCAGCACGCGCGGATCGAACTCCGGCAACTCGTCGAGAAACAGGACGCCGTTATGCGCGAGCGAGATTTCACCGGGTTTGGCGCGCGTGCCGCCCCCCGTCAGCGCGGCCATGCTGGCGGAATGATGCGGGGCGCGAAACGGCCGGTGCGAGGTGAGCGCCCCGCCGTCGATTGCGCCGGCAACCGACGCGATCATCGACACTTCCAGCAGCTCGGCCGGCGACAGCGGTGGGAGAATCGAAGGCAGGCGTGCCGCGAGCATTGATTTGCCGCTGCCGGGAGAGCCGACCATCAGCAGATGATGTCCGCCGGCGGCTGCGATCTCGAGCGCACGCTTGGCGCTCTCCTGCCCTTTGATGTCGCGAAGATCAAGAGCGCTACCTTGGGTTTCACGAATCCGGGGCTGCGGGCGAGACAGAACCTGAGTTCCCTTGAAATGATTTGCGATCTGAATGAGCGAACTGGCGGCGACGATCTGGATGTCGGGGCTCGCCCAGGCTGCCTCCGCGCCGCAGGCTGCGGGGCAGATCAGCCCTTCATCGCGCGCATTCGCACCGATCGCAGCGGGCAGAACCCCCGCTACCGCCGCAATCGATCCGTCGAGGCCGAGTTCGCCGAGTACCGTAAACCCTGACAACGCGTCGGAGGGAATCGCTCCGATCGCCGCCATCAGGCCGAGCGCAATCGGGAGATCGTAGTGACTGCCTTCCTTGGGCAGATCGGCCGGAGCCAGGTTGACGGTGATTCGTCTCGCCGGCAGCGCAAGACCTGAAGCGATCAGGGCCGCCCGCACCCGCTCCCGGGCCTCGGACACGGCTTTGTCTGGCAAGCCCACAATATTGAAGGCGGGCAGGCCGGGAGCGACCTGCACCTGCACGTCGACCGCGCGCGCCTCGATTCCTTCAAATGCGACGGTGGATACCCGCTGAACCATGGCAGCCCCCTTTGCCACGGCGAAGCTAGCTTACAACTTCCCGATGTACAAGAACATTAAGGGAACACAGGCTGCAGGATTTCTAGGTGAGCCTATTGGCGCTTCGCCTCGATCCCGTCCCAGATTTTTCCGGCGACATCCGGGCCGCCCAATGCGGCAATCGCCCGAATTCCGGTCGGCGAGGTAACGTTGATTTCGGTGAGCAAGCCGTCGATGACGTCAATGCCAACAAACAACAGACCGCGCTCGCGCAGCGCCGGACCAATGCGCTTACAAATCTCGCTCTCGCGGGGAGAGAGGTCGGTTGCCCGCGCCGCACCGCCACGCACCATGTTGGAGCGCAGATCGTCAGCGGCAGGCACGCGATTGACAGCACCTGCGAATTCGCCGTCGACGAGGATGATGCGCTTGTCGCCGTGTTTGACCTCGGGCAGGAAGCGCTGGATTACCCACGGCTCGCGAAACGTCACCGAGAACATGTCGAACAGCGATCCGAAGTTCATGTCTTGCGGCGTGACGCGAAACACTGCGGCTCCGCCGTGACCATGCAACGGCTTCATGACCACCGCACCATGCTCGTCACGAAACGAATTGATCTCGTCGAGATTGCGCGAAATCAACGTCGGCGGCATCAACTCCGGAAAATCCATCACGAACAGCTTTTCCGGCGCATTGCGCACGCTTGCCGGGTCGTTGACCACGAGCGTCTTCGGATGAATGCGCTCGAGCAAGTGAGTCGTCGTGATGTAGGCGAGATCGAACGGAGGGTCCTGGCGCAGCAATACGACGTCGAAGGATTCTAGGTAAGAGCGCGTTGCTTCACCGAGCGTATAATGGTCGCCCTCCTGATCCCGAACGGTCAACGGCTGGACCCATGCAACCACGTCCTTGCCGCGAAGCGATAGCTTATCCGGCGTGTAGTATGAGATTTCGTGGCCGCGTCGCTGTGCCTCCAGCAACAGTGCAAAAGTTGAATCGCCGCGAACGTTGATGCGCGCGATCGGGTCCATCTGAACGGCGACTTTCAGTTTCATCTTGTTGGTCCGGGTTGTGTCAATGCGAAAGCGTCTGAATACGTCAGGCTATGTGCTGGCGTCGAATGCACCTAACAGATGACGCGGCAGACGTCGCGGCGCAATCAGCATGGCGTCAAAGCGGAATTCGAAAGTCGCATGTTCGGGGTGCGCCATAAGCCAGGCTTGGGCTGCGTTGACGATCCGCTGTTGTTGTCTCTGCGTCACTGCATAGGCAGCATCATCGAGGCTGCGACGGGCTTTGACTTCGACGAAAGCGAGAAGTTGCCGCCGGCGGGCCACGATATCGATCTCGCCATGAGGCGTGCGAAACCGGCGTGCCAGAATCCGGTAGCCCTTGGCGATCAGATAGGCTGCGGCGAGACCTTCCGCCGAAAGACCGGTGCGAAACGCCGCGACGCGCTCGGGCGCTGCCGCCTCTGGGCCGTTTCGGGAACGGTCCTTACCTGCTGTCATTGTTGTCACGGTCCCTCATCTGTCCGGCGAGCTCAAGCGCGCGGGCATAGATTTGACGTCGGGGGAGGCCCGAGATTTCGACCGCGTGAGCCACGCTGTCTTTGACGCTGCCCTCCCTCAACAACGTCAGCAGCAGATCGTCCAGCTCGTCGGAGGACATCGTGCCTGCATCAGCCGTTGGTGGTCCGACGACCAGGACGAATTCGCCCCGTGTTTCCAGCGTTTCGGCCGCTTGCGCGAGCTCCGTGAGGGTCGCGCGGCGGATATCCTCGTGCAGCTTTGTCAGTTCGCGGCAGATCGTGGCGTCGCGATTGCCGAGGATGGCCGCGAGGTCGTGCAAGGAATCCCGGATACGACTGCCGGACTCGAACATGACCAGCGTGGCATCGATCCTTGCGAGTTCGGCAAGGCGCGTGCGGCGCGCGACCTCCTTTGCCGGCAGAAACCCCTCGAAGAAGAACCGGTCCGTCGGCAGCGCTGCTATGGACAGCGCCGCTAGCACCGAAGATGGTCCCGGAACCGCGATCACCTGATGACCAGCGGCACACGCTTCACGTACCAGTTTGAAACCCGGATCGGAAATCAGCGGTGTGCCGGCATCGGAGACCAGGGCGATGGAGGCGCCTTGTGCCAGCTGCGCCAGGATTTTCGGACGCGCTGTCGCAGCATTATGCTCGTGGTAAGGCTTGAGCACGCCTGTAATCGCGTAGCGTTCGGTGATGCGGCGGGTGATGCGGGTGTCCTCGCAGGCGATGATATTGACGCCTGCGAGGGTCTCAAGCGCTCGTAAGGTGATATCTCCGAGATGACCGATCGGCGTGGCGACCAGGTGAAGACCGGGCGCGGCCGTCGGGGCAACCAGTTGATGGCCCGCTATGGAAAAGGTCCGGGTACCCGGGGTTTCGATGTCCGATTTCAAAGAGGCGGATTTTGCACGCATACTGCGACTTCTATAACATTTTCGAGAAAAATGAGTTCGGCTCGTGTCAAGAAGCGTCTTCGGCGCCGAAGCCGGATAACACAAAGATTGCGTGCGAACGGGTCCGTCCCATGCTTTTCGATGTTCCGCGGTATCCAAGGTTGGGTATGGAGCTAAATTCGGGGCGGACACGATCCGTTTGTTTTGGTTAACTGGCGGCATCGGCAATATGGCTGATTCCGCGGGGCTTGTGCCCGGACCTGTCCGGAATGGGTGCACTGCAAGGATAATGATGAAGGATCCCTTCGAACCGAAATCTGAGCGCCTGGGAGCGACTCGGCGAGCCGCGCTGGGCCTTGTCATCGGCGCGCCTCTGCTTGGCGCCTGCTCGGGCGTCCAGCAAACGCTGACGAACAATTTTTCCAGTTCCCCCGGTTCTTCTCCGCAGCCAGAGGCGGCCGGTCCGCCTCAGCAGGCAGCTACAATCGGTACGGGTCAGGTCAAGGTCGGTTTGCTCCTTCCGTTGTCGGCCGCAGGCAATGCGAGCGTTGCGGCGCAGTCGATGAAAAACGCGGCCGAGATGGCGCTGTCGGAATTTCAGAACCCGAATGTCCAGTTGCTGGTCAAGGACGCCGCCGGTACGGCGCAGCGTGCGCAACAGGGAGCGCAACAAGCGCTCGATGAAGGAGCCGAAATCATTCTCGGTCCGCTGTTCGCAGCATCTGTTCCGGCGGTTGCTCAGGTGGCGCGGACACGCGGCACCTCGGTGATCGCGTTCTCGACTGATTCAAGCGTGGCGGGCCGGGGCGTCTATCTTCTGAGTTTTCTCCCTGAATCGGACGTCAACCGGATCGTCGAATATGCCACCAGCACCGGAAAGCGCTCGTTTGCTGCCTTGGTGCCCGAAAATGCCTATGGCAATGTCGTCGAGGCTGCCTTCAAACAGACAGTTGGCCATCGCGGCGGGCGTATCGTCGCATTCGAGAAATATGGCGCCGATCGCGCCAGTGCGGCACGGAAGGTGGCGCAGTCGCTCCGCTCGGCTGATGCGCTGCTGATCGCCGATGACGGCGATGCGGTGGTTTCGGTCGTTGACGCGCTCGCCACGGCGGGTGCGAATCTGCGCAATGTCCAGCTTCTGGGTACCGGTCTGTGGGACAATCCTCGCGTTTTCGCCAGCGCGTCGCTGCAGGGCGGCCTCTATGCCGCCCCTGATCCATCCGGTTTCCGTAGCTTCGCAGGGCGCTACCGCTCCAAGTATGGCGGCGATCCGGTACGTACGGCCACCCTTGCCTATGACGCCGTCGCGCTGGTGGCGGCTCTTGCTCGCACCCAAGGCCCGCAGCGCTTCGCGGCCGAGACGCTGACCAATGCGTCAGGCTTCGCCGGCATCGACGGTCTGTTTCGGTTCCGTTCCGACGGCACCAACCAGCGGGGCCTCGCCGTCATGCGAGTCGCATCCGGCGGCGGCCAGCCGGCAGCAGGTTCGCCGAAAAGTTTTGGCGCCTGATCTGTAGCCCGCGTCGTCAGATCACGATGACTTTGGATCGAATCGATCCAGAATCATGAACGTGATCGATTCCAGTATTTGAGAAGTGAGATACCGGCGAAAAACCGCACCACACTTTTCCTCATCCCGCTCTATAGCGTTTTCGAGCGAAGTGGGTACCGGCTTCGCGCGAAGAAAACGCGCCAAACAAATGCTGGAGCCCAGCTTTGACTCCATCAAAGCCAGCATAGCTAGGCGGCGAGATCGGCCACCACGGCATCGAGGAGGGGAAAGCCATCCTGCGTGACGCGCAGGCGGCCATCGGTGCTGATCGTAATCGCGCCTTCGTCACGGAGGATTGCGATTCGCCGCGGATCAAGAGAGCGGCCCGATAGCGCCGCGTAGCGCTGTGGATCGATGCCCTCGCGCAAGCGCAGTCCCATGAGCAGGAATTCGTCGGCGCGCTCTTCGCTGTTGAGCAGATCATCGGCGACGATTCCGTTGCCGATCGCCTCGACCCGCATGAGCCAGGCTTCCGGCCGCTTTTCCGTGGCGACGGCATGCCTGATGCCGTCGATGTCAAGGCGACCGTGCGCCCCGGGCCCGATTCCCGCATATTCCTGACCGCGCCAGTAAAGCAGGTTGTGCCGGCATTCCGCGCCGGGCAGCGCATGATTTGAGATCTCGTAGGCTGGCATGCCGTGACGCGTGCAAACGTCCTGCGTGACGTCGTACAGCGCGCGCGCAATCGCTTCGTCGGGGGTCCTGAGTTTCCCGGCTGCGTGCAGGTCGAAAAACGGCGTACCCTCCTCGATAGTCAACTGGTAGAGCGACAGATGCTCCGCCGCTTCCGAGATCGCCTGCCGCAGTTCCTCGGTCCACATCGCTGGCGTCTGGCCGGGACGTGCGTAAATCAGATCGAAGGAATAGCGATCGAAGACGGAGCGTGCGATCGCCACCGCCTCCAGCGCCTCGTGCGCGGTATGCAGGCGTCCGAGAGCCTTTAGCGAGGAATCGTCGAGCGCCTGCACGCCGAGCGACACGCGGTTGACGCCCGCTGCGCGATAGCCGCGGAATCGCGTGGCCTCGACGCTGGTCGGATTGGCTTCCAGCGTGACCTCGACGTTATCAGCGACGCCCCAATATTTTCCGATTGCGTCGAGGATCGCGCCAACGGTCTGCGGCTGCATCAAGGACGGGGTACCACCGCCGAAGAAAATGGAGGACACCTCTCGGCCGCGCGCGCGTGCGGCGGTGGTCTCGATCTCGCGCTGGAAAGCACGAACGAAGCGCTCTTCATCGATCGGCGCGTGGCGCACATGACTGTTGAAATCGCAATACGGGCATTTCGACAGGCAAAACGGCCAGTGCACATAGATGCCGAAGGCAGTGGTCGGATTAGCGCCGATCAAGAGCAATCTCCGCCAGCTTCACGAACGCGCGGGCGCGATGCGACAGGCCAAGGCCCCGCGGCGGAAGCCCGTGCTTTTCAATGCCCGTCATCTCGCCGAAGGTGCGCGTATGTCCGTCCGGGAGGAACGCAGGATCATAGCCAAATCCGGCCGTGCCCCGCGGCGGCCATACCAGCGTGCCGTCGACTCGTCCGTCGACTTCCTGGAGATGGCCGTCCGGCCACGCGACGCAGAGCGCCGAAACGAAGTGAGCCTTGCGCTTCTCCGCGCTCGTTGCGCCACGCTCCTGCAGCAGGCGCTCGATCCGGGCCATTGCTGCGGAAAAATCCTTGGTCTCGCCAGCCCAGCGCGCGGAGTGGATGCCCGGTGCGCCATCGAGCGCATCGACGACCAGACCGGAATCGTCGGCAAAAGCCGGAAGCTTTGCGCTCAGGGCCGCAGAGATAGCCTTGATCCGGGCATTGGCGCGAAAATCATCGCCTGTTTCCTCAGGCTCGCTGAGACCGAGCTCGCCTGCGGAGATCGCCTCGACGCCATACGGCGCAAGTAGCTCGCGCATCTCGGCGAGCTTGCCGGGATTGTGGGTGGCGATCACGAGCTTGCCGGCGATCCGACGATTCATGGCCGATCCTAAAGCCATTCCGACTTTGACGGAATTCAAAGTCAGGCTCCGGTTTCTTGTGTTGACGCAGTTTCTTGACGCGAACCGGTCCCCACTTTGCTCGAAAACGCTATTGGAGGAGCGTCCCGCGGAGCACGCCCAGAACGAATCACGCCAACGCCATTTTCTGCAAATCCACCAGCCGCGCGACTCCTTTTTTTGCCAGCGCCATGAGCGCAAAAAATTCGTCGTCGGAAAAAGGTGTCTTCTCGGCGGTTCCCTGCACCTCGATGATGCGTCCCTCGCCGGTCATCACGAAGTTTGCATCGGTGTCGGCTTCCGAATCTTCTGCATAGTCCAGATCGAGGACGGGCGTGCCATTGTAGATACCGCATGAGATCGCCGCGACATTGTCTCGAAGCACGCTCGCCTTGAGCATGTTGCGGGCCTTCATCCAGTTGACGCAGTCGGCTAACGCGACCCATGCGCCGGTGATCGATGCGGTGCGCGTGCCGCCATCGGCCTGAATGACGTCGCAATCGACTGTGATCTGGCGTTCGCCGAGCGCCTCGAGATCGATTGCGGCACGCAAGGAGCGGCCGATCAGGCGCTGGATTTCGACGGTCCGGCCGCCTTGCTTGCCAGCGGAGGCCTCGCGCCGGGTTCGCTCCAGCGTGGCGCGCGGCAGCATTCCGTATTCGGCCGTCACCCAGCCCCGACCCTGGCCCTTGAGCCACGGCGGCAGCCGCTCCTCGAGCGTCGCGGTGACCAGCACATGGGTATCCCCGAATTTCACCATGCAGGAGCCTTCGGCGTATTTGACCACGCCACGTTCCAGCGACACGGCGCGCAGTTCATCCGGTGCACGGCGGCTAGGCCGCATGGGAACCCTCCAGCTATTCTATGAAAATCGTCGTGCCGTGCTTTTAGGGGTGAGGAGCCGCACCGGCAAGGGTCAGAACTGCGATTGCCAAAGGCTGCTTGTAACTGGTGCGCCGGAGAGACAAACTAGATCCGGTCCCAGGCGCAACAGTCAGTATACGCGGGAGATATCGTTGGCCCATCACGATCCGATCGGTCTGATTGCGCCGAACGCCGGGCTTGCCCAGTTGAACGAGCGGTCGCGCGACATTTTTCGGCAGATCGTCGAAAGCTACCTTGCAACGGGCGAACCGGTGGGTTCCCGCAACGTTTCCCGCCTCATCACGGTGCCGCTCTCGCCTGCGTCGGTCCGCAATGTGATGTCGGACCTCGAACAGCTCGGGCTGATTTATGCACCGCATACCTCGGCCGGCCGCTTGCCGACCGAGCTCGGCCTGCGGTTCTTTGTCGATGCCTTGATGCAGGTCGGCGATCTGACCGAGCCGGAGCGCCAGTCGATCCAGACTCAACTCGCATCGGTGGGCAAGGCGCAATCGGTCGAGGCTGCATTGGGCGAGGCATTGACACGGCTGTCCGGATTGACCCGGGCGGCGGCGGTGGTTCTGACGGCGAAATCCAATGTACGGTTGAAGCATATCGAGTTCGTCAGGCTGGAGCCCGACAAGGCGCTGGTCGTGCTGGTCGCCGAAGACGGGCAGGTCGAAAACCGCGTGCTGACGCTCCCCTCCGGCGTCCCGGCTTCGGCGCTGACGGAGGCGTCAAACTTTCTGAACGCTCGAATTCGCGGCCGGACGCTGGCCGAGGCAGGGCTCGAGCTTGAGACCGCGTTGACGCAGAGCAAGGCGGAGCTCGATCAGCTCACACAAAAGATCATCGCGGCAGGAATTGCGAGCTGGTCTGGCGGTGACAGCGACGACCGGCAATTGATCGTGCGCGGCCATGCCAACCTGCTCGGAGATTTGCATGCGATGGAGGACCTTGAGCGCGTGCGGCTGCTGTTCGACGACCTCGAAACCAAGCGCGGCGTGATCGATCTGCTTGGCCGCGCCGAACGCGCCGACGGCGTCAGGATCTTTATCGGTTCGGAGAACAAGCTGTTCTCGTTGTCCGGTTCCTCGACGATCATCGCGCCCTATAGCGACGGCGCCGGCCACATCGTCGGCGTTCTCGGAGTGATCGGACCGACCCGGCTGAACTACGCGCGCGTGATCCCGATGGTGGATTATGCGGCCCGCATTGTCAGCCAGATGCTCGGCGGCTGAGCCCGCCCGCCGCCCCTGCGCGCTTGATTTTTGCGCCTGAACCACGATATCCCGCACGACCATCCCTTTTAATTCGAGACCATGTGCAAGAAGGCTGTGTAATGACCGATTCCGACGGCAAATCAAATAATTCCGGCGATCCGGCTCCGGAGGCCGAGCCAGTGGTATCCAAGCCTTACATCATGCCCGACGATCCCGAGGAGGGGGCGGTCGAGGCACTGACCAAGGAGGTCGCGGACGCCAAAGACCGGATGCTGCGCACGTTGGCGGAGATGGAAAACCTGCGCAAGCGCACCGCGCGGGAGGTGTCGGACGCGCGAACCTACGGCATCTCGGGGTTCGCTCGCGACGTGCTGGATATTGCCGACAATCTGCAACGCGCGCTTGATGCGGTGCCCGCCGAGGCACGCGCGGCCGCCGACCCCGGACTCAAAGCCCTGATCGAGGGCGTGGAGTTGACCGAGCGCTCGCTGCACAACGCGCTGGAAAAACATGGTGTTAAAAGATTCGATCCGGCTGGCGAAAAATTCGATCCCAACGTTCATCAGGCCATGTACGAAGTTCCCGATTCGTCCATCCCCGTCGGCACGGTCGCGCAGGTCATTCAGGCCGGCTACATGATCGGCGAGCGGGTGTTGCGTCCGGCGCTGGTAGGTGTTGCGAAGGGCGGAGCCAAGGCAGCCGCGTCCGAATGAATCCGCCCGTTCGCGGACTTAAATACTGCGATGTCAGCCGACTGAATGCGCTTTAGAGCGTCTCGAGCGAGGTATGTCCTTGGGCTTGAATGCGAGAATCAAACACCACTGGCCGATATTGGTTGCTGGTCGAGTTTTGAATTCGACATTCACGCCCGGGACGCGCGTGTTAGGTGGGGCGCGAATGTCAAATTCACTCCACTAGCGCGGCCGAATACCGTCACGAACCGCGCGGAAGCGCGAAAAAGCTTCAGACCACCCATCCCGCGGCGTACTTCCGATCAGACGCATTGCCGTTTTTCCGCTGCCAAACACCAGCCACTGCACGACCGTCACTGGCGTATTCGTTCGTGTGTTAGTACCGTCGATCCGCGTTTCAAAACCGGGCGATCCGTTGATCCGCATCGACTCCGACATGGTGATACGTCCCTCACGCAGGTTCGGGATCGTGGCCGCGATATCGCGCGCAAACCTGTCCCGATCGTCCGGTCGTTCCGGGACTGAACCGATCGGGCTGATAATCATAAAGGCTTTGCTGTCGATGTCGTTTTCCGCTTCTGCGTCGGAAAGCAGGACAACTGCTCCTGGTGCCAGCGTGCGGATCAATTTGAAGGAGCTCAATTCGCTCAGCTTGAAGGGTAGCAGGCCGAGCTGCTCCTCGACCGGTACGTCCTTGCGCAAGGCGACCGTTGCGAACATCTTTCGCACCGCTTCATCGGAATAGATCTTTCCGACGTTCTCTGGCACCTGCGCTGCGACGTATCCGGAAAATGTACCGCCCGAAATCACCATTGAATAGCGCCGGACATTGTCGTCGCCGTTCTTGGCCGCCTCCACGACGAAATAACCCTGTCCGCTCGCGGTCTCGAGGCCTTGCGGCTTTTGGCCTCGAGGGTCGGCCACGTTCGATTTGGCGACGTTTTCCACGTCTCTGAAGGCGGTCACGGGGAGTTCGGCGACGATGACCTTGACCCGCTGATCCGCTGTTTCGAAGCCCGGAAATGTCTTTGCCGGGGTCAGACCTATCAGCGGAACCAGCCCGATCCGGCTGCCCGGCGCATAGACCACGTCGTCGGCGAGGGCCGGATTTGCGCCGCTCAGTATGCAAAGAGCGATCAGTACGTGCAGAAGGTGTCTCATGCGCGCTTATTGGATTTGCATTAAGGCCGTTCAATGATCGCCGGTCGGCGGTTCTGGAAGGGGATTTGGCCGCCGCCTCAAGCGCATGATTCGTCGGCAATCGGCCGAACCTCTCGTCGCTGTTGTGCGGCGACCTACCACCGTTTTGATTATGAGGCCAAGGTGTCCAGTGAGGCTGGGTTAATTATCTGCTTATTCGGGCCGTCCCTGGCTGTCCGGGATTGCAAAAGAATTGCGTTTTCATCCGGTGGAGAGTGGTCTGGTCCTTGCAGCCCCCACCCCCCCTCCTATATGAGGCTCACCGTCGCTAATCGCGAGTAATTGATATCTGGGGGTCTGGATGAGGGTGCCGCCAGGGCCTGGCCGGACTGCCGCAACAAGAAGGATATGAGGACCATGGGAAAGGTCATTGGGATCGACCTCGGCACCACGAATTCGTGCGTGGCGGTAATGGACGGCAAGGCGCCGAAAGTCATCGAAAACGCGGAAGGGATGCGGACCACGCCGTCCATCGTTGCCTTTAGCGATGATGGCGAGCGTCTCGTCGGGCAGCCGGCCAAGCGCCAGGCTGTGACCAATCCCGAGCGTACCATTTTCGCCGTCAAGCGTCTGATCGGCCGGCGGTACGACGACCCCACGGTTGAAAAGGACAAGAAGCTTGTCCCTTACAAGATCTCGAAAGCCGGCAACGGCGACGCCTGGGTCGAGGTCGACGGTAAGACCTATTCGCCGTCGCAGATTTCAGCCTTCACGCTTCAAAAGATGAAGGAGACTGCCGAGGCTCATCTCGGTCAGAAGGTTGATCAGGCTGTCATTACAGTTCCTGCCTATTTCAACGACGCGCAACGCCAAGCGACCAAGGACGCCGGTAAGATCGCGGGCCTCGAAGTGCTGCGCATCATCAACGAGCCGACCGCGGCCGCGCTTGCCTATGGCCTCGACAAGTCGAAGGCCGGCACCATCGCCGTGTATGACCTAGGCGGCGGCACCTTCGACGTGTCGATCCTCGAGATCGGCGACGGCGTGTTCGAGGTGAAGTCGACCAACGGCGATACGTTCCTGGGCGGCGAAGACTTCGACATGCGCCTGGTCAACTATCTGGCTGACGAATTCCAGAAGGAGCAGGGCATCAACCTGCGCAACGACAAGCTGGCCTTGCAGCGGCTGAAGGAAGCCGCCGAGAAGGCCAAGATTGAGCTGTCGTCGACCACGCAGACCGAAATCAACCTGCCGTTCATCACCGCTGACCAGTCAGGTCCGAAGCATCTGACGATGAAGCTCACCCGCGCCAAATTCGAGGCGCTGGTCGACGATCTGGTTCAGAAGACGATCGAGCCGTGCCGCAAGGCGCTGAAGGATGCCGGCCTGACGGCGGGCGAGATCGGCGAAGTGGTGCTGGTCGGTGGCATGACCCGCATGCCGAAGGTCCAGGAAGTCGTTAAGCAGTTGTTCGGCAAGGAGCCGCACAAAGGCGTCAACCCGGACGAGGTTGTCGCGATCGGCGCGGCGATCCAGGCCGGCGTGCTGCAGGGCGATGTCAAGGACGTGCTGCTGCTCGATGTCACGCCGCTGTCGCTCGGCATCGAGACGCTGGGCGGCGTGTTCACCCGCATCATCGATCGCAACACCACGATCCCGACTAAGAAGAGCCAGGTGTTCTCAACAGCCGAGGACAACCAGAATGCCGTCACCATCCGCGTTTTCCAGGGCGAGCGTGAAATGGCGGCCGACAACAAGGTTCTCGGCCAGTTCGATCTGATGGGCATTCCGCCCGCTCCGCGCGGCATGCCGCAAATCGAGGTGACGTTCGACATCGACGCCAACGGCATCGTCAACGTCTCGGCGAAGGACAAGGCGACCGGCAAGGAACAGCAGATCCGTATCCAGGCATCGGGAGGTTTGTCGGAGGCCGACATCGAGAAGATGGTCAAGGACGCGGAAGTGAACGCAGCCGAGGACAAAAAGCGACGCGAGTCCGTCGACGCCAAGAACCACGCTGACAGTCTGGTACACTCGACCGAGAAGGCTCTCACCGAGCACGGCTCGAAGATCGAGGAAAGCGAACGCCGCTCCATCGAGGATGCCGTCAGCGATCTGAAGGAGGCGCTGAAGGGCGACGACGCCGAGGCGATCAAGGCCAAAACCAACACGTTGGCGCAGGTATCTATGAAACTCGGCGAGGCCATGTACAAACAGCAGGCGGAGGCCGATGCGGCCAAGGACGCCGCGAAGGACGATGTCGTCGATGCGGAGTTTACCGAAGTCGACGACGACAAGAACAAGAAGTCTGCTTAAACGGCAGGGATGACCATGGCCCCGGCCCCCAAGGAGTGCGCAGCGCGTCTCGGAGGACGGGGTCATGTTTGTTTAGGTGGGACGCTGCATCCAGCGACAAGCGAATTTCTGACGCGTTGTCCGGGATAAAACGACGTTCGGGCGGAATGGACTGATGTCGACCAAGCGCTGTTACTACGAAACCCTTGAGGTCGAGCGGAGTGCGGACGACACCAAACTCAAGGCGGCCTTCCGCAAGCTGGCGATGAAATGGCACCCGGACAGGAATCCGGGCGACGCCTCGAGTGAGGTGCGCTTCAAAGAAATCAATGAGGCCTATGAAGTTCTGAAGGACGGCAACAAGCGGGCGGCTTACGACCGCTTCGGTCATGCCGCGTTCGAGCAGGGCGGCATGGGTGGCGGTGGCCCCGGGTTCGGAGCCGGCTTCGCCTCATCATTCTCTGACATCTTCGAGGACTTGTTTGGAATGGCCGGCCAGCGCGGTCGTACCGGCGGTCGCGAACGAGGCGGAGATCTTCGATACAACATGGAGATCACGCTGGAGGAGGCTTTTCAGGGTAAGACTGCTCAGGTCGAAATCCCAGTCTCGGTGACTTGCGAATCCTGCTCAGGCACGGGCGCCAAGGCCGGGACCAAGCCGAAGAACTGTTCGATGTGCGGCGGTGCTGGCCGAATCCGCCAAGCCCAGGGTTTCTTCACGCTGGAGCGCACGTGTCCTGGCTGTCAGGGGCGGGGCCAGATGATTGAGGATCCCTGTCCGTCCTGCGGTGGGTCAGGCCGCGTCAACCGGGAACGCTCGCTATCGGTCAATATTCCCGCCGGCGTCGAGGATGGCACCCGCATTCGCCTGGCCGGCGAGGGTGAGGCGGGAATTCGTGGCGGCCCCCCGGGTGATCTCTACATTTTCCTCTCGCTGGCTCCGCATGAGTTCTTCCAGCGAGACGGTGCCGATCTGCATTGTCGCGTTCCGATCTCAATGGTCACTGCCGCGCTTGGTGGAGAACTTGAGGTGCCGACCATCGACAAGAGCAAGACCAAGGTGAGGGTGCCGTCGGGGACCCAGTCAGGCCGCCGTTTCCGCGTTGCAACAAAGGGGATGCCAGTGCTGCGCTCCCGTCAGACCGGCGACATGTATGTGCAGATGGTGGTCGAAACGCCGCAAAATCTGACCAAGAGGCAACAGGATCTCTTGGCCGAGTTCGAAAAGCTATCTTCGGGTGAGACTCAACCCGAGACGGCAGGTTTCTTCACTAAGGTCAAAGACTTCTTCGGTACTCGCGCGACTCCGTAATGACCGTTTTGCTTGACCGTGTCGATTGTCGGTTGTACCTGTGTATAACTTAAGCCTGACTTCCTGCCAGTAGTGACCCACCTGGGTGCGAAATGACTTTGCAATTGTCCGCGCGTGCGTCGAAGAAGCCCCTTCGTCTTGACGATGAGGTACGCTTTCTCCGCTCGTGGATTGAAAAGCCGCTCCATATGGGTGCCGTCATGCCGTCCGGCCGCATCCTGGCACGCACGATGGCGCAGTATGTCGATGTCCGATCGACCGATCCGGTCATCGAACTGGGACCGGGGACCGGTGCGATCACAAATGCGCTGATTGAGCACGGCGTCGATCAGAAGCGTCTGGTGTTGGTTGAATACGATCCTGGTTTTTGTGCGCTGCTTCGCGACCGCTATCCGCAGGCAACGGTTGTGCAGGGTGATGCCTATACGCTGCGCGATTCGCTCTGGAACGTGCTGAGCGCACGCGCCTCGGCGATTGTCTCTGGCCTGCCGCTTGTCACCAAGCCAATGTTGACCCGGCTCAAGTTGATCCGGGATGCCTTCGCGACGCTCGCCCCCGGCGCCCCATTCGTGCAGTTCACCTATTCCGTCGTCCCTCCCATTCCCAAATCTCTCCCCGGTATTTCGACCGAAGCGTCCGAGCGGATTTGGATGAACCTCCCTCCTGCACGCGTCTGGGTGTATCGCAAGGGCTGATCTCTGCGAGCGCGTCAAGCGGACTTCTGAGCCAAAACCATATTATAGCGTTTTCGAGCGAAGTGGGATCCGGGTAGCGTGAAGAAAACGCGTCTAATCAATAGACGAAGTCTTTCACCGTTTCTGTGAAACGGGGAAAGAGAGTGATGCACTTGCTAATGTCCTTTCGAATCTGAAGTCCGCTCCGGAAGGCGCCGCACAATGAGGCAAACTTCAGATTCAGGGCACGAGCGCGGCGGCTGGTGTCCCTGCAATGCGATCGACAGTTCTGTTCGCACCGAAAATTCTCATCATTCCCGGCTCGCTTCGCACCGGCTCGCAGAATGCAAGGCTTGCCGCCGTCGTAGCCGAGGAATTTGTTCGAGCCGATGTCGAGGTCACCCGAATTTCGCTTGGAGACTTCCCGCTGCCGATCTACGACGCTGATCTACAGGCAAATTCCGGCGTGCCCGCAAGCGCCATCAACCTCAAGCAGATGATCGGGGCGCATCATGGGATTCTTATCGTGACGCCCGAATACAATGCTTCGCTGCCGCCATTGCTCAAGAATGCGATCGACTGGATATCGTGCGTACAAAGTCCGCACGAAGCACGCGGTCAGGTCTTCCATGAACGCGCGTTCGCGATCGCCTCGGCCTCCGCGGGCCGGTTTGGCGGCGCAAGATGTCTGGCTCAGTTGCGTCTGATACTTACGGCGTGCGGGGCGATGGTGATTCCCAATCAGCTGGCGCTGTCGTTCGCCGGCGAAGCCTATGATGATATGGAACGGTTGAAGCGTTCGGCGGATGCGGATGCGCTGAAAAAGATGGTACGCCAGTTGATCACCATCGCCGGGGATATGCGATGAGGCCGCGCCTGATGTGAGGCACTGCGCTGATGTAGACCTGATCGGTTGCCGCGAAACGCAGCCCCCGCTATACCCGAAGAGCATTTGAGGAGTCGTGGCTGACATGCGTTTGATCGTTGCAGGAGCAGGCGGCCGGATGGGCCGCGCGCTGGTGCGCGCGATCGCGGAAACCGGTGACGCAGTGCTGGCCGGCGCGCTTGAGGCGCCCGGATCCGAGCTGATCGGGAAAGACGCCGCCGTCCTGGCCGGACTTCCCGCCAGCGGAATCGAAGTGTCGGCAGATCTCTGGTCATTATCGGCAAATGCCGACGGTATTTTGGATTTTACGGTTCCGGCTGCGACCATCGCGAACGTTGCCGTCGCTGCCGAGCGGGGCCTGGTTCATGTCATCGGCACCACCGGACTCTCAGCGTCGGATATGGCGGTGATCCGAAGCGTGACCTCACGCACGGCGGTTGTGCAGTCGGGCAATATGAGTCTGGGCGTCAATCTGCTCGCTGCGCTGGTGAAGCGGATGGCGCAATCACTCGACGAGAGTTTCGATATTGAGATTCTCGAGATGCATCACAGAGCCAAGATCGACGCGCCTTCGGGCACCGCGCTGATGTTGGGACAGGCGGCGGCTGACGGCCGCAAGATCGGGCTGGATGAGCGCGCGGTACGCGGGCGAGATGGCCTTACCGGCGCCCGCAAAGCGGGCGACATCGGTTTTGCCTCGCTCCGTGGCGGCTCCGTGTCCGGAGATCACAGCGTCATCTTCGCGGGTCCGTATGAGCGCATAACGTTGTCGCATCACGCCGAAGACCGGATGATCTTTGCCCATGGTGCGTTGAAGGCCGCGAAGTGGGCGCGCGGCAAGGCGCCCGGGCTTTATTCAATGGCCGACGTGCTTGGGTTGGGCGTTTAGAATTTGAGAAACGGAGCAGGCAGAATGAGCGAACGTCTTCTGGTGCTCGTGCGTCACGGCCAGAGCGAATGGAATCTGAAAAATCTGTTCACTGGCTGGAAGGATCCGGATCTGACGGATCTTGGCGTGACTGAAGCGAAGGATGCAGGGCGCAAGCTGAAGGGGCAGGGCTTTGTTTTCGACGTTGCCTTTACCTCGACCTTGATCCGCGCCGAGCACACGCTCGACCTTGTGCTGAAGGAATTAGGCCAGACCGGAATTCCGGTCAGGAAAGATCAAGCGCTGAACGAACGGGACTATGGCGATCTTTCGGGTCTCAACAAGGACGAGGCTCGCAAGAAATGGGGTGACGAACAGGTGTTGATCTGGCGCCGCTCGTATGACGTGCCTCCGCCCGGCGGCGAGAGTTTGAAGGACACGCTGGCGCGTACGCTGCCGTACTTTGTGCAGGAGATTCTGCCGTGCGTACTGCGCGGCGAATGTACGCTCGTCGCGGCGCACGGCAATTCGCTGCGCGCGCTCGTCATGGTGCTGGAAAAACTATCGCAGGAGCAGATTCTCAAGCGCGAACTGGCAACCGGTGCGCCGGTGATCTATCGGCTCAATGCCGATGCGACAGTGGCCTCGAAACTTGATCTCGCGGCCTGATAAACTTCATTCTCGAGTCTTTTCGTCGCTTCACGGAACCAGTGAAAGACTCCAGCTTTTTGATTTGACGCATTTTCTTCCCGCGAACCGGAACTCCCCGTCGCTCGAAAAGGCTATAGGCCGATCTGTCCGGCTTCCCACCCCAGCATTGCTTGCTTGCGGGTGAGTCCCCAGTGATACCCGGTCAACGCGCCACTTTTGCCGAGCACGCGATGGCAGGGCACGACGAACGATACCGGGTTCTTGCCGACGGCGGCGCCGACGGCGCGCGAGGCGTTCGGGCGATCGACATTGGCAGCAATGCTCGAATAGGTCGTGGCCTTTCCCATGGGAATCCTGAGCAGGGTTTGCCAGACCCGAACCTCGAAATCCGTTCCGATCAGAACCACACGCAGCGGCTGATCTGCTCGCCAGAGCCTCGTATCGAACACGCGCTGCGCCAGCGCACCGGTGCGACCGGCATCCTCGACATAGGTTGCATTGGGCCACCGCCGCTTCATGTCGGCCAGCGCGGTCTGCTCCTCGCCTGGGTCGGCGAAAGCGAGTCCGGCGAGTCCACGGTCGCTGGCAATCACGATCGCGATGCCGAAGGGCGAGGGATGAAAGCCGAAAGCGAGCTTCATGCCGGAGCCGCCATTCTTCCATTCGCCGGGTGACATCGCTTCATGCGTGACGAACAAGTCGTGCAGGCGCCCCGGACCGGAGAGTCCGGAGTCGAGGGCTGCATCGAGCACGCTGGCGGAATTGCGCAACAGCCCCTTGGCGTGGTCGAGCGTCAGCGCCTGCATGAACAACTTCGGAGTCAGGCCTGCCCAGCGCCGGAACAGATGATGCAGTTCGTCGGACGTCACTCCAGCGGAGTCAGCCATCGCCGCGATGGGAGGCTGCGAGCGCCAGTTTTCCGAGATGAAGGCGATAGCTCGCCGGACGGCGTCGTAGTCGCGCAATGCGGCACCCGGCGCGTCCGTGATGCAAGAATCACTCGGAGCGAGATTTTTCGTGAGCGTCATCATGGCCAAGATGTAGAACGGCTGCCGTCTCGCGGCCACCCGATTTACCGCGGCCCTCAGGTCGCCAGATTGTAGGTCGGTCCGCGTTTTGCGAGCTGGAGCGCTGCTGATAAGGCTTTAACGAAACTCAACTTCTCGTCCGGACCAAGAAAACTTGCGATCGAGATGCGGCGGCCGCGCGAAACCAGATAAAGCCGCTCAATGCCATATTCCTCGTGGATTTTCTGGTCGAGATGCACCCACAGCGGATTGGAAACCCACTCGACGATGTGACCGCGGTGACTGGTGCGGCGCACCCGCAACTCGTAATGGGTGATGGAGATTTCCTCGGTCGCTTGGGCGCGCCGGAAGCTGACGCGGAAAGCCCAGTAGATGGCGAGGACGTCGAGACCTAAAAAGCCGAACACCGGCCAGGCGCCCATCATCAGGAATATCATTCCCGCGACAAAGCTTCCCACGGTCACAATCGTCATCATCACAAGAAACCCGGTTTGAGACAACGAGCGATGGGGCGTTAGCAGCGCTGAAAACAGCGTCTGTTCGGGCAACTTCGGACCAGCCTGGTTATGGTCTAATGTCATTGGAAATCCACTATACCACGATCATGTCCAAAAACACCCGCCACCCCGTTGCAAGGCTGAAGCCCGCTGGCGCCGGGACCGACAAACCACCCTCGAACAGCCCTGCGGCGAATTCTCGGCAGCAAAAAACCGCTGCGGCGAAATTGGAGCCGCTCCCGGCGGCAAAGAAAAAGAAGATCGGAAAACCGGCGGGGCCGATCTGCAAGGCCAAGCAGCCATCCAGGGCGTCGCAGGGGTCCGCGGTGCTCTCGCCACCCCTTAAGCCCTGGACGCCGGCCGAAGTCCGCGAAGCCTTTGTGCGCTTCCGCAAAGCCAATCCCGAGCCCAAGGGCGAGCTCGAGCACCTCAACCCCTACACGCTGCTCGTCGCCGTGGTGCTGTCGGCTCAGGCGACCGACGCCGGGGTCAACAAGGCCACTCGGGCGTTGTTCGCTATCGCCGACACGCCAGCCAGGATGCTGGCGCTCGGGGAGGAGAAGGTCCGCGACTTTATCAAGACCATCGGGCTCTATCGCACCAAGGCGAGAAATATCATCGCGCTCTCGGAAAAACTGCTTGCGGAGTTTGATGGCGAGGTTCCGCACAGCCGGGCAGGGATCGAATCGTTGCCCGGCGCGGGACGCAAGACCGCCAATGTCGTGCTCAACATGGCCTTCGGGGAGCACACCATGGCGGTTGACACTCATGTTTTCCGCGTCGCCAACCGCACCGGTATGGCGCCAGGCAAGACGCCGCTTGACGTCGAACTTGGGCTCGAGCGCGTCATCCCTCACGAATTTATGCTGCATGCGCATCACTGGCTGATCCTGCACGGACGTTACACCTGCCTTGCGCGATCGCCGCGCTGCAAGGTGTGCCTGATCAACGACCTGTGCCGTTGGCCCGAAAAGACGATGGAGGACTCACGGTCATAGTCGTCCTGCTTTGCAGATACCTATATTCTCAACAGTAACAAGATACCCCGCACTAAGTTCCCGTGAATTCGGATCGGCAGCGCATGCCTTCGCGAAAAAACGAAAAGGCCCCGGCGGCGAACCGGGGCCTTTGACGTGAGGTAGGACTTTTTTGCTGCGCTTATTTGGTGTCGGTGCGCTGTTTCAGCGCGGTGCCGAGGATGTCGCCCAACGTCGCGCCAGAGTCGGAAGAGCCATACTGCGCGATGGCTTCCTTCTCTTCGGCCACTTCGAGCGCCTTGATCGAGACCTGCACCTTGCGGGCCTTCTTGTCGAACTGGATGACACGGGCATCGACCTTTTCGCCGACGGCGAAACGCTCGCTGCGCTGGTCGTTGCGGTCCCGCGCCAGTTCCGAGCGCTTGATGAAGGTCTGGAACTCGGTGCCGGAAATCTGCACCTCGATGCCGCCGTCCTTGACCTCAAGCACCTCGCAGGTGACGACCGCGCCCTTCTTGACGTCGCCCGGTTCGGCAAACGGGTCGCCCTCGAGCTGCTTGACGCCAAGCGAGATGCGCTCCTTCTCGACATCGACGTCGAGCACGACGGCCTTGACCATGTCGCCGCGCTTGAAGTTGTCGATGACCTGCTCGCCCGGCTGCTTCCAGTCGAGGTCGGAGAGGTGGACCATGCCGTCGACATCACCCTCCAGGCCCAGGAACAGGCCGAACTCGGTCTTGTTCTTGACCTCGCCCTCCACGGTCGATCCGACCGGGTGCTTCTCGACGAATGCCTCCCAGGGATTGCGCATGGTCTGCTTGAGGCCGAGCGAGATGCGGCGCTTGACGCTGTCGACCTCGAGCACCTGCACCTCGACTTCCTGTGAGGTCGAGACGATCTTGCCCGGATGCATGTTCTTCTTGGTCCAGGACATTTCCGAGACGTGGATCAGACCCTCGATGCCCGGCTCCAGCTCCACGAAGGCGCCGTAATCGGTGATGTTGGTGACGCGGCCGGTGAAGCGGGCGTTCAGAGGATACTTCGCTTCGATGCCCTGCCAGGGATCGTCGAGCAGCTGCTTCATGCCGAGCGAGATGCGGTGGGTCTCGTGGTTGATCTTGATGATCTTGACCTTCACCGTCTGGCCGATCGCCAGCACTTCGGTCGGATGGTTGACGCGGCGCCAGGCGATGTCCGTGACATGGAGGAGGCCGTCGATGCCTCCAAGATCGACGAAGGCGCCGTAGTCGGTGATGTTTTTCACCACGCCGTCGATCACCTGACCCTCTTCGAGGTTCTGCACCAACTCTTGTCGCTGTTCGGCGCGGGTCTCTTCCAGCACCGTGCGGCGGGAGACCACGATATTGCCGCGCCGGCGATCCATCTTGAGAATCTGGAACGGCTGCGTGTTGTTCATCAGCGGACCGACGTCGCGAATGGGACGGATATCCACCTGGGAGCGCGGCAGGAAGGCGACGGCGCCGTCCAGATCGACGGTGAAGCCGCCCTTGACCTGATTGAAGATGACGCCGTGCACCTTCTCGTTATTCTGGAATGCTTTTTCGAGCTTGCCCCAACTTTCCTCGCGGCGCGCTTTGTCGCGCGACAGCACGGCTTCGCCGAGCGCGTTCTCGATGCGATCAAGGAACACCTCGACCTCGTCGCCGACCTTCAGGGCGCTCTCGCGACCGGGTCCGGAGAATTCGCGCAGCGCCACGCGGCCTTCAGTCTTGAGGCCGACATCGATGACGGCCATGTCCTTCTCGATCGCGACCACCTTTCCCTTGATGACGGAGCTTTCCTGCAGGCTGCCGCCAGCGAAAGACTCATCGAGCATCGCGGCGAAATCGTCACGGGACGGATTGAGGGTATCAGTCGAAGCCATGTGTTCTCCAATGCGGGGTACTTGCCGGCCGTTCGGGTTGATGTGCGTTTCGCGCGGGAAGGGTCAGGGTCCGCAGTCCTGACGACCGTCGTGCAGAGAGCAACAACGGGCCGGCAGAAGCCTTCACGATCGAGACGATGATTTGGTCCGGAGCCTGATACGAGCGATCAATCGTTAGGACGATCGACATGGAGACTGAGCGGGACGTTCCTCCAATGGCGGCGGGAACTTGAAATTCCGGCCGGTCCGCTCGGACAGCCTCGACACTTCGACGATGGTCCGGATGCCGTAGATATACCGCCAAAGCCGCAAGCGAACAAGGCTTTTGTAAAACGTCCTACAGCGGTTTCGAGGGAAGTGGATGCCGGTTCGCATGAACAAACGCGTCAAATCAAAATCATAGAGTTCCGCTTCCGATGAATCACGCGCGGCCGGAACCGACCCTCACAGCCTCGACGATCGCAATCGCCGCTTTCAGGCCGGCCTCGATGTCAAGATGGGAGTTGTCCAGCACATGGGCGTCCGCGGCCGGCTTCAGCGGCGCGACGGGACGATTGCGGTCCCGTTCGTCGCGCTTGAGGATATCAGCCAGAACCACCGCCTCATCGGCCTCCTCGCCGCGCGCCCGCGCTTCCAGCGTGCGCCGCCGGGCCCGCACGACAGGATCGGCCACCACGAAAATCTTCACGTCGGCGTCCGGGCAGATCACGGTTCCGATGTCACGGCCGTCAAGCACCGCGCCGGGCGGCTCGGCTGCGAATTGGCGCTGGAAGGTCAGAAGCGCCTCGCGCACTCCGGGAAACGCCGAGACCACCGAGGCGGCCTCGCCGATCGCCCGGGTTTTCAGGGCCGGATGGCCGAATTTTTCCGGGTCGAGCTCATGCGCGGCCGCGACCGCGTGTGCCTCGTTGGCCAGGTCCGCGCCGATGTCGAGCAGGGCCTTCGCGACCGCACGATAGATCACCCCGGTATCGAGATGGCGGAAGTGATAGTGATGCGCCAGCCGCTTGCCGAGCGTGCCTTTTCCCGAAGCGGCGGGTCCGTCGATGGCTATGATCATGCGAAATCCGCTCCCAGCCGCTGCATCATCGGAACGAAATCGGGGAAGCTCGTGGCGATGAAGGCGATGTCGTCGACCCTGACCGGTGTATCCGACGCACAGCCCATGACCAGCGCCGACATCGCGATGCGATGATCCATGTGGGTGGTGACGAGACCGCCCCCGGGCACGCGGCCACGGCCTTCGACGATCAGGTCGTCGCCGACGATCTCGACTGTGACGCCGCCCGCGCGCAGCATTGCTGCGGCAGCTTCGAGGCGATCGGATTCCTTCACGCGCAATTCGTGCAGGCCGCGCATCACGGTGGTGCCTTCGGCAAAGGCTGCGGCGACCGAGAGCACGAGATACTCGTCGATCATCGACGGCGCGCGCTCCGCCGGCACCTCGATCCCGCGCAGCTTAGATGCGCGCACGCGCAGTTGCGTCATCGGTTCGCCGGCATCAAGGCGTGTTTCGCTCTCTTCGATCGACGCACCCATCTCGCGCAGCGTGACGAACAGGCCGGTTCGCAACGGGTTTGTCATCACGTCGTCCAGCACGATGTCGGAGCCTGGCGTGATGAGCGCAGCAACGATCGGAAACGCCGCCGATGACGGGTCGGCCGGCACGGTGACCCCTGCGCCGTGCAGCTCGGGCTGTCCGGTCAGCGAGATTTTGCGCCCATGTGCGCCGTCGGCAACGGAGACGATATCGGCGCCAAAATGCTTCAGCATCAGCTCGGTGTGGTCGCGGCTGGCTTCGCGCTCGATGACGGTGGTGACGCCCGGAGCCGACAGTCCCGCAAGCAGCACCGCCGATTTGATCTGCGCCGAGGCCACCGGCGTGCGGTACACGATCGGCAGCAGATCGCGCGCGCCCTCAAGCGTCAGCGGCAGGCGGCCGCCGTCGCTTTGCGAGATCACCCGCGCGCCCATCAATTCCAGCGGATCGAGAATGCGCCGCATCGGCCGCGAGCGCAACGAGCCATCGCCATCAAAGGCTGCCCTGATAGGGCAGCCGGCCACCGCGCCCATCACCAGGCGGCATCCAGTGCCTGAATTGCCGAAATCAAGCGGCCCTTGGGGTGTCGCAAATCCGCTGGTGCCGACGCCGCGCACCGACCAGGCGATCCCGCCTTTGTCGTCCGTCCGTTCGACCTTCGCTCCCAGCGCCTGCATCGCCCGGGCCGTGTTAAGCACGTCCTCACCCTCGAGAAGGCCGGAGATTCGGGTTTCACCAACCGCCAGCGCGCCCAGAATCAGCGCCCGGTGGGAAATCGATTTATCTCCGGGCACCCTGACGCGCCCGGTCAATGACCGGCATTTTCGCGCCTCAAGCGGCATGGTCTGGCTGGAAACAGTCAAGCTGCACGTCCCCGTTGTGGCGGCTGGTATCACAGGGACGACGGCGCGTCACGCCTGCAAGCCGGTCTGCAAAGCGCTATTGACAGGGCCGCCGCAACTAGCCAAGTGAAGCACCGTTTTTCAAGAACTCCCGGGATTCCAACACGTGGCCAAATCCGAGCTCGGAACCAAGCGCATTTGCCCGACGACTGGCAAAAAGTTCTACGATCTGAACAAGACCCCGGTGATCTCGCCCTACACCGGCGAGGTCGTGCCGATCGTCGTGGCGCCGGTTCGGGGGCGAGGCGAGGCCGCCCGCGCCGCCGCTTCTGCGCCTTCCACATCCGACGCTACGCCGGAGGCCGAGACCGAAGAATTGGTTTCGCTGGAGGAGGCCGATGCCGAGGAGAACAGCGGAAAGGTCAAGAAGGCCGTCGTCCCGGAGTCCGAGGATGATATCGAAATCGACGACAGCCTCGACGACGACGAGGACGATGACTCCACCTTCATCGCCGACGAGGAAGAGGGCGACGAGGACGTCACCGATATCATCGGTGACGTAGGAGATGACGAGGAGACTTGAGATCGGCCCTGAACTGTGGTTCAGGGTCTTTGTAGATCGCGCCGCTCCCATTAGGTGCGGGTCGGTCGAGGGGCCATAGCTCAGCTGGGAGAGCGCTTGCATGGCATGCAAGAGGTCGGCGGTTCGATCCCGCCTGGCTCCACCATATGCCGTCATCTTCCAAGGCGTGGCGATGTATGCCGGCGCCGGACAAGCGACATCCCTTCTAGCGCCTGTGAGGACAAATGGCGCGATCCTGACCTAATTCCAAAGCCTTAAAGGGTACGTCGCACATCTTGAATGGCGTGCAAATCATGCCATATTTTGAGTTGACCGGCTGGGAGCACCAGTCGGTCAAGCGGGGGTGCCGCAAGGGCCCTACGCGTTGATCCGCCGAAGTGTGGGCGGTTTGGCGATCCGGATCATGCGCCAAAGTTGGCGCGCGACCGGACGCAAAACCGGTTTCACTTTTGCTGGTCGCGCGCGTCAAAGTCGCTTCGAGAGGACTTTGTAATGTCTCGTGTTCCTTCGTTGTCCAGTCCGTTCCTTTTGGGATTCGACGAGATCGAGCGGGCGCTCGACCGCGTCGTCAAAGGCGCCGACGGCTATCCTCCCTACAACATCGAGCGGTGCGACCGTGACAGCGGAGAGCCCGAACGCCTGCGGATCACGCTGGCGGTGGCGGGATTTACCCGCGACCAGCTTGATGTGACCATTGAGGAAAATCAGCTTGTGATCCGGGGCCGGCAACAGGAGGATAAAGCCCGGCAATATATCCATCGCGGCATTGCCGCGCGCCACTTCCAGCGTACCTTTGTGCTGGCGGAGGGGATGTTGGTGCTGGGCGCGGACCTCAAAAACGGGCTATTGTCTGTCGATCTGGCCAGGCCGGAACCTGAAAGGGTCGTTAAGACAATCGCGATCAATGAACACGAATGATGCATGACCCGAAAAAAGACCGGTTATCCGGCAAAAAAAGCTTTCGGGTGCAACGCGTAGCGGACTCGACCGCTTAGTCTAGCAAAAGGAGTCGAGACCATGAGTGAAGTGATTTCTACGTTCCGACCCGAAAACGTTTCGACCGAAGCGCTGGCGCAGCTTGGCGAGGGCCACATTGCCTATGTGAAGCAGGTCCGTTCCGAGGACGTGCCGGATCTGTTTCCGCAGGCTCCGAAAATCGCGCCCGGTCTCATGCTGTTCGCACTGCATGCTGCTGACGGCACGCCGATCATGCTCACCGATTCGCGCGAGGCCGCGGTCGCGAGCGCCTGGAGCAACGAATTGCAGGCCGTCAGCGTTCACTAGAGGGGCGCAAGAGGCGCGCCGCCGTCGCGCGACAGAGTTAGCGGAAAGCGGCGGTGCGAAGAGCGCTGCCACTTTTCTGTTTGCGGCCCCCAGCGGCCGCCGCTTGGAGGTTGCATTTGACCTCGAGCGGCCGGCCTGTATGGTCACGCCAAGCTGTTGAACCTTTGGGAAAAACCATGCCTGCCTATCGCTCACGCACCTCCACCCACGGTCGCAACATGGCCGGCGCCCGCGGTTTGTGGCGCGCCACCGGTATGAAGAACGAGGACTTCGGCAAGCCGATCATTGCGGTGGTCAACTCCTTCACCCAATTCGTCCCCGGCCACGTTCACCTCAAGGATCTCGGCCAGCTGGTGGCGCGCGAGATCGAGAAGGCCGGCGGCGTTGCCAAGGAATTCAACACCATCGCGGTGGATGACGGCATTGCGATGGGCCACGACGGCATGCTCTACAGCTTGCCCTCGCGCGAGGTCATCGCCGACAGCGTCGAATACATGGTCAACGCGCATTGCGCTGACGCCATGGTCTGCATCTCCAATTGCGACAAGATCACGCCCGGCATGCTGATGGCGTCGCTGCGCCTCAACATTCCATCGGTGTTTGTCTCCGGAGGCCCGATGGAATCGGGCAAGGTCACACTCAACGGCAAGGTCAAGTCCGTCGACCTGATCGACGCCATGGTCGCCGCCGCCGACGACAATGTGAGCGACGCCGATGTCGAGGCGCTCGAACGCTCGGCATGTCCGACCTGCGGCTCGTGCTCGGGCATGTTTACCGCCAACTCGATGAACTGCCTGACCGAAGCGCTCGGCCTCGCATTGCCCGGCAACGGCTCTGTGCTCGCCACCCATGCCGACCGCAAGGGTCTGTTCGTCGAGGCCGGACATCTCATCGTCGATCTCGCGCGGCGCTATTACGAACAGGACGACGAACGGGTGCTGCCGCGTTCGGTCGCGAGCTTCAAGGCGTTTGAAAACGCGATGACGCTCGATATTTCGATGGGCGGCTCCACCAACACCGTGCTGCATCTGCTCGCCGCGGCCTACGAAGGCGAGGTGCCCTTCACCATGAAGGACATCGACCGGCTGTCGCGCCGCGTGCCGGTGTTGTGCAAGGTCGCCCCTTCCGTGCCGGACGTGCATCTGGAAGACGTGCACCGCGCCGGCGGCATCATGGGCATTCTCGGCGAACTCGATCGCGCCGGCCTGATCGACGCCGGCCTGCCGACGGTTCACAGCACCTCGCTGAAGGAGGCGCTGGAGCGCTGGGATATCAAGCGGACGAAAAGCGAGAGCGTGCGCACCTTCTACATGGCCGCGCCAGGGGGGGTCCGCACCGAAGTCGCGTTCAGTCAGGACAAGCGCTTCGAGGAGCTCGACGCCGACCGCGCCAAGGGTTGCATCCGCGATGCCGAACACGCCTTTTCAAAGGACGGCGGTCTCGCCGTGCTTTACGGCAACATCGCGCGCGACGGCTGCATCGTGAAAACCGCGGGCGTGGACGACAGCATCCTGATCTTCTCAGGTCCCGCGCGTGTTTTCGAAAGCCAGGATGCAGCGGTGGACGCCATCCTTGGCAACAGAATCAAGCCAGGAGACGTGGTGTTGATTCGCTACGAGGGGCCGCGCGGCGGCCCCGGAATGCAGGAGATGCTGTATCCGACCAGCTATCTGAAATCGAAGGGGCTAGGCAAGCAGTGCGCGCTGATCACGGACGGCCGCTTCTCCGGCGGCTCGTCGGGTCTGTCGATCGGCCATGTCTCGCCGGAAGCAGCGGAGGGTGGTGCGATCGGTCTCGTCGAGGAAGGTGACGTCATCGCGTTCGACATTCCGAACCGGAAGGTTCATCTCGACGTCAGCGACGCTGAGCTGGAGCGCCGCCGCGCGGCGATGGAGTCGAAGGGCGAAAAGGCGTGGAAGCCGGCCGCTCCGCGCAAGCGCCGCGTGACGATGGCGCTGAAGGCCTACGCTGCACATGCCACCAGCGCCGCGCTCGGCGCTGTGCGTGTGGTGAAGGAATAGCGTGCTCGGGTTGACGTTTTTCGTCATGGTCGGGCATTGCCGTTCACCGAACGGCGAACGTTGTCCGCCTATGGCTGAGCATCCATGTCTTCGAACGCCCGAGACAGAACGACGTGTGCGTCTGACCCAAGATCGGGCATGACAGATCCAGTTCCTGTCGTGAATGTTTGCCCGAAGCGTTAGAGCCTTCTTTCCACGGAAACGATGAAGACTCCGGCTTTTTGATTTGACGCGTGTTCTTCACGCGAGTTCGCAATGTCGGAGTGGTCCGTTCCGTCAAATAAGAATCGCTCCAGGGTTTGCTGGATTCGCAGCGATCAGGGGACTGTCGCCGGCGGCAGCGCCAGCACGGAATAGATCGCTTGCGCATCGCGGGAGGCGCGCAGCTTGTTGGCGATGTCCTGATCGCGTAGCAGCCGTGCGATCCGCGCCAGCGCCTTCAGATGATCCGCGCCGGCGCCCTCGGGAGCGAGCAGCAGGAAGACGAGATCGACCGGCTGCCCATCCATTGCTTCAAAATCGATCGGACGGTCGAGTCGCGCGAAAAGACCGAATATCTTGTCGAGCTTTTGCAGCTTGCCGTGCGGGATCGCGACACCGTAGCCGACAGCCGTGGTTCCGAGCTTCTCGCGCCGCAACAGCACCTCGAAAATCGCGCGGTCGTTCTGTCCCGTCAATTCAGCGGCACGCGCGGCCAGTTCCTGCAGCGCCTGTTTCTTGCTGTTGACCTTCAATGCAGGAATGATCGCCTCGGGTGCGACCAGGTCGGTAATCATCATATGACGTTCCGAGGTGAGGTTTGCCGTCAGGTTGCGAAAGACACGTCAGACAAGCAGCAACAAACGTGAGCCCACATATGGGCGAACGCACACGCTAAGCGGTTCGCGGCCCTCCGGCCAGGATGACCGGCCTTATAGTCTAACGCGAGCCCGATGCCAATTCCCGAACTTTTATGTAGATCGATCGGGAAGGCCGTGGCCCGTATGGATCGTCGTCCCAAGCGTCAATGGCAGCAAGTCAGGCCGCGCCGTTGACGGACGGCGGGTCGATCCAGCCCACATTGCCATCAGGTCTGCGATAGATCATGTTTACGCGACCGCTGGAGCCATGCTGGAACACCAACATGGGCGCGCCGGTGAAATCGAGTTCCATCACCGCTTCGCTGACCGAGAGCCGCCTCAGCGATGTGACGGTTTCTGCGATGATCACCGGATTGAAGGCGGTGACCTCGTCTTCGCCGTCCACAGCTGGCGCCTCGATAACGTAGCTCGGCGCGTCGAGCCCGGCGATCGCCTCCGCAGCGGCGTGCGCTTTGCGCGCCGAGCGATCCTTGAGACGGCTCTTGTAGCGGCGCAGACGCTTTTCGATTTGCAACAGCGCCTGATCGGCGCTCGCATAGGCATCCGCGGCATTAGATTCAGCCTCGAGCGTTACTCCAGAATCCAGATGCAGCGCGCAGTCGGTGCGGAATCCGAAACCGTCCTTGCTCAGCGTGATGTGACCCGAATATTGTCCATCAAAGTATTTTCGGAGAACCTCGTCGGTACGGTTGTTGAGGCGCCCTCGCAGCGCCTCGCCGACGTTAATGCTCTTGCCCGAGATTCGAAGTGTCATGACAAGCCTCATCGATCATGAGTGGGGAGAGATTATCGGGTGTCGCGGGTGCGCAATCAAGCCGGTGCGGCATCGCGCGAGCGGTTCGGCGACGGAGCAGACGCCGTCTGCGCGCCGCCAAGCAGATTCTGCTTTTCGCGGCGGCGCTGCACTGAAGAAGGGATTCGCAGCGCTTCGCGATATTTAGCGACGGTGCGGCGGGCGATGTCAATTCCGGCTTCGCGCAATCTTTCCACGATGGTGTCGTCGGACAGAACAGCCGACGGCGCTTCTGCATCGATCAGTTGCTTGATGTGGTGACGGACCGACTCCGCCGAGTGGGCGGAACCGCCGTCGGCCGCGGCGATCGAAGCCGTGAAGAAATACTTTAACTCGAAGACGCCGCGATTTGTCGCCATGTATTTGTTAGCGGTGACGCGGGAAACGGTGGACTCATGCATCTGGATCGCTTCCGCCACGATCTTGAGATTGAGTGGTCTCAAATGGGCGATGCCATGCGCGAAAAAGCCGTCCTGCTGCCGCACGATCTCGGTCGCCACCTTGAGAATGGTGCGGGCACGCTGGTCGAGTGCGCGGACCAGCCAGGTCGCATTTTGCAGGCAGTCCGTGAAATAGGTCTTGTCGCCGTCCTTGTGGATCGTCTTCGACAATTCGGCATGGTACGTGTGGTTGACCAGCACGCGCGGTAGCGTATCGCTGTTGAGTTCCACGAGCCAGCCGCCGTCCGGACCGGGTCGCACGTACACGTCCGGCACCACCGTCTGCGTGCGCGTGGTGCCGAACCTCAAGCCTGGCTTGGGATCGAGATGACGGATTTCGCCGACCATCTCGGCGAGGTCGTCGTCGTCGACGCCGCAGATCCTGCGCAAGGCTGCGAGATCACGCCTCGCCAGCAGCTCGAGATGTTCGACCAGCGCCTGCATCGCCGGATCGTAACGGTCCTTCTCGCGCAACTGGATCGCAAGGCATTCGCTTAAGCTGCGGGCGCAGATGCCGGGTGGATCGAAAGTCTGCAGCACCGCGACAGCGGCCGCCACCTCGCTTTCGCTGGCGCCGAGCTTGTCGCCGACTTCACTAAGGTCGGCAGGCAGGTAACCAGAGTCGTCGACGAGATCGATCAGATACCGTCCAATCATGCGCTGCGCCGGCACCGTGACGGCCACCGCAAGCTGTTCGGCGAGATGTTCGCCGAGCGTTATCTCCGCCGCGACGAAGGCTTCGAGATTGTAGCTATCATCGCTGGAAGCACCGCCGCCCCATTCCGTGAACGTGACCGGTGCGGCGTCCTGCGCGGTCCGCGCCGCCGCCTCGGCCGGTTCTTCCGGAAAAACGTTTTCCAGGCCGCTGTCGAAGGTCTGTTCGATCTCCGCGCGGCTGCCGAGATCGCGATTCATCCATTCGTCGGGCGCGGGTTCCAAATCCTGACCACCGGTGCCCTCGCCTGCGCCATGGTCCGCGAGTGCCGCCGCGTCGTCACCTTCTGAATATTCAGTGTCGCTTACGGCCGACCCTCCGGCGACCGGCGGGTCGGGGTCCTCGCTCGCGCGCTCCAGCAGAGGATTCCGCTCCAGTTCCTCCTCAACAAACGCCGAAAGGTCCAGATTCGACAGTTGCAGCAGCTTGATCGCCTGCATGAGTTGCGGCGTCATCACCAGCGACTGGGACTGTCGAAATTCGAGTTTCTGCGTTAGCGCCATGCCAAGAGCGGTCCAAAATGGTCCGATTCTTGCTTAGCTTTTTTATGGCCGGATGTACACGCTTTACGACGACAATCCGACCTTCGCTCTAGTAATCGAGGGCTTGTACCGGAGGCAGCGCTACTTTCGGGGGAACCGCACGCGGTTCAGCGGCCATCGCTGCTGTAGATGTCGCGGTCCGGCTTGCCGTCTGCGCATCGGGTGCGCGGCCACCGCTATCGGTCACGGTCGTTCGTCCCCGATGCTCTCGTTTGGAGGATTGCCGTCGCGACTTGGTCGATGAGTGGCGCAACCCCCACGAACGCGCGATCGACGGCCCCGCAGTATAGCCAACCACCGCGCCGGCGACCGCCCCGACCGGACCCAACACCACCGCGCCCGACAACGCGCCGAGCGCAGCGCTGCCGGCACGTTCCTGCGCCTGCGCCGCCGACGATAGCAGCGCGAGCGAGGCAATTGCAGCAAGGACTGTCTTCATTTCACGCTCCCCATTTTGTCGACGAGAAAGAACGAAGAATGCGGCGAGACGGGGGTCGGCCGGCCGCCGATACGCCCGCGGAAGTTCCCAATTCGGCCATCGGCGCGGTTCAGCTTCGGGGCGTTGGCCGGCCGCCGCCGCGCAAAGCACGCGAGGAAACTGATATGTTCAAGACCAGCCTTCTTGTTGCCGCCGCAGGCTTGTTTTTCGCGCTCCCCGCGCTTGCCGCGGATTTCTCCTTCACCGGCGAAGCCCCGCAGATGATTTGCGACGACGACGGGAATTGCTACCGCACGCACGCGCCGCCGTTCGTCGAACGCTGGCAGGATGATGATGACGATGATGGCGTCTATGAGCGCCCCGGTTATCGTTCCCGCTACGGGGCGCCAGGTGCCGACGTCTATCGCAACTTTGACGACGGTCCGGCAATTGATGTCGATGTCAATGACGACCCCTGGTGAGGGGTCGAATCGCGCGTAGCGTTGCAAGGATCGAGCGGAAAAGTCTGGCGGCGACTATCTACAACCGGAATTCCTCGCCCAGATACAGGCGCCGCACGTCGGGGTCGTTGACGATCGCCTCAGGGCTGCCCTCGGTCAGGATCTCGCCCGCATAAACGATATAGGCGCGATCGGTCAGGCCGAGCGTTTCGCGGACGTTGTGGTCGGTGATGAGCACGCCGATGCCGCGATTGGTCAGATGGCGCACGAGATCTTGAATATCACCGACCGCGATTGGGTCGATGCCGGCGAATGGTTCATCCAGCAGCATGTAATTCGGGCGCGTCGCCAGCGCGCGCGCGATCTCCACGCGCCGGCGCTCGCCGCCGGACAGCGCGATCGATGGCGATTTCCGCAGGCGCGTGATATTGAATTCCTCGAGCAGCGCGTCGAGCTCGGCTTCGCGTTTCTTCTTGCTTGGCTCGACGACCTCGAGCACGGCACGGATGTTCTGCTCGACGCTGAGGCCGCGGAAGATCGAGGCTTCCTGCGGCAGATAGCCGATCCCGAGCCGCGCCCGCTGGTACATCGGCAGTTTGGTCACGTCGTGACCGTCGAGTTCGATGGCGCCGCGATCCGCGGGGATCAGACCAGTGATCATGTAGAATACGGTGGTCTTGCCGGCGCCGTTCGGACCCAAAAGTCCGACCGCCTCGCCCCGGCGGACATAAATGCTGACGCCGCGTACGACCTGACGGGAGCCGAAACTTTTTTCCACCCCGTGTACGGCGAGGTAACCAGAACGTGCGGCCATCTGCGGCGCGGAAGTCCCGTTGGAGGCGGCGCGCGGTCGGGAAGCTTTCGGCCGGGGCGTTTCAGGCGCTGAGCGAGCTGGAACCCGGGGTTGCGAAACGGGCGGGGCCGGTGGAGCGTTGCGACGGGTCCCGTGAGCAATCGGCGGTGCGTCGCGCACCGGGTTGGTCAGCATGTCGCCGATAGTATCGCCGAGTGCCGTGATGTCCGTCCGGGTCCGCGCAAATGCTTGCGCCCCGCGTTTCTGCGGCCGTTTACGGAATACATTGAAGATATCCACCATGGGCGCCTGCTCAGCCTCTCACGGTCGTTCGCCTGCATCCCGCAGCGTGCCTGATTCGTCGCGTCACCATGAATGAGGAAACAGCCGTTGCCCGCAACACCCGCCTCCGTCGCGGCAGCCTTAAATCCGCTCGTGGTAGATACAAACGAGCGACTGCGGATTCAACGTCCTGCCGCCATGTCCTTGGACAATTAACTGATATCATTTGGGTTTTTGTGTGGATCCAGGGAGCGACAGCGGTCCGCCCAGCGGCCCTCCCTGCCCGGACGACTGAAACAGGCCCTGTACCCGCCCATTCTTCGATTCGACGCGGGAAACGCCGGTGGTCATGTCTACGATCAGCCTGTCGCCGCGTAATACGTTCTTGCCCTGGGTCAGAACAACTCCGCCAAGCATGGTGACCAGATTTGTCTTGGTGTCGAACACCGCGGTTTCGCCGGTCACGACCTGGTCCTTCTGGGTCACGACCACGCTGCCCTTGGCCTCCAGCCGCTTGATCGAGGATGCGCCCGATGGGCCCGGTTCCGCCGATTTCATCGCCGTCTTCGCTGGTGCCTTTGTCTTGCCATCGGCGGACGAACTGCCACCCTCGTAATAGACCACGAGCGTCTTCGATGTCATCGTGGTGTCGCCCTGCACCACCTTGACGTTTCCGGAGAACGTCGCTTCCTTTTTTTTGTCACGCATCTCCAGCGCGGCGGCTTCGATCTGGATCGGCTGATCGCGATTCTGGGAAAAACCCTGCATCGCGTTGGGAACGCCCTGCACCGAGCTTTGCCCGGCCGCTTCGCCGACAGCCATCACAGCGGCGACGATCAATCCAGCCCGCATCAGGAGAGCTATGCGGGGGGCCGGGGGAAAGCAGCGAAAACTAGGCACGGTCGAATTCATTTCGTATCGCCGCCCGCACCGGCAGTTGCGGGAGGGCGGTCCATCACCAGATGCATGACGACATTTTTCTCGAATCGCACCACGTCGCCCTTTTCGGTGACCTGCATGGTGTCGGCGGTCAGCGTTCCGTTCAGCAGTTTGACATCGACGGGCTGGTCCGAGGTGACGGTGCCCCGGCCCATATCGACCATGGCATGGGTTAGCCGTGCCTCGTATCCGGTCGAAGACTGCATGAGGATATCCTTGTGCAGGTCGAGCACTTGCGTTTTCGTGTTGAACATCCCGGTGCGGGAATTCAAGGTCACCGCCGAGTTGTCCTCCATCCGCACTTTGGCCTGCAAGGTATGCAGTTCGACATGATCGGGGTCGGTGACGTCCTGCGTTGCTGTCGTGGCCTGCATCTCGTAGGGCCGCTTATCCGGCGTGAAGCCAGCGAGGCGCGGCGATTCCATCGTGATCTTGGTGCCGGAGACGACGAGATTATCCATGTCGAGCGGCAGGCTCGCCAGCGCGCGGAAGGGATTGAAGGTCGCGATCCCGATCAGCGCGGCCATCGCCAGTCCGACCGCCCCGGGCACCGCGATCCGCAATACCCGCACCAAGCGGCTGTGTCGGGCGGCGCGGGCGAACCTTGCTTCCAGCCCGGCCTGCATTCCGGCTTGATAGGTGGGATTGTGAACCGAGTACACCGCTGCTCCAGGCGCCTGTTCTGGTTATCCTACCCCGAAATGGGGGTCTTCGCAGCCCGGACATCGTGCGGCGGCACACCCGCACGGCGCATCTTCGGTCACTGCTGGCGCCGAGCGCGTTTGCTACATTAGCCGCTGTGACCTCGAAGCCTGCCCCACCGAGGACGAGGAGTGTGACCGAAAGGGGGCGAAAGGCCGACCACGAGGCGGCGATCTTCGCGGCTCACGAATGCGCGAAAATGTCGTCGGCTTCCCAGCCGGAGAGATCGAGCTTCGCTCGCGTCGGCAGGAACTCGAAACACGCTTGCGCCAGCGCGGTGCGATCCTCGCGCGCCAGCATCATGTCGAGCTTGGCGCGCAAAGCGTGCAGATGCAGCACGTCGGAAGCGGCGTAAGCGAGCTGCGCATCGCTCAGCGCCTGCGCTCCCCAATCGCTCGATTGCTGCTGCTTCGACAGGTCGATGCTGAGAGCCTCGCGCACCAGATCCTTCAAGCCGTGCCGATCAGTATAGGTGCGGGTCAGTCGCGAGGCGATCTTGGTGCAGTAGACCGGCCGAGGCATCACGCCAAATGCGTTGTACAGCGCGGCGAGGTCGAAGCGCGCGAAGTGGAAGATCTTGACGACGGCCGGATCGCCGAGAAGCTTCTTCAGGTTCGGCGCGTCACGCTGCCCTTTGGCGATCTGAATGACGTCGGCCGAACCGTCGCCCGGCGACATCTGGACCACGCACAGCCGGTCACGGTGCGGATTGAGGCCCATGGTCTCGGTGTCGATCGCCGCCGAACTGGTGTAGCGCGTAAGGTCCTGGTCCGGCAGGTCGCCACGGTGCAGGCGGATGGTCATGATGTCTCGGCCTCGTCGAATCGATTGGGGCTAAAATATCGTTGCAATGACTATAGCGTTTTCGAGCGAAGTGGGCACCGGTTCGCGCAAAGAAAACGCGTCAAATCAAGATCATAGAGCCTCGCTTCTGATTCCGTCGGAAGCGGGAAGGGTTCTAACAAACGAGGGACGATCCTTTGAAAGACCTGGGCGGCCAGCAGCGCTCGCAGCGGATAATGCCGGGTGGCTCATGAATACTTCCAATACAAGGAAAAATCTGGGTTCTTTCACAAGATTTCGCTGACTCCGATCCCTGCTTGTGTGCAGGACGGCGGCCCATCTTTCAAAAATATCAACGAAATCGCGACAACATCGGCAGGTTAGGTCTCTCAAGGTGTTGGATGAAAGTCGAGCAACAACGATCGCCCTGTTTAGCTGTCCTGATCGATGCTGAAAATGTTTCGCCGAAATTTGCTGACGGAATCTTTAAGACAATCGCCCAACTGGGCGACGCGCCGGTCCGGCTCATCTACGGAAATCTCTCGGGTTCGAACCTAAAGGGGTGGGCCCACGTCCTGCCAGATCATTCGCTCGAAAGGCGTGATCAAGCGCGCTCGGCGAAAGGCAAGAATTCTGCGGACATGGCGCTCGTTATCGACGCCATGGACCTCTTGCATGACGGCCGGATCAATGGATTCTGTCTGGTCTCGTCTGACAGCGATTTCACAAGTCTTGCCGCCCGGCTGCGGCGAGAAGGCGCGAAAGTTTATGGGTTTGGCGAAAAGAAAACGCCGGGCAGTTTTCAGCGAGCTTGCGATAGGTTCATCTCGCTTGAAAAGCTTCTTCCGCAAAAAACTGAACTCAAACCCGTAGCTACTCCGTCATCGATATTGCCCCACTCTAAAATCCTGAAGCCGCCGAGCGCCGCCGTTCCGATCCTTAACAAGGCCCTTTCGCAGATCGAAAGCGAGGATGGATGGGCGCTTCTCGGTCCTGTGGGGCAACAGATATCAAAACTGGCTTCGGATTTCGATGTCCGTACCTATGGGTTTGGAAAGCTCAGCAGTCTTGTCCGAGAAATCGATGCGTTTGAGATCGACGAAACGAACGGACCGATGCGCATCCGCCGTGCAAAACGACGGAAACCGACGCCCCTAGGGCGTCAAGTGCAGAATTGACCATGAACCTTGAAACCACGGGCAGGCAGTTCGGCCAGGTCGTCCTGATCCTTGCGTGGCGAGTTTCCCGACGATACGATTCCGAGCAGCGGAGTAGCTGGAGGCAAGGGTAGCGATGCAGGCGGATATCAAAGAACAGATACTTTCCATAATAAATCTCCGGCTGCTGACGATCTTGCTGCCGGCAGTCGTCCTGTCGATCCTGGCGGGATGGATAATGTACGCGCTGGGTTATCCGGCGATGGTGTACGGGGAGGTGGCGCTCATTCTTAAGACGCTCATGCACCTGTTGCTCGCAGTCTGGTCGGCGTTTAAGGCGATTCTTCTGGGGATCGTGGTCTTCGGGCTTCTGCTCGTTTTTCTATCGCCGGTCTTGATCGTCCTGCGGGAACTGCGGAAGAAACAGAACCCGCCATCCAACGCCTCAAGCTTGGCGGCCTCATCCAGCACGGCGGTAGAAACACGGCCATAAACGCGCGCCACATGGCATCCGGGCGGCCTCTCTCAGCGGCGGTCTCGGCGCTGGCATGGTTACCGTCACCTTAGCCGACGCTCATCCTGGCAGCGTTTTCGAGCGAAGTGGATGCCGATTCGCGTGATTTTATCAGAAGCGAAAAAGGCTCTAAGGACTGCCGGTGCTCCCCTTCTGGGCGCTATACAAGTCGTCCAAATTGCTTCGGGATTTCACGACATCGGCGTGGTCGGGGCCGAGCCCTTTCTCCCGGATCGCCAGCGCTCGTTTGTAGAGCGGCTCGGCCTCGGCGTAGCGGGCCTCCGCTTTGTAGAGTGAGGCCAGATTGTCCAGCGCCGACGCGACGGAGGGGTGACCCTCGCCGAGCGCCTTCTCGAAGATGACGACAGCCCGCTTGTAGAGCGGCTCGGCCTCGGCGTAGCGGCTCTGGGCGGTATACAGTTTGGCCAGACCGTTCAGCGATTGCACGAGATCGGGGTGACTGGGCCCGAGGGCTTTTTTCCAGGTCGCCAACGCCCGCTTGCAGAGCGGCTCGGCCTCGGCGTAGCGGCCCTGGAGGCCGTAGAGTTCGGCCAAATCGGTCAACCCTAGCGCGACAGAGGGGTGATCGAGCCCGCGCGTCTTCGCACAGATCGCCAGCGCTTGTCTGTAAAGCGGTTCGGCTTCGGCGTAGCGACCCTGCTCTTTAAAGAGCTCGGCCTGATCGTTCAGCCTCGCCGCCAGCATGATATCGGACACGGCCATGAACGGTGCACTCCTGACGCATGGATGAGTTTAGCAAGAAAGCCGGTATGCCACTAATTCCTACCGATTGGCAGTGGGTGCTTCCGGCGCCTCGGCGACAGCAAAGCAGGGCTGTTTCCGGTACGGGGTTGAAGGCTCGCCAACGCCCGCAACTCAGCGTTAGTATGTGGAACTCGGCAGATCAAGCATAGTTCTATCCACCAGCAGTTCCTCGCACGCAGCGTCTATTGGAGATCTGACCTGCTTACGAATTCCTCGATTCTCATACCGGGACAAACCGTGTGGTTCAAGTGCCGGGCGTCTCGAATGGCGGTTCTCAATGATGCCGCCGAATACTTCGCGGCGTTGCGGGAATCCTTTCTGCGGGCCGAAACACAAATACAGATTGTCGGATGGGATATTCATAGCGAAACCCCGCTGGTCGGGCCCTCGGGGGTCGTCAACGACGGATTACCGCTTTCGCTGGCCTCTTTTCTAAAGGCGCTGTTAAAACTCAAGCCCAAACTCACAATCAACATTCTCATTTGGGACTTTGCGGCGCTGTACGCCGCCGAGCGCGAAGTCAGTTCTGCTGCCAAATTCGCCGATGCGGCCGATGACAGGATTCGTTTCTGCTGGGATTCGTGCCTTCCGCTTGGATCGGCGCAGCACCAGAAATTTGTCGTCGTCGATAACTCGCTGGCTTTTGTCGGTGGGCTCGACCTGACGATCCGGCGCTGGGATACCAGCGACCATCTTCCCGAGCATCCATTTCGAAAAGATCCGCAAGGAAAGCGCTATCCCCCCTTCCATGACGTCCAGTGCATGGTCGACGGCGAAGCGGCAACGGCTCTCGGTGAGCTTGCGATGCGGCGCTGGCAGGCGGCGGGTTGCAATTTTGAGAAGGTCGGTTCTGTCGGCGACGACCGGTGGCCGAAATCCGTACCGATCGGGGCCCGGGAAGTCACCGTCGGGATCGCCAGAACAGAGGTGGCAAGCCACTTATCCGAGGACGTTCACGAGGTTGAACTCCTGTTCGAAAGGTTGATTGGCGCCGCGAAGACGTTTGTGTACCTCGAAAACCAGTTCATCAGTGTCGGGAAGATCGCCGAGCTCCTCGCCCAACGGATGGCAGCTGTCCCATCACTTCAAGTGCTGATTATCGTGCCGAAGCTACATTCGTCATGGCTTGAGTCGCGGGCGATGCAGAGCGGTCGCGACTCCTTTCTTGATCCATTCAAGAAAGCCGGCGTCACGGAACGATTGCGCATTCTTCATCCATCTACGGCGGGCCAGCCTATCATGGTCCACAGCAAGCTGATGATTATCGACGATGACCTCGTCCGGATCGGATCGGCCAATCTCAACAACCGCTCAATGGGTGCGGATAGCGAATGCGACCTTGTGTTTGAAGCGACGACCGAGGCCCACCGCGACTTTGTTCGCAGGTTGCGTCGGCGACTCATCGGTCATTTTTGCGGCGCGGCCGAAGAAGAAGTTGCTGAGAATGAATCTCGTCTGCTGCGGTTCCTCGATGCTTATGCAGTAGTGGGAGCGACCAAGGCGTTGCAGCCGATCGAGGTCGGTCAGGTTTCGTTTCGTGCGCTCAATGATTTTATCCAACCCATTGCCGATCCCCGCATACCTTTGAATCTCAAACGCGCCGCAAACAGAATGTGGACCACAAGAACCATCCTGGGAACGGCGGGCCTCGTGCTTATGCTTATGGCCCTGGCGTTGCTCTGGCGTTACACGCCGCTGCGCAGCTACGCTGATATCGGCTTTCTGTCGGCCATCATGAGTCAGCAGGACTCCCCGTTTGCTGCGCTCATCGCGGTTGCCTGCTTTGTGCTCGGCGGTTTGATCATATTTCCTGTCGTGGTTTTGATCGCAGCGACAGCCGCAGCATTGGGACCCTGGACCGGCGCGATAACTGCTGTGGCAGGGGTCATTTTGAGCGCCTCTCTACTCTTCATGATTGGGCGCTATCTTGGCCACAAACGGTTGCAAAACCTTGTCGGGCCTCGCGCGCTGCGCCTTCAGGGGCGGCTGGTTGGGAAGGGGATTATCGCGGTCGCCATCCTCCGGATGGTCCCACTCGCACCATTCTCGATCGTCAACGTTGTCGCGGGCGCGAGTCAGTTGAAATTGAGAGACTTCCTGGTGGGAACGATTTTTGGCATGATGCCGGGTATCGCGGTCATGGCTGCGCTGGGTTCACAGATCGCCGATTTTGCGAGGAACGAATCCTGGGCGAATGTGATTCCTCTCGGATTGACGATTGTTATCTGGATTGCGATCTGCCTCGCGGCTCAGTTTGTCGTCACTTGGCTCGCCGGGCGGAAAGCATGACGCTTACAATCCGCGTGATGACGTGGAACGTACACGGCACATTCAACCTCAATCCGCGCTTTGACATCGGGGTGGTCTCTTCGATCATTCGGAAATGGTCGCCCGATATTGTGGGACTGCAGGAGATCGACTCTCGCGGACGCAGCGACAATCCTTTTGAGCGTCTTGCAGGTGTCGTGGGCGCGCATAACGTCGATGCCAAATCGATCGTCACGGCGGATGGCGATTACGGACAGGTTTTGCTGAGTAAGTGGCCCTTCATCCGGGCGCCGACCATCGTGGATGTTTCATACCGGGAGCGAGAGGCGCGCAGGGCGATTTCCACTTGTATTCAGTCCCCTCTCGGAGAGATCGCAGTGATCGCTACCCATCTCGGGCTGAGCATCCGCGAGCGTCAGGAGCAGGCTCGCGCAATCGTCAATCTCATCGATGCTCCCAGAACGATCGTGCTCGGTGATTTCAACGATTGGCTCTGGGTCAAATCGGTCAGGCGAATACTGGCGCAGCGATGTCCTGTGCGGACCAGACTGCGCACCTTTCCATCATGGTGTCCCGTGCTTCGACTCGATCGCATTTACACCGTGCGGACGGGGAGTATCGCCAGGGCATGGACCGATCCGGAAGCCCGCGCTTGCTCGGATCATTTGCCGGTCATCGCCGACGTGACGTTCTCCTGAGGCCACGCTTAGGTTCCGCAGGCGGAGCAAGGACCGGGCCAGGCAAGCGCTCACTGATCGCACTGCTGCTTAGTCAGTGGATCTGCCGTTGAAAGAACGACGCGCGCAGCCTGGAGGAACGATCTCCGAGGTAGCCCGTTTTTTTCCTGAGCGATACGCAGTTCCGCAACGGATACCCAACAAATTTCGGAGCGATCGAATGGCAAAGATGGAAAACGGACACATCGTCGAAACCGCAATGGAAGCACGGGGCGCAGAGCGCGGACCAACGGTACGCAACGTTCTCGTGGCAGGAACCGGTTTGGTCGTGGCCGCCTTCATAGTTGTTTATATCGCGTACTTCGCAGCCTGAGGGCTGGCGGGCATATCGCCGCATCGCGAACTGCCCTGCGATCTTTTCCGCTCGCAGGGCAGTTCCTCTCAAGATTCCATCATCGTCCAATCCAAAATCAATGATGAGAAAACCCACCCCGGCACAGATTCGCCGCCGTGCGTATGAGCTATGGCAGAAAGAAGGCTTCCCTTCCGGGAAGGATGAGGAGTTCTATCGTCAGGCCGAGAAAGACTTATCCGACGAAGAAAAAGCAGATTCCATTCAGAACGAGTAGCGCGGACTGAATGACACCAGTCTGCCAGGTCCGATCGGACTATTTTAATTCATCGGTTGGATGTTTTGACAATCGGAGAAGGGCAGGCCGATAAGGCGGATAGGGATCTTCGTCGTCGGGGATCGCGCAATATCCAAATTCCTGCTGTATCCGCTGAATCTCAGCGGCGCGTTCATTCAAGCGTTGCGCATGCTCCTGCGACTGGGCCCTCCAATAGCGGAAGGTTTCGGACGTGACGGGTACGAACGCCGTGCCGAAGAGCGTCGGATCGGGGACGGCGGTTCGCCCGAGCAGGAGAAATTTGTCAGAACCGACGAAGACGAGGGTGGCATAGCCGGGGCTTCCTCTCGCCCTTATCCCATTGAGTGACAACTCGCACAGCTTGCTGAAGTACGGCTCCTGCCGCCATCGGTCGGGATATTCGGGATCGACCTGAACGTTGACCGTGTTCTCGCTGAAATGCATCACCAGGCGAGCCTTCTCGGGGAACCAGTCGTCGTTGAAATGACCTTGCAGCCAGGCGCACGTGAACGATCGACACATTTGAGGACGATCGTTGTAGATGGTGCATCCTTTGTCGGTCTCCCAATGCTTGCATAACTCATTCACCGGTTTTGCGACCGCTGTCACCTCGAGGATATCGCAACAGCAGTTGCACGATCCACATTGCCGGACGTTTGGTTTCGTCGGCATGCCGGTTGGCTTGAAGCCTGCACTGTCGCGAATAATCCGCTTCTGCTTCTCAAGCGATTGCAATGCGCGTTCGACTTTCAGACGAGACAATCCGGTCACGTCGATAATGCCACGAACCGTCGTTGCGCCTCTTTCGACCGCGAGAGCAACTTGCGAAATCGCTTCCATCGCTTTTTTCCTACTTATGACTCAGCTGCGGCGCGCCTCTTCCCACCCTTTCGTTGAAGCCGCCTTGTCCGAGTCAGCAGTGCGCTATTCTACAGGAATGCGCCGCAGATCGTATTGATTCCGCGAACCCTCGCGACTCATCGGAAATCCGCTTTGCCCTCCGGGCTTTTGCTCATTGGAACGGGCTCCGGGCGCGATTCTCACCGTCTGCCCAAATGCGATAGAGCTCGCCGCGAGTGCGGTAGCCTGGTGATGCGCGCATCTACGGGAATCCGCTACACGAAAATCGGAATGCGAGAGCCATCGCGCTTCATCGAACCGACCAGCCGAAACAGCATTGTTACTCACCCTTGTTACACAGCCGGGCAAGCGCAACACTCTGATAGGGCTTAACTTATTGAAGAGGAAAGAGGTCTTCAATGAAATGGTGCCCAGGATAAGGACTCGAACCTTCACGACCTTGCAGCCACTGGCACCTGAAGCCAGCGCGTCTACCAATCATCCCAACGGCGCGCTGTGTAGCACCCACGTGCGGCACTGACAATGACCCGACACTGCCCCAACGATCCGCCGCCCTTCGGGCGGCAGGAACGAGAGGGCGTTGGCAAAGCTGGTGAAGGAGCCACGCGAGCAGACTAACATCAGCGCAACCGAATCAGATGGCAGCGGATGTAATTAGCGACATGCAGTCGTTAACCCCAAGACGGGCTTTCTCTTTCGGGAACAACTCACGATTGCTAGGATTAAAGAATGGGCGGGCCTTTCTCCGATCCGTCCTCCCCAGAACCCGCCGGTGAGTCCCCTCATTGGCGGGTTCGCACGTTACCGACGCTTCATCGGGGAACTCGATGACCTGCGCTGAGATTTCGATCTACGCACGAACGTAGATGGTCATCATGTCGTCCCAAAAATGCCCCCGCCGATAAATAGAGCAACGCTGCGCTGATGGGCGCATTTCGTTGGTGTCGTCGCCCCGGGGGACCTCGATGGGGCGCGTGCCATGGGGAAACTATCGAAGCTATCAGGAGAAGTGTGGATGGCAACTATTCCGCTGAGCTGGAATGATCCGCTATTTAGCGACAATGCTAATTCGGGTTCGGTTTCGCTTAATAATGGCGCGACACTTTCGAATAAAAGTATTAGCTCTACTGCTGATGCCACTTCTGTCTCGGGGGGTGGCTCATTCACTCTCGATGACGTTCGAATCGACTCAAGAGAGGGCGTTCGCATTGGAGGAAGCGGCGACATCGTCATCAATAATTCGTACATTGAGACGACGGGATTGTCGGGCGATCACGCGGATGGCATTCAGGCTTATGCCCCTGGCAGCACTGGTAACGTAACCATCACCAACACGGCAATTGTATCCCATAACGATAACGCGACTGCCGGGATGTTTATTGCAGATGATTACAGTGGCACGTTTACGTTCAACAATGTGGTGTTCCAAGGTGGGCCATATGGGTTACGCATGGCCGCTGATGCGGACGATCTCTATCTCTCTCTCAAAGACGTGTATTTTGTGGGGCCGTTCAAGTACAATCCGTTCCTTCTTGAAGAAGTTAATGCGGACATACACATCACCCAATGGGACAATGTGCGTTACGCAACGATCGTGAACGGTGAACTCGTTCCGGGTGCTCTTATTTCGCCGCCCTCTCCGGTGGAGGGTGGTACGACGGCGCCGGCACCTGCGCCTACGCCGGGTACGACACTAGCTGCGCCCCATATCGCTTCCTACTCGACAGACAGCGGTAAAATCGGTGACGGTATTACCAACGACAACACCTTGACGCTGACGGGTTCAGCTCCTGTCAACACCACTGTGAATTTGTTCGATGGCGTGAGCAAGGTAGGCACCGCACAGGTGAACAGCAGCGGTCAGTGGAGCCTGACCACGTCGGCACTGAGTGACGGCCTCCATAAGCTGACGGCGACGGATACGAACTCGGTCGGTAAGACCAGTGCGGCCTCGGAAGCTATCTCCGTTACGATCGACACTCTTGCGCCTACCGCACCGAAGATGGGAATCTACTCGACGAGCGGCGCTGCGGTCAGCGGCACGACGGCGAATAACGACTTCATACTGAAAGGGACCGCTGAAGCATCTAGTACCGTCAAGGTTTTCGACGCTGATAAGCAGATCGGCACCGCGACAACTAACAGCAGCGGCGCCTGGAGCTTTGAGGCCAATGATCTGGCCAATGGCGGTCACAACTTCACCTCCAAGGCAATGGACGCCGCCGGCAATACCAGCTCTGCCTCCGCAGCCAGCGAGATCACAGTGTCAGCGCCAACGACAGCGCCAACGCCAACTTCTGGTAAAATAATCGAGTCGGCTGGTGCGACAAGTCTCGTTGAGAGCGGTGACAAATATTATCTCAACAGTAGCAGCGGATCGGGCCCCTCGCTGAAGGTTGATGGTGTGGCTTTTGTGGACGGGACAGATGGTACCTGGGCACCAATTGGTGCGGAGAAGACGACGACGGGCTATCAGGTTGCCTGGAAGGAGGCGAGCACCGGTCTGTACACGGCCTGGAACACCGACAACAACGGCAACTACGTTTCCCATGTCAGTACCCTGACCGGCTCCACGTCGGGCGGCGTCGTCTCGGGTACGAGCTCTGGCCTTAAATCGCTTGAGACGAGCTTCCATCAGGATCTCAACGGTGACGGGCAGATCGGTGCTTCCAGCGCAGCTGCGCCGACCGTTCCTACTTCGGGCCAGACGATAGTGGGCTCGACCGGAAACGACACTTTAAAGAGCACGACTGGCGACGACTTCCTCGTTGGCAACGGCGGCAATGATACATTTGTGTTCGCCGATAATTTCGGCAATGACACCATCAAAGACTTCGATGCAGTCGGATGGAATCACGATACGATCGAGTTCAGCAAAAGCGTGTTCGACAGTTTTGCGGATGTCCTTTCTCACGCAAGCCAAGTTGGTCAGGACGTCGTCATTTCCACTGGGAATGACTCGCTAACGCTGAAGAATGCCAAGCTAACCGATTTCAATCAGCATGACTTTCACTTCGCGTAAGCGTGCTTGGTAGTGGAAGTCGAATCGACTGAATTTGGCCTGATGCGTCACGCATCATCCGAAAAGGACAGGTAAGCAATCCCCCTTGTCCCATCCCAAACCCGTCGACGAGTTTCTTCGTCGGCGGGTTTTTGCTTTGGCTGCTAACGCCAAAAAACACACAACGCCGCACGGCGGAGTATGTTCGCAGACGGCGCTGTCTTTACGCACTGGGCCCTGAAATCCCCCAGCGATAATGAGACGATCGAACCCGTCAAAAGGTTCAGGTTAGGCTCGCGAAAAACTGGAGCCACTGGAAACCTCTGGTTACAGAACCGGGCAGCTTGTTGAGATGAGATGTGATGCTATGATCGTCGCAGAATCTCTGAGTGCGAGGGGTCCTACCCATGTACGCTCACATTCTCATTTCCACTGACGGCTCCGAACTGGCGCAGAAAGGTGTCGACCATGGCTTGTCGCTGGCCGACGAAAACGCCAGCAAGGTTACAATCATCACTGTGACGGAGCCATTTCCAGTTCCTTCTATCAGCGCATGGGGTATGGAGGGTATGGAGCCGGATCGGCTTAAAGATGCCAACACACGGCATGCACAAGCTATCCTTTCCGCAGCGAAAGCGGCGGCAGAGAAATGGGACTGACGGTCGAGACACTTCATATCTCGAATACCTCACCGGCCGCAGCTATCGTTGATGCTGCGAAAACGCAGGGGTGTGACCTGATCGTCATGGCCTCCCATGGGTACCGTGGAATCAAGAGGGTCCTTTTGGGCAGCCAGACTACCGAGGTTGTTGCTACTGCGCATATTCCGGTTCTTGTGGTCCACTAGATCGGGGGGCAGCATTGGCTTGTCCGGGCAGCGCCGTGCAACCCCGTCCCGCCATGGCATATGGGTGTAGATCGCCAGTGCGTTCGCTCGCTCCGTGCGCGGCCCGCGCAGCATGGTAGTCCGAATGATATTTCATATGGAGGACGAACACTATGAGCAGCGTCAAAACAGGCTGGATTATCGGAGGTGCAATCCTCGTGCTACTGGTCAGCCTTTCCAGCTTTTACACTGGGAGCGGCACGCATTCGTCGAATACCGCAACGCAGACGCAGTCGCAGAGATGAGCATGAAACCGCCGGTCCCGACGGTCGCGGACGACATACGAACTGCGCAAGGCAACCGCTAGCCTTGCTGCCCATCTGACCGGCGGTGTCGGCATTGCCGACGCCACTCTGAGCTTGTCATGCATCACCCCGCCGATTTCGACGGGGTGCGCAGGTTCGCTTATGACCGGGACCAGTGAGCCTTGCCCCCAGCAAAAGCGGGGGGCAAATGAATGCCGGACAGCGGTACTTCGTAGTGTCCGGCTCGAAAGCAAATCCGTTCAGTTGCTTCCCGGTCCGGATGCTTCCGGTAGAGGGTATCGTAGCTGACGACGCTGTCAGCGACCGGGTTGCGACTCAAGGCGATGTTAACGGCGGCAGTTTCCGTGTTGACCTCGGCCAACTTCGCAAGAATTTCCGCGATGGCATTGGCGTGCTCCGTGTAGGATGCAAGCAATACCTTAGCTTCCTTCGTGTTCGCATTCCGACACGCTTCGGCGCGCTTGCGCAGAGCCTCATCCTTGGCTGCGGCTTGAGCTGCTGCTTCTTCGGCTTCCACGCGAGGAAGGTCATCCTTCAAAAGCGATACGCGTGCTTCCAGGCGCGTGATGGCGCGGCGGTCTGCGGAGATTTCGTTCTCGATCTTGATGTGAGCTTCATCCGAAAGAAGGGCCACACTGACGTTTGCAGCCTGAATCTTTGCGCGATGGTTGGCGAGTTCGCTTTCGGCGCGCTCAATTTCCGCCGCGATGGTTGCAGACGTGATGGCGGTCTTAGCGGGGAAGAACTTTTCGAGGATACCCATGGTTTCTCTTCTTTCTGTCAGGTGTTGAGCGCCGCGAGTGAGCGACGCCAAAGTTGATTTGCGGAATACTCGTTCGCGGCAGCGGCTACCGTGTCGCGTTGGAGCGCTGTTGCCTCAATGAGTTGCTTTCTCGCGCGAGCATACGTCTGTGACGCAAGCTGTGCCGCGCGAATGGCGTTCTTTCGGGTCATGCCTTTAGTCCCGGCACGCCTGGAATGCTTCGCTCGCCCTGAGCCAGGCATGGAACGCTCCGGCTTCGACATGCAGTGCAAAGACGACGTCACTGGCGAATCCGGCGCGAGCGAGATTCCTCGCATCCTCGAGAGATTGCCGTGCCGATGCCAGCCGCTCCGTGGTCGCCGCGACCGACTGAAACAGAATTTTCTGGTTTGCAGTCATGACCGGGATTTCCTTTGGAGTGTGCCGCTGGGCCGGCGTAGGTGCGGTCGTTTGCTGCGTCGGCTTCGCTGGGGGATACTCGGATGCGCGGCGTTCGGCGGCGGCTGCCCTCTGTTCGGCGGCGATGGCGCGACGTTCAGCCGCTTCTGCACGTTGCGCGGCCGCATCCGCACGACGCGTCTGATCAGCTTCGGCTGCCGGCATTGATGCGCTGGCCCGCTTTTGGCGAGCAATCAACGGCTCGTCGATATACGCACTCAAGCCCATTGCGAGTCTCCATGCATATTGTCGGCTAACCACCGAACAAGCGCGGCCTCTGGGTAGGCAGGACGGTCTCCGATCAGCAAGAACGGAGGCCCTTCGCCGCGCTTGGCCAGGTTGCGCATGGTGCGGTGACAACGACCGCAGCGCCGGGCCGCTTGGGTGCGAGAAAGAAAGCGAGTCATCGTGTCCATTCCGAAAAATGGCCGGTGCATTGTAGATGAAACGCACCGGCCCAGTCTTTTCACTGGCGTTACTTGGTGAGGAAATGAACCAAGCAACGGTCGGAGTATGGGAAAAGCTGAGACGCTTGTCGGGGCGGTTCGAGATACCCTAAGCGGCGCTCTCGGCTTGCTTAGTGTTGTCGTTTGCGGGAGACTTGCGGCGGCGACGGGTTTTGTCGTTTGCGGCGCGGCTGGCGATGCGGGCATTTCGTAGTGCGACGCGCTCAGCCTCGCGCGCCTCAACGCGCTCCTTCGCGCGTTCACGAAGGAATGTTTGATCGGCCGCAAGTTCTCCCAATGCTGACCACACCTCAGGGAGGTCGGCTTTCATCTTCGCGGCGAGTCGCGCGAGGTCTGCCGCGATTTCACTGGGCAGAGTCTCTACCTTCGGGCACGGAAAAAAGTGCCAGCCGATTGCATTGAAGCACGCTTCGATTGAGGAGTAAGTTGGTGCCGTGCGGTGCCGCCAAGACTTCAGAGTGCTTCTCAAAATTCCTGACGCTTCGGCAACTTCGTCATAAGATCGGCCATTCGCCTTCAGCAGAGAGAACAGCAATCTGGCCACCGACACTGCGTTCGTCGGAACCGTCAATGCGCGCTGCGCGCGAGGGTTGAGCGGCCGAAGGTAGAGAGGACCTTGGGTTCTATCGTAAGGATGATAGCGAGGCATTTTCAGAAACTGCGCTGATGAATCTGTACGCAGGATCGCCCATGGCGCCATCAAAATGGAGCCCATTTCAGTTGTCTTTAAATCGCTCGCACCACCGCTGTCGGCCTCGATCGTAAGAACAACAACCTACTTTTATTTTTTTGTACCTACCACTATCTGGCAGTTGCGCGTCACCCGCTACCCGGGTACCGTCTGGAAGTACCTTTTTACCTTTGTGCATCGCAATAATAGAATAAATTTCTTTCAATCGTGCGTTTGAGAGAATTATATTCAGATGCGTTCAGGTTGATGAAGGCTGCGCACGACCGTCACCGCGTGGTCGCGGATCATGGCTGCGGGCATGGTCCGGTCGCTCCGCATCGCGCGTTCGATTGAAATCGAGGGACCAAAAACGGCTCGCTTCGATACCCTTTCGATCCGCGTCCCTTTCCAATCTTTATCGTTTCAATGCGCATCGTCGCGCGAACGTTTGTTCGCTGTGCTTGCGTTCTTGCTCGCCAATAATCGATCACGCTTCGTGTTACGTCCTTGCGGGCAGCTCGATCAGATGCGCCTCAGATCGATTTAGAGGCGCGCTGGCTGGTGTTGGCAGATGCTAGCAGTGTTGCCCGCTTCTCCTGGTTTACAGAGCGAGCACAGCGCGCTGTAAGACCTACAACACCAACTTCTCAAAGCTTCTCGATCCGGCTGAATCGCAAGATGAACTCCGGATCGCTCATTGAGCCGTGCAACGTCATGCTTCCTTCTTTGAAGCAATCCGTGGTCGAGGAAACAAGACCGCCAGAGAATTTGACCTCATCGCCCTTCTGCAATTCGCCGAGTTGTGAGAAGACACTTGTGCCGGGCTCAACGAGCGTTTTGTCTCCAATATCGGAAAGCGAATTGTTCCACGTCGTTAAAGTGACGTGATCGGAAATGCTAACTCCAATCACACCCTTGCCGTCGCTATTGGTGGTGAGCGTCGTAACTTTTCCAATCCAATCGGAAATGTTCTTTTTTATTTCTGATCGGCAGAGATTCTTCGCACGTGCCGGGCGGGTTGCCCCTTTCTTGAAGTCGGTATCGGCGGCCCGATATTCGTCGCGCGAGCCTTCGACAGCCTTTACGAAGCGATTCTGGTCATGAGGATGAACCTCGCCAGACGCAGTAGCAATCATTTGAGCAGGCGCGTTCGACGCGGCGGGGCTGGCAGCGGTCGCACTCTTCTCAGGGGCAAGCTGAACTGAAGCAATGATCAGAGCAACAAATGACGCACTCAAAATTCCGAGACCGCGAAGCCTGCTCTTGATCCCCACAAATCGTAACGGGATGATGATCGAAATGAGCCCAGCCAAACCGATGAAGAGTGCCGCCAGCGCAACAAATGTCCACATAGATAGCTCCCCAGCTATTTCATGTTGAACAGATATTACTCGTGTTTGGCGGCGTGGGAGAACCCCGCAAGCAAAGTATTCGCGTTACGCTTGCTCTGTTGGAGAACGATAGCGGTCCCGCAGAAGCGCCAGCAAGTTACGACGGTGTGGCCAAATCGATCCCACTCCGCAAGAAACGGCCGGTGTTTAGGTCACGGGCATTGGTTGCATGTTGATTGCCTCAAGCGGACGGCAGGGCGCGCGCCCCATCTCAAAGCGTCCCCACTGCGAATCATTCGCATGAAACGCTACTTTTTAAGTAATTGAAATATATCGTGTTTTAGCGTCCCCAAAAAGCGTCCCCCTATAGGACCTGGACGCTGCGACGCTTGTTATTTTGGGCATCCTACCCACCCACCCCTAAAGGGGTGGTGGGGTCGGATTTTGCCAGCGTCTCTAGCGTCCCTAAAGTGAGAATGGATTTGGGGACGCTAAATGTTCAATATCTTCAACAAGATAAATAGGCGTGTCCCGGGCGTCCCTAAGATATATAAAATCCGGGGGACGCTATACCCGCCAAATCAATGCATTCTCGGCATTGGGCTGCCAGCCGGCCACGGTGCCCGCCATCATGGCGTTATCGAACGCTCGCTTCCATGCGCTGCGCTCACCTGAGCCGGCATTGCCTGAACCATCTTCGACATAGCGTCGGGCAAATTCCTTACGCACATGTTCGCGGGATACAGCGCGAACCACAGGGCCATCGCCATGCACCCGGTGTTCCTTACCGTGAGCCAGGCTGATTTCGTCGAGCGCGGCGAAGAAACACCGGTCACCGCGCGTGAGCGGCTTGGTCTTGCCCTTGCTGCTCGTTTCCAGAGGAGCGTACTGCACATAACCGACCGGAATACCCTCGCCATCCCGATCAACCCCGATCACAACCTCGTCGATCGTGAACGTTGTCAGCGAGCCCGGAACGCCGCCCCGAGTCTTCGCGAGCGATAGGGTACGCGGTCCAGTTACTTGCCCGGTCGTGGGATGGATATCCGCCAAAGCAGCAAGCACAGCGTCCGCGCCTGCGCCGAGTGCACTTGCTCCCCGGAGTCCACCATCCGCGTTCTTGCCGACATGATGAATCGGCATGATCAGGACATTCATATCCCGCGCGATCTTGCCAAGCTTCGCCACGAAGGTTGCGACTTCAGCGTTGTCGTTTTCGTTTTCGAGTAAAAAATAAGCTGGCAACGTATCGACCACGACAAGCCGCAGAGGTCGGTCAGGATGAAGCTCTTCGCATTCGTTCTTCGCTTCCCGGATCATGGTACCAAGGCTGGCCAAAATGGCATCGGTGTCCCTCTCCGACTTCGGCTCTCTCCAAAGGAACGGGAAGTGAGTTGCATCAATGCAAGCCTCGAACTTCGCCAGCCTCGCGGCCTCCATACGTTGCTCCACGATGCCCGCGCCTTCCGCAGCAATCCATAGTACCGCGCCGTGCTTCGTCTTGCGTCCAAGGAACTCCGTCCCGTGGATGAGGTGCATCCCGATGTCCATCGCAAGAAAGGTCTTGCCGGCACTGTACTGCCCGCCGAGAACTGCAACGCCGTGCAGCGGGAGAATACCCTTAATCAGGTACTCGGCGACCTCGAACTGCCTAGGAACGAAGCGTTTGAATGATGAGCCCGGTGCGTTGGTAGCAATGCGCGGCCGGTTATCGTTGTCGTGAGGCGGCTTCTCAATGAGCGGTTCACGACCCTGCTCCCGGATTCTCGCGATAGTCTTCGGTCCATTGACCAGCATGGGTTCGCCCATCACGCTTCCTCCCGCGCGCGAATGCGCTCAAGCGTCTTCGGCCCGTTGACCAGCATGATTTTCGGCGTGTCATCCGGAAGTCGTTCGAGCAGCCAACCCAGCGCGGTGTCCGTATCACAGCCGCGCGCCTTCATGACCAGATCGATCGGCGTGAACTTCTCGCCCGTCCCGAAGTCTTCGATGCCCTTGCGGACGATGCTGAGATTCCGCTTGCGCAGTTCCAGTGCCCGCCCAGTGCTGGATGATCGCCAGTGCGCGACGGCCTCATAGCCGCCAGGCTTTCGCCGCCACCGGTAAAGATGAAGCTCGGGCACCCAACAGTCGAGATTGGCGAGCGCATCGTCATTGGCCTCGCGCCAGATACTGCTTGCCTTTGCAGCCCCAGCGCTGCGCTCCGGGGTCTCGCCCCGTGCCAGCGCCGGCCTCTCGGCTTCCGGGTCATACCCATATGGCTTCAGGACTTCGGCGAGGCGATCAGCGATGTCGTTCGGCAGTTCGGGAAGCTCTGACAACGGGGTGTCGCAGAGCGTGGCATCGGTCCACCAGAAGTAAGGCTCGTTGGTGTCGGGGTGGATCGATGGAGGCAAGACCGTCTGCTTACCTTCGGCGAGCAGATCGAGCAGGCCGATGCGCTCCTTGGTGCGATAGTTGCGCGACCTGATCTTCTCGGTGTCGCCGCGATAGAACAGCGAGATGCCCTTGCGACCTTTCTTCTGCACCGGGGACGGTGGCAGCATCGCGAGGATCGGATCGAGCAAATATTCCTGATCGATGTCGATGCAGATCAGGCCACGCCCGCAAGCGACGCCGACGCCGGCGTCTTCGGCGGTGCCGATCATGCGCCCCCATGCTCGTACCAGATGCGCGGAGACCTGCTCGTAGCACCACCCCTCCCAATGCAGCATGAATCGCCAACTGCCGTCAGCGTTGCGCAAACCGGGCGCTTTGCCTTCCGGCACATGAGGATCCTCATGTGCCGGTCGCTGATCCGGTGCGATCGGCAGCGGACTAAAGCCACGCTCAACGAGTGCAAGCGCGACTTCTTCAAACTCGGTGGCGTTCATTGGCGCGGCCCCTGACTCGCGAGCCAGCTATCCGAGTTCATACAGCGGTTCGGATTGGCGAGCATCCGCTCGCACTCTGAAATCCAGTATTCGCGCGGTGAGCCGTATCGATTCGCGTCGTAATCGCGAAAGTCCCACCGATCGCCAACGGCGTAGATTCCGATCCGCGTGACGACCTTGAACATGAAATAGCCCGGAGCGTAGCGTCGCGATCGGTGCAGCTTCAGCCGAAACGGCATCTCCGCATAATTGCGGAAATATTCTTCATCGGTTTCGGCGCGCGAGAACACGACGCGGTATTGGCCTCGATACATCACTGCGAACGTGCCGGGCGGCACATCAACCGGACGCCAGCGACCGTTCTTCAAGCAAATGAAATTTTGAGGGTGATCGGACTTATCTTGATGCGCGCGGGGCGCGTTGGTAATGTGAGACACTTCAGGAAGACTCCAAATTCAAAGGTCGCAGCGGTGGCACGCTTGCGGCCTTTTTGTTGCGGTTATGCTGGCTTTCCGCCCGGACGGATTTGCTGAGCGCGCATCCAGGACGCGACCGATTCGCGCGTGTACATTACGGATTGGCCAAACCGCATCGCGACCGGACCACGGCCTTGCGCGCGCCACCGCTGCATCGTCTTGGTGCTCTTGCCGATGAAATCGGCTACTTCCCGCTCCGTAAGGAGAGTGATGTCCATAGCTATTCCCTCTCTGAGTTTCGATTGCTCGATCTGAGCAGATGTGTCCGAGTTTGTCGGGGCTATTCGAGTATCCCCAAAATGAAATGACGGCTAAGTGGTTGTTCTAAAACAAAAACAGCCGTCAAACTTTCTTCATTGAACGGGTTGACTACAAGAAAAACCCCGCCGAAGCGGGGTTTCTGGGTCGGATCAAGCCACCGGGCCAGACCTCAGAGGCTTGCTGCAAGCCTGTCCAGCGCGGCGGCGCAAAGATCGCTGTCTGTCGGCCCCATCATAATCCCCTCGGAATCACGTAATTGATCCGCGAGGCCTTTGATATAATCGACCGTCGTCTCGCCAGTTTTGAGACTAGTAATCATATCGGTGATGTAAATTTCTTCGGCCGTTTTCAGTTTCTTCTCGTCGCTCATCTTAGGTCTTCCTCTATTTCATGCTGTGAAAAATAACGCCGCAAGCTTACCGGGCGGCGCATGCCGGCCGTCAGTCGTCTTGCCTCCTTTCGGTTTTGGGAACGGGAATCCGGTTGATGGCGTCTGCCATCGTCCTGAGAGAGATGTGTCTGTAAGTAGCCGCTGCCCCGCCTTTGAGCGTGTGGCCTTGGATGACATCCACAACGCTGTCTTGCATGCGAAGCGCGAGGCATTTGGATTTGAACCAGTGCCGGAGCGCGTGACTCGGGTCTTTCCTCGGATCGCAGAAACCCTGTTCGCGAATCCACGTCGCGAGATGATTCGCCACGCCCTTCGATGCGTGCTTCGGAGGCCGGCCGTTGGCGGGACGTTTTTTGGGCGTGCCACGATAGAACAGCGGTCCGCCAGCTTTCGTCCCGACGAAGTCGAGAAAGCCGCGATCTATGATGGCCGGATGGATCGGGACATCACGTTCGGACCCGACGTTCTTGATTGTGCCACCATCGGCTGCCGGTGCGATTCTCATGACGGGGATACCGTCAATTTCGACGACGCGGTTGCCCCATAGTTGGGCGATCTCGCCGACACGAGCACCGCTCAATGCGGTGAGCCAGGGTAGCCAGCGGCGCGAGGGTCGTGTTTCGCGGTCCGCCAGCGCAAGCAGCCGCGCAACTTCGTCGTCCGTATAGGGAAGCCTGCGCTTGCCAGCCGGTGTCTTCCGGACGGCGGTCAGCCCCTCGGCCGCGTTGCGCCTCAGCAGCCGATTACGAACGCCGTAGTTGAATAGCGTCTTGACCGCCGCGAGATGCCCATCGCGCACGCTTGTGAGCCCACGAGCCAATAAGGCGTCTTTCCACGCCACCACATCGTCCGGAGTGACACGGCGCGGATCGTCATGTCCCAGGTGCCGCTGAAATTGCAGCACGTAGCCCCACCACGTTGAAACGGTGCTCGGGGCGGGCTTCGCTTCCCGTTCCCAGCGTATCCAGAGCGACTCAAAGGTTAGGGGTGTCTGTTCGTCGGGCGAGGATGCGGACACATCGTCGCCCTGATCCGGCTGCCCGGCACGAACCGCGCTGCACCACCGTTCAAACTGGGAGACAACGACCGCATGACGCTCTTTTGCGAGGATCGCAATTGGCGTCCGCAATGAGAATGAGATTTCCGGTCGGACGGTGACGGCTATCTGAGCGCCTTCACTCCTGCCCGTAGGCAGGTGGAAGGTGACGCGTTGACCGAACGCCAACGCGAGCACGTCGGCGGGCACGCGCTTCCTGAATTGGTGATGCGACGATCGTCGCCGCTTCGTCGGTCTGGCAGTTCTAAGCGCCAATGTGCCTCACCCGTGTGCTACACTCGGGTGATTGCAGACCGATTTGTGCTCGATTATCAGTTACTTACGAACCGATGGTGCCCAGGAAAGGACTCGAACCTTCACGACCTTGCAGCCACTGGCACCTGAAGCCAGCGCGTCTACCAATTCCGCCACCTGGGCCCGGCCGGGTTAGTAGGCATCGGCCGCGCGCTTGTCAAATCCTTGAAGGCGTCCTCAATAGCCGGCTGAGCGGTCCGCCGGTTGACGTATCGCGGAACGGCGGAATATCCATTCCCTAGACCTGAAATTATCGCCCTTGAGGACCGCATCATGGCATCGCATTCGGACACGCTCGTCACGGTTTTCGGAGGCTCGGGCTTCCTCGGCCGGTATGTGGTGCGCGCTCTCGCCAAGCGGGATTACCGTATCCGGGTTGGTGTTCGGCGCCCTGAACTGGCCGGACATTTGCAGCCGCTCGGCAAGGTCGGCCAGATCCATGCCGTGCAGGTCAATCTGCGCCATCCGGGGTCGGTCGGCGCGGCCATGCGGGGATCCCACGTGGCCGTCAATCTGGTCGGCATTCTGACCAAGAACGGACGGCAGACTTTCGACGCCGTGGTGGCCAAAGGCGCCGCCACCATTGCGGAGGCAGCCGTGGCCGCCGGCGCCCGCATGGTGCATGTCTCGGCCATCGGTGCCGATGCGACATCGGCCTCGGCCTACGCCCGCGCCAAAGCCTCTGGGGAAAGGGCGGTACTGGCGGCGGTGCCGTCTGCGACCGTCCTACGGCCGTCGGTGATGTTCGGCCCCGAGGACCAGTTCACCAACCGGTTTGCCGCGCTGGCGCGGATGTCACCCATGCTGCCGCTGATCGGCGGCGGCGCGACCCGGATGCAGCCGGTCTATGTCGGCGACGTCGCAACCGCCGTGGCCAACGCGGTCGACGGCTGGACCAAAGCGGGCGCCGTTTATGAACTCGGCGGCCCCGAGGTGCTCTCGATGCGCGAGATCATGCAGATCATCCTGCGCGTCATCGAACGGGAGCGGATGCTGGTGCCACTGCCGTTCGCGATTGCCCGGCTCCAAGCGATGTTTCTGCAGTTCGCGCCGGGGCCACTGAAGCTGACGCCGGATCAGGTTACGCTGCTCAAGACCGACAACGTCGTTTCCGACGCGGCGACGGCCGCGGGCCTGACGTTGCAAGGACTCGGGATCGCACCGGACTCGATGGAGGCGGTGGTGCCGCAATATCTCTGGCGCTTCCGCAAGGCCGGTCAGTTCGCGCCGAAGGGGGCGTGACCTCTATCGTTGAGAGCGTATGAGCGACGAAGCGATGAGCTTCGTGGACTTCCGAGTTGATCCTGCGCTCGCGATGATGATGGTCCGGCGAGACTCTACCGTCCCAGCGCCAACGCGATCAGACCGAGCGTGCCGACGATCACCCGCCACCAGGCGAAGAACGTAAAGCCATTGCGCGTGACGTAGCTCAGGAATGCCTTGACCACGATGATTGCCGTGACGAACGACGTCACGAAGCCGATCGCAACGAGCCCGAGATCGTCGGTCGTCATATCGGCGCGGTTCTTGTAGAAATCATAAGCGAACGCTCCGATCATGGTGGGGATCGCGAGGAAGAACGAAAACTCCGCCGCCGCGCGCTTGTCGGCGCCGAGCAGCATCGCGGAGACAATGGTGGCGCCGGAGCGCGACACGCCGGGAATCATCGCAACGCATTGTGCGATGCCGATCCATATATACATCGGCAGCGGAAAGGCCGTGGCGTCGTGTTCGCGCGGCCGGTGATCGAGCTGATCGACCCACATTAAAGCCGCGCCGCCGACGATCAGCGAGAAGCACACCACCCACGGATTGAATAGTAGTTCCTTGATGTACTTGCCGGCGATCAGGCCGACGATCACAGCAGGCAGAAAGGCCGCCAGCACGCCGATGACGAAGCGCCGATCCGCGGCGTTGGAGAACATGCCGAGCGCGATCGGCCACAGTTTCGCAAAATAGATGACCACAATCGCCAAAATTGCGCCGAGCTGGATCAATACGGTGAATGTGTTCCAGAAATTCCCCGAACCGAGATCGAAAAAGCGCTCCGCCAGTAGCAGATGGCCGGTTGAGGACACCGGCAGGAATTCGGTGACGCCCTCAATGATGCCGAGAATCACGGCTCTGATCACATCGGAAATCATGGGAAGGGCCTACCCTGAATTCTAGTCGACTGCGAACGATGTGTCCTTCTCGCTTATTCGCCGCAGGGCAGCAATGCCCAAATCCATGAATCTGGCCCGGGCGAACGCAGTTTCACCCGCTACTCGACAGCTCAGTGGAGGCGCGCGTGCCGCTAACGCTCTGCCGTTAACGCTTTGGAGATAGTTTCTTAAGCATCGCAAACTTATCAAGGGCCCCATGTTCACGTTGCTTCACCATCCATTCTGTCCGCAATCGCGCTTTATTCGCTTGATTCTCGGCGAACACGGACTCGATGTCCGGCCGGTGGAAGAGCGGGTGTGGGAGCGGCGTGAAGCTTTCCTGACACTCAATCCGGCCGGCACCACGCCGGTGCTGATCGCCGAAGGCATCCCCGCGGTTCCCGGCGCCGGTATCATTGCGGACTATCTCGACGAGACCTATGGCGAGCGTGTCGGCGAGCGTCGGTTGTTGCCAACGTCGATGCCCGAGCGCATCGAGGTGCGCCGTCTGATGGCCTGGTTCAACGAGAAATTCTTCGAGGAGGTCTCCGGTCCGCTGGTGACCGAACGCATCTACAAGCGCTTCATGGGAGAGGAGATCGGCGGCGGCCCGCCGGAGACCGATGTGATGCGCGCTGCCCGGACGAATGTACGCTATCATCTGGCCTATATCGGCTGGCTGGCGCGAACGCGGAATTATCTGGCTGGCGATCGGTTGACCTATGCCGATCTCGCCGCGGCGGCTCATCTGTCGGCGATCGATTATCTCGGCGACGTACCGTGGGTCGAGGACGAGGCGGCGAAGGCGTGGTATGCGCGGATCAAGTCGCGGCCCTCGTTCCGTCCGTTGCTAAGCGAATGGCTGGCGGGCGTCCCGGCGTCGCGTACCTACGTGGACCTGGACTTCTAAAAAAAGACCTGGATTTTCCGGCGGCCGCTTTGGCCGGCGGGCTTGCCGCGTGGGAGTCATTCGCGCCGTTTCTCGTAAGCCTTCAGATGCGTGTAGACCGTGCGCAGCTTCGGCACCGGCAGCTTCGCGGCCTCAGCGCGGGTGATGAGATCGCCGATGATATGATCGGCTTCGACCCGCGCGCCGGCCTCGATATCGCGAAACATGGATGCGGTCAGCGGCGAGTTCTCCGTCGTCAGGATTCCGGTGGTGCGGGTCATAATCGCCTCGCGTGGCGGGTGACCGGCGGCCTTCGCGATGCCGGCGATTTCGTCGCGGGTGCTGAGGATGAAATCCCGGCCGCCGGGCGCGGCGACAATCTGTCCGATGGACGCGCGCATCAGGCAGGTGGCGCCGGCCAGCGTCGCCAGAAACACCCATTTCTCCCACATGTCCTGCACGATGTCGTCGGATGCCTGCGATCCGCAATCGCCGCTGGCGAAGACCGCAGCGATGGCCCTGACGCGATCGCTCGTGCCGCCGTCGCGCTCGCCGAAGCCGAGCGACTGCATCGGCGCGAGCTGGACGACTTCACGCATCTTGTTGAGCGTGACCGCGAGCGAACACAGGCCGCCGAGCACGCGCTCGCGGCCGAATTTCGCATCGAGCGTTTCCATGTGCCGCATCCCGTTGAGCAACGGGAGGATCGCCGTCCGCGGCCCGACCGCAGGCGCGAATGAAATGATCGCGTCATCGAGATCGAAGGCCTTGCAGCTCAGCAGGATGACGTCGAACGTCTCGCTCAAGCCGCTGGCCAGCACCGTCGGCGGATTGGTCAGCGTCGCGTCGCCGTGCGGACTCCTGATGACGAGACCGGCGCTCGCCAGCTCAGCGGCCCGTTTGGGGCGCACCAGGAAGGTGACGTCCTGACCGGCCTGGAGCAGTCTGCCGCCGAAATAGCCGCCGGTCGCGCCGGCTCCTACAACGAGAATGCGCATCGATCTGTTCTGTTTTGCCTTTTAAGTTTCTTCGACGCAGGTTCGCGCGGCGTAAGGCTCGTTCCTGTTTCGTCAGATCAGCCGCTCGATCGTCTGTTTGCGCCAGACCGTGGAGCGAATGTCAAATCCGCTCCACCAGCTTGACGATGTGATCGCGGATGTCGTCTGGCCAGCCGGCGATCAGGGCCGCTAGCCGCCGCCGGTCGTTGGCGAACAGCGCGCGTGCGGCTTCCTCGAAGTTTGCAAGATCGCCCGCCATCGCAGACATGAAGTAATAGGCGGCGTCGCGTGCCGCGCGGCTGCGATCCCTGTCGCTATTGGCGCGGCGCGCCTCGTCGACCAGCTTGCGCAAGGCGACCGACGCCCCGCCGGGTTGCGCGCTCAGCCACTCCCAGTGCCGCGGCAGCAGCGTCACCTCGCGCGCGACCACGCCGAGTTTCGGCCGGCCGCGGCCGCGCGGTTCGCCCGGTTTGGAGGCCCCGCTGGCTTCGGTCGTTTCCACCGGCAAGGTCTGCCGCAGGCGAGCCGCGATCTCGTCGTCGGACCCACGCAAATCGAGGTCGATCGGGCGCCCGGTTTCGTCGCTGTAGATTGCGATCGGAGCGGTCGTGCGCGTGCCCGCGTGTTTGACGGCGAGCGCGACATCGGTGAGCGGGCCAGATGCGATCCGTCGCTGGCCCTCGAAAGCGGTAAAATAGGAGGTTTGGTCATGCATCATCGGAGGTGTCCGGCTGCGGGTTGGCTGGTATTTATTACCCGGATATAATTAATCCGTCAATATTACCCGGATAAATATTGCGAGCCATATCGTTCGGCTTCAAACGGTACGCCCGACTCAATATCCCGCAGCATGCGAGCCGCGGGTACGCGGGTCCGGCGCACCGAACAACCCGTCCGGGGTGATGGCGATGGAGTTGGCCGAAGTCTGTCCCATCGGCGCGACAACCGTGTGGCCTCGCGCCTGCAATCCCGCGATGATGCCATCGGGGAATCCCTGTTCGGCGCGGACTTCGTCCGGCAGCCACTGATGATGCAGCCGAGGCGCCTGGACCGCGGCTGCAATGTTCATATCGTAGTCGAGCACGTTGACGATCACCTGAAGGACCGTGGAGACGATGCGGCTGCCGCCGGGCGATCCCGTCACCAGCACCGGTTTTCCGTCCTTCAGAACGATCGTCGGAGTCATCGAAGACAGTGGTCGCTTGCCGGGGCCGGGCAGGTTGGCCTCGAATCCGACCAGCCCGAAGGCGTTCGCCGCGCCCGGCGCGGCGGTGAAATCGTCAAGCTCATTGTTGAGCAGGACGCCAGTGCCCTCCGCCACCAGCCCGACGCCGTAGCTGAAGTTCAGCGTATAGGTGTTGCTGACGACATTGCCGAAGGCGTCGGCCACGGAAAAATGCGTGGTGTTGTCCCCCTCGCGCGGCGGCGGCTGGAGCACGGCGGCCGCGGGCGTCGCGCGCATCATGTCGATCGAGGCGTGCTGTTTTGCGGCATAGTCCTTCGCGAGCAGGGTTTGGATCGGGGCGTTGACAAAAGCGGGATCGCCGAGATAGCGCGCGCGATCCGCATAAGCGCGCTTCATCGCCTCGACCAGCACGTGCAGCGAATCCAGCGATCCCTGATGCAGATCACGCATCGGAAAGCCTTCGAGGATGTTCAGAGATTCAAGCAGCACGGTGCCACCCGACGAGGATAGCGGCATCGAAACGACGTCGTAGCCCCGATACCTGCCACGAACCGGCTCTCGGATCAGCGGCCGATAGGACTTGAGGTCTTCAAGCGTCATGATCCCGCCGGTCGCGTCGATCGCCTTCACCAGGTTCGAGGCCACCGAACCTTCATAGAAACCCTTCGGCCCGTACTCGGCGATTGCGGTCAGGGTCGCGGCCAGATCGGTTTGGACCAGCCGGTCGCCATCGCGCAGCGGAGTGCCGTCGGGATGCGCGAAAATCTTCATCGAGGACGGCCATCGCACAAAACGGTCATGCGATTGCGACAGCGTATCGGCGTTGTCGTCGGCGATTTCGAGTCCGTCGCGTGCCAGCGTGATCGCAGGCTTGAGAAGACGGGCGAGGGTGAACTTGCCCGAGCCGTATTTGTCGAGCGCCAGCGCGAGCCCCGCGACGGTGCCGGGCACACCGATGCCGAGCGCGGAATCGCGCGACTTCGCCGGGTCGGGCGCGCCGTCTGCGCCGAGGAAGATGTCGCGTCTGATCGCATCGGGTGCGGTCTCGCGATAATCGATGGCGATGTCGCGTCTGGAATCGGCGAGGTGTATCAGCATGAACCCGCCGCCGCCGATGTTTCCGGCGCGCGGGTAGGTGACCGCCAGGGCGAAGCCGGTCGCGACCGCTGCATCGACCGCATTGCCGCCCTGCGCAAGCACCTCCGCCCCGATCTTGGCCGCGAGCCGCTCCTGCGCCACCACCATGCCGTGTTTGGCGGCAACCGGACGGGCCGCATCGGAGGTCGCGGCCGGAGCCGTGCCGCGTGCATCCTGCGCGACCGCGGGCCATGACAGCGGCGCAAATGCTACGATCACGCAGAAGGCGATCACGGAAAATACGGACCGACGCGGCTCGCGGTGGATCATCCATTCGGTTCCGGATCTGGAGGAGTCGCTCTGTTGATGGGAGCAATGCTATAGGAACTCAGGCGCAAGGTCAGACGGCCACGTGATACGACACAACATATTGGGCATGACGGTGACGACAGCCTTACCGGCAGCCAAGGCGAATCTCGGAGAGGGCTGTGCCTCTCGCGCCGCCATTATCAGCTGGATCATGTTCGACTGGGCGGCGCAGCCCTATTTCACGCTGATCACGACCTTCGTATTCGCACCCTACTTCGCGACTTTCGTGGCGGCGACACCGGCGGAAGGGCAAACGCTTTGGGGATTTGCGACTGGCGCGGCCGGCATCGTGATCGCGCTCGCCTCGCCGGTGCTGGGCGCCATCGCCGACGCCAGCGGTCGGCGCAAGCCGTGGATCGCGGCCTTCGGCGCGCTATTGGTGCTCGGCTCCAGCCTGATGTGGATCGGCAAGCCCGGTGACTCCAGCCTGATCCTGCCGCTGTTGATCGCTTACGGCATCGCCACCATCGGCGTCGAATTCGCCACCGTGTTCAACAATGCGATGATGCCGTCGCTGGTGCCGCCGCACAAGATCGGTCGCCTGTCGGGGACCGGATGGGCCACCGGCTATATCGGCGGCATCCTCAGCCTGATCCTGGTGCTCGGTTTCCTCGCCGCCAATCCGACAACCGGCAAGACGCTGTTTGGCTTGTCGCCGCTGTTCGGTCTCGATCCCGTCACCCACCAGGGTGATCGCATCACAGGCCCGCTGACGGGCCTCTGGTTCATCGTCTTCGTCCTGCCGATGTTTTTGCTGACGCCGGATTTCCCGGCCAAGCGTCCGGTGCGAGCGGCGCTGCGCGAAGGGTTGATCGAGTTGCGCGGCACGCTCCACGAATTGCCGAAACGACGGTCGCTGGCGACCTTCCTGCTCGCCAACATGATCTACACCGACGGGCTGGTGTCGCTGTTCGCGTTCGGCGGCATTTATGCCGCCGGTACCTTCGGCTGGCACACCATCCAGATCGGAACCTTTGGCATTCTGCTCGCGGTTGCCGGCGCACTTGGCGCGTGGATCGGCGGCAAGCTCGACGACCGGGTGGGTCCGAAATTCGTCATCGCCGCGAGCATGACTGTTTTATTGTTGGCGATCGTGGCGATCCTGATGGTCGACAAGGATTCGATCCTGTTCGTGAAGGTCGCGCCGCCCGTGCCCGGCGGCGGGTTGTTCGCAGCACCCGCGGAAAAAGCCTATCTCATCCTCGGCTGCCTGATCGGCGGCGCCGGCGGTCCGTTGCAGGCGGCCTCGCGCACGTTGCTGATCCGGCTGGCGCCGAAGGATCGCATTGCGCAGTTTTTCGGATTGTTCGCGCTGACCGGAAAAGTGACGTCGTTCGTTGGCCCGCTGCTGGTCGGATTCATCACCGCGATCACCGCTAGCCAGAAGGCGGGCATGGCGGTGCTGGTGTTGTTCTTCGTCGCGGGGCTTGCACTGCTGTCGCGCGTGCGGGAGTAGCCGTGCTTCCGCGTTCAATCCTCCGCGTTGATCGTCCCTGACGGCGGCGACTTCTCGCCAAGCAGGACGCCGTTCACGACCAGGCCGTATTTCGATGTCGGCTCGTCGTGGAATCGCTTGCGAGTTTCCCCGACCGAATCGACGAACCTCGGATCCTGCGGCCGCTCCTGACTGTCCATGTAGGTTGCGATGTCCCACGCCTCCTGATCGCTCAGCGAGCCGCCGAGACCGAGCGGCATGTTGGCCTTGATGAATTCGGCGGCATTGTTGATCGAGGCCATGCCCGCGCCCCAGTTGAAGGAGCGCGGTCCCCATAGCGGCGGAAACGCGGTTTGTCCGCCCGCCAATTTTTGTCCTGCGCCGTCGGCGCCATGGCAAGACGAGCAATTCTGTGCGTAGGCTTTCGCGCCGCGATCATAGTCTGCCGGCTGATCTGGCGCTTTCAGCTTGGGATAGCCCTGGCCCTTGACGGCAACGCCGGTCGGACCGCCCTTCGCCAGGAAGTACGCATAGGTCTCGAGCGCCACCAGTACCTTGTCGTTGAACGGGGGCGCTTTGCCGTTCATGCTGAAGCGGAAACAGTCTTGCAGCCGCTCCTGAAAGGTATTCACGTGGCCGTTCTTCGCGCGATAGGCCGGATAAAGAAGATAAGCGGCGCCCAACGGTATGGCGTTCGGTTGACGGCCGCGATCGAGGTGACAGTTTGAGCACTGCAGATCGTTGCCGACGAAGCCCTTCGCATTGTTTTGGGTATCGTGAACGATCGCTTTGCCGAGCCGGATCATGTCGCCGAATGGCCCGTCCGGAATGTCGCTGTCCGCAGGCGGCGTGTAGGAGGGACGCGCGGCTTCCGTTTTTTGCACCGCAGGCTGTTCGGGCGTTGTACCTGCCGGCGGATTCGCCGCCCCAATATTGGGCAGCATGATAAACCCGGTGGCCGCGAGAACGAGAGCAACTGCTGCCGGGATCGAGGGTGCAACAGGATTGCCTCTCATGGCTTGGTTTCCGAGCCGTGAATTGGTGCTGCCACAGGCAAACTCTCGTAATAGGCGGCCACGCTTTTGATCTGATCGTTGGTCAGCTTGTTCGCGACATTGGCCATCACGCCCATTGGATCGTTCTTGCGGTCGCCGGACTTCCACGACTGAAGTACTTTCTCGATATAAAGGGCTGACTGTCCCGCGAGGCGGGGAAAGTTCGCTCCCGCGTCAAGGCCCGCTGCACCGTGGCACTGTCCGCAACCGGGCAAGTCTTTCGAGGGATCGCCGGTCGCGGCAAGCTTCGCTCCGGCCGCGATCACGGCTTGATCAGCGGGCGTGGTTTCGGGCTTCGGTGTCGTCATGCCCGCATAGTAGTTGGCCAGCGCCTTTCTTTCGTCGTTGGACAGATCCGATGCGATCATCAGCATGACACGGTTCTTGCGCGCGCCGTTATTGAAACCATCGAGCTGACGTTCAAGGTATTCCGCATTGAGACCGGCAAGGCGTGGAATGCCCCTTGCCGGCTGGCCCTCTCCATTCCGGCCGTGACACGGTGTGCAGGTTGTCGCTCTGCCCGGCGGCTTGGTGATGCCCTCGCCGTTGCCCGCGAGCACAGGTAGCGACGACACGCCCAGCAGCAGCAGCGCTCCGCCTATCACCTGTCTCATCCGTTCTGCCCGCATCCATCTCAACGTGTAGTATCTCGCTTTAAAGCGGGATGAGGAAAAGTGTGAAGCGGTTTTCCGCCCGCATCCCGCTTCTCAGAATACTGGAATCGATCATGTTCATGATTTTGGATCGATTCGATTCAAAATCATCGTGATCTAATGACGGAAATGCCTGATGCCGGTGAACACCATGGCGATGCCGTGCTCGTCGGCGGCCTTGATCACCTCTTCGTCACGCATGGAACCGCCGGGTTGAATGACCGCGGTGGCGCCGGCCTCGACGCAGGCGAGCATTCCGTCGGCGAATGGGAAGAACGCATCCGACGCCACGACCGAGCCTTTGGTCAGCGGCTCGGTGAGGTTCAGCTCGCGCGCGGCATCCTCCGCCTTGCGCGCTGCGATGCGCGCGGAATCGACACGGCTCATCTGTCCCGCGCCAATGCCGACGGTGGCCAGATCCCTGGCATAGACGATGGTGTTTGACTTGACGTGCTTTGCGACGCGGAAAGCAAAGCGCAGGTCGCGCATCTCAGCCTCGGTCGGTGCGCGTCTGGTTGCAACCTTGAGCGACATGTCGTCGACAACAGCGTTGTCCCGACCCTGCACTAAAAGTCCGCCGGCGACGGTCTTCGCGGTCAGGCCGCGCGCGCGCGGATCGGGCAGGCCACCGGCCAGCAGCAGCCGCAGGTTTTTGCGCTTACCAATGATCGCAATCGCTTCCTCGGTCGCATCGGGGGCGATGATGACTTCAGTGAAGATGCCGGCTACCGCATTGGCGGCGTCGGCGTCGATCGTGCGATTGAACGCGATAATGCCGCCAAAGGCCGAGGTCTGGTCGCAAGCGAGCGCTTTGCGATAGGCCTCGGTGAGACTTGAGCCTTCCGCGACGCCGCAGGGGTTCGCATGCTTAATGATGACGCAGGCTGCGGTGCGCGCCGCGTCAAATTCGGCGACGCACTCATAGGCCGCGTCGGTGTCGTTGATGTTGTTGTAGGACAATTCCTTGCCCTGCAATTGCCGCGCGGTGGAGACGCCGGCGCGACGTTCCGGCGTGCGGTAGAATGCGGCGGTCTGATGTGGGTTCTCTCCGTAACGCAGAGTCTGCGCGAGACGTCCGCCGACGGCGCGATAGTCGGGGGCATCGGTCTCAAGCTGCAGCGCAAACCAGTTGGAGATCGCGGCATCATAGGCGGCGGTCCGGGCGTAAGCTTTCGCGGCAAGGCGCTTGCGCAAGCTCAACCTGGTCGCGCCCGCGTTGGCGTTGAGCTCGTCGAGCACCGTCTGATAATCCTGCGGTTCGACCACGACCGCGACGTCATCATGGTTTTTCGCGGCGGCGCGAATCATCGCGGGGCCGCCGATGTCGATATTCTCGACGCAGTCGTCGTAAGCAGCGCCTCTGTCGACCGTCGACTCGAACGGATAGAGATTGACGACCAGCAGGTCGATCGGGGCAATGCCGTGGTCCTTCATGGCTTTCGCATGATCGGCATGGTCGCGGATGGCGAGCAGGCCGCCGTGTACCTTTGGATGCAGCGTCTTGACCCTGCCGTCCATCATTTCCGGAAAGCCCGTCAGGTCGGAGACATCGCTGACCCTCAGTCCTGCTGCTGCGATCGCCTTGGCGGTGCCGCCGGTCGACACCAGATCAATGCCAAGGCTGGCAAGCGCGCGGGCGAACTCGGTCAAGCCGGTCTTGTCGGAAACGGAAAGCAATGCGCGGGTCACGCGGCGCGGTCGGTCGGTCATGATTGTCGATCCTGGGAGGTCATAGCGTTTTCGAGCGAGGAGGGCATCGGTTCGCGTCAAGAAAACGCGTCAAAACGGAAGCCCGGTGCCGACTTTGATTCCATCAAAGCCGACAACTTTAGCGCAGCCGGTTAGCATGAATTTGCCAGTGATGAAACCGGCCTGCTCTGGCGAGGCCGCCGGCACATTTCGTCTACAGTGGCAATTCCGGTTCGCGCCGCGCATTACGGCGGGCGTTGGTGACCGTGGCCGACGTCGTCGAACGCACGAAACCCCAACGCACTCGGGGGACTTCCCGGGCATTCTGGTGAATCACGATCTGTGCGGACCGTCGCGGACCGTCGTTGCCGGCGAGAAAAACGCTGTCTTCGAGCTCGACCCGGTCGTCGGCCGCTTCGAACGTCCAGACCTCGCGGTTTGGCAAAACCAGCATCACGGCATGCGCATCATCGAGGCGGCTGGCCTTGACGGACGGATGGAGGTGAAAACGCAATGCGTAACGAATCTGGCCGCCTTTGATGCGGCCGCCGGGGGCAGGCGCTAGCATGTCCTCGCCCTCCAGCCGCGAGCCGTCCGGCGCCATCGTCAGCACACGGCGATGGATCAGACCAAACCGGGCGAGATAGCCGTCATGCGAAGCCGTCAGCCGCTCGCCGTCGTCGATGGTTTCGCGAAAAGTTTCGACGTGGGCCGGACCGCTGACAATCGGCGCCCCCTGGAGCAGCCGCTTCATCGCCGATTGTTCGACGAACTGACACGAGGACGTTTGATGGCAGACCAGCGTGGAATGCGCTGCTGTCGAGCGCGCGAAGACGCGCCATGTCTCGCGGCCGGTCGAGGACATTCCGCAATTCGTGACGACCCGGTTCAGTCCGGAGGACAGCTCGAACGACAGGCAGCCGGCATTCGCTTCCTCGCTGAGGTTCGGTGGCGGCGGCGGCCCGGCATCGACGATCAGGATTGTCGCGCCGGCGTCGATCCGCTGGAAGCCCGTGTGCGGCATGCTGGCCATCGGTATGCCGCGGGTGTCGTCATAGGCCAGGAGCGTCGCCAAAAGGTCGGACGGTGTGCTGCTCATGCCGTTGAACAGCGCAAAGCCGCCGTCGCCGTGACGGAAGAAGCGCAGCATCGGCATCACGCGGTCGATGGCGTTCAGCAGCGCCGGCGGCGGTGCGATGTTGCGTGCGGCAAAGGTTTGCCGGAGCGGCAGCAGGTCGATCAGCAGTTCGATTAAAGCTCCCGGATTGCGCGAGACATGTCCGCCGTCGGGCAGGATTTGCCGCCGCAATTCCTCGGAGAGCTTGCGGGTCGCGTTGCGGATGGTGCGGGCTTGGTTGGCAAGACACAGCGAGGCATAGCACAGCGCGATCAGAACCTGCAGCCGTGACACGCCGTCAGGCGCGTCGTGCAGGCCGAAACGTAACAGACGGATGTCGCGGGCAAGCGCGCGCAGATAGCGGCGGTAGAATTTTCCATCCGCATCGCCGAGCACAAGCGGGGCCTGCGACAGCAGCGAGATCACGCGCCTCGACATAACGTCGGCGCGCCGACCTACAGGCCGCCTGCGCGCGGGATTCGAGATCCAGTCTTCCATCAGCGATCGCGCATTGGCGCGCGTAATCGCCGTATCGGCGGCGCGGAGATGCCGCAGCCAGCCGAAGCCGAGCAGAGCGGCTTCCCAATCCTCGGACGGCGGTTCGAGGTCGAAAACGGAGCGGGAGTGACAGGTGACGATCTTGCCCGCGAATACGAAGCGGCCCGCATAAATTTCGGCGGCGCGGGTGGCGTCGGCCGTACGAAGGTCGTGTGGTGCGATGGTCAGGCGGTCGGCGCGGCCGGGCCATAGCCGCGAAAGCGCCGCAGGCCCGTCGCTGGCGCGCGCAATCGTCCGACGAGCGAAACGGCGGACGATCAGAATTGAAATGCGTCTGCGATGAGCGACCGACACGCGCGCCTTCGGTGTGAGGATTCCCGCGAATCCCTTTGCAGTGATGAGGACTGAGTCCTTGTAATCCGGAAAGGCCGGCAACGCACCATCTTGAAATGCCGCGAATCTCTCGCCCTCGTTTTGCGAATCAGAACTTGGTCAATCGTGCCGCATAGAAGCCGTCTAGTCCGCCCAGCGTGGGATCATCGTGTGGCAGATGGCAGGGCAGAGTGCGCAGATCCCCCGCGGGCGTCACGATATCAGACAGTCCGGCCACTTCGGCGTCGCTGACCGGCACGCGCCGGATGCCTGGTTCGGATGCAAGCAGCGTGGCAACGACCTGTTCGCCCTCTTCGGGTTCCAGCGAGCAGGTGCAATAGACCAGTGTTCCGCCGGGCTTGAGCAGCGTGATCGCCTTTTTCAGCAGCCTTTGTTGCAGGGCGGTCAGCGCCGCGATATCCGATTCCTGCTTGAGCCAGGCCACGTCCGGATGACGGCGGATGGTGCCGGTTGCGGAGCAGGGCGCATCGACGAGCACGCCGTCGAAGCCGTCGCCGTCGACATCATCGTGCCAGTCGATGGCATCGGCGACGAGCGACCGCGCGTTCAGCGATAGACGGCCAAGATTCTCGCGTAGCCGCGCTACCCGATTTGGCGATCGGTCGATCGCGGTTACGTCTGCACCGGCCTGCGCGAGTTGGGCGGTCTTGCCGCCCGGCGCCGCGCAGAGGTCGATGACCCGCCGTCCGGCGACATCGCCGAACAGTCGCGCGGGCAGCGCGGCGGCGGCGTCCTGTACCCACCACTGCCCCTCGGAGAATCCCGGCAGCATCGTCACCGGACCTTGCAGCGAGGTACGAACGGTTCCGGTCGGCAATGCCTCGCCGTGCAGTCGTGTCGCCCAGTGTGCCGCGTCGGCTTTGATGGTGAGATCGAGGGCGGGCTCGTGGTTGATCGCGTCGGCAATCGCTTTCGCGGTGCTTTCGCCGTAATGTCCGCACCAACGTGCCAATAGCCATGGCGGGATATCAAGCGACTCGGAGCGGACCTCATCGATCAGGGACTGGCCTTCGCGCGCGCAGCGGCGGAGCACCGCGTTGACAAGTCCGGCATATTTCGCTGCGCGGCGGTCGGATTGCACCAGCCGTACTGACAGATCGACAGCGGCATGATCCGGCACGTCCATCCAGAGAATCTGCGCCGCGCCGATCAAAAGCGCGCTTTGCGCGCGCGGCGCATCGGTCGGAATGCCGCGATCGAGCAACCGTGACAGCAAATGGCCGAGGGTTCCGAGCCGGCGCAGGATCGTCGCCACCAGACGCCGCATCAAGGCACGGTCGCGGTCGGCAAGCGATTTCAGCGCGGGATGCGCGGTGGGGCCCTCGAGCTGTTCATCGAGGGTGCGACGCTTGTGAAGGACGCCGTCGAGGATATCCGCTGCGATGCGCCGGGCCGCAAGGCCCGGAGCCTCGGTCGGCGGTGCGAATCTGGTGGACGGCATGAGGCAGGCACATCGCTTAAGGGGATCAGGGGATGACGGACGCATCTGCTGTGCGTCCGTCGCGGCGGATCCAGATTTATGACATGCGAATAAGCCAAATATAAGAATCGCCACCATCTTCACGCATTTGCATGATCTGTGGAAACGGTTTCATACGCTTCGTCTCGCTGACCGGAGAATATGCATGAGCGACGAGCCGTCCGCGTTGCTGCGGAGCGCAGAGATGGACCCGCGCAAGTCGCCGACGCCGGCGGCTCAGCGCGCGCTTGCCGAGGCCGAGGCTCGCCGCGCCGCGCAGACCGATGCATCTGCATGGGCTAAAGAGGTTTTGGGGCCGAAGGGTCCCGAACCGACGCGGTTCGGCGATTGGGAACGCAACGGCATCGCATCGGATTTCTGAGCGGCGCGCTTTTCGCTCAGCCACCGCTTGCGTGGGCTTGCCGGATGACCCGACTCGCTCTATGCTAGGAATATGTACCCAATATTGTACTTTACGGACCCCCGCTCGTACAATCGAAAGGCGGGTGAGTCGTGACGCCCGAGGAATCCGGTCTTCAAATTATTGGGCTGGTTTGCGGCTATCCGGGGGATCGGGCGCTGCGGCGGAATATTTTGATGCTCAATGCATTCAAGGCTTTTGTAGACGGAAGCGGCAGCGGGAACCCCAACCTACTGGTTATCGCCGGTTATATCGCTCCCGCCGCTACATGGCTTGAGTTTTCGAAAGAATGGCAGCGCCGCCTAGATGCGGCCGGCATCAACTGTTTCAAAATGAGCGAGATGGCCGCATCTAAAATGGAGATCGCGGCTTGGTTTTACCGGGCAATAGAGGAGTCGGGGGTTACCGCTGCGATCTCATGCTCTATCCGAACTGACGCGCTCGCAAAACTTGTACTTAACTATCCGTGGCCTCCGGAATTTGGAGACATGAGAGAAGCCGCTAATCCATTACTATTTCGGCTATAGGAAAATCATCGATCTACTAAGTATGAACCAAGAAAAATTACAGATCGATGAGCCGGTAGATTTCATATTCGATGATCAATCGGAGGCTCGCCGAGTTGAATCGTGGGGATGGCATTGGGACATGCTCAAACTTAGTAGCGGCGAATTTAGCCGTAACTTAGGTGACCGACCGACATTCAAATCGGATCAAAAAATTCTACCGTTGCAGGCGGCTGACTTATACGCTTGGTGGATAAGAAAATGGGAGACGGAGGGCATCGAATGGTCAGACGTCATTCCTTTTCCATGGAAAGAAAAGCGCTTGATACCACATCTACATGCCCACTATTCAGAAGAAGAGATACTGGACAAGCATCGAAAACATCCTTACTCCAGAAGCGCGTGAGCGAATGAGGCTTGTAAATCCTGAATGGGGCGGGCGGAGATCCCCCGAAAAAATTGGGATTACTATGACCCTACCCGACCCTTCTTCGCCTTTGTGGTTTTTGCGATCAGGGAAGTGAGTGCTTTCTCAAATTCCTTTCCGCTCTCGTCAAGACCAATCTCCCGCGCGGCTTTTATGAACCGCGCGGATTGTTCTTTTTGCTTGCTCGCAGCATCTGTTTTAGCCGGAGCCTTTCTAGCTTTTGGCTTCTCAGCCATCGCGGGCCTTCCTCAATTAGTCGTTCGATAGGTTAGGCGCTTGCCAACGATACCTTTGAGCGCGATGTCAGCCCGCGCCACATCGTCAACACCCAGCTTGACGCGATTGTTGTAACGGAAATCGAATTCCGCAAGGTAACGATGCAAGTGCTTTTCTTTGCAATGTTGGTAGTTGCCTTTCATGCCGCGCTTGAAGATTGAGAACACGCCTTCAATGGTGTTGGTATGAACGTCACCACGAACGTATTCCTTGGCGCTGTGCTTCACGGTTTCATGAGCAGCGAACTCGCTACCAACTACGGTGTAAAGGCGGCTTTCGTCGGTATGCAGACGGGTCTCGTGAGCGATGTTCTCGGCAACGATTTTCGCAACGGTGCTTTTGTCGGCATTCTCGACTTGGAAGGAACGGACCTTGCCGCCGCGTTGGACCAGAGAGACGATAGCGCGCTTGCTCGCGGGGCCGGTACGACCGCCCTTGGTGAAAGGCCGCCCCTTCCGCTGTGGTGAAATCTTCTTTTCTTCGGTAGGGCCGAAATAGGTTTCGTCCGCCTCAACGATCTGGCCAGCGCCGCCCATTGGCGCGAGATCGCCGTCCCGCATCGCCTCGCGGATGCGATGTCCCATGAACCAAGCGGTCTTGAGCGAAACGCCTACGCGGCATCGACACAGCGGAAATGAAGGCCTCATGTTCCGAGGAATTTCGGCTGGCGAAAGCCGCCAGCGCCCGGCTGCGGGATCTGCTCGGCGAGGGCGGCGTCACGATCGCCAATATCGGCCCCGACAAATATAACGGACGGGTGGTTGCCGATGCCGCGATGGCGCGAACCTCCGACATCGCAGCGGCGATGGTGGCAAGCGGTCTTGCCCCCGCCTATCATGGCGGTCATCGCGAAAGCTGGTGCAACAGCGTGGGCCGGTAGTCACCGCAAAAAAGCCGCGTGAGCCGCGGCCTTTTTGTTGGGACGGTGCGCTGCCGCGTTGTGATCGCGTCAGAAGTTTAAGAATCCAGGAATTCGCTCGCCGTGAACAGGGAGTCGAATTCAATATTTCTCCCTTTATAAACGGCCACGGCCCCCTCGCCTCTGTCGACGATCGATAACACCATCACGACTTCGGCGCCTGCAGCTTGGGCGGCCGACACCGCGATCATGGCTGACTCGCCGCTTGTCGTGACGTCTTCCAGGATGACAACCTTCTTGCCGGAGAGGCCGCCGTTGGGAACCCCTTCGATGAGTTTTTGGGTTCCGTGTTTTTTGACCTCTTTCCGAACGAAGAAGCCGGGAAGCGGTTCATTCTTGATGTGGCTGAGAAGGCTTACGGTCGAAATCAGCGGGACCGCTCCCATCTCCAATCCACCGATAAAATCTATGCCCTTGCCGAAAAGGCGAGCGAGAATGAGTTCGGACAGCGCATGGGCTCCTTCGGGAAACAACATCGTCGGCTTCATATCGAAGTAAAACGTGCTGCTTTTCCCGGAAGACAATTTGATGTCACCGCGACCGAACGATCGGGCCTTGATAATCTCAAAAGCCCTTTGGCGGACTTTGCTGTCTTCAGCCATGGCTTCGGGCTCAGTCGATGTGGCGAATTGACGGGCCATCGTGTCCTATCAGCGTATGGGAGAGAAGCCGTTCTATACGCTCAACCAGTCGCCGTGACAATGATTCCTCAGATAGGCGACCGATGTCGAGCATATTTAAAGACTCGTCGCGATCTATTGTTGCGTCACCACCACGGGCGTGCCGACCGACACGCGCTGATAGAGATCGTCAATGTCGGCATTATGCATGCGGATGCAGCCATAGGACACGAAGTGGCCGATCGTTCCCGGTCGGTTGGTGCCGTGAATGGCGTATTGCCCGCCGCCGGAGAGCGTCATCGCCGCGACGCCCATCGGATTCGCAGGTGATCCGCCGGCGATCACGTCCGCGATTTTCGGATTGTCGCGCTTTATATCCTCCGGGGGCGCCCATGCCGGGTCGCGATACTTGCCCTCGATGCGCGAGGTGCCTGTCCATTGCTTGCCGGCTTTGCCGACGCCAACGGGATATCGCAGCGCGCGATCATGATCGATGATCAGATACAGCCGGCGCTCGTTGGTTTTCACGACGATGGTACCGGGCGCATAGTCGCCCCGATAGCCGACCATATCGGGCCGCGCTTCGGCTGATGGGATGCCGGAAAAGCCCATTGTGATCATGGCGGCAAACACCGCCGCAACCCGCCTCAACATTTTTCGCTCCAATCCGCTTCAAAAAAAGTCCTGCTTCAAATCTGTTTGCATCAAATGAGCGGAGGAAGAAAGATGCTAACCCGCCCGCGCCAATGCGCCGTCGACCATCGCGATGGCATTCTGCGCGCCGTAGACCGCGACGAACGAGCCGAAGCGCGGTCCCTTCTCCTGACCCAGCAGCACCTGATAGAGCATGTTGAACCAGTCGAGCGAGACGCCGGGCCGTCCGTCCTTGGCGAGCTTCTTGTGGTTGAGAAAAGGTTCGCGGCGGCCGATCTCGTAGACCGTGTTCTGGATGTCTTCTGCCGAGGCGTCTGCGGGCAGTTGTGACAACGCATCGCGCAGGTCTTGCAAGGCGGCTCGTTCGCTCGCGGTCGGCTCGCGGAACGTTTTGGTCGGCGCCACGAAATCACGGTAATAGTTGATGGCATAGCCGACCAGTGCGTCAAGCCTCGGATGGGTAGTCGGCGTGACGCCCGGCCGATAGCGGCCGATGAAACCCCACAGGGTTTCGGCATTCTCCGCGTTCGAGGACGAGACCAGGGTCAGCAGCAACTGGAACGTGACTGGCATATCGGCCGCGGGCGGGTGGCCGGCATGAATGTGCCAGACCGGATTCGCGAGCTGCTGCCTCGCATCCTGACGCGGATAACTTTCGAGGAACTGCTGATAGTCGTCGACATTGCGCGGGATCACGTCGAAATGCAGCCGCTTCGCCGCCTTCGGTTCGCGGTACATGAACAGCGACAGCGATTCCGGCGAGGCGTAGCGCAGCCACTCGTCGATAGTCAGGCCGTTGCCTTTCGACTTGGAAATCTTCTGGCCCTTGTCGTCGAGGAACAGTTCGTAATTGAAGCCTTCCGGCGCCGTGCCGCCGAGCGCGGAACAGATTTTGCCGGACAGTTTGACCGAATCGATCAGGTCCTTGCCGGCCATCTCGTAATCGACGCCGAGCGCGGTCCAGCGCATCGCCCAGTCCGGCTTCCATTGCAATTTGCAGTGCCCGCCGGTGACGGGGACTGTGACCCGCTCTCCGGTTTCGGGGTCATCGTAGGAAACCGTGCCTGCTGCCGCGTCGTGCGCGACAATCGGCACCTGCAGCACCACGCCGGTGCGCGGGCAGATCGGCAAAAACGGCGAATAACTCGCCGCGCGCTCCTCGCGCAGGGATGGCAGCATGATCGCCATCACCTTGTCGATCTTTTCGAGCACCTTCAGAAGTGTCGCATCGAAGCGGCCCGACGTGTAGTAGGCGGTCGAACTGGCGAACTCGTAGTCGAAACCGAAGGTGTCGAGGAAAGCGCGCAGCCGGGCGTTGTTGTGCTCGCCGAAGCTCGGATGAGTGCCGAAGGGATCGCGGACTTTCGTCAGCGGCTTGCCGAGATCCAGCGCCAGCAGTTCCTTGTTGGGCACATTGTCCGGCACCTTGCGCAAGCCGTCCATGTCGTCGGAAAACGCCAGCAGCCGTGTCTTGATTTTGTCTTCGGTCAGCACGCGGAAAGCGTGACGCACCATCGTGGTGCGCGCGACCTCGCCGAAGGTGCCTATATGCGGCAGGCCGGAGGGGCCGTAGCCTGTCTCGAACAACACCTCGTCCTTCGGCGTCTTCTTCAGGCGCGCGACGATCGCCTTGGCCTGCTCGAACGGCCACGCATTGGATTGATCGGCGAGTTCACGAAGATCGCTCGCTGATGGGACGTCAGACATTTGGCTCTCCATGGCGCGGCGTCTTTCGCTGCGCCACATTTTTTCAGGATCGTGCTCTAAAACGGACTGACGGAAAAATACCGCAGCCACAGATCGGTATACCGGCCTTTCTCCCAGATCCGGAATAGCGCCCAGTTCAGTGTCTGGCGCAGCACGTCATTGCCCTTCTTCACTGCAATGCCGATGCCCTCGCCGAAATAGCGGCTCTCGATAAAGGGGCCGCCGCTGAATGCGCAGCAGCTTTCCGAATCGGTGCCGTTGATCCAGAACGCCAGTGAGATGGCGTCACCGAAAATAAAGTCGACTTCGTTCCGGCGCAGCGCCTGCCGCAGCGTCTCGTCGTTCGGATAGCCGTGGAGTTCGGCGTCGGTGAAGAAAACCTTGAGGTAGGCCTCGTGCGCGGATCCCCCAATGACGCCAACCTTCTTACCCTCGAGATACTCCGGGCGCACCTCGGACATGACGACGTCGCGCCGTGACACGAAGCGGGCAGGCGTTCGATAGTAAGGGTCGGTGAAATCCACACGCTTGCGTAATTCCGGAGTGACCGCGAGAGAGGCGATGATGGCATCGCCCCGGTTACTGGAAAGCGCGTCTACCAGCGTCTCGAATCGCCGCATCTGTACTGTGCAGGTGACTTTGATTTCCTCGCACAGGGTGCGCGCCAGATCGACATTGAAGCCGGCCGGGTTGCCGTCGGGACCGGTATAGTTGAAGGGCGGATAGTCGGTTTCCGTCAAAAAACGAATCACGGTGAGGCGGGACAGATCGGGCCGGTCCGGACGGTGGCGCGGGTCCCAGAAGCCCGGCACGGCCTGCGGCGCGACGGTTGCGGTCTCTGCGCGCGCGCAGCCGGTTGCTGCTCCTGCAACCAGCATCCAGCCGGCGGCGAGCAAACAACCCAGCGTGGCCGCGCTGCGGCGGATCAATCTTTCGTTGTCGGAAACTGTAATCTGTGGTTGCATTGACAGGGGCTTTTCGAACGGAGGGTTTTATAGACCATCCGGAACGGGATGCGAGTATCGTTTGCGTGGGACGCGACTTGTCGGGGTGGAATCGTGTAGAGGATGGCGGTCGGGCCGACGCGCTCCGCCGTGCTGTGCCTGAGAGTTCGGCGTTTCCTCCCGGCTTCATTTGCATCCCCCGGTCGAGCAACGACAATTGGCTGGGCGACCCCGAGCCCGGTCCGGCGAGCGAACTGGATTGCCTGCGGCATGTTCTCGCTCCGGCGCTGCTGAACGCTGCCGAAGCGCGCGGCCGGGAAGTGGGCACCGGCGCGGATCAAGCGCTGATCCGGTCGGGCGTCATTGACGAAGGCGCGTATCTGCAAGCACTTTCCTTTCAAACGGGTCTTGCGATCGAGACGTTTGCCGAGATTTCCCGCTCCGATTGCCCCTTGCCCGATCGTTACTTATCCCGCGTCGCACAACACGGGCTGCTTCCGCTGCGCCAGCGAGGACAGTTGTTTTGGGTTGTCGCGCCGCGCGGATTCACGGCACGGCGACTCTGCCGTCTCGCCGCCGCCTATCCATCTTTACGCGACCGGGTCCTGCTGACATCGAAGCAAAACCTCGATCAATTTCTGTTGCGGCAGGAGGCGGGCGACGCGCTCGGCCGCTCCGCCGCCAATGCGCTCGGCCGGCGATTCCCCACTTTGTCCGCCGCGCCCGTTGCCAATGACACTCCCCGCGGGCACCGGCTGCGCACAATGCGACGGCTTGCTCAGACTGTCCTCCTGAGCGTTATGATGACGCTGACGCCGACGGTCGTCCCGAACATCTGGAGCAGCGCGCTGGCGCTGTGGTTCCTCGCATTTATCGGCTTGCGGCTCGCGGCCAGCTTGATGCCGCGGCGCTCGGTCCGGAGCCCGGCACGCATTCCCGATGATTGTTTGCCGGTCTACACGGTGATTGCGGCGCCTTATCGCGAGGCCTCATCGGTCGCGTTGCTCTTACAAGCCATCGGAGCCTTGGACTACCCCGGTATTATGGCGCAAACGCCACTGGACTAAAAAACCAGTCGTTTCGACCTAATGCCGTTCATTCTTGAAAGGATGAACGATGTTCGGGGTTATTTTTGGAATACTAGCTTGTGGTATTGCCCTCATCGCAAAATGCGAAGTGGGGCTTGCCAACATCATCAATATCAACACGGAAACGGTATTGAGTAGTTCTGACTACATCTGTGAAAACGTCGCTGTAGGTGATCTTCCCAAATACAAAGAATTGTCCCCCGCCCTTCTTAATAGAAGGCAAGATCATGCTGTGCCACACCTCTCGCCCCATCACGCTAGACTTACCAATCTTCTGATCGGGGCCGAGGTCGGAAACATTGGTATCGTCCTTAAGATCAAAGGAGCCAGGTCCGGCGATGACCAACGTATTCCCAATTTTATGCCGAACCTTGAGAGCGGGCGTTTTTCCGAAATTCTTGATGTTAATCCTTATTACTGGCGACCAATCGTCATCAACGTGGGAGAGTTTAACGTCGAAGACGTGGATGTAAGCCCGCAATTGCCGCTCGGCGGTCTTGTCGGCGCCTCTTACGAGGCGGTCGGTGGCCCGCCAGAGCAGCCAAGTGGCGATTCCCAAGATAATTGTAAAGAGCGCTATAATCGCTTCGGCGTTTTTGTGGACAAACTCCCCCAAGCAGGGGGCAAAGCCCTCAGAGATTACGATGAAGTAGGCCGCACCCTTTTGAAGGCTATCGCCGGCCTCGTGTTGATAGCGCTCGCCTACGCAGGCCTGAAAAGATGGTGAAGTGCCTACGATAACACCGAAGAAAGACAACCACAGCACAATGAAAATTGCTGTTTTTACGCGCTCTTTGGTGATCATCTAAGACAGGCTGCTGCAATTAGGGTGCTTAAATCTCCTCCAAAGTTACCCCTTCAAGTTCCATCGCCGCAAGACAAGCCAGAAAGAACGTTGCGGAAAACGTCCCGCGTTTGAGCTTCATAGTAATCCCGGCTTCGGTTTCATCCTTGAACCCGTGTTTTTTCAGCCGTTTGGCTAGTTCTGCATAGGTAACCTCGGCCTCTTTCATCTTAGCCTTGAGAAAGGCGCTGGCTCGGTCAGCCCATTCCTTTTCTGCCTTGGGTAAGACCATGGCTCTCTCCTAACGAATCTGTGACCTAACGTATATGATAGATTGGTGTTGACAGGGCGTCAAACCTATCATATTCGTTACCTAACGAATACGTTAGGTAATGACGTGGCCCAACACTTCCTCCTCAGCAAAACGGCAAAGACCCTGAGCCTAGCTCAGGTCTTCCGCATGTCTGACGCGGAAGCCGAGACGATGTTCCGGAATATCCGTTGGGCCGATACCCAAGGTGCCCCGGTTTGCCTATCCTGCGGTTCGGTTGAGGCTTACGAATGCCGCCGTCCAAACGGCGCGCTTCGCTTCCGCTGTAAGGGCTGCAAATGCGATTTCAGCATCACCAGCGGGACGCTATTTGCCAGCCACAAGCTGCCCCTTAAGGGATATCTGGCGGCTATTGCAGTGTTCTGCAACGAGGTGAAGGGAAAGAGCGCTTTGGCTCTCAGCCGCGATTTGGGCCTGTCCTACAAGTCCGCATTCGTTCTGCTGCACAAGCTACGGGAAGCCATGGCAGAGGAAATGAAGGGCCGTGTTGTCGGCGGGGAAGGCAAAGAGGCTGAGGTGGACGGTGGCTATTTTGGCGGCTACGTGAAGCCTTCGAACATGAAAGAGAACCGCCGCGATCGTCGCTTGCTCCGCAACCAGAACGGTAAGCGCAAGGTCGTTGTGATCGTCCGCGAGCGTGGCGGAAATTCGGTTCCCGCCGTGTTCAACTCGGAAAGCGCCGCTTCCTCATTCATCCGCGCTCGTATCGCCAAGGGCACGACAGTTCATGCTGACGAGGCCGGATCATGGGACAATCTGCACGACCGTTTTGAAATGAAGCGTATCGACCATTCGCAGGCTTATAGCTTCGACGGTGCCTGCACGAACCAAGCCGAGGAATATTTCTCCCGCCTGCGCCGCGCTGAGATCGGCATTCATCACCACATTGCTGGCGCGTACCTGCTCCGCTATGCGCAGGAGTCGTCATGGCGGGAAGATAACCGCCGCCAGTCAAACGGCGAACAGATCAGCCGCCTAGCCTCGCTGGCAATGAAACGCAGCAAGTCCGTGGACTTTACCGGCTACTGGCAGCGTCACGTTCAGGCAGCTTAATCCTCAGCCGCTGCAGCCCAAATCCGAACGCCCTTAAATTTGCCGCCGTCAACGATTGATCCACGCAACAGTTGCTTGCGCAGGATATTAATAAGGCGGGACGCTACGGCTTTGGCCAGAACGCGGTCATTCGTATCCAGACCCTTGGCCTTCATGATCGCCAGTGACAGGTCGCGGGTATTCATAGGGCCTTGCTTTAGGGCCGCCAGCGCCATTTCAAACACTTCGCCATACTTGAACAGCCGGTGCGTATCGACATAGGCCGACAGGCCCTTAATGTTGCCCGATGCCTCAAAGATCGCGATTGCCGCGCTGATATGCGCCAAGTCCGAACGCGCCTGGTTCAGCTTTCGCTCGTAATTCTCAATAGATTTGACGATCTCGGAACGCTTGTGCCGTAGCGTCGTGACGGTTCTGATTTCTGACATACCGCCAAAATAAGCTACGGCTGGCTAAACCGCTTGTGGCGTTTGCGCCATAATACCGGACTACCCGCGCGAAAAGCTCGACGTCATCATCGTGATCGAGCTTGACGATCTCGAAACCCGCGCCGCGCTGGCAAGGCTAGGGCCGATGCCGCAAGTCCAGGTCCTGCTCGCTCCGGCGGAAGGGCCGCGCACCAAACCGAAGGCGTTGAACTGCGCGCTGCCGTTCGCGCGCGGCAGCTTCACCGCCGTGTTCGATGCCGAAGATCGTCCTGATCCCGGCCAGCTACGTGCCGCGCTCGATGCCTTCCGCACTCAAGGCGTCGATGTAGCTTGCGTGCAGGCCAGCCTCTGCATTGAAAACCAATCGGACAGCTGGCTCTCGCGCATGTTCGCCGCCGAATATGCCGGACAGTTCGACGTCTTCCTTCCCGGGCTCGCGTCCTTTGGCGTGCCATTGCCGCTCGGCGGGTCGTCGAACCACTTTCGCGGTATTAGGTAGCAAACTCACCAAGCGAGGGGGCTGCGGTCTGGCGAATTTTTGAGGAAGCCGGCTTCATACGCCTCACCAGAGATCGTGCAAACCTAAGCTTGGCTTCCGGGGATGGAGTGAGTCGCGCAGTAGCGACGTTCACAGCTTGTTCTTAGTTTCTCAGCTTACAGATTCTGCGGCGTCACTAAGACTTGTCCTTACAGGGCATTCCGTGTATCTAGTGGGCATGGACAAGATCGACAGCCCCGAAGTCTTTTCTCTAAAGACGCTCAACCGAAAGGTTCTGGCGGGCTTGGATGCCAAGGAAGCAGCGCTTGTAGATCGGGAGGTAGAAGCTTCTAAGGTATTGGAAGAATGTAAGAAAGAACGAAGTCTTATTGAGACACAGCGCAAGATGATTATTGAGGCCGAGGTGCTTCAGATAGAAGCATTGACCTTCGACTCAGTTAGCGAATTAGGAGCTGGGCCATCGTCCGCGCCGCAGCCAACTCCATCGCTCATAACAGAAACTTCGGCCGTCTCGGATGACGACGAGAAGAAACGCAGGGTTCGGATAGGCGATCAGCGCTATGCGATTCTGAAATCTCTGCAAGAGGGCTGGTCTAAATCGATAGCGGAGGTCGCTAATATAACCGGCCTGAACCTCAAGAGGATAGCGGACCAGTTTCGCGTGGACATCCCCAAAGGGGACGTGGGCGAAGATCAGATTCACGGGCAGACGCTTTATCGCCTTACCCAGTCCGGGCACGACCTTCTGAACAAGTTTGAGCAGAATCGGCGTGAAGCTGGTCTCCCTCTCCCCCCGCTACGGGTGGAACTTGCGACCATAGAAGAAGGAATTTTTGAATGATCTTAGGCAAGCCGCTTTCCGGAGAGTTGGTCCACATCGGAAAGTAAAACGGCTCAGGTCTGGAACACCTGAGCCGTCGTTAGGACCGCAAAAACTACCCCCTGTCAGGGAACAGTCGGCTTGCGGCGCTTTGGAATACTAAGAATCGCATGTTGAGCAGCCTTTTTCAAGACCGGGGTCCTGTTTATCTTAACAAGGACTTCTACACATGCACTCCCGAAAAGCCTTTCCCTGCAACTTCACTAAAGCGTGCCACGTTCTCTGGGTGGTTCGTGTGGTCGGTCTGTCTCAGACTGCCGCAGCGATCATGCTCGATCTCAACGTCGGGACTGTGAACCATATAGTTCACGGTCGCCGCTTCCACACCGCTTATCCGGTGCCGTTGCCCTAAACCAAGACCCCGGCAATCTACTGGTTGCCGGGGTCTTTCTGGGCCGGGGCTGGTGCCGCTAGCTGGATTTCCACCCGCGAAGCTTGGGTCCGATCCCCAACCGGTCCACCTTACTCTTTGCGAATCGGGCCTGTCAGGCCGGAACGGTCAGAGCCATCCAAAAATGACATACCGCCAGTTTCCAAAGCAGCTTTCATTGCCGTTAGATTGTTTCGTGTCGGCTCCCGCCGACCCGCTTCAAAGTCTCGCACCGTTGAAACGCCCACGTTCGCGGCTTTTGCAAGCGCGTCTTGAGGCCAGTTTAGCCATGCTCGCGCGGCTCGACACTGTTCCGGGGTCATTCCCCAAATCTACGAACCTAGACTATTTTCGTCAAGGTCATAGATTTTCGTTGACGCCATCACTTTCATTACTTATCAATGAGGTCAACGGAAAACGTTGGTCTCATGTCGCAGCACTTCCTCCTCTCAGCAAAGGCGCGGACGCTAAGTCTAGCGAAAGTCGCGCGCCTTTCTGACGACGAGGCTTATGAGACGTTCCGGCTGATCCGCTGGGCTGCGACCGATGGCTCTCCGGTCTGCCCGCGCTGCGAATGCGCCGCCGTCTACACCTACACCACGCGCCGCTTGTTCAAGTGCAAGGCTTGCTCGCATCAGTTTTCAGTTACGTCGGGCACGATCTTCGCCAGCCGGAAGCTGCCGGTCCGCGACTATCTCTTGGCCATCGCGATCTTCGTCAACGGCGCAAAGGGCCATAGCGCGCTCCAACTGAGCCGCGACCTCGATTGCCAGTATAAGACCGCGTTCGTGATGGCTCACAAAATCCGTGAAGCATTGGCTTCGGAAGCTCAGGGCGCTACGGCCTCGGGCCAGGTCGAAGTTGATGGCGCATACTTCGGCGGCTACGTGAAGCCTGCAAACCACAAAGGTAACCGCCGCGACCGCCGCCGCATCGTCAACCAAAACGGCAAGCGGCGCGTGGTGGTCATCATGCGTGAGCGAGGCGGTCGCACGTTGCCCTTCGTTTTTAAGAGCGAAGATGCTTCGCTTGTGAAAATCGCGCAAACCGTTGCGTCGGGCAGCGTCATCCACGCGGATGAAGCAACGCATTGGGACGCGCTACATGCGCGCTTCCTTACGAAGCGGATCAATCATAGTGAAAGCTATTCGGACGGCGACGCTTGCACCAATCAGGCCGAGTCGTTCTTCTCTCGGATGCGCCGCGCTGAAATCGGCATTCATCACCGTATCGCTGGTGACTACCTGTCAGCCTACGCTGGTGAAATGGCGTGGCGCGAGAACAACCGGCGCATTAGCAATGGCGAGCAGTACTTAATGGCTGCGGATGCAGCGTTGCAGCATCCTGTTTCTAGACAATGGAAGGGCTATTGGCAGCGGAAGCCTAGAAGACCGCATCACAGTGCTACTTTCTAAAAAGGCATAACAAAATGGTGGAAATCAATCCGATGACTGCCACGAACGTACTCCCGACAAGCAACTTCAAAACACTGTCCGGTAAACTGAACCCACCTGCCTTGAAGCCGTCACACACGATAATCGCAAAGGCACAAAACGAGAAAAAAAATACAAAACCTAAAGTCCCAAATGCTAGGGGGCGCATAAGCCTTGCTTTGATTGAATCGACGTCAGTCTCCGCCGTTAATCTAGCATTGTCCGCCTGAAGGGACTCGTTCTCAACCTGTAGATCGGAAACCAATCTCCAGATTGGATGATTAGCTGGTATTGGCGGAATAACGTCGCTTCCCGACGGCTGGACTGAATCCGGTGCGTCGGAAATCACAGATGGCGAAAGTTTACTATCCGGCGGCTGCGATTGGGGCACTATTCGCCAACGTTAGATAATGTTGACGAACCAAGTCGTCAGTGATCTCGGAATTTTTCCCCGGGCCAAAATAAGTCTCGTACCAAGGCGTCCCCGGCTTATGTGTCATATCCGAAAGACTAAATGCCGAATATCTGCTGTACCTGTCCCACACCCTATCAATTATTTCTCGTTCTTGTGGCGTTAGAACCGCCGCATAAGGCGACGCGTGTTCTTCGTTCTTACCAATAAAAAAAGAAACTTTGTTGTTGTCTCGGTCAGTAATCAGCCGTCCGATAGGGGATTTACCGAAGAACTTTGCGTGCTCATAAAGCATCGGGAACACAGGGCCATAATCCCACGCTTGCAACTCGTCGGTGACTAGCCTCGCTCCGTTCAGAGCAAGATTCCAACCATGAGAAATGTACGTAAGTTTTTGGAGCTGCATCTGCGTCAATACGCCGATGCCTCCCGGCTTCCGAAGAAACTCGTTTGCAACCGCCATCGAAAGATTGGGCATTATCGATCCTCGGATCACCCTACTTAGGCGTTGAGTGGCAAAAAGTCCACACGTGAGACGTATAAACCATTGAATCTGCGCACGGATTCGAATTGTTGCCTAAAAATTAGATAGATGATGCAGGGACATACGCTGATTGTGACAATCGTAACGACCAAGCTAAATTGCGCTTGGAATCTACTGCTGACCGCACCGCGCCGGTCTCTTTAAGTACCCGCAACGCCTTACTCACCCGTCTTGTCAGGTCCGTGACGCACTTACGGTCCCGCGCATCCTGACCACTGAGCGCAACAATCTCTTGAGCTATCTCCCGGCTTCCGAGTGGTCGCGGGGCGTCTCTCAATTCATCCAAGATCGCCCGCGTCAGCTCACCGCGCCCGAACAGGACTTGCCGCTTCTGGCGCGGCATTTCGGCGTCTAGATCGCCGGTATATCCGAGCGTCCCTAACACCCGATCCAATGCGCCAATGTCGTTCTTAATCTCCGCCATCCGGTCGCGGATGCGCGCGGCTTCGTTGAACAGATCGGCGCGCTTTTTGAGCAAGCCGGAGATGGTGTGCTCGTAGGTATCGGTTCGGGCAAGTCGGATGGAGTCGGACATAGGCCGAAACGTCGCAAAACGCGCCTCGCTAGACCATCCCCTGCTTGGTGAGTTTGCTACCTAATACCGCACTTTCGCACCGCGGTCCTTCGCGAGGTTGGCGCCTGGGATGCCTATAACGTCACCGAGGATGCCGATCTCGGCTTTCGGCTGGCGCGCTTCGGCTATCGATCGACCACCTTCGCGTCGACGACTTTCGAGGAGGCGCCGGCGCGTTTCGGCGGATGGTTGCGTCAGCGCTCGCGTTGGATGAAGGGTTGGATGCAGACCTGGAGCGTGCATATGCGCCGGCCCCAGCGGTTATGGAGGGATGCGGGTGCAAAGGGGTTTTTCACGCTGAATGCCATCATTGGGGGCAACGTGCTGACGGCGCTGACCTTTCCGATCCTCGTCGTCGATATGACGTTGCGCTTGCTGGCGGATGCCGGCGTCATCAGCGGTGGATTTGCCACGGGCGCGGTCACGCCGCTGCATCTGACTACAATCGCTGCCGGGTTCGTCTCCACGATCGTGGTCGGCCTGATGGGCCTCGCGCGGCGCGGGCAGTTGCGTCAGGGCTGGATCCTGGTGTTGACGCCGATCTATTGGGCCTGTCTTTCGATTGCGGCGTGGCGCGCGCTGTATCAACTGCTGAGCGAACCGTATAAATGGGAAAAGACCGAGCATGGCCTTTCCCCGCAAATCCGATCAGCTGCCGCCTCGCGAACGCCCGTCCTCCGCGACACGGCGGCGCAACGGTGGCAGCGCTACAGATAACGCTTGAGATCGGCGGCGGCCGCTTCAGCCGAACGTTTGAGATCGAACGGCGAGACGAAGCGGCCCTCGCGATCCATCAGATAGATCAGCGCCGTGTGATCCATCGAATAGGCACCATCCTTCAGCGGGACTTTTTTTGCGTAAACCCGAAAGGCGGACAGGGCTTTCTGGACAGCCGCCGGATCGCCGGTCAAGCCTTTCAGATGTGGATCGAAGCTGGAAAGATAGCTTGCCATCGTTTCCTGCGTATCGCGTTCCGGATCGACCGTGACGAAATAGGCGTTGATGCGGTCGGCGTCCGGCCCCATCGCCCGCAACACCTCCGACATCTCGAACAGCGAGGTCGGACAGACGTCGGGACAGTGAGTATAGCCGAAGAAGATAATCGTCGGCCGGCCGACCATGTTCTTTTCGGTGACAGTCTGACCGGTCTGGTCGGTCAGTTTGAATGGGCCACCGCCGACCGTCGCTGCGGTGCGTGTGTCGGCAAGACCGCCGAGCAGCCACAGCACCACCGTGAGACCGACGACGAGACTACCGGCGAAGGCCGCAAACAGGATCAGCGGACGGGCTACTCTATTTGACATCGGTTATCCTTGGTGTCGCGCCTTCCGAAGGCCGCGTCTTCGCTAGCAAGCCTTCGTAACTTACGGAAAAGCCTAGAGCATTTTCGCTTCTGACGAATCAGAGGCGAAGCTCTAGATTGTTGTTTTGACGCGTTTTCTTCACGCGAACAGGTCACCACTTCGCTCGAAAACGCTATGGAAGCGGACGGCGAGGCCGGAAGCGTGCGTCTCGAAGACCCCAGCGGTTCCGTAGCGCCCACAGCGCCCTGCCGACACGGCGAGGCTTCAGATAAGGCCAGTCCCGCCCTTAAGGCAAGCGCAACCGGGTGCGATCACGTGGTGATGAATTGGCCAATTTTGACGATGAATCGGCAATGTCAGATCAGCGCGCCGACGACGCCTGCGCGTCAAGGTAGCATGGACGATACATGTCAGCGAGTTGGCGGCCACGCAGGAAGATCATGCGCCGCGTCAAACCACCGCGCTCTTTGATCCAGCGCTGGATTGCGGAAGGGTACATCGAATACAGCATAAGGGTCGCCTCGGAATTGGTGACGGCGCGGCCGTTCGATCCGAGATCCCAAGCGGCATGAAACCCGAGAGCAGCGTGGGACGTCACGCAAATCTTGTCATGCGGGACCGTACCGAGAACGATGGTGCAAGCTGATGCACATAGACCGTCGATGACAACGGACTGACCAGAATTGCGAACGGCCTCATATTTATCAAGATAGGTTCCGATCCGGCCGCCCCGATCCTCTCCGATCCGAACCACGGCATGACTTGCAGCAACATGTCCCAGCAGGAATATCGCTGCAAGCAATCCCGTCACGACCCTCATCATCTGCCCCGTGTCGATTTCGAATCGGCGGTGATCTTTGCGCGACTCCAAGTCCGTAGCCTCTGGTGAGATCGGCGTTTTGTCCAGATCGCCTTGATCGCTCAAATAAGATTCGAATTCAGTGTTGCCGACGCGCTGCACTTGCCGGAGCGTGTTGGCTTAAGGAGAACCCGGTTCGCGTGAAGAAATGCTTGATCAATTTGCTCGGATACCGACGCAAAACCGGTATCCGCTTTTTCCCACGCCGCTCGAACGGGACGATTCATCGGAACAGCGGAATTATGGTTAACAAACCAAAGCCGGGAACCTGGCCGACTTTGCCGCATCTATTCCTCTAACGGTGAAGTATCCTGAGATCCGGAGTGATGCGACATGCAACAGGTTCAGTCCCGGCTGGTTGTCGGCCCCGGCGACAACGATTTGGAACTGGTTCGCCGCGCTCGTGCGCGCGACGAAGGCGCGATCCGCGCCATCATGCAGGCGAACAATCGCAAGCTCTACCGGATCGCGCGTGGCATCCTGCGCAACGACAGCGAGGCCGAGGACGTCGTGCAGGAAACCTACGTTCGTGCCTTCACGCATCTTGAGAGCTTTCGTGGCGACTCCCGTCTCGCGACCTGGCTGGCGCGCATCGCCATCAACGAGGCGCTTGGCCGGAGGCGACGCCTGCGTCCCACCGTCGACTGGACCACGTTGGAGCCGGGTGTGCTGAACGCTCAGATCATCCAGTTTCCCGTGTCCGCCGTTTCCGATGACCCCGAAAAAACCATGGCCCAGCGCGAAATACAGCATGTCGTCGAGCAGGCGGTTGACGAATTGCCAGAGGCGTTCCGCATTGTCTTCATCACTCGCGTGATCGAGGGAATGAATGTGGAGGAAACCGCTGAGATCCTCGATCTCAAGCCGGAAACCGTGAAGACGCGGCTTCATCGTGCCCGCGCGATGTTGCGCGCGAACGTGGAAAAGAAAGTCGGCCCGGTTTTGATGGAGGCCTTTCCCTTCGCCGGCAAACGCTGTGCGCGTCTCACCGATGCGGTTCTCGGCCGGCTTGGTCTGACCAAATAATTCGGGAACTTGTTCCGCGGGGCCACATCCAATCCTGTGTGTCGCAACAAAACGTCCGGCGATTTTCGAATCGCGGCGTCACAGGAGTATCAAGAATGTTCGTTCGACTGAGCACAGCGATCGCCGCCGCAGCACTGCTGAGCAGCGGTGCCTTCGCGCAGGGCGCGAAACCCACCGATCCGCAGATCGCGCATATCGCCTACACCGCCGGCGTCATCGATGTCACCGCTGCAAGGCAGGCGCTGAAGAAATCCAACAATAAGGAGGTGAAGGCTTTCGCTAGCGATATGGTGCGCGATCATGAGGCGGTGAACGACAAGGCACTCGCGCTGGTCAAGAAGCTCAAGGTCACGCCCGAGGATAACGACACCAGCCGCACGCTGTCCAAGAACGCCGCCGCCAAACTCCAGGAGCTGTCGAAGCTGAAGGGTGCCACGTTCGACAAGGCCTATGTCGACAACGAGGTCGCCTATCACAAGGCGGTCGACGACGCGCTCGAAACCCTGCTCATTCCGTCGGCCAGCAATGCCGAGCTGAAGAGTCTGTTGCAAACCGGGCTGAAGATCTTCCAGGGCCACGAGCAACATGCCGAACAAGTCGCGGCCGAACTGAAGTAGGGCGCACCATGAAGCCGGACGGATATCTCCCGATTGTCGCAGCCTTGGGAATCGCAGCCCTGAGTATCGTAGGCATGGGGGTCGCGACCTTGGGACTATCCGCCGTGGCCCGCGCGGCGACGGTTCGAGTTTCGATGCAGGATCTCGCTTTCATGCCAGTCGAGACGGAGGCCAAGGTCGGCGACACCGTCGAATGGGTCAACGAGGACATCTTCGCACATACCGCGACGGCGCGAAACGGCGACTGGGACGTGACGCTGCCGCCGAACAAAACCGTCAAGCTCGTTCTGAAAAAGGCGGGAATGATCGACTACTACTGCCGCTTCCATCCCAATATGAAAGCCAGGCTGACGATCGCGCCTTAATCCTTGGGTGCCGGAAGCGCACGGTCGCGCGACAGGAGACAGCCGGACGACGTTGGAGCGGGCGAAGGGAATCGAACCCTCGTATGCATGCAGCTTGGGAAGCTCAACGGTTCTCAACCTGCACAAGAAGTTAGGGGCAAAACCCCCGACAACACCCCTCAAGCTAATCAAGGGGTTAGCTCGCAAAAGCAAAACGTGGAACAAGGGGATGCGGCCGGCAGCTTTCCGCGCCTCATTTCTCAATGGGACCGTAACAGGCGCGAGGTGATTCGGGTTGAGCTTGACCAATACAATGGTCGGCACATCCTTGGCATTCGCGTGTGGTATCGCGACGGCGAGGTTTTGAAACCGAGCCGGACAGGCCTGACGGTTTCGGTGAAGCACCTGGCGCCGCTTGCAACGGCGTTGTTGCTCGCGTTGAGCGGTGCGCAGGATGCGGGTCTGATCGATGATGAGGATGAGCGATGAGCGCGCTCGCCAAACCGTCAGCGGACTTCCTCGCCCTTTGTGCGGCGCACGGTGTCGATCCAGACAGCATTCCGGATGCGCCGAGAGTAGCGGCCGCGAAGCGGCGCGCCCATAGATCGGTCCCACGCCAGCGCCCCCGCGCACCGGAGCGTCAGGCCGCACGCGACCGCCGGCGACTACTCGGTGGTTCGAACGTGCTGCCGCCGCAGCTCCGCTGCGCATACACGCAAGGGCAAACCGCTGTGCTTTGCGTCATTGCGGGCGAAGTGAAGAGCAGAGACGTTTGCAAGCTACCGATCGGCACGATTGCGTCGAGAGCTGGCGTCTGTCGGACCACGGTGCAGACGACGCTGCATGAAGCGCGGCGTCTTGGGCATCTTCGTATCGAGGAGGTTCGTCTTGCCCGAGATCGAAACGCGCCGAACGTCGTCAAGGTTATCTCGCGCGAATGGCTGACTTGGATCGAACATGGTCGAGCACGGCCGTGGTATGGCGGGAGTGGGTCCAATTCGATGGATTTGGTGAGCGCGTCGAAGACAAGAAGCAACAAAGCAGAAACGTTTCCGCCGAGGGATGTGCCGCAAGGGGCCTTGCAGAGGGACGTCCGGGGCTGGCCTTTGATACATTCGCGACTGGTCATGGTGCGGCCAGCGGAGCTCAATCTCCTAACTATCAGAAAACTACCGCGCGGCTTTAGAGGTCAAGGCTATGCCGTGTCGTGCGGTCTGACCATCGGCCCGCTGCGCGTCCGGAGCCAACATTCTTGGGTCCTTCCGTATTGGTTCGGCCTGCGGGGATACGTCCCCCCGAGATTTCGCTACAGTAAAATTGATAGCTAAATGCGAAGCGCAGAAAATGCCGGTGTATGCTGTTTATGCATGACTCTCGTTCATTCCAGCATCCGGCAGCGTCAGATAGTCCTGATGAACTTATTGTTCCGATGAAGAACAATTCGCGCGTGACGCTCGATGAGGCCTTGGCGTGCCGCGTCGTGAGTGTGGATAACCAAGGTTGCATCCATCATTGGAAAACATAGGCAAACGTCAGAAAAACTAAAATTCGGTCGAACACCGGAAACCCTTGCGGCGCAATGCTTTCAGCGCGCACCTGACGAGCGAGCTAAAAGTTTAGTTAGCCGCCGCAGGAAAGTTGATGTCGTCGCCATTCCAACTCGCCGCCGCTATAGCGTCAGCCTCGCTAGACCAAATCTTCGGCGAGGTGTTCGAGCTCGCCGCCATGAAAGCTGCCAGCGACGTTTGTTCTCCAAAGATTGCCGACGAGACGAGGCCCTCATTTTCCGTCGCAGGTATCCTGACTTCGCCGTCCGAGTCGACTTTTCCACGCGCTCGCGGCGCCATTCGCGATGTCGGCGCCGCGTTAATGGTTACTGTGACGCCGCCGCATCTCTCCTTGGACAGACGATTGCTTCCATGGTCCCCCCGACAAGGCGATCGCGTCACCCGGATCTAGACCGGTGACGTCTATGGATCAACAAAGTCTTGCCCGGTGCCTCCGCGGTGCGAACGGTGTTCGGTCTGACCAACCGTAGGGCGGCGGCGCAGTGATCCCTTTATCCCTGCAGCGCATGCTTCGTGCGATCGTAACCCGTTCATTCGGGTACGACGGGGCCGCCGGCGGCCGGCGCTGGCGCGGTCATCCTGATATGCCGGCGACGCTGGCCGCCATGCATGCGGCGCGTGGACCATTAGCGCGCCGGGCGCGGTACCTCGCCAGCAACAATGCACTGGCGGCTTCCGGTGTGGAAGCGTGGGTGTCTGCCCTCGTTGGCACCGGCATCAAGCCGCAATCCTCGCACCGAGATCAGTCCGTCCGGCAAGCGCTCAACCTATCGTTCGAAACATGGACTGATGACGCCGACGCGGATGGGTTGACAGACTTTTATGGTCTTCAAACGCTCATGGTGCGCCGCATGGTGATTGACGGTGAATCTTTCGCATTGCTGATCAGCACCGCCGTCGGTCTGCGGATTCGTGTCATTGACGCAGAGCAGGTCGATCCATCGCTCAATCGCGAACTGACCGGCGGCGGCCGGATCGTCCAGGGCATCGAATTCGATGCACAAGGGGCGCGCGTTGCCTACCATATTCTGCCGGAACGGCCGGGAATGCCCTTCGCGCATTTCGCACTGACGCCGCGACGCGTGCCTGCGGAAGCGTCATCCACCTTTTCCGACCGGAGGCACCGGGACAGGTGCGCGGCATCAGCTGGTTTGCGCCGGTGCTACTACGCCTGGCGGACCTCGATAGCTGGCGCGATGCGCAGCTTGTTCGCCAGAAGGTGGCGGCGATGCTTACAGCATTCGTCACGACGATGGACGGCGGCGGGGCGCCGTTTGAGGGTGCGCCGGATACAGGTGGTAACTTGGTCGGCGGCCTCGAGCCCGGCACGATCAAATTCCTTGACCCGCAACAGGATGTGAAATTCTCGACTCCGGCCGGCATCGGAGACGAGGTGATAGACTTCGCCAAGATCACCGAACGGGAGATTGCGGTCGGGCTTTGATTGCCGGCGTCGGTGCTCACTGGCGACTTGTCGGCAGTGAACTACTCCAGCATTCGCGCCGGCCTTATCGAATGGCGGCGACGTACCGAAGCGCTGCAGCACGGTGTCATCGCTTTTCAAGCATTGCGGCCGGTGTGGCGGCGCTGGGCGGCCATCGAAGTGCTGTCCGCTCGCGTCAGAGGCGAAGTATCGACGGCCTTGCCGGTCAAGTTCATCGCCCCGAAACAGCAGTGGGTCGATTCCAAGAAGGACGTTGAGGCCGAGCTCGATGCTATCGCGGGCGGGTTGATGTCGCGCCGCGAGGCAGTCACCAGCCGCGGCGTCGATATCGAAGCGCTCGACGCAGAGATCGCCGCCGACAAGGCGCGCGCAGAAACGCTTGGCCTCACGTTCACGAACAATCGCAAGAAGGACGATCGCGATGCTGACTCGCAACCTGCCGAGTGACGTGGCCAATATGCTGACCCGCGAAGCACCGATCCGGGTATCGTCGTGGAACGCCGAGCGGCGGACCTTCGAGGTTGTGCTTTCGGTCGGTAGCGCCGTCTCCCGCTACGATCATGCGGGTCCTATGACGAGATCCTTGATCTGCGTGGTGCGTCGGCGCCACCGCTATTGCCGTTGCTCAATTCGCACAATCGGTTCGATCTTGATGCACGGCTGCCCGACTGCGATCTGTGCGCCTCGTCAATCAACACGGCAAAGCGCCGGTTGCCCTGCCCGGTGATAACGCGAAGGTGCTCCGTCGAAAATTTTTGAATCGTTGTGATGACAATCTTCGCCTGTCCCTCGATAGCAGCTTTCAGTTGCCGGGAGGTGCCGTCGATCTTGCGGACGACGCCGGGCGTTTGTTCGAATTGCGCGATCGTGCCTTGAAGCTGGCGGTCGAGGACCACGCGATCCGTGACGACAATGGCCGTGTCGAAGACCGGCTCGTCGGCCTCGTCGTGCAAGGTAATCAGCCGATGCGCGGTCCATGCAATGGTGTTGGACTTTCCCGATCCCGCCGAATGCTGGATTAGATAATTCTTGCCGCTGCCGTTCGCGCGGGCGTGCGCAACCATTTTGAGGACGGCGTCGATCTGGTGGAAGCGCGGAAAAATCAGCGCTTCCTTCCCTCGCTGATGTCGAGGTGGACAAACCGCCCTATGATGTCGAGCAAGATGTCCCGCGAGAAGATAGCCTTGCCTTCCGGCTGGTCGGCCCAAAGGTAAGCGACGCGAAACTCGTTCTTGATGTCGGGGTTTCCGGCCCCGCCGCTGTTGCCGCGATTGAACGGGAGAAAGCGGGTCTTGCCGTTCTGAAGGCGGGTGGTCATGGACACGTTGTCCTGATCCACGGCGAAGTGGACCAGCGCGCCGCGCTTGAATGTCAGCAACGGCTCGTTGGCCGGGGCGCGGTCATAGCGATATTGGCGCTCGGCGTGCCGGAAAGTCTGTCCGGTCAATCCAATCGTTTCGAGCATCCAGCGCCGGATTTCGCTTTCGCCCGATCCGGCTCCGCCCGTGAAGAGCGGCGAGCCGTTCATGACGATGCCGATGCGCGAACCGACTTCGTCCGTCCGCATTTTGGAAATCATGTGCTGAAGAAAAAGAAGCTGGCCATCCGAGATGCGAGGCAAGCCCGCGCCGAAGCGGCCCTGCGTGCCTTTGGTCTGGGCTTCCTCCTTGATCGGCTCCTGATATTTCTTCCAGTCCACGTCTTAGGGCGGGTTCGACAACATGTAGTGAAACTGCCGGCCATTGTGGGCGTCGTGGGTCAGCGTGTTGCCGAAGGCGATGTTCTCCGGATCGTGCCCGGTGACCAGCATGTCGGACATACAGATGCCGAAGGACTCGCCGTTGAGTTCTTGCCCGAAAAGCTCAACCCGGACATCCGGGTTGAGGTCGCGCATTCCTTCTTCCGCGAGCGCCAACATGCCGCCCGTGCCACATGCCGGATCGTATACTTGCCGGATAATTCCCTTGCCGGTCAGGGCTTGCACGTCGTTGACCAGCAGAAGATCGACGATAAGGCGGATGACCTCGCGCGGCGTGAAATGCTCGCCCGCCGTCTCGTTTGAGATTTCCGAAAAGCGGCGGATCAGGTCTTCGAACAGGTAGCCCATCGCCAACGTCGTGACCGACTGAGGCCGCAGGTCGAGGGTCGCGAACTGCTCGAACACCTTCCACAGGATCGAGGCTTCGTTGAGCCGCTTCAGTTGATCGGTAAAGAGAAACTTGTCGAGGAAAACATCGCGAATCGAATCCGAGAAGTCGGTGATGTAGGCGATGAGATTCTTATGCGCGTCCGTCGGGTTCTGCGACCTGATCTTCGCGAAGGTGAGCGGGCTTTTATTGTAGACACGGATGCCGCCGCCAATGGCGGCATAGAGCATCATCTCGCGGGTCTGTTCGTCGATGCCCTTCGGAAGGGAAGCGTGAGCCGCGAGAACCGCGTCTTTGGATGGCTCAAGAATGCAATCCAGCCGTCGCAGGACGACGAACGGCAGGATAACCTTGCCGTACTCGGATTGTTTGAAGTCGCCTCGCAGGATTTCGGCGATCTGCCAGACGAAGCTGGCAAGCGTCTTAGCCTGTTGTGCGGTATTGTCGTCCATGCGGTCTTGCCCCGGTGCATTTCAACCGCAGGACCGAGGTGCCAAATCCAGTGCTTGGATTTGAAAAAATCGTGTTAACTCAGCAAGTTAACTCAACGCTCAATCCCGACACGGCCGGGGTAGCAGCCTGCCCCAAGGCATCATAGCGGCGGTCGATGAGGATGTCTGCACCGGGTTACGGGAGAGGTCGAGGTTCGACGACTGGGTAAACCGTGGAAATTAGCGCGCATGCTAAGTGAAATTTTCGACCACCGCCCAGATTTTTCGGCCACGGTGGGCGTTACGGCTCAATGACCCGTTCGCGGGGTAGGGGGAGCCCTCCCTCCCCCTTGGAGGTCTGAGTCATTTTGTCGTCGAATCGCTTGCGGCAGCATCATCGTACTTGCGGCGCTCGCTGCGAGGCACTGTTGGTATCGATGTTGGTATCGGTTTATTTGAACGAAATAAAAGCGATTCACGATCAATCGCTTACGTCCTTTATGCGGCTCCGCCCCTGGCACCATTTCATTGAAGACATCTATCCCTTCAATAAGTTAAGCCCTATCAGAGTGTTGCGCTTGCCCGACTGCCTAACAAGGGTGCGCAACAATGCTGTTTCGGGTGGTCCGTCCTATGAAGCGGAAAAGTTCGCGAGTTGCCTATTTCGTGCAGCGCAGGCATCCCTAGCGATCTGAGGGCCAAAGTCGTAGGTCAAAAGCTCGCGATTCCGTTCGGTGAACCGCTTCGCCAACTGATCGACCTTGCGCCAACAAAACATCGACCTGGCGCAGCTTCGCGACGATCTCTTCCGCCTTGTGCTTCTTCTGGGGCATTCCAAATCCTTTCTAACGGCGAATAGCCTAAGTCAGGGAGGACCACTTTTCAGGGGGCAGACCACCGGCCGGTTTCCTAACCGGCATTCAACCAGCCGGCGCGGATCGGAAATTCCTCGCCGCCGAGTAGCGCAATCGACTCATTGAGTGGCAATCCGACCACATTGGTATAGGAGCCCACCAGCTTGACCACGAACGAACCGGCGATGCCCTGAACCGCGTAGCCGCCTGCCTTGCCTCGCCATTCGCCTGAACCGACGTAGGCTCGAATGTCTTCCTCGGTCAGTCGTTTGAAGCGAACACGCGTTTCGACCAGCCGCTGACGAAAGTTTTCCTTCGGCGTCACGAGGCATACCGCGGTGTAGACGCGATGATTGCGGCCCGAGAGCAGCCGCAGGCACTGGGAGGCCTCATCGACCAGGTCGGCCTTGGGCAGGATGCGGCGGCCGACTGCGACAACGGTATCGGCCGCCAGAATGAACGAGCCGCGGAGTTCGTCGTCGAGCTGCAACGCTCTCAAGGCGGCATCAGCCTTGGCGCGAGCAAGACGATTAGCGCAGGCGCGTGGAAGCTCCCCTTTTGTCGGCGTCTCGTCAATGTCGACAGGCCGCAGCGCGTCGGGTTCGATGCCTGCCTGGTTGAGGAGGCTAAGCCGTCGCGGCGAACCGGAGGCGAGTACGAGTTTGGGGCGGCCTGACATGCGTTTCGTGTCTATAGCGTTTTCGAGCGAAGTGGAATCCGGTTCGCGTGAAGAAAACGCGTCAAATCCGGTTTTCGGACAAGATCATGTTCGGTGGAAGAAAATATAGCAGAGCTTAATTCAACGCAGTGAATTCGGACTCTTAAGGGCAGGGATCGAGTGCGCGGAAGCTATCGGAACGCGCCCGGTTCCACAACCGTGACCGCAACGATGTTCCGCTCTCCAAGCCCTTGAGAGCGTTCCGGCGGCGGGGGTGACCGATTGGCGGCTGACATCTGTCGAGGGCTTGCTACACAGGTGCGATGCGGAGCCGAGTGATTCGTCGTTGTCACCAAATCGTCGTGGGCGCATTGTTGCTTGCGCCGCTCGCCGACGTTTCCCAGGGCGTGGCGGCTCCCGCGACGCCAGCCGACGCGATGGCGCAGGCCGCGGCCCCGGCCGCAATTGCGGATTACCGCCGCAAGCTGAACGCGTATCAGGAGGCCCGCGCTGCTTTCGAGCAGGAGGCGGGCGCCTACTGGAACGCGATTGCCGACAAGAGACGTATTCGTAGTGCCAAGCGGCGCAGCCACCAGCCTGTCACGCTCGACGACTACGTGCTGGCCCGGCCTCCGCTCTACGAGGGACCGCCACGTCCCATCAATCCGGAGCCGGAAGAGGAGCGTTCGCCGCGGCAGCGCAAACACATTCCCGTCGTTGCCGACTTCCTGAAGGCTGCGGCGGAGCAGTTCCAGTTCGCGCCGCAGCGGCCCAGAACCGAAATCGATTTCAAGCGCGCATATGCGAGGGTGGCGCAAGCCTACGGCCTGACGAAAGAGCAGGCGGTTCGGGTCTATTCGTTCGAGACCGGCGGCAACGGCAATCACGACATGCAATCGGGTCTCAGCACGTCCCGACCGGGATCCCGCGCCATCTCCACCGCGATTGGCTATAACCAGTTGCTCACCACCAACAGCGTCGAACTTCTCGCCGAGCAAGGCGATGACATCCTGCGTGCGCTTGGGGAGAAAGCGGCGCGGTTGTCAGGACCGCAGCGCGCCGCGATGGAGCGCAAGATCGCGGCGATCAAGCGGATGGTCGCCTACGCACACTCGATGCCCGATACCTGGAGCGCGCACGAGAAGCTTGCCGACACGCCGAAAGGCTGGGCGATCCATGCGCTGGTGCTGGATATCGATGTCGGTCCGCTGTTGCAGACCCACAAGCTTCTGACCTCGATCATCTTCGCACGCAACAAGGGCTACGCTCGTCCGCTGACCGCCGCCGAACTGGAGATGATGAATCTCACCGGTGACGGCACCGGCCTCGACATGGTGACGATGCCGCCGGCAATGCGCGAACGCGTCCCGACAGCGAATTTTTTCCAGCGTCAGGGCTACGAACGCAATCCGGTGGCGATCCGTCACGACACGGTGGCGAAGCTGCTCGCGGTCACCGACGCCCGGATGGACAGCAACAGCGCGAAGCCGGGTGCGCGGGATCTGGCGGCGGTGTTCTAATCAGGTCAGAAGCGTTTCTGAGGGAAGCGTGTCTTCGGGCTTGACCCGAGGATGAATACCGGTTCGCCTGAAGACAACGCGTCAGATCAGAATGAACCCGAATTTTGCCAGGGGACCGCCGATGACCGAAGCCGTGATTGTTTCCACCGCCCGCACGCCGATCGGCAAGGCCTATCGCGGCGCCCTCAATGCCACTGAAGGCGCGACCCTGCTCGGCCATGCTATCGGAGAAGCCGTTACTCGCGCCAAAGTTGATCCCATGGAGATCGAGGACGTGGTGATGGGTGTCGCCATGCAGCAGGGTACCACAGGCGGCAACATCGCCCGCAAGGCGCTGCTTCGCGCCGGGCTCCCCGTAACCGTGGCCGGCACCACCATCGACCGCCAATGCGCCTCGGGCCTTCAGGCAATCGCTCTCGCCGCGCGCTCGGTCCTGTTCGACGGCGTCGGAATCGCGGTCGGCGGCGGCGGCGAATCGATCAGTCTGGTGCAGAACGAGCACGCCAATACCTTTCACGCGCAAGATCCCGCGCTTCTCGCGATCAAAGGCGAAGTCTACATGCCCATGATCGACACCGCGGAAGTGGTGGCGAAGCGCTACGGTATCTCGCGCGAGGCGCAGGATGAATACGCGCTGGAAAGCCAGCGCCGCACGGCGGCCGCGCAGCAGGCCGGCAGATTCAAGGACGAGTTGGCGCCGATCTCCACAAGAATGGCGATCGTCGACAAGCAGACCAAGGAGGTCACGTTCAAGGACGTGACGCTGTCGCAGGACGAAGGTCCGCGTCCTGATACGACCGCTGAAGGTCTCACCGGGCTCAAGCCGGTCCGCGGCGAAGGCTTCACGATCACAGCCGGCAACGCCAGCCAGTTATCGGATGGCGCCAGCGCCAGCGTGATCATGAGCGACAAGGAGGCGTCGAGGCGCGGGCTGAAACCACTTGGCATCTTCCGCGGTTTCGTCGCCGCGGGCTGCGAGCCCGATGAAATGGGCATCGGCCCGGTGTTCGCGGCTCCGCGCCTGCTCAAGCGTCACGGCCTCACGGTGGGAGACATCGATCTCTGGGAGTTGAATGAGGCATTCGCGGTGCAGGTGATCTATTGCCGCGACAAGCTCGGCATCGATCCGGAGAAACTCAACGTCGACGGCGGCGCCATCGCGGTCGGCCATCCCTATGGCATGTCGGGCGCGCGCCTCGCCGGCCATGCTCTGATCGAAGGGCGCCGGCGCAAGGCCAAGTACGCCGTGGTTACCATGTGCGTTGGCGGCGGCATGGGCGCGGCAGGCCTGTTCGAGGTGCTCTCGTAAGCTACTCTGCGCACCCGAAGCGCGGAATCCACACACGTGCATGGATTCCGCATCGCATTCTTTCGATTGAGCATGTGTCCGAAAACCGGTTTCCATTTTTCGGGATCATGCTCCAAGGGCAATCAGCTCCCCGCTAATCCACGTCGATTTTGGTGATGGTCTTTTCGGTACTTTTGGGATCGCCGCCGTCCCTGACGGAAAACTTCACCTTGTCGCCGGCGTGCACCGACTCCGACAGCTTGTGGTCGATCTTGAACTGCGTGGCCGCGTCTTCGACGTCAGCCTTATCCTTCTCTTTTTCCTTGGCCTTATTCTCTTTCTCTTTATCTCCCTCCTTGCCCTTGTCGTCCTGCTCCTCCCGGATCGCAATCGTGCCGTTGAGCCGGTTGACGACCGTCACCAGACCCTTCCGGGTCTCCGCCGATGGAGTCTGCTGGGTCGGAGGCGTTGCTTGAGCGGAGGCCGTTGCACCGACCATCGCGAACAAGGAGCCGGCCAAAATCATCTTTGCCAGTATCATCTAGGGTCTTTCGGTTGCTGAATTGTCATGGACCAACGAGTGTAATTTGCTTTCGGTCGGGCACTTCCGCCCGGTGGGACGGGCGGTCGGATAGAAGCCGTGCCGGTATCTTATCCTTTCGTCGGAGGGAAGCATGAATCAAAACGAAGGCACAAACTTGACCTTGGTCAGGCAATCCGCTTGCCTCGACCCTCCGCTTGCTTGGCGCAGCCGGGGAGCAAGCCCGCAAGTTTGAGAAGAAATTCATGGAAACTCACATTCTCGCCATCGATCAGGGCACCACATCGTCGCGCGCCATCGTGTTTCGCGCTGACATCTCCATCGCCGCGATCGCGCAGCAGGAATTTCCGCAGCACTTTCCAGCGTCGGGCTGGGTCGAGCACGAGCCGGAAGACATCTGGACCTCGACCGTTGCGACCTGCCGGCAGGCGATGACGAAAGCGGGCGTCACGCCGAAGGACATTGCCGCCATCGGCATCACCAACCAGCGGGAAACCACGGTGGTCTGGGATCGCGCCACCGGAAAGGCGGTGCATCGCGCGATCGTGTGGCAGGACCGGCGCACGGCGGATATTTGCGCGCGGCTGAAGGCCCAGGGCCATGAGCCCGCGATATCGGCGAAAACCGGCCTGATCGTCGATCCCTATTTTTCCGGCACCAAGGTCGCCTGGATCCTCGACTCGGTGCCCGGCGCGCGTGCGCGAGCGATGCGCGGAGAGCTGATGTTCGGTACCGTGGATTGTTATCTCTTGTGGCGGCTGACCGGCGGTAAGGTGCACGCGACCGACGCCACCAATGCGTCGCGCACGCTGCTGTTCAACATTCACACCGGGCAGTGGGACGACGAGCTCCTGGATATGCTTCAGGTACCGCGCGCGATGTTGCCGGAGGTGAAAGATTCGTCCGTGCATTTCGGAAACAGCGCCCCCGAGCTGTTTGGCGCGCCGATCTCGATCCGGGGCATCGCCGGCGACCAGCAGGCCGCGGTGGTGGGTCAGGCGTGTTTTGCCCCCGGTATGATCAAGTCGACCTATGGCACCGGCTGCTTTGCGCTGCTCAACACCGGTACGATGCCGGTCGCCTCGAACAACAAGCTGCTCACGACGATCGCCTATCAGCTGAACGGCCAACGCACCTACGCGCTGGAAGGCTCGATCTTCGTCGCAGGCTCTGCGGTGCAGTGGCTGCGGGACGGCCTCGGTCTCATCAAGCAGGCTTCGGAGACCGGGCCGCTGGCCGAACAGTCCGATCCCACCCAATCCGTGTATCTTGTGCCGGCTTTCGTCGGCATGGGAGCGCCGTACTGGAAACCGAATGTGCGCGGTGCGCTGTTCGGACTGACCCGCAACACCGGGCCGGCGGAATTCGCTCATGCGGCGCTGGAAAGCGTCTGCTACCAGACGTTTGATCTTTGGGACGCAATGCGCGCCGATTGGCCGGGCGCCGATGCCGCGCACACCGTGCTCCGTGTCGACGGCGGCATGACGGCCTCGGACTGGACCATGCAGCGCCTTGCGGACCTGCTCGAGGCACCGGTCGATCGGCCGGTGATTCAGGAGACCACGGCGTTGGGCGCGGCCTACCTCGCGGGGCTCTCCGCAGGCGTTTATCCGGAGCCGTCGAGATTTGCCGACAACTGGCGGCTCGAGCGCCGCTTCAGGCCGGCGATGAGCGCCGCGACGCGGACGCGAAAGCTCAAGGGTTGGGCGGCGGCAGTGCGTGGCGTGCTGGCGAGCGACGAGCAATAGGCTTTTCGTATGTGGGGAATGTGGCATGCCGGCCGCGCACGCGCGGCAGGACCCGGTCGTTCAGACTTTCGCCGCCGCCTTGTGGCGCAGTTGACGGATTTCCTCGAAACGGGCGGTGACATCGCGTAGCACCGACACCAGCCCGGTGATGCGGCCAGCGGCATCTGTCAGCGGCACGATGGTGAATTCGAGCGAGATGCGCCGGCCGTCTCGGTGAAGCGCGGGAACGGCAAGCACGTCGCCACCACTGTAGCGGCTCTGCCCGGTCAGCATCACCTCGCGGTATCCGGCCCAGTGCCGGGCGCGCTGGTTTTCCGGAATGATGAGGTCGAGCGACTGGCCGATTGCCTCGCTGGTGCTATGGCCGAAAATCCTGACTGCGCCTGGGCTCCAGAACGTGATCGTGCCGTTGCGATCGGTGGCAATGATCGCGTCCGCGGATGAATCCAGCAGTGCGGCGGCGATCGCGGATGTGTCCACGGTCAGCCCGCCCGCGCAGCGGTCTTGCGCAATTTGAGATGCACCGCGCATTGGCAGCCCGGCGGATGACCGGCGACGTCGGCGGAGGCGTCGTTGGCGGGCGCGGGCACCGGCGTCGCGGTGGGCTTTCCGGACTGGCCCGAAACATCCTGGCCGGGAATGTAGTTGAGGATCGACGCCAGCCAGCGCTCGATCTCGGCGACTTCCATCCCCTTGCGCGCGGCATAGTCCTCGACCTGATCGCGCTCGATCTTGCCGACGCCGAAATATTGGCTTTCGGGATGGCTGTAATAGAGACCGGAGACCGAGGAGCCGGGCCACATCGCAAAGCTTTCGGTGAGTTCAACGCCGGTCGCGCGAGTCGCATCCAGCAGGCGGAACAGTGTGGCCTTCTCGGTATGGTCGGGCTGCGCCGGATAGCCGGGCGCGGGGCGGATACCGACATATTCCTCCCGGATGAGCTGATCGTTGGTCAGCGCCTCATCCGGCGCGTAGCCCCAGAATTCCGTTCGCACGCGCTGATGCATCCGTTCGGCGAAGGCTTCCGCGAGGCGGTCGGCCAGCGCCTTCACCAGAATGGACGAGTAGTCGTCATTGGCGTTCTTGAAGCGCGCCGCGATTTCATCCTCGCCGAGCCCGGCGGTGACGGCGAAGCCGCCGATATAGTCGGCGATGCCGGTCTCCTTCGGCGCGATGAAGTCCGCCAGCGCGGCGTTGTGACGGCCCTCGCGTTTTTCGAGTTGCTGGCGCAGGGTGTGATAGGTCGCGATCTGTGTGGTGCGGCTCTCGTCGCTGTAGACCGCGATATCGTCGCCGACGCGGTTGGCGGGCCAAAAGCCGATCACGCTGGAGGCCTTGAACCACTTTTCTTTGACGATGCGGTCCAGCATCTTGCGTGCGTCGTCATAAAGGGCGCGCGCGGTTTCGCCCACCACCTTGTCGTCGAGGATCGCTGGAAAGCGCCCGGCCAGTTCCCACACCTGGAAGAACGGCGTCCAGTCGATCACCTCCACCAGTTCTTCCAGCGGATAGTCGGTGAAGGCTTTGGTTCCGAGGAAGGTCGGCTTGACCGGGCGGTAGCTGCTCCAGTCGATCGGCACTGCGTTGGCGCGGGCGACTGCGAGCGGCAGCCGTTTCTTATCCTGCTGGGCGCGGAAATGCGCCGCGGAAATCTTGGCGTATTCGGCGCGCACTCCGGCCGCGTAGGCCTCCCGCCGCTCCGGCGACATCAGCGAGGCAACGACGCCGACGGCGCGGCTGGCGTCGTTGACATGGATGACCGGGCCGTTGCGATAGTTGGGGTCGATCTTCACGGCGGTATGGACGCGGCTGGTGGTCGCGCCGCCGATCAGGAGTGGCAGGTTGAGGCCCTGACGCTCAAGCTCCGCCGCAAAATAACCCATCTCGTCCAGCGATGGCGTGATGAGGCCAGAGAGGCCGACGATATCGGCCTTCTCAGCCTTCGCTGTCTCGATGATTTTGGCGGCCGGCACCATCACGCCGAGGTCGATCACCTCGTAGTTGTTGCACTGGAGCACGATGCCGACGATGTTCTTCCCGATATCGTGGACGTCGCCCTTGACGGTGGCGAGCAAGATCTTGCCGGCGGAGGTGCTGCCCGCGCCCTCGATGCCGGCGGCCTGATTGAGTGCCTTCTCCTCCTCCATGAACGGCATCAGATAGGCGACCGCCTGCTTCATCACCCGCGCCGACTTCACCACCTGCGGCAGGAACATCTTGCCGTCGCCGAATAGGTCGCCGACCACGTTCATACCGGCCATCAGTGGCCCTTCGATTACGTTGAGCGGGCGCTCGACCGTCAAGCGCGCGGCTTCGGTGTCTTCCTCGATATATTCGGTGATACCGTTGACCAGCGCGTGGCTCAGCCGCTTCTCCACCGGCCATTCGCGCCAGGAAAGATCCTTCTCCTTCACTTCCTTGCCAGCGCCGCGGAATTTCTCGGCCAGTTGCAGCAGCCGTTCCGATGCGCCGGGATCGCGGTTCAGAATCACGTCTTCGCAGGTCAGTCGCAGCTCGGGGTCGATGTCGTCGTAGATGATCATCTGCCCAGCATTAACGATGCCCATGTCCATGCCGGCCTTGATGGCGTGATACAGGAACACCGAGTGCATCGCCTCGCGCACCGGCTCGTTGCCGCGGAACGAGAACGACAGGTTGGAGACGCCGCCTGAAATATGCGCGTGCGGCAGATTCTGGCGGATCCATCGCGTTCCTTCGATGAAATCGACGCCGTAGTTGTTGTGCTCCTCAAGGCCGGTGGCGATGGCGAAGATGTTCGGATCGAAGATGATGTCTTCCGGCGGAAAGCCGACCGTTTCGGTCAGAATGTCGTAGGCGCGCTTGCAGATTTCGGTCTTGCGCTGATAGGTGTCGGCCTGCCCGGTCTCGTCGAACGCCATTACCACCACAGCCGCGCCGTGGCGTCGTGCAATCCGCGCCTCGTGCAGAAACTTCTCCTCGCCTTCTTTCAGCGATATCGAGTTCACCACCGGCTTGCCCTGGATGCACTTCAGGCCGGCCTCGATCACCGAAAACTTGGAGGAATCGACCATCACCGGCACGCGGGCGATGTCGGGTTCGGACGCGATCAGGTTGAGGAAGGTGACCATCGCCGCTTCCGAGTCCAGGAGGCCTTCGTCCATGTTGACGTCGATGATCTGGGCGCCGTTCTCGACCTGGTTGCGCGCCACATCGAGCGCGGCGGTGTAATCGCCGGCCTTGATCAGGTTACGGAATTTGGCCGAGCCGGTGACGTTGGTGCGCTCGCCGACATTGACGAACGGAATATCCGCCGTCAGCGAGAACGGCTCCAGCCCCGACAGCCGCAGCCGCGGCGCAATGACCGGCACCACGCGCGGCTTGTGCGGGGCGACCGCGGCTGCGATGGCCGCGATATGATCCGGCGTGGTGCCGCAGCAGCCGCCGACGATGTTGACGAGGCCGGCCTGCGCGAACTCGCCGATCAGCCGCGCCATGTAGTCCGGGCTCTCGTCGTACTCGCCGAACTCGTTGGGCAGGCCCGCGTTCGGATAGGCGCAAACCAGCGTGTCGGCGACGCGTCCGATCTCGGCGACATGTGCGCGCAGGTCTTCCGCGCCGAGCGCGCAATTGAAACCGATGGTGAGCGGATTGGCGTGCCGTACCGAGTGCCAGAACGCTTCGGGCAATTGGCCCGAAAGCAAGCGGCCGGACTTGTCGGTGATGGTGCCGGAGACCATCACCGGAATCTCGATGCCGCGCTCCTCGCCGATTTCGGCGACGGCGTAAAGCGCCGCCTTGGCGTTCAGCGTGTCGAAGATGGTTTCAACCAGCAACAGATCGGCGCCGCCGTCGAGCAGGCCGTTGATCTGTTCGCCATAGGCCTTGCGCAGGTCGTCGAAGGTAACCGCCCGGTAGCCAGGATTGGCGACGTCTGGTGAGATCGACGCGGTGCGATTGGTTGGGCCGATAGCGCCGACGACAAAACGCGGCTTGCCATCCTCGGCGCTGACACGGGCGGCGGCGGCGAGCGCGAGCTTCGCGCCCTCGCGGTTGAGTTCGTAGACGAGATCCGACATGTCATAGTCGGCCTGCGCGATCGAGGTCGATGAAAACGTGTTGGTGGCGACGAGGTCAGCGCCGGCGCGCAGATATTGCGCGTGAATGTCTTCGATCGCTTGCGGTTGGGTGAGGATGAGGAGATCGTTGTTGCCGCGCACGTCGCGGTGAAAATCCTTGAATCGCTCGCCACGAAACGCGGCTTCATCGAACCCTCGCGCCTGGATCATGGTGCCCATGGCGCCGTCGAGCACCAGAATGCGCTCGCGCGCGAGGTTCCGGAGTTTCTCGGCAGTGGAATTCGAACTTTTTGTCACGCTTGTTATCCTGTGATCGTCATGCCCGCGTTTATCGCGGACATCCACGTCTTTGGGCGGAAGATGGGATCACGCTGCCTTCTGGGCGGCATCGGGCCGGATGCCGAGCAGATGGCAAATCGCGAACACCAGGTCGGCGCGGTTCATGGTGTAGAAGTGGAACGTATCGACGCCGCGCTTGGCGAGCTTCTGGACCTGACCGGCCGCGACCGTCGCCGCGATCAGCTTGCGCGTTTCCGGATCCTCATCGAGCCCTTCGAATTTTTCGGCGAGCCAGGTTGGAACCGTGGTGCCCGCCTTGGTCACAAAAGCTCTGGCCTGCTTGAAGTTGTGCATCGGCATGATGCCCGGCACAATCGGAATATCAATGCCGCGCGCGCGGACGCGATCGAGATAGCGAAGGTAAAGGTCGTTGTCGAAAAAGACCTGAGTGATGGCGCGGGTCGCGCCAGCATCGACCTTTGCCTTGAGGACATCGATATCGGTATCGATGTCGGGACTCTCCGGATGCTTTTCGGGATAGGCCGACACAGAAATTTCGATGTCGCCATGCCGCCGCTTGATGCCGGCGACGAGGTCGGTCGAACTGCGATAACCTTCGGGATGGGTGCTGTAGGCCGTGCCGATGCCGCCCGGGGGGTCTCCGCGAAGAGCGACGATATGGCGGACGCCGATGTCGCGATAGCGGCTGACAATCTCATCGACCTCCCCGCGCGGCGCGCCGACACAGGTGAGATGCGCTGCGGGGCGAAGCTGGGTCTCCGACAGGATGCGCGCGATGGTCGAATGGGTGCGCTCGCGAGTCGAGCCGCCGGCGCCGTATGTCACGGAGACAAAGCTCGGATCAAGGGGCGCGAGGCGAGTAATGGTGCCCCAAAGATTGTGCTCCATCTCCGCGGTTTTGGGCGGAAAGAACTCGAACGAGATCGTGGGTCGTTTTTGCGCACCAAGGTCATTATGAGCCGGGGCGGAAGCGTCTGTCATGACTCGTGAACTCCACTGCATCTGCCTCAACGTGCCCGCATCGCCGGAAAACGCCCAGGCGTCATGGCCGTGCCATCACAGGTTGGCGTTCCCACTAGGATAGCCCAAAATTGGACGCCACTACGATGGGAAGTAGCCCACCTTACCCATAAATGTAAGGCATATAGATTAGCCATGCAGTATAATGGGCAAACACAAAATCTATATTATATTGAATTCATTGATGATATAAAATATTCCGGCGTTGGGAAAATGCGCATATATCGACATAAACGTGAAATTGCCCAACTTGAGGGAACGGCAAAACGCGCGAAACTCGGTCAATCCGCTCGTTCGCGGAAAGTCGCGCGGAACGGATGAGCCGGATAGACGCCCACGATGCGAAGCTCCTTTGAAAAGAACCTCAACTCCTCCAGTGCGAATGCGAGGCCGCGATCGTCTGGGTGGCCTTCGACATCCGCATAGAATTGTGTAGCGAAGAAGTTGCCATCGACCATGTAGCTTTCGAGCTTGGTCATATTGACGCTGTTGGTGGCAAATCCCCCCATCGCTTTATAGAGCGCGGCCGGCAGGTTGCGCACTCGAAAGACGAAACTGGTGACCAGCGGCCCAGATCCTTGCTTGGCCCAGTTGGCCTCTCGTGCCAGCACCACGAAACGCGTGGTGTTGTGGTCCTCGTCCTCGACATCCTCGGCGAGAATGTCGAGATGATGGAGTTGCGCAGCGAGACGCGAAGCGATCGCCGCACAGCTGGTATCGCGGCGTTCGGCGACAAGGCGGGCGGCGCCGGCGGTATCGCCCGAGACGATCGGCCGGATGCCAAGTTTGCGGATGATACGGCGGCATTGCCCGAGCGCGTGAACGTGACTTTCGACGGTCTTGATATCCGCGAGCGTTGCTCCGCGTGGCGCCACCAGCTGATGGCGGACCGGCAGGAAGTATTCGCCGACGATGAATAACCCCGACTGCGGAAGCAGGTGGTGAATGTCGGCGACGCGGCCGGCCACCGAATTCTCGATCGGGATCATGCCGAGGTCGGCTTCGCCGGACGCGATGGCGGCGAGCGCGTCCTCGAAGGTCGCGCAAGGCAACGGTTCGGCATCGGGATAGGCGTCCGCAATGGCAATATGGGAATTCGCGCCGGGTTCGCCCTGGAATGCGATTTTCATCATCTTGGTCATAAGCTGTTCTATCAGCGGGCCGGGTGTTCGCCAGAGACTGAATTGGCGAGGAGCCGGCGGGCGGTTTCGAGGTCGGCCGGGGTATCGACGCCCCGCGGCACGTCGTCCACAATCATGATGTCTATCCGCATTCCGCCTTCCAGCGCCCGCAACTGCTCGAGCCGTTCCTGTCGCTCGAGAGGCGAGGGCGGCAGCTCGACAAAGCGCTGCAAGGCCTCGCGGCGATAAGCGTAAAGCCCGACATGATGGTAGCGCGGGCCCTCGCCATACGGGGCGGTGGCGCGGGTAAAATAAAGCGCGCGCAGTCGCCGAGAGTCGACCGGAGATCCGATGGCCTTGACCACATTCGGGTTGGTGGCCTCCTCATCGGAGTGAATTTCGGCGGCCAGCGTTGCGATATCGACCGAGGGGTCGGCCAGCGGCTTGAGCACGTCGCGAATCGTGCCCGGACGGATGGTCGGGAAGTCGCCCTGGAGGTTGACGATTGTATCGACGCTGCCTTCGGGGTCCAGTCTGCCCAGCGCCTCGAAAACGCGGTCGGACCCGGACGGATGATCGGCGCGCGTCATGATTGCCTCGCCGCCATGGGCCGTCACCGCGGCCGCGATGTCGGGAGTGTCGGTGGCGACGGCGACGCGCCCGATGCCGGCGGCCTCAGCCCGCCGCAAGACATGAACGACCATCGGCAGACCGCCGATATCCAGCAGTGGTTTGCCTGGAAGTCGGGTCGCGGCCATGCGGGCGGGTATCAGCACGAGGGTGCGGGTCTGGGTCATCGGTTGGGGGAGAGCCGAAATTGGCGCAGCTTCTTAAGATCTGCGGCATTTATACGGGTTGTCAGAACGCCGGCAAACCGTTATCTCGTCCTGCCGCCTCCGCGAGGCCGGTCCGCGGCATCTCCGTCGTCGTTCAGTCGGCCGTGCGGCCGACTTTCGAGCGTGGAGCCTTGCCGCAGATGGACTTCCTCAATGATCAATAAATTTCTTGGCGCGGTTCTGGGCACCTGCCTCGTTCTGCTGGTCATGAATTTCGTTGCCAAGGCGATTTTCGCGTCGCATGCGCCTGCGAAGCCTGGTTATAAAATTGAGGTCAAGGAAGCGCCGGAGGCAGCTCACAAGGAAGCAGTTCACAAGGACGACAAGCCGGCGGCTTCGAGCAAGGACGCCGACGTCGCGTCGGCGGTGTCGCTGGGGAAGAGGCTGCAAGCCGCTTCGGTTGAGAACGGCGCCATCGTGGCCAAGAAGTGCGCCGCCTGCCATACCCTTGAGAAGGGCGGACCGAACCGCGTCGGTCCTAATCTTTATGGCATCGTCGGCGAGCCGCGCGGCAAGGGTCATGACTTCAATTTCTCGGCTGCCATGAAGGCCAAGGGCGGCACCTGGACGCTTGATGAACTGGACAAGTTCCTGGCCGGTCCGAAGGAATACATCCCCGGCACGGCGATGTCGTTCGCCGGCGTGCCGAAGGATAGCGACCGTGCCGACCTCATTGCCTATCTGCGCAAGAATTCCGACAAGCCCTAGCCGCTGACGGATGCCGCGGGGTTACGCTGCATAGCCTGGCCAACCGGCGGTGGGAGTTTCCAAAGTCGCTTACCTTACCGGTCGCCCACACTCAATCGGCGGATTTCGCCGCACAAGTTCGAGAGGTGGGTGGCATCGTCCCCGAAAACCGACATAATCGGCCGAAACAGTGTGCTTCGTGTTGCACCGCCAGGGCATGATCCCGAAAGTGGAAACCGGTTTTCGGACAAGATCATGCTCAATCGAAAAAATAGAACAGAGTTTGATTCAACGCAGTTGAATCGGACTCTGGAGCGCGATCAGCAGTCCTGGATCGATTGCGCTCCAGGAGTGAGAACGCGCATGATCATCGCCAGCCGATCACACTTTGGCGCATCATGCGTAGCTCGCCCCGATAACTCGTAGGGATATTCGCATTGGCCTTCACACGACGACGTCTCCTTCACGGTGGTGCCCTGATCGCAGCCGCGCCCGCGATCAAGGTCTTCACCGGGGCTTCGACAATCGAAGCGGCGCATGCGCAGGCCGGATCGGTCGGCCCCAAATGGCGGCATGGGCTTTCGTTATTCGGCGACGTGAAGTATCCGGCAGGCTTCAAGCATTTCGACTATGTCAATCCGAACGCGCCCAAAGGGGGGATGGCGCGGCAGATCGGGATAGGCACTTTCGATAATTTCAACCCTGCCGTGGCGGGCGTGAAGGGTTTGATCGCGTCAGGAGTCGCGCTGATCTATGAATCGCTGACGACTCAATCGCTGGACGAGGTTTCAACGGAGTATGGCGCGCTGGCCGAGTCGGTTGGTTATCCCGACGATTTCTCGTTCGTGACCCACCGCCTGCGGGCTGAGGCAAAGTGGCACGACGGCAAGCCGGTCACGCCCGATGACGTGATTTTTTCGTTCAACGCGCTGAAGAAGCATCGTCCGTTTTATGCAGCTTATTACCGCCATGTTGTGAAAGCCGAAAAGACCGGGGAGCGCGAGGTGACCTTCACCTTCGATGCGCCGGGCAACCGCGAACTGCCGCAGATCGTCGGACAGTTGATGGTGCTTCCGAAGCACTGGTGGGAAGGCACCAACGAGGCGGGCGTCAAACGGGATATTTCCGCGACCACGCTGGAGCCGCCGCTCGGCAGCGGCCCCTACAGGATCAAGAGTTTTGATGCAGCGCGCTCGGTGACGCTGGAGCGGGTCAAGGATTACTGGGGCCGCGATCTCAATATCAACGTTGGCCAGAATAATTTCGACGAGCTGCGCTATGAATATTTCCGCGACGGCACGGTTGCGCTCGAAGCCTTTAAGGCCGACCAGGTCGACTGGCGTACCGAAAACAGCGCCAAGAACTGGGCCACGGCTTACAATTTTCCGGCGGTGAAGGACGGCCGCGTCATTTTGGAGGAATTTCCCAATCGCAGTTCGGGCGTGATGCAGGCGTTCGCCCTCAATATCCGCCGCGACAAATTCAAGGATTCTCGCGTGCGGCGAGCGCTGAACTTCGCGTTCGATTTCGAGGAAATGAACAAGCAATTGTTCTACGGGCAGTACAAGCGCGTCAGTAGCTATTTCCACGGCACCGAACTGGCATCAAGCGGCTTGCCCGAGGGCAGGGAGCTTGAAATCCTCGAGACCGTTCGCGCCGAAGTTCCGGCCGAAGTGTTTACGACGCCTTACAGCAATCCGGTCGGCGGCAATCCCGAAGCGGTTCGCAGCAACCTGCGCGAAGGTATGAAGCTCTTCAAAGAGGCGGGATATGAGGTGCGTGACCACAAGCTGGTGGACAGCAAGACCGGCGCGCCATTCGAACTGGAATTAATGTCGGAAGATCCGAGCGCTGAGCGCATCATGCTGTTCTTCAAGCCGTCGCTGGAGCGCATGGGCATCACTGCAACCGTCCGAACCGTTGATACGACGCAATACGAGAACCGGATGCGCAGCTGGGACTTCGATGTGGTCGTCAATAACTGGATTGAATCGCTGTCGCCCGGCAATGAGCAGCGAGAGTTCTGGGGTTCGCATGCGGCGGACATGCCGGGCTCGCGCAATGTCGTCGGCATCAAGAATCCTGCCGGCGACAAGCTGATCGAGCGGGTGATCTTCGCTAAGGACCGCGCCGATCTCGTCGCAGCCACCAAGGCGCTCGACCGCGTGCTGTTGTGGAATCACTACGTGGTGCCGCAATTTACCTATCCGTTCCATCGCACCGCCCGTTGGGACCGCTTTGGGCGGCCGGCCGAGATGCCGAAATACGGTCTCGACGCCTTTCCGGCTTTGTGGTGGTACGATGCCGACAAGGCGGCCAAGGTCGGCAAGCGATCTTGAGGAGGGTCGCGCGGATGAGGCAGCCCAGCCGCCGGCAGGTGATCGCTCTCGGGATCGGTGCGGCGAGCGCGGCCTGGCTACGGCCGGCCGCTGCCGCGAACGACGCGAAGACCGAATCCCATGGCGAATCCCACGGCATGTCGGCATTCGGCGACCTGAAATACCCTGCTGATTTCCACCACTTCGATTACGTCAATCCCGACGCGCCGAAAGGCGGCCTGTTCTCGACCATTCCGTCGAGCCGCGCCTTCAACCAGTCATTCCAGACCTTCAACTCGCTCAACGCTTTCATCCTGAAGGGCGATGGCGCGAAAGGCATGGAGATGACGTTCACGTCGCTGATGGCGCGCGCCGGCGACGAGCCCGATGCGATGTACGGCCTGGCTGCAAAGTCGGTGCGCATCTCGGCCGACGGTTTGACCTACCGTTTCACCATGCGGCCCGAAGTGCGGTTTCATGACGGGAAGAAACTGACGGCACGCGATGCCGCGTTTTCGCTGACGATCCTCAAGGCCAAGGGGCACCCGCTTATCACGCAACAGATGCGCGACATGGTGAGCGCGGAAGCGGCCGATGACGCGACGTTGATCGTGACCTTCGCGCCCAAGCGCGGGCGCGACGTGCCGCCGTTCGTCGCCAGCCTGCCGATCTTTTCGCAAGCCTACTACACCGCGCATCCGTTCGAGGAATCGACGCTCGACGTTCCGCTCGGCAGCGGGCCCTACAAGGTCGGCCGGTTCGAGTCGAATCGCTTCATCGAATTCGACCGCGTCAAGGACTGGTGGGGTGCGGATCTTCCTGTCTGCCGTGGTGCTTACAATTTCGACACGGTGCGGTTCGATTTCTACCGCGACCGCGACGTGGCGTTCGAGGGTTTCTCCGGCCGCAGCTATCTGTACCGCGAGGAGTTCACCTCACGCATCTGGAATACGCGCTACGATTTCCCGGCGTTGACCGAGGGCCGCGTGAAGCGCGAGCAGTTGCCCGACGAGACACCGTCCGGCGCTCAGGGCTGGTTCATCAACACCCGCCGCGACAAGTTCAAGGACCCGCGCGTTCGCGAGGCGCTGGGCTGCGCCTTCGATTTCGAGTGGACCAACAAGTCCATCATGTACGGTGCCTACGTTCGCACGGTGTCGCCGTTCCAGAACTCCGACCTGATGGCGAGTGGCCCGCCGTCGCCGGAAGAAGCGACGCTGCTGGAGCTGTTCCGCGGCAAGGTGCCGGATGAGGTGTTTGGAATGCCGTTCGTTCCGCCGGTGTCGGACGGCTCGGGGCAGGACCGCAAGCTGTTGCGCAGGGCGGCGCAACTGCTCAACGACGCGGGCTTTCCCATAAAGGACGGCAAGCGGATGACCCCGCAGGGCGAGGTCTTCCGCGTCGAGTTCCTGCTTGATGAGCCCGCGTTCCAGGCCCATCACATGCCGTATATCAAGAACCTCGGAACGCTCGGCGTCGATGCGACGTTGCGGTTGGTCGATTCGGTGCAGGCGAGAGCGCGGCGCGACGACTTCGACTTCGACATGGTGATCGAACGTTTCGGCTTCTCGACCGTTCCGGGCGATTCGCTACGGCCGTTCTTTTCGTCGAAGGCGGCAGGGACCAAGGGATCGAACAACCTCGCCGGCATCGCTGACCCCGCGGTCGATTCTCTGATGGAGCAGGTGATCGCCGCCGATACCCGCGCGAAACTGGTGTTCGCCGCGCGCGCGCTGGACCGCGTCATTCGCGCCGGCCGCTACTGGGTGCCGCAATGGTATTCGAACACGCACCGGCTGGCCTATTGGGATGTGTTCGGACATCCGCCGAGCCTGCCGAAGTATCTCGGCGTGATGGCTCCTGACATCTGGTGGTCGACGCAGACGGGTGCGGCGTCATCTGGGCAGGCAAAATAAGCATGGCTGCCTATATCGCCCGCCGCATTCTGCTGATGATCCCCACGCTGCTGGGCATCCTGTTCGTGTCGTTCGTCGTGGTGCAGTTCGCGCCCGGCGGTCCGGTCGAGCGGGTGATCGCGCAATTGAGCGGTTCGGATACCAGTGGGATGTCGCGCATTTCCGGCTCGTCCGGTGGCGACTTCGGCGCGCGCGGCCAGGTCGGGGCGTCGTCCGACGCCGTCAGTTCGAAATATCGCGGTGCCCAGGGGCTTGATCCGGCCTTCATCAAAAGCCTTGAGCAGCAGTTCGGATTCGACAAGCCGGCGCCCGAACGCTTTCTGCTGATGCTGTGGAACTTCTCCCGCTTCGATTTCGGAAAGAGCTATTTCCGCGACACCACCGTGATCCAGCTCATCAAGGAGAAGCTGCCGGTTTCGATGTCACTCGGCATCTGGATGACGCTTTTGACCTATCTGATTTCGATCCCGCTCGGAATCCGCAAGGCGGTGAGAGACGGATCGCGCTTCGATACCTGGACTTCGGCGGTCATCATTGTCGGGTTTGCGATTCCGGGATTCCTGTTTGCGATTCTTCTCATCATTCTGTTCGCCGGCGGATCGTTCTTCAGCATCTTCCCCTTGCGCGGATTGACGTCGGACGGCTGGAGCCAGTTTCCCTGGTACTGGAAGATTCTCGATTATTTCTGGCATCTCACGCTGCCCATCATCTCGATGGCGCTCGGCGCCTTCGCCACCATGACATTGCTGACCAAGAATTCGTTCCTCGACGAAATCCGCAAGCAGTATGTGATGACGGCGCGCGCCAAGGGCTGCAGCGAGCGGCAGGTGCTCTACAATCACGTATTCCGCAACGCCATGCTGATCGTCATCGCCGGATTTCCGGGCGCGTTCGTTCACGCTTTCTTTTCAGGTTCGCTTTTGATCGAAACCATCTTCTCGCTCGACGGCCTCGGCCTTCTCGGTTTTGAGAGCGTGCTCAATCGCGATTATCCGGTGGTGTTTGGCACGCTGTTCATCTTTTCGCTGGTTGGGCTTGTGATCAACCTGATCTCCGATCTGACCTACATGTGGATCGACCCGCGGATCGACTTCGAGGCGCGGGAGGTCTGATGGCGGTGACGTTGCCAAAGCCCGTTGAAGCCGATTCCGTGGCGCCGCTCGGGGAGGCCGTGCCGCCGGCCCGCCATCCGCTGCGCCTGTCGCCGCTCAATCGCCGCCGCTGGCAGAACTTCAAATCGAACCGGCGCGGCTACTGGTCGCTCTGGATATTCCTGATCCTTTTCTTCATCTCGCTGTTCGCGGAATTAATCGCCAACGACCGGCCATTCCTGATCCGGTTTGATGGGCACCTTTATTTCCCGGCATTCGTGACCTATCCGGAAACCGCATTTGGAGGCGACTTCGAGACCGCCGCCGATTATCGCGATCCCTATTTGCAGAAGCTGATCGCGGCCAAGGGCGGCACCATCATCTGGCCGCCGATCCGTTATTCCTATGACACCCACAACCTCGATTTGCCGACGCCGGCGCCTTCAAAACCGACCTGGCTTTTGACCGAGGCCGAATGCAAGGAGGTGGTGCAGCGAAAGAACCTCACAAGCTGCCGCGACCTCGAATACAACTGGCTCGGCACCGACGATCAGGGCCGCGACGTCGTGGCGCGGCTGATCTACGGATTCCGGATTTCGGTCCTGTTCGGGCTTTGCCTGACCATTGTCTCGTCGGTCATCGGTATCGCGGCTGGCGGGGTGCAGGGTTATTTCGGCGGCTGGGTTGATCTCGGCTTTCAGCGCTTCATCGAAGTCTGGACCGCGATCCCCTCGCTCTATCTGCTCTTGATCCTGTCGTCGATCTTGGTGCCGGGATTCTTCGTCCTGCTCGGAATCCTGCTGCTGTTCTCGTGGGTCTCGCTGGTCGGTCTTGTGCGCGCCGAATTCCTGCGTGGCCGAAACTTCGAATACATCACGGCGGCGCGGGCGCTCGGCGTATCGAATGCGACCATCATGTTCCGCCATCTTCTGCCGAACGCCATGGTCGCGACCATGACGTTCCTGCCGTTCATCGTATCGTCGTCGGTCATGACTCTCACTGCATTGGATTTTCTCGGCTTCGGATTGCCACCGGGCTCGCCTTCGCTCGGCGAAATGCTGGCGCAGGGCAAGGCTAACGTGCAGGCGCCGTGGCTCGGCTTCACAGGGTTCTTCGCGCTCGCGATCATGCTGTCGCTGCTGATCTTCATCGGCGAAGCCGTGCGTGACGCCTTCGATCCGCGCAAGACGTTCAGGTAAGGCCCCGGATGGACACCATCGATCAGCCGCTGCTCGACGTTCGCGACCTGTCCGTTGCATTTCACCATGCCGGCGGACCGTCGATTGCCGTTGATCGCATTTCATTTGAGATCAAGCGTGGCGAGTGCGTGGCATTGGTCGGCGAGTCCGGTTCTGGAAAGTCTGTCAGCGCGCTCTCGGTCCTGAAGCTGTTGCCTTATCCGGCCGCATCGCATCCCTCCGGGAACATCCGCTTTAACGGACGCGAGCTGCTCAGCCTGTCCGAGCGCGAAATCAGGAGCGTTCGCGGCAACGACATCTCGATTATCTTTCAGGAGCCGATGACCTCGCTCAATCCGCTGCACACCATCGAGGCGCAGATCGGCGAGATATTGCTGTTGCATGGCGGAATTCGCGGGGCGGCGGCGCGGAAGCGGACGCTGGAATTGCTGAGCCAGGTCGGCATTCTTGATCCGGAAACCCGCCTTGCCAGCTATCCGCATCAGTTGTCCGGCGGCCAGCGTCAGCGCGTGATGATCGCGATGGCGCTCGCCAATGAACCCGACCTTCTGATCGCGGACGAGCCGACCACCGCGCTCGATGTTACGGTGCAGGCGCAGATCCTGGCCCTGTTGGCGGATATCCGCGCCCGGCTCGGTATGAGCCTTCTGTTCATCACGCACGATCTCGGCATCGTCCGCCGCATCGCCGATCGCGTCTGCGTCATGAACGGCGGCAAGATCGTCGAGAAGGGATCGGTCGAGGAGGTTTTTGAGTCGCCGCGGCATCCTTACACGCGCGAACTGCTGGCTGCGGAGCCGAAGCCCGACCCGGCGCCGCCGCGGCCGGAATCGCCCGTTGTGATCGCGGCCGACGACCTCAAGGTCTGGTTTCCAGTCCGGCGCGGCCTGTTACGCAGAACAGTCGACCACATCAAGGCAGTGGACGGTGTGACGCTGAAGGTGCGCAAGGGCGAAACGCTCGGCGTCGTTGGCGAATCCGGGTCCGGTAAGACTACGCTCGGGCTGGCGCTGTTGCGGTTGATCTCGTCGGACGGCCCGATCGTGTTCCTCGGAAAAAATATCCAGGGTTTGCGCTTCAAGCAGATGCGGCCGTTCCGTCGCGATATGCAGATCGTTTTTCAGGATCCGTTCGGAGCGTTAAGTCCGCGGATGTCGGTCGGCGATATCGTGGCCGAGGGCTTGAGCGTGCATCAGCGTTCACTGACGGACGCCGAGCGCGAAACACGGGTGGTCAAGGCTTTGAAAGATGTCGGGCTCGATCCGGCGACGCGCTTCCGCTATCCGCACGAATTTTCCGGCGGCCAGCGCCAGCGTATCAGTATCGCGCGCGCCGTGGTGCTGGAGCCGAATTTCGTCGTGCTGGACGAACCGACCAGCGCACTCGACATGCTGTTTCAAGCACAGATGGTCGATCTCTTGCGTGAGCTTCAGCGCAAGCGCGACCTGACCTACATGTTCATCTCCCACGATCTGCGCGTGGTCGCTTCCCTTGCCAGTCATCTCATCGTGATGCGGCACGGCAAGGTCGTCGAGGAAGGGCCGGCGTCGGCGCTGTTCAAGAGTCCGAAATCAGATTACACGCGCGCGCTGTTCGCCGCCGCCTTCCGGCTGGAGACTGCGTCGGGGAAATCGAGCGCAGACTAGAGCCTTTCCGCTTCTGATGGAATCAGAAGCGGGACTTTGGATCCACTTCGCTCAAAAATGCTATCATCAATCAAGCCGCTTGATGCAGGTGACGGTGCTGCCTCCCGCCTGGATGCGGGCGAGCGCCACGTCGATGGTCTCGATCGCCGTTGCCATGTGATAGGCGTTGGCGTGGACGAGCGTGGTTGCGTCGCGGACGATGGCGACGTGTCCTTTCCAGAACATCAGATCACCGCGCCGCAGCTCTTGCGATTCCGCCGAAGACAACGTGCGACCCATGGCTTGCTCCTGCATATCGCTGTCGCGTGGACATGCGATGCCGGATGCGTTGAGCGCGACCTGCACGAGGCCAGAGCAGTCGATGCCGAGGCTGGTCTTGCCACCCCACAGATACGGCGTTCCGACGAACATTTCGGCGACCGCGACGAAATCCGCCACAATATGATCGAGTGGCGCGATATGGATGGCGGGTATGTAGAGATGACCATTGGCAACGGCAAAATCGCCGCCATGACGCTCGACGGTTAGTCTGGCGCCGATCGATAGCGTCTCAACCGGCGGCAGTTTGATCGACGGTCCGGGAAACGCAAACGTCCGCAAGGCAACGACCTTGTGCGTCGGTGCCGCGCCGGGCCTTGCAAGCGCGCGGTCGGGGAGCCAGCCGACATAGCCGTCGCCTTCCAACTGGCCCCAGGCCCAGCCTTCGGCACTATGGTCGTAGATCGTGACGCGTTCACCGCGCAGCGCCTGGGTCTCGAGCATTGCATCCGGCGCAGGCTCGCGCTGTAGGGGAGCTACCGCTTCGACGACTTCGTGTTCCTCGCCGTCGGTGAAGCGCGCCGCATTGATCTTGCCCTCGAGATAGCGGGCGGCGACCTCCGGTCGGGCCGGTGTGAGACGCGGATCATCCATAGCGTTCGCTCAGCAGTCTGTAGATCGCGCGCGCGGCCTGGCATTCGCCGCCTTCCGGACGCGCCGGTTTGGCCGACGGCGTCCAGCCGTAGATGTCGACGTGAAGCCAGCTCGTCGCCGCCTCGACAAAGCGTTGCAGGAACAGCGCGCATACGATCGATCCGGCAAAGCCGCCCGACGGCGCATTATTGATGTCGGCGACCTTGGAATCGAGCCAAGCACCGTAGGCCGGCCACAGTGGCATCCGCCACAGCGGATCGTTCTCGGTCTGCGCGCATCGCGCAATGTCGAGCGCCAATGCATCGTCGTTTGTATAGAACGGCGGCACGTCCGGCCCCAAGGCCACGCGGGCCGCGCCGGTGAGCGTTCCGAGATCGATCAGCAGCTCAGGTGCCTCTTCGTCGGCCAGCGCCAGCGCGTCGGCAAGGACCAGTCGGCCTTCGGCATCGGTGTTGCCGATCTCCACCGTCGGTCCCTTGCGCGACGGAAAGATGTCGAGCGGCCGGAATGCGTTCCCGGCCACGGCGTTCTCAACGGCCGGGATCAGCACGCGCAACCTGACTTTCAGCTTCGCATCCATCACCATCAGCGCCAAAGCGAGCACATTGGCGGCGCCGCCCATGTCCTTCTTCATGATCTGCATGCCGCTGGCGGGTTTGAGATCGACGCCACCGGTATCGAAGCAGACGCCCTTGCCGACCAGCGTGACCTTCGGGTGCGTGGGATCGCCCCAGGCCATATCGATCAGGCGCGGCGCGCGCGGCGAGGCCATGCCGACCGCATGGATCAGCGGAAAATTCCGCTGCCTTAGATCGTCGCCGACGATGCAACTAAATTCTCCGCCGAAACGCTGGGCGAGATGTTGAGCCGCTGCCGCAAGTTCTTCGGGTCCCATGTCGTTGGCGGGCGTATTGATCAGGTCGCGGGCAAGTGATGCCGCTTCCCCCATCCGCGAGATGGCCGCGATGTCGACGCCCTCGGGCGGCACCAGACGCGCTTTGGGTGCGTCGGCCTTGCGATAGCGATCGAAGCGATAGTTGCCGAGCGCGAAGGCCAGCGTTGTGAGATGGATATCGCGCGGCGCATTGGCAAAGCGGTAGGTGCCGGGCGGCAACAGACCCGGCAGCTTGCCCGCGAGAAAGGGATCACGCGCTTGGTCTGATTCCTCGCCGAGACCGAAGAGAATGTGTGAGATGTCGCCGTTCGCCGCGGGTAGCGCGAGGTACTGTCCTGACTTGGCCAGAAAGCCGCTCGCCTCGGCAAAACGGCGAGCAGGTCCGTCGGGCGTTGCGTCAGCCGCTTGCCAAGCTGCCTTCGACACAAAAATGATCGGAATAGCCGCCTCGGCTGACGAAGTCGCAAACGCGGGATGCATGGTGGGTGATCTCATTCCGTTAGAAGAGGGAGAGTTAAACCGGAAGCGACGCTGGCGCCAGTCGGAGTAGTTAACCAGACGTTAGGGTTAACAGTCTATTGCTGAAGTGGCCCAACTTTCGATCAGCCGCAATTGCGAGTGAAAGTGCCATGCGTCAGCAGTCGTGCCTTGCTAGGCTTCTCGCATCCGCTACCGTAACGGCAATGCTGGCGTCCGGTCTTGCCGGCTGTCAGACCGCGGGCATGCGTGATGTCACCGGCTCGCTCGGCACAAAATCCGCGACAAATTCCGAAACCGATCCTCATCAAGCGGCCGAACTTTATGGCGAGAAGTTTCACGCCAACCCCAAGGATGTCGACGCAGCCCTGAAATATGGAGCGGCATTGCGCGCCATCGGGCAGCGCGCTCAGGCGGCCGCGGTGTTGGAGCGCGCCGCGATTCTCAATCCTGGAAACAAGTTGGTGCTTGCCAGCTGGGGTCGGGCATTGGCTGACAACGGGCAGTCGCAGCAAGCCTTCGATGTTCTCGGCCGGGCGCACACGCCTGCGAATCCGGACTGGCGGATTCTTTCCGTCCAGGGGACGACGCTCGACAAGCTCGGCCGTCACGAGGATGCGCGCCGCTATTACGCGAGCGCGCTCAGAATCGTGCCCGACGAGCCCTCGGTGCTGTCCAATCTCGGAATGTCGTATGTCCTGACCAAGGAGTTGCCGAAAGCAGAGGAGACCTTGCGTCGTGCTTATGCCGGCGCTCCGGCCGATGGCCGGATCCGGCAGAACCTGGCTCTGGTCGTCGGATTGCAGGGCAGGTTCGACGAAGCCGAGGGTATCGTGAAGGCCGATCTGCCCGTCGATGAAGCAGCGGCGAACGTGGCCTATCTGAAGCAGATGCTCGGGCGCGGCGCCAACGCGCGGGTCGGTGCGGCTGATGCTGTCAGGCAAGACTCTCGCAGATCACGGGCGGAAAGCTATCCACGGTCGGACGGGCCGGTCTCTTAAACCGCCGTTCTGCAAAGCCTTCAGTGCATTTGCGCTGCGATCTTGATGCCGCTCGGTCCGAGAATGACCACGAACAGAACGGGCAGGAAGAACACGATCATCGGGACCGTCAGCTTGGGCGGAAGAGCGGCGGCCTTCTTCTCGGCCTCGTTCATGCGCATATCGCGATTTTCCTGCGCCATGACGCGAAGGCTTTGCGCGAGCGGGGTGCCGTATCGCTCTGACTGCTGGAGCGCGAGGCACACCGATTTAACTCCTTCGACACCGGTGCGGTTCGCCAGATTCTCGTAGGCGATCTTGCGGTCCTGAAGGTACGACAGTTCTGCTGTGGTCAGAGTAAATTCTTCTGCCAGCGCGACCGACTGGCTGCCGATCTCCGTGCTGACCTTGCGAAACGCGACTTCGATGGACATGCCGGATTCAATGCAGATCAGCAGCAGATCGAGCGAGTCGGGGAAAGCTCGCTTGATCGAGAGCTGGCGCTTGGTAATGGCGTTTTTCAGAAACAGCATTGGCGCCTGCAAGCCCAAGAACGCGGCGCCGATGCAGATGCCGATCTTGATAGGGGTGGACTGCTGCGTGTGCGATAGCAGAAAAACGTATATGATCGCTCCGATCAGCATCACGATCGGGGTGACCATGCGGAAGAATAGAAAGGTGATGTAAGGAGCCTGACCGCGATATCCCGCCATGACGAGTTTTTCGCGTGCGGCCTCCTGAGCCACCCACTTCCCAAGATTGAGATCGTCCACGATCTTCGAGACGAACTGCTTCGGTGCTTGACGAAGAGAGACCTTTTCGGATTTCGCGAGCCGCTCGCGCTCCCGCTGCCGAATGCGCTCGCGCTCGCTGGCGACGGCCTTCATCCGCTTGGTAAAGCCATCCGTCGCAAGAAAAGGCGTGACCAGCGTGTAGACCGTCGCGCTGGCGGCGATGGCGGCGAGGACCATCGTCATGAACCGCGGGTCGTGGAGTTTCTCGATCAGGAACTCGAGCATGTTGCACCGTCAGAAATCGAAATTGATCATTTTCTTCATCACATAGATGCCGGCCGACATCCACAGCACGGAGCCGGCCAGCATTAGCCGCCCGGTGGGATGGGTCCACAGCGTCGCGATGTAGTCAGGCGTGGATAGATAGACCAGCAGCATGACGATCGGGGGTAGCGAGCCGATGATCGCGGCGGACGCCTTGGCCTCCATCGACATGGCCTGGATTTTCTCGGCCATCTTCTTGCGGTCGCGCAGCACCTTGGACAGGTTGCCGAGTGCTTCCGACAGGTTGCCGCCGGATTTCTGCTGGACCGAAATCACGATCCCGAAAAAGTTCGCTTCCGGCACCGGCATGCGTTCGAACAATCGCGAACAGGCCTCGCCGAGTGGCATGCCGATCGCCTGTGTTTCGATGATGGCTCGGAATTCGCTTTTTAACGGCTCCGGCGAGTCGGTGGCGACGACCTTGAGCGATTCGAACAGCGGCAAGCCGGCCTTGATGCCGCGGACGATCACGTCCACCGCATCGGGAAGAGCCTGCAGAAACTTAGTCTCCCGGCGATTCTTGAGAAATCCGAGGAGCCAGCGCGGCACACCGAAGCCTGCCGCGAATGCCAGGCCGACCGCCGCAATCGGTCCGGCTCCCCAAATCATTGGAACGGCGAAACAGATCAGGGCGAAAATGCCGGAAGCGATCAGAAACTTCTCCTTCGACCATGACAGGCCCGCCTGTGTGATGCGATGGTTGAGGGTGACTTTTCTGTCGCTTTTCTGGCGTTGCTCGATTTCCCGTAGCGATCCCTCGATCTGCTCGCGGCGCGAGCGCTGGGTTCTATCGACTTGTCGGATATCCGGATTGGTTCGCGCGAACGCGGCTCGGCGCTTCTCCGCCTTCACCTCGCCCGACAGCGTCGGATACAGGAAAACCCATGCGACGCCGCCCACTGCGGTTGCAGCCATGAATGCCAAGGCCAGTATCTGCAAGCTCATGAGCGCGCGTCCTCAAATCTCGACCTTGACTTCCGACGCATCAAGCGCGGCTGCGAGCCGCTTCTCTTCGTTATAGTACCGCGCGCGTTCCCAAAATCGTGGCCGGCCGATTCCCGTCGAACGGTGCCGGCCGATCACGTTGCCGTTGGCATCCTCGCCAAGCAGGTCGTAGACGAAGATATCCTGGGTGATGATGGTTTCGCCCTCCATCCCCATCAACTCGGTAATGTGAGTGATGCGCCGCGAGCCGTCGCGCAGCCGTGCGGCCTGGATGATGATATCGATCGAGGCGCAGATCATCTCGCGGATTGTCCGCGAAGGCAGCGCAAAGCCGCCCATTGTGATCATCGACTCGCAGCGAGATAGCGCTTCGCGCGGATTGTTCGCGTGCAGTGTGCCCATCGAGCCGTCATGGCCTGTGTTCATTGCCTGTAGCAGGTCAAACGCTTCCGGTCCGCGAACCTCGCCGACGATGATGCGTTCGGGGCGCATGCGCAGGCAGTTGCGGACCAGGTCGCGCATCATGACCTGACCCTCGCCCTCGATGTTCGGCGGACGGGTTTCGAGCCGAACGACGTGCGGTTGCTGCAACTGAAGCTCGGCCGCGTCCTCGCAGGTGATGATGCGTTCGTCGTGGTCGATATAGTTGGTGAGGCAGTTTAGCAGCGTGGTCTTGCCGGAGCCGGTGCCGCCCGAGATCAGCACATTGGCACGGCACCGACCGATGATTTGAAGAATCGTGCTGCCTTCCTGGGTGATGGCGCCGAACTTTACCAAATGGTCGAGGGTCAGCTTGTCCTTCTTGAACTTGCGGATCGTCAGCGCGGGTCCGTCAATCGCGAGTGGCGGGACGATGGCGTTGACGCGGGATCCGTCGGCAAGACGCGCATCGCATATCGGCGAGGATTCGTCGACCCGCCGGCCAACCTGGCTGACGATGCGCTGACAGATGTTCAATAGTTGTTGGTTGTCGCGAAACCGGATTCCGGTTCGCTGGATTTTTCCTGCGACTTCGATGAAGACCGTGCCGGCGCCATTGACCATGATGTCTGCGATATCGTCGCGGGACAGGAGCGGCTCGAGCGGGCCATAACCGAGAACGTCGTTGCAGATGTCGTCAAGCAGTTCTTCCTGCTCGGCAATAGACATCACGATATTCTTGATCGCGATGATCTCGTTGACGATGTCGCGAATTTCCTCGCGCGCGGATTCGCCGTCGAGCTTGGCGAGCTGAGCGAGATCGATGGCCTCGATCAGCGCGCCGAAAATGGTGGCCTTGACCTGGTAATAGGTGTCTGACCGGCGGGTATCGATGGTCGGCGTTTGGGTCGCCGGGCGTGTTGGCGCGAGCTGCGGTGAGGAGACTTTGGGCGGAGCGATTTCCGTGGACGTTTGCGCAAGCGGGGCGGGCGGTGTGATCTCCGTCAGGCCCGCCAGCTTCCGGGCGTTATCCTCTGGTCCGCTACGCTTGCCAAACACGACGGTACTCCACGCAATGACTTATTTTGCCCGCAACTTCTCGATGAATGGCGGCAGGAACGATTTTCTCGGCTTTTTCGCTTCGCCGCGGCCGGTCAGGCGTTGGGCGATCTGCAGGAACATTTCGGTAGTGCGATGGTTCGGCGCGATTTCCGCGATCATCTGGCCGTTGTTCGCGGCCGACCCGAACATCTGTGGGTCGAACGGGATGCTGACGATCGGCTGGCTCTCAATGGCCTTGGCGAATTCACTGGCGTTGATTTCCGGCCGCTTTGGAACCCCGACCTGGTTGAGGCAATACAGCGGAGGTCGATCGTTCGGCCGCGCGGCCTTCAGCAGGTCGAACAGGTTTTTTGTGTTGCGAAGGCTGGCGAGATCGGGTGTCGCGACGATGAGGATATCGTCTGCTCCGATCAGGGCTCGCTTGGTCCAGCCCGACCATTGATGCGGAATATCGAGCACGATGCAGGGCATCGTCGCCCGCAGCGTATCAAGGGTCGAATCGAATGCTTCCGTCCCGAAGTCATAGACGCGGTCCAGCGTCGCCGGCGCGGCGAGCAGACTCAGATGATCGGTGCATTTCGACAACAGGCGATCGACGAAAGCGGTGTCGACACGGTCCGGCGAAAAGACGGCATCGGCGATACCTTGAGATGGGTCCTGATTAAAGTCGAGCCCAGCGGTACCGAAAGCGAGGTCGAGGTCGGCGACAACGGAATCGAGCGCCAGATCGCGTGCAATGGCCCAGGCGACATTGTGGGCGATCGCCGAGGCGCCGACGCCGCCCTTGGCGCCGGCAATTGCGATGACCCGGCCGACCGCTTTCGCTTCCGGGGCTGAAAACAAGCCGCAAACGGAGCGTACGATGTCGATGGGAGCGACGGGCGCGATGACATAATCGCTGACGCCGCGCTTGACCAACTCGCGATACAGCGTCACGTCGTTGATGCGGCCGATCACGATAACGCGCGTGCCTGCGTCGCACACGGTCGCAAGGTGGTCGAGTGCCGCCAGAATGTCGCCGCGCTCTTCGGTCTCGAGAATGATGACGTTCGGTGTCGGCGCCGACCGATAGGCTTCCACCGCAGCGGCCATGCCGCCCATCTGGATCTTGAGGTGAGCCTTGGCCAGCCGGCGGTCCTCGCCGGCGGCTTGAACGGCCGTGGCTGTTTCCATCGTCTCGCAAAAGACCTGCACCGATACGCGCGGCGCCGGTGCGATATGATCCTCCGCGCCCGGCGGAAGGGATGCGGTCGAGTCTGCGTCCTGGCGAGCGTAACTGATCATTTGGCTGTGTCGCTGAGTTTGGCTCTTTCGGCTTCGGGATAGTCCGTCGCGGTGGTCATGCCCTTGCGATACTTTTCAAAACCTTCCGTGCGGCGAGCCGTGTAGGGCGGGGTTTCGGGCCGCGGCTGGACGAGGTCCGATGGATTGTCGATCATCGATGCAAGGTTGCGCTGAGTGGCGCACCCAAAATTCCAGTAAGGCTTGTTATCGAGATAGCCCCTGTTCTTGATCGAAGGGCCGAGATCGTCAGGCCAGACACCGCACGGGCCTGCCACGGCGCCGATTCGCGGGTAGGTCAGGCGAATGGTTGCGAACAGGCGCGGATCGGCGGGGTGGTATTGCCGGACGATGATCCCGCGTGGCGGCACCCCGGCTGCGTTCAACAGCGAACGCACCTCCTTGAATGAATCTGCCGCCGCCTGGGCATTGCTGGTGCCCGTGGGTACCTCAGCGATAATGGCGCCGGTTCCCTCGCGGAGCCAGACGCTCGCAAGCCCGATGACATCTGCGCGCTGCGGAGCCGTCAGGCCGCCTCGTGTGTTGCCGACGAAGATATTGACGGTTTGGTCGGTTTCCTGGATCGCGATAGGATGCCGCAAGCGATAATCGTTCGGAATGCTCGCGGTGGTTTCCACCGGACCTGTATGAGTGCAGGCGCCAAGCGCGGCGGTAAGGCCGGCGACGAGGACGGCCATGCGAAGGCTGCGGCGTTCGGCGGAATCTGCGGATGTCATCGTTTCGTTCCTTGCCAGCCTCAGTCGGTGATGAAGCCGTAGGTGCCGCGATAGTTACGCGCGGGTTCGGCACGACCCGGAGCGCCGTAGATGCGGTTGATGCTTCCCAGGAGGTCGGACTGCGGGTCGGATGCGTCGGCGAAACCGTCATCGGGCCGTGACAGATCCTTTTGTGCGACGGCGCGCACCACATAGGGAGTTACGAGGACCACCAGTTCGGTCTGTCCGTTGACATAGTCGCGGCTGCGGAACAGCGATCCGAGGACCGGCAGCTGGGTGAGTCCGGGCAAGCCATTGATGGCCTGCTTGGTCTGCTCCTGGATCAGGCCGGCCATGGCCATCGAGCCGCCGGACGGAATCTCCAGTGTCGTTTCCGCGCGCCGGGTTCTTATCGATGGGACGGTGAGTGAGTTGCCGATTGTCTGGGTTATCGTCATCGAGTTCTCGCTCGACAGTTCCGAAACCTCGGTCATCACCCGCAGGCTGATCCGGCCTTCGGTCAGTACCACCGGCGTGAAATTTAGCGAGATGCCGAACTTCTTGAATCTGATCTGCGTCAAACAGACCCGGGTTGCGGGATCGCATGAATAGCCCGCTGGAATGGGAAACTCGCCTCCCGAGACGAACGTTGCCGACTCACCGGATATCGCGGTGAGGTTCGGCTCGGCGAGAGTCCGGATCACACCTGCGCTTTCCATGGCGCGAAGCGTGGCCTGTACGCTCGGGACCACACCAGGATAGCCGGCCTGCCCAGGCAGGAGATTTGTCAAGCCGGAGGATCCGGTAAGACCATTTCCAGTTACAAGCGGCCTACCGAGAGCGGTGAACGGATTCGAATTGCTGAAGTTCACGACTGCGGTGCCGTAGTTCATGTTGGCGGTGAGGTCGATGCCCATCTGCTTGATGATGGTGCGAGCGACTTCGGCGACCGTGACCTTGAGCATGACCTGGTCGCGGCCGCGGACGGCGATATTGTTGACGACTTTTTGTGCGCCGTCGGCGAGACGCGCGGCGAGATCGCCAGCCTGTTGCGCCTCGATCGGGCTCGACACCCATCCTGAGAGCATGACTCCGTCACCCAAGCCATCGACCTTGATAGCGGCATTCGGCAAAAGCTGCTTGAGCGCGGCGCGCAAGCCGTTTAGGTCGCGCGTGACCGCGATATCGTAAGCCGAAATCTGCTGGCCGCTGCTGTCAAAGAATATGATGTTGGTTTGACCGACTGCCGCGCCGATGATGTAGGCGCGTTGCGCTGACCTCACCACGGCATTTGCGATCTTCGGGTCGGCGACCAGAACGTCCTTCACATCGCGGGGCAAATCCACGACCACCGATTTACCGATACCGAGCGAGAGAGATTGCGCGGACATCTTTGCGCCGGCCGTTGCGGCGGACACGCGGTAATCGCTCGCGAACACCGGCGTCAGCGCCGGGTTCAGCGTGAAAGCGCCAATTGCTGCGAAGGCGAATGACCGTGACACAAAGGCCCGTACTGATGTGGGTTTTGTCGTCCATTCCATGACGGGCGTCCTCATTACCTCTGCACGGTGGTTTGAGACGGAACGCCGTAACGGACGACATTGATGCTGTCGCGCCTCCGATCATCGGTGTCGCTTTCCGGGGCATTGGCGTCGGCGAGGCTGCGTAGCGCGAGCGACAGCGTTCCCATCTGGCGCGACCGCGCCAGCGTCTCCGCCTGCTCCGGTTTCAATTCGAGCGTCGCGGTCCTGCCGACCACGACCTTTTGCCCGTTCTTCTCCTCGATGGTCTGATCGACCGCGAGAACGCGCACGTTGCTGAGAATGGTCTCCGAGTTGACGGAATCCCCGCTCGGATGATCGGCGTCTTTCTCCCGCCTCGAGAGGATCACGTCGACGCGGTCATTGGGAAGAATGAAGCCGCCAGCTCCTGTCTCCGGCGAAATTTCGGTCGAAATCGCGCGCATCCCCGTTGGCAGGATCGCCGCCATAAACCCGGATCCCTTTGCGCTGACGAGCTTGGGTTCGCGAATGGGCTCTCCGGCGATGAAGGGCGAGCGGGCGATCGACCCCTCGAGTTGCGTGGTGGCGTCCGGACGTCGGTCGCGGCGAATGAGGCTGCTACTGGCGCTATCCGCTGGCCAGGTCTGCCATGCCACGTCGCTTGCGGTGACCGCCTGGCCGAGCGGGATGTCGGACTTCGCAACCAGGACATCGACGGTCGGGAGTTGTACCGTCTGAGCGGGTTCGGGTTTCTTGTCGGATCCGCTCGCGAGGTAGGCGGCGAGGCCGCCAGCGCCGACTGCGATAGTCAGAACGACAATGCGTGCGGTATTCATGCGCTTGATTTTCCACGTTACGGCGCCGCGCTTGCGTCGCCGTAACGGGAGTTGAACATTTATTCGTCAAAGCATGGTTAATGAGGCGTATCTAAATCGCGTTAATGAGATGTTGCTTGTGCGCGATCACTGGAAACTAAAGCGCGTCAGATCGACTGCACGTATCCAGTCGGTCTCCGGATAGATCAGCAGAGCGGCAAAGGCGAGCGCGATGCCATAGGGAATTCCTGTATCCCTGCCGTGCAGTCGGAGAAGCCAGTCTTGACTGCAAAGCAATGCCGGCAAGGGCCATTGCCGGAACTGGAGCAGCGATAGCGTCAGAACTCCGCCGAGCAGGGAAGCATAGACGAGGTACTCCAGCGTATGTCCGAAGCCGAACCAGAGGGCGGCCGCTGCGGCCACCTTGGCGTCGCCGCCGCCGATCCAACCCATCGCAAAACAGGAGAAGGCCACAACGAGAACCGCCAGCCCCGCTCCCGCATGGGATAGCATCTCGTGAAGTCCCATGCCGCTCAGGAGAGCCATCACGAGAAAGCCGGCTACCAAAAGCAGCGAGACTCGATTCGAGATCGTCATGGTAAGCAGATCGCTCGCGGCCGCGAACGCCATCAAGGCGGGGAATAACAGCAATCGTGCGACATCGAGTGCCATGGAGATACCAGTCCCGATTTCCTCTACGGCGTAATCCGTTATGGAGTCCGATCGTAGCCGTCCGATGTGAACATTCTGGAAATGAGAAAGGTCATGGCCATACAGCGATAATTCTGGCTGCAATAGCAATGACGGCGATGGTGAGTGCCATGCAAATGGTTTGGATCGCCCGTTTCGTTGGCTCATCATAGGGCGAAGAATGCGTCTTGGGCACGGAAGGTCTGGACATGATCGTGGCTGCGCGAAAAAGAAGGGAAGTAGGAACAGAAAAGGTCCCGGCATGCCGGGACCTTTTCGATCGCAAAACCGGAAGGTTTTCGCTTACTTCATATTGTCTCTGACACTCTCGAACGCGGTGTTCACCTTGGTTCCGACCGCGTTGACGGCGGCGATGATCACGACGGCAATGCCGGCGGCGATGAGGCCATATTCGATGGCGGTCGCGCCGGACTCATCCTTCAGAAAACGGGAAAAAAGGGTCTTCATAACTGGCTCCATGTGCTCACGTGGCTGTCGAACTACACTGGTCCAAACGGCGTTCTCAGCACCGTGACCATGGCGCCACCGTATGAGGGGACAATTGCAGCGCAGTTAATTCGATTGAATAAAACAGAGTCATAACCGGCTGTGTGTGTCTCAGAGTGAATTTATATTTAAGGGAGGTTTATAAAAATGCGCTCTACTTAGAAGTCGCGCTGGAGCATGTTCGCGGCGGCGGCTTCTGCAGATCGCCCTCCGTCCGAAAGCGAGGCGCCGGCACGTTCCCCTGGTACGCGTTTGCAGTTCATTCATCAATTAACGGCAAATTTCACGTCGTGGCCGGCAGTGTTGGCATTGTCCTTTTCGGCCCCTGTGCGTTCCGGAGTAGAGTATGTGGTTTAAGTCCCTGCGCGGCCCTTCGCCTGCTTCGGTCATCGGCATGTCGCTCGCAGCGGCAATTTTGTTTGGTCCGGTGGCGGCTCCCGCCGAAGTGACCAGTGAGCCGATTTCGGTCAATGTCGACCAGGCGAAGCTGGTCAGGCTGCCCGGGCATATCGCAACGATTGTGGTCGGTAACCCGCTAATTGCCGACGTTACCCTGCAGCCTGGCGGCCTCGTTGTCGTGACCGGTAAGGGTTATGGCGCAACCAACATGATTGCGATGGACCGCGCTGGAAGCATTCTGGTCGATCGCGTCATTCAGGTCGAAGGGCCAAGCGATCAGGTGGTGACGGTCTATCGGGGCCTGGAGCGTGAATCGTATAGCTGCATGCCGATTTGCCAGAAGCGGGTCACCCTCGGGGACAGCACCGCTTACTTCAAGGCGACAATGGATCAGGCCAGCAACCTGAGTTCGCAGGCCGGCGGCACCTCCACAAAATAAGAACGCCGATTAATGACTGGCTTCCAGCTTTGCTGGCAGCATTCCTTCACGGATACTGAATCGGTTAATATCTGGTATACGGCGAGGGGCATTCTGCTCCTATCTGACGAAACACTTCAACAATCAGTTTCGGCTAGTCCTTGACGGTAGATAAATCCCGCCGTGTGCAAGGATTTCACGATGTCGCCGTTTCTCCGCTTCAGGTCCACAGCCGCAAGCGCGGCTCGGTTTCGCCGCAATCAGCGCGGATCCGCGGCGGTGGAATTTGCTCTCGTCGCGCCGCTGTTCTTCGCGCTCCTGTTCGCGATCATCGAGACAGGAATGGTGTTTTTTGCGAGCCAGAGCCTTGAGACCGCCTTGCAGGACTCCGCGCGGACGATCCTGACCGGCCAGGCGCAGATCAACAATCTCACGAAACAGAGTTTCAAGGCCAACATCGTCTGCAAGTACGCCAGTGTTCTGTTCGACTGTGAGAACGGCATCTTTGTCGATGTCCAGAGCTACCCGTCCGGATTCGGGAGCGTGGCGATCTCCGATCCGGTCTCGAGCGGAGATTTCAATAACACGAGATACAACCCCGGCGGTCCGGGAGACATCGTCGTCGTGCGGCTGTTCTATCAGTGGCCGCTGTATGTCACGGGGCTCGGTTACAACATCGCCAACCTAGGCGACAACAAGCGGCTGCTGTCGGCGACGGCCGCCTTCAAGAACGAGCCCTATCCGACCCCGACACCATCATCCTGATGATCGATGCGGGAACGGCAGTGTATACGAATTGAGAATGTGAAGCCGATGTTGAGAGTGTTTTCGAGCGAAGTGGATGCCGGTTCGCGTGAAGACAACGCGTCAAAACAAGAATCGGGAGCCTCGTTCCGATTTGGTCGGAACGGAAATGGCTCGAACATCCGGTCTTGCCTCAGACGTACGGCCGCAGCGCTGCGGCGGGATTCGCGCGGCATGGCAGCGACCGAGTTTGCGATGATCGTGCCGATGATGCTGGTGATGCTGTTCGGGACCATCGATGTGTCATCAGGCGTGGCTGTCAAGCGCAAGGTCACGCTGGTCGCGCGCACGCTGTCCGATCTCACCTCGCAGTCCAGGGCGGTTAACGATGCCGATGTGACGAATTTTTTGGCGGCCGGCTACGGCATCATGTGGCCCTATCCCTCGGCACCGGTTCAGGCTACGATTTCGGAGTTGTATATTGATCCTGCGTCTTCGGTGGCGCGGGTGCAATGGAGCCAGGGTAAAGCGCCGCGAGGTACAGGGTCGACTGTCGGCATTCCCGCAGGCCTCATCGGGCGGGATTCGTCGGGTAACGTGCTCCCCAATCAGTACCTGATCTTCAGCGAGGTCAGCTACCTCTATCAGCCGATCGTCGGCTACGTCATCTCGAAGGCCGGCATCAAGCTGAGCGACACCACCTATACCCGCCCGCGTAAGTTCAGCTGCGTCATCTATCCCACGCCGCCCTCGGGCAATTTTCCTTCTTGCCCGACCAATTGAAGTTACGCGACAACTCCAAGGTATCGTCACAAACCAAAAAAAGGCCGCGCTGAGGGCGCGGCCTTTTTTCTGATGTTATCTTTTGGTTATCAACAGGAGCGGGTCGCTGCCTAACCAGCCGCGCGGAGATTGTCGGCTGAAGATTTTCCAGAACGGCGATCAGCGACGATTTCGTAGCTGATCTTCTGTCCTTCACGCAGCGTTCCGAGTCCGGCACGCTCAACCGCGCTGATGTGAACGAACACGTCGTTGCCGCCATCGTCAGGTTGAATGAAGCCGTAGCCCTTGGTTGCGTTAAACCACTTCACGGTTCCCATGCTCACGGGTAGTCCCTTTATCAAGTACGTATGTCGAAGCCCGCTTTTGGCGGGCTGGTGAGATTGGATTTTTGGAAGGGTCGTCAGCGTCTAAACCGGCTATACCGGTGGTAGCTAATGTCGTCCGGCCGAAAATCGCTAACCCTATATTATTCGAAGGTAAGCTCCGAAACAATCCTGACGTGCAGGATTTTTTAAAGGTGCGTCGCCGGGCCTTTGGCCCCTATCGGCGAGCGGTCTCCCCCACGCCGAGAAGGGGTTATCTGCGGCGAAACTGGCCACCGCGCGGTGGGCCGCTGCGCGGCGGGCCACCGGGACGCTCGTCCTTGTGCCGGAAGATCAGACGTCCCTTCTCCAGATCGTAGGGGGACATCTCGATGGTGACGCGGTCGCCCGCCAGCGTCTTGATCCGATTTTTTTTCATCTTGCCGGCGGTATAGGCAACGATTTCGTGTCCCGCATCGAGCTGCACCCGATAGCGGGCGTCGGGCAGAATTTCGGTAACCAGTCCTTCGAACTGGATCAGTTCTTCTTTCGCCATGAGTTTCTCCGGATCGAGTGGCGGTTCACTAGATCACGATGATGGTGGATCGAAGCGATCCAAAACCATGACCGTGATCGATTCCGATATTCTGATAAGCGGGAAGGGTCGGAAAACCGCTACTTGCTCGCCCGCTCTGGTCTTGCGATTCTAGCATTTGCATCCGTCGGGCAGGAGTCCTGCACAGGAGTCCTGCAAATGATCTCTGGATCGGCATTCTCTTATCGACTTGCCGCGAGTGGATAGCAAACGTCACATTCACCCGCTAGCGCTGAGGCGGCTGGTTGGATTTAAGGCGCGCCGGCCGACTTTTGCGATGCAGGAACGCAACCCCCTGTATCCCGTCGGCCTTGCTCCCCTGTGATGAACGGGAAGGCTCTTGCCGGGCGGTCTCCGATCGGCGGTTTGTTTGCGGCGTCCCCTTGCCATTACGGCGGCGACGGCGCGGGCTTTTTGCGCCGGGAGCGGCGGTGTCCGCTCTGGTCGCATGACCGTGGGGTGCGGGGCGTCCGCTGCGAGGTTGTTGCTGAGCCGGCGCGGACTCGCGCTGCCCGGGTGTGCGGCGATCTTCTCTTGGCAGCGCCACGCGGATCAGCTTCTCGATATCGCGGAGATAGGCCATTTCTTCCGCTCCGGCGACCAGTGAGATCGCCGCGCCTTCGGTGCCTGCGCGCGCGGTGCGGCCAATGCGATGGACGTAGGTCTCCGGGACATTCGGAAGGTCGAAATTGACGACGTGGCTGATCCCGTCGACGTCGATGCCCCGCGCCGCGATGTCGGTCGCAACCAGCGTCCGGATCTCGCCGGTCCGGAACGCCGCCAGCACGCGCTCGCGGTGGTTCTGCGATTTGTTGCCGTGGATCGCGTTGGATTGGATGCCGGACTTGGCAAGGCTTTTCACGACCTTGTCGGCGCCGTGCTTGGTTCGCGTGAAGATCAACGCCCGGTTGACCGGCTCCTGCTTCAGGAACTGGGCTAGGAACGCGGACTTGTTGGCATGATCGACCTGGATGATGCGTTGGGCGATGCGGTCCACGGTCGAGGCGACCGGTGTTACCGCGACGCGAGCCGGATCGCGTAACATCTGGTTGGCGAGTTCTGCGATGTCCTTTGGCATGGTGGCCGAGAAAAGCAGCGTTTGCCGCTTCATCGGCAGCTTGGCGATGACTTTGCGAATGTCGTGGATGAAGCCCATGTCGAGCATGCGATCGGCTTCGTCCAGCACGAGAAATTCGACCTGGCCGAGTTTCAACCCGTTGCTTTGAACGAGATCGAGCAAGCGTCCTGGCGTAGCGACCATGACGTCGACGCCGTGCATGACAGAGCGGACCTGCCGTCCCATCGGGACGCCGCCGATCGCGAGAGCCGAAGTCAGGCGCATGTGACGGCCGTAGGCGTTGAAGTTTTCGAGGATCTGGCCCGAAAGCTCGCGCGTTGGGCTGAGCACCAGAACCCGGCAGTTCTTGGATTGCGGCTTGATGCGATTCTGTAGCAGCCGATGCAAGATCGGCAGCGCGAAGGCCGCCGTCTTGCCGGTGCCAGTCTGCGCAATCCCGACAATGTCGCGTCCCGTAAGGGCAAGAGGAATGGTTTGAGCTTGGATGGGCGTGGGCGTCAGATAGTTTTCTTCCGCGAGCGCACGCAAAATCGGATCGGCAAGGCCGAAATCCTGAAAGGTAGACAAAAGGCTGTTTCTTTCCATTATGCGACCAGGCGCCCGGGCCACATCGGCCGGAGCGTACCAGGGCGTCTGTGACACCCGCGTGTTTGGGGCGTCGATGAGGTTAGCTAGAGAAAGGGCAAGCCAGAAACCGTCGGACGGGCTCAGAACACGCGGCTCGCAGTGACCTGATATCTTTCAAGGTCGTGCTATCATATGAAGCAGGAACGCGACGGATTCAAGGTGAATTGTCGTGGTTTCGCCCCGCGACGAGTTCCCGTGGAGCTATAGCCAGCCTGCCATCGTCGGCGCTGAAGTTCCAACCCGGCCAGGAATGCACAGAACTTGGCCGTTGACTGACAGCCCGACTGCCAGTCGGCCTTTACTTTTACTGCCCGCTCCAACCGCAGACCTTGAGCAACGCGTGCAAATGCGCCGGCACCGGCGCGGTGACCACGACAGGCGGCTTGTTCTTCGAAAGGGGAATCGCGATCTCGCGCGCATGCAGGTGAAGGCTAGGCTCGCCGAAACGCGGGATGTATTGTTCGTTTCGCAGGCGGCGTAAACTGGCCTCGGTTCCGTAAATGGTGTCGCCGACGATCGGCCAGTCCATCGCCGCACAATGGACGCGCAGTTGATGGGTGCGGCCGGTAACCGGCTCCAGCGATAGCCAGGTGAACTGAACTCCTGTTGCCGCGACGGTGGAGGCGTCAGGAGAAGACCGCCCCAGCACTTTCCATTTCGTGACCGACGGCAACCCGTTCGGATCCGGTTTCTGCCACCAGCCGCGTTCTTCGTTCAGCCGCCCGAGCGGAATGTCGACGGTGCCCTCGTCATCAGTAGGGCCGCCCTCGACCACGGCCCAGTAGGTTTTTGAGACCTTGCCGTGCTTGAAGAGCAAGCCGAGCGAAGCCGTCGCCTTGCGATGGCGTCCGAGCACCAGACAGCCCGATGTGTCGCGGTCAAGCCGATGGGCAAGCACCGGCGGTCGCGGCAGGCCGAACCGCAGCGCATCGAACGACGCTTCGAGGTTGGCGCCGCCCTTGGGACCGCGATGCACGGGGATGCCGGCCGGCTTGTCGATCACCAGCATCAACCCGTCGCGGTGGAGCACGCGGGCCTGGATTTCCTCCGGCGTCGGCTGTGCTGTATCCATGGCTCACTTTAATTCCGATGTCGGCATAGCCTCATCCGAAAATCGCAGCTTTTTGGCATCGGGCCGCTCAACCCTTTCGCTCGCAGGTCGAAACGGCTAACACACCTCCATAATGAGCGACAGCACCGAGGACAAACCGAAACAAAGCTGGTGGCGTAGGCTGTCCGGCGGCCTCAAGCGGACTTCGACTTCGCTTGGGACCGCAGTGGCTGATCTTGTCACCAAGCGCAAGCTCGACCGCGCCATGCTCGACGACATCGAGGACGTGCTGCTGCGCGCCGATCTTGGAACCGCGGTCGCCGAACGCATCGCGGCGGCGGTCGGCGAGGGACGCTACGACAAGGCGATTTCCGCCGATGAGGTGAAGGCGGTCGTCGCGACCGAAGTGGAAAAGGTTCTTGCTCCGGTGGCGCGGCCGCTGGTCATCGACGACACGTTAGAGCCCTTCGTAATTCTGGTGGTGGGCGTCAACGGCTCGGGCAAGACGACGACCATCGGCAAGCTTGCGGCGAAATTTTCCGCCGAGGGCCGCAAGGTGATGATGGCGGCCGGCGACACATTTCGGGCTGCGGCGATCGAACAATTGAAGGTTTGGGGTGAGCGGACCGGATCGCCGGTCATCGCAGGCGCGCAGGGGTCGGATTCGGCCAGTCTGGCGTTCAACGCGCTGACGGAGGCGCGGAACGAGAAACGCGATGTGCTGCTGATCGATACGGCGGGCCGCCTGCAGAACAAGGCGGAACTGATGAACGAACTTGAAAAAATGGTTCGCGTCATCCGGAGGGTCGATGCATTGGCCCCACATGCGGTGCTGCTGGTGCTTGACGCCACCGTCGGACAGAACGCGCTGTCGCAAGTCGAGGCGTTTCATCGCACTGCCGGGGTCACCGGTCTCGTGATGACCAAGCTGGACGGCACCGCCCGCGGCGGCATTCTGGTGGCGCTGGCGGAGAAGCATAAATTGCCGGTACATTTCATCGGCGTCGGCGAGAGCATCGACGATCTCGCGCCGTTTACCGCACGCGATTTCGCGCGTGCGGTCGCAGGGATCGAGGCTTAGTTTTTTTGTCATACCCGCGTCGACGGGATATCGAAACCGTTCGGAATATCGGATCATCCGCTTTCGCGGACGGTTACAACAGGCAGGATGGATGGACAAGAAGCAACCGCACCCGCTGTTCAAGCTTGCGACCGAACTCGGGCCGCTGCTGGTGTTCTTCGCCGCCAATGCGAAGTTTAACCTGTTCGTCGCAACGGCTGCGTTCATGGTGGCGATCACTGTGGCGATGATCGCCTCCTATGCGGTGACCCGACATATTCCGCTGATGGCCCTGGTCACGGGGGGCATCGTCATCGTGTTCGGTACGCTGACGCTGGTGCTGCACGACGAAACCTTCATCAAGGTAAAGCCGACCATCATATACGGGCTGTTCGCAAGCGTGCTCGGCGGCGGGTTGCTGTTCGGCCGCTCCTTCATTGCCATCATGTTCGATCAGGTGTTCAATCTGACGCCGCGCGGCTGGCGGCTGTTGACGCTGCGCTGGGCGCTGTTCTTTTTCGCGATGGCGATCCTGAACGAATTCATCTGGCGTACCCAAAGCACGGATGTCTGGGTCAACTTCAAGGTTTTCGGCGCGGTCCCGCTCACCATGATCTTCGCGATGATGCAGATGCCGTTGACCAAACGCTATCAGCTGGAGCCCGCCACGCTCGAGGCCAGCGACGCGAGGGAAGGCGATATCGGGAAAGGATAATCGCTTTCATCCTTCGCGGCTTGCGAGAGCAATCTGCAACGAAGGCGTGATTTACTTCGGTTGCGAAGCGATGATCTGGTCGGAGATCTTCTTGTAGGTCGCTTCGGGAAGAATCTTCTTGGAGACGAGCTGGTCCTTCTTGGCGTAAGGACGGCCGGCGATGATCTTGTCGGAATACTTGTCGCCGATGCCCTTGAAGGCCATCAGTTCTTCCTTGGTCGCGGTGTTGATGTCGAGCTTCTCCACGTCGGATTTCGCGGGCGCCATCTTGCTGGCAGGCGCCGTCCTGTCGGAGTGGGGAGCGGGCTGAAACGACTGGGCCATTGATGGTGAGGAAGCAAGCAGACCGAGCGCAAGAACGGCGGTGGTGATCGAGGCGAGCGTGTAACGGCGCATGAAAACCTCCCTGAGCGGGTGTTTGCTGGCGACGCCAAGTTAGCTGGGAATTTGCGGCGGCGGCATGGCCGTCAAATGAACGGCGGATAAATGCCCTGAATATTCTCGCGGTGTCTTCGTCGCGACGACAAAGCGATGTTACGAGCCCGCCTTCAGGGCCTTTTCGATTTCCGGCTTCAGCACCGCTTCGATATTTTGGGGCGTGATTTCCCCGACCAGCTTGTAGGCGATGGTGCCGTCGCGCGCGACCACGAAGGTCTCGGGCACGCCGTAGACGCCCCATTCGATCGAGGCCCTGCCATGGCTGTCGACGCCGACGACGTCGAACGGGTTGCCGTAGCGGCCGAGGAAGCGGCGGGCGTTCTCGGGGGCGTCCTTGTAGTTGATGCCGACGAATTGCACGCGCCGGTCCTTGGCGAACTCGGTCAGCAGCGGCGCCTCGCTATGGCAGGGGACGCACCAGGAAGCCCAGACATTCACCAGGCTGACCTTGCCCACGAAGGTTGTGGGGTCGATCCCCGGCACCGGCTTGCCATCCGCCACGAGGTCGGATAGCGGCGGTAACGTGGTTTTGGGCGCGGCACGGCCGATCAGCGCGGAGGGGATTCGCGAAATGTCGCTGTCGCCGAGTCGGAACCAGAACAAGAGTGCCAGTGCGGCAAAGACGACCAGCGGCAGCGCCATCAACCAACGTCGTTTGGGGGTGGCCGACGGAATTGCGGGGTCGGTCATTGAACCTCCGCAGCGCTGCGCCCCGATCGCCTGATGGCGCCCGCGGCTTCAAGGCCGCGCAGGCGCGTCTTCTGACGACGGTAGTCCACGATCACCCAGACAATGAGCGCCACAACCACGGTTGCGACCGATACATAGGAGGTTACGATGAAAGAGGCATAAGGACCGAGCGTCATGATCGTCACGCCGCCGACTTGCTGGCTTGCAGCATCTGCAAGGTGCGCACGCGTCGGCGCAGGATCTCATTCCGCATCGCCGCGATATGCAGCGTCAGGAACAGCAGCGTAAATCCAATCGCCATCACCAGCAGGGGGATCAGAAACGAGCGGTCGAGTGTCGAACCACCCATGCGGATAACCGAGGCCGGCTGATGCAGCGTATTCCACCAGTCGACCGAGAACTTGATGATAGGGATGTTGACCGACCCGACCAGCGTCAGCACCGCGGCGGCGCGGGCGGCGCGCGAGGGATCCTCAACCGCGCGCCATAGCGCCATCAGGCCGAGATACATCAGGAACAGGATCAGCACCGAGGTCAGCCTCGCATCCCATTCCCAATAGGTGCCCCACATCGGCCGGCCCCACAGTGATCCCGTCAACAGTGCGAGGAAGGTGAAGGCTGCGCCGATCGGAGCGGCGGTCTTGGCCGCGACGTCCGCAAGCGGATGCCGCCACACCAGCGTGCCCAGCGCGGCGATGCTCATCACACCCCACACGAACATCGACAGCCACGCATTCGGAACGTGGATGAACATGATTTTCACGGTCGCGCCCTGCTGGTAGTCGTCGGGCGCGATGGCGGACTGGTACAGGCCGATCGCGAGCACGAGCGCGGTAACGGCCACGAGCCACGGCAGAATCCGGCCGGCAAGCGTGAGAAACCGGGAGGGGTTGGCGAGATCAATCAGGGTCATGGCACCACTGATAGTCGCCGTAGCTACGTCAGGCAATGCGGATTTGCGCTCGGTTTCTTTCCTGAGCAAAAATTGATCGGCTGCCTCAATAGCCTCAATCCAGTCCGTGCCGCAGGCTGGCGGCGGCGGCAAAAGGGCCGATCACAAGGCTCGCCAGCGACAGCGCGCACAGAATCGAGAACGGCGTGCCGAACGGCGATGGTCCGGACACCGCAGCGTTAGAAGCGGCGACGCCGAAGATCAGTACCGGGATCGACAACGGAAGGACCAGCACCGAGAGCAGTAGCCCGCCGCGACGCAAGACGACGGCTAGGGCGGCGCCGATCATTCCGGTGAAAGTGAGCGCGGGCGTTCCTGCAAAGAGCGTCAGCGCCACGGCGCCGGTCGCGACGGCGTCGAGGTTGAGCAGAAGTCCCAGGATCGGCGTTGCGGCGACCAGCGGCAATCCTACCGCCAGCCAGTGCGCCAACGCCTTCGCGGCACAAGCCAGCTCTAGCGGCGTGCGGCTCATGACGATCAGGTCGAGCGAACCATCGTCGTGGTCGGCGGTGAATAGGCGATCAAGCGTCAGCAGGCTTGCGAGCAGCGCGCCGAGCCAGAGAATCGCGGGGCCGAGTTTTTTTAGGAGCGCGAGATCGGGGCCGACTGCGAACGGCATCAGCACCACGACGATAAGGAAAAACAGCACGCCGATCAGCGCGCCGCCGCCAACGCGCAGCGCGACGCGAATATCCCGGCGGACCAGGGCGGAGAGGGCGGTCATGCCATCCCCCCGATCCGCAGTTCCTGCACGGCAATGCCGAGCGGCGTATGGGTTGCGGCCAGAATGATGCCGCCGCCCGCGAGATGGCCGGTCATGATGGCGGCGAAAGCGGCTTGGCCGGTGACGTCGAGGGCCGAGGTGGGCTCGTCCAGCAGCCAGACCGGGCGCTTGACCACCAGCAGCCGGGCAATCGAGAGTCGTCGCCGCTGTCCCGCCGAGAGATAGGCTGCCGGCAGATGCGCAACATGATCGAGTCCGACCGCCGCGAGCGCATCCGATTCGCCAGATTTTCCGCCGCCGAGGAAGTCCCGCCAGAACGACAGGTTTTCGCTGACCGTGAGCGCAGGTTTCAAAGCATCGCGATGGCCGAGGTAGTGCGCCTGTTCGGGCAGCGTCAGCTCGGGATCGCCACCCTCCAGGCCGATCGATCCGCCCGCCATGGCCAACAGCCCGGCCAGCAGCCGTAGTAGGGACGTTTTCCCCGCGCCGTTGGGGCCGGTGATCGCCACCGCACGGCCCGACTCCGCCGCCACATCAAGGCCGACAAAAACCTCCCGCCCTCCCCTTACGCACCGCAATCCGTTCCCTGAAAGTCTCATGATGGTCCTGTTCGCGGAACTGATGTTTTTCCGTGGAAAGCTGAAAGGCGGGGGCACAGGCATTGTGGACGTGGCGGACGATCTGGAAAGACTCTATAAAACTGGAACTTGATGCAGCACAAAACGCGCCACAACGAAACCCCGGGGACTCGGCGCGTCAGCGGTGTTTTAATACCTTAAAAGTTTACCGGACCGGTGCCCCAGACTTTTTGGATCGGGATTTCACATGGCTTCGCTCGATAGCTTCAAATGTCTGAAAACCCTCAAGGTCGGCGGCAAGACCTATGCTTACTACAGTCTGCCGGCTGCGGAGAAAAACGGTCTCAAGGGCATCTCTCGGCTGCCCTATTCCATGAAGGTTCTTCTGGAAAATCTGCTGCGCAACGAGGATGGCCGCTCGGTGACGAAGGAGGACATCACCGCATTCGCCAAATGGCTGAAGAAGCGTAGACTCGAGCACGAAATCGCTTTCCGGCCTGCTCGCGTGTTGATGCAGGATTTCACCGGTGTGCCCGCGGTGGTCGATCTCGCGGCGATGCGCAATGCGATGCAAAGTCTCGGCGGCAAGCCTGAGAAGATCAATCCGCTGGTGCCGGTTGATCTCGTCATCGACCACAGCGTGATCGTGAACTTCTTCGGTGACAACAAGGCGTTCGCCAAGAACGTGGTGGAGGAATACAGGCAGAACCAGGAACGCTACGAGTTCCTGAAATGGGGCCAGAAGGCATTTTCAAATTTCTCCGTGGTTCCGCCCGGCACCGGCATCTGCCATCAGGTCAATCTGGAATATCTGGCGCAGACGGTGTGGACGAGGAAGGAAAAGCTGACGATCGGTCGAAAGACCGCCAGCACCGAGGTTGCCTATCCGGATACGCTGCTCGGCACCGATTCCCACACCACCATGGTCAACGGTCTGGCCGTGCTGGGCTGGGGCGTCGGCGGCATCGAGGCGGAAGCCGCCATGCTTGGTCAGCCGCTATCGATGCTGCTGCCCGACGTGGTCGGCTTCAAGCTCAAGGGCGTGCTCAAGGAAGGCGTCACCGCCACCGATCTCGTGCTCACCGTCACCCAGATGCTGCGCAAGCAAGGCGTCGTCGGCAAGTTCGTCGAGTTCTACGGACCTGGCCTCGATCATCTGTCGGTCGCGGACAAGGCGACTATTGCCAACATGGCGCCAGAATACGGGGCGACCTGTGGCTTCTTTCCGATCGATGCGGCGACCATCGATTATCTCAAGACTTCCGGCCGCACGGCGGCTCGTGTTGCGCTGGTGACGAAATACGCCAAGGCGCAAGGTTTGTTTCGCAGCGTCGCTTCGACCGATCCGGTATTTACCGAAAAGCTGACGCTCGATCTCGGAACTGTGGTGCCATCACTCGCGGGACCGAAGCGGCCTGAGGGCCGCCAGCCGCTATCGGCAGTCGCGGATGGCTTCGCTGTTGCGCTCGCAGACGAATACAGGAAGACCGACGCCACGGCGCGTTTCCCGGTTGAAGGCCGCAACTTTGATCTCGGACATGGCGACGTGGTGATCGCTGCGATCACCTCATGCACCAACACATCCAATCCGAGCGTGCTGATGGCTGCCGGGCTGCTGGCGCGCAAGGCAGCGGCGAGGGGACTGACCGCGAAGCCCTGGGTGAAAACTTCGCTGGCTCCGGGCAGCCAGGTGGTTGCCGAATATCTCGCGGCGTCAGGGCTTCAACTCGACCTCGACAAGGTTGGTTTTAATCTGATCGGATTCGGCTGCACAACCTGCATCGGCAACTCCGGGCCGCTGCTGGAAGAGATATCGAAGTCGATCAACGACAACGGCATTGTCGCCGCCGCTGTGCTGTCGGGTAACCGCAACTTCGAGGGCCGCGTGTCGCCGGACGTACAGGCGAATTATCTCGCCTCGCCGCCGCTGGTCGTCGCCTATGCGCTGGCGGGGTCGGTGACCAAAGATTTAAGCCGCGAACCGCTGGGGACGGACAAGGACGGCAAGCCGGTATACCTGAAGGATATCTGGCCGACTTCGAAGGAGATCAACGCCTTCATCAAGAAGTACGTGACCTCAAAAATCTTCAAGAAGAAGTACGCCGACGTGTTCAAGGGCGACGATAACTGGCGCAAGATCCAGACGGTTGCGAGCGAGACCTATCGCTGGAACATGAATTCGACCTATGTGCAGAACCCGCCTTACTTCGAAGGTATGAAAAAGGAGCCGGAGCCGATTGCGGATATTGTCGATGCGCACATTCTGGCGATGCTCGGTGACAAGATCACCACCGATCACATCTCACCAGCGGGCGCGATCAAGCTGACGTCGCCGGCCGGGAAATATCTCAGCGAACATCAGGTGCGTCCGGCTGATTTCAATCAGTACGGCACGCGGCGCGGCAATCATGAGGTGATGATGCGGGGCACCTTCGCCAATATCCGCATCAAGAACTTCATGCTCAGGGGCGCTGATGGCACCGTCCCGGAGGGCGGGTTGACCAGGCACTGGCCGGACGGCGAGCAGATGTCGATTTACGACGCGGCGATGAAGTACCAGCAGGAGAATGTCCCGCTTGTCGTGTTCGCCGGAGCCGAATACGGCAACGGCTCGTCGCGCGATTGGGCAGCCAAGGGTACGCTGCTGCTCGGCGTGCGCGCGGTAATCTGCGAGAGCTTCGAGCGCATTCACCGCTCCAACCTCGTCGGTATGGGCGTCCTGCCGCTGACTTTCGAGGACGGCGCGTCCTGGCAATCCCTCGGGCTCAAGGGCGACGAGACGGTGACGATTCGCGGCTTGCAGGGCAATCTGAAACCGCGCCAGAAGCTTACGGCGGACATCGTTTCTCGCGATGGTTCGCTTCGCCGCGTCTTGCTGCTCTGCCGCATCGATACGCTCGACGAGCTCGACTACTACCGCAACGGGGGTATCCTGCACTATGTGTTGCGCAAACTCGCAGCTTGACCTGCCGATCCGATTCCGACATTTGCATCGCGTTCAAGCGATGCGTTGGAATCAAGAGGATCTGCAGCGATGTGAACTGGAATGACCATCGTATCCGGAAATCGTGATCGCCGGGGCGATGATGTCAAATCGGTGCACTCATGCATGATGCCTTCACCGCGAATTGAGTGGCGGGCAAGCCAGGGGCAGCCTATCAAAATGCCGGCTTCTCGCATTTGGAGGCGTGCTTTTCCTTCATGCCGCCGGCACATTTCGTGCCGCTGTCTCGGTGGTTGATGATGTCTCGTGTTGGTTTGTCACGACTGTCCGGAGCGCTCGGGGTTTGTGCGCTTGTCGCGATCAGTCATCCCGCTTTGGCGGAGCCGCGCGCCGTGGTCGAACTGTTCACGTCGCAGGGCTGCTCCTCATGCCCGGCCGCCGACGAGATTCTTGGCGATCTTTCCAAGGATTCTTCGATCGTCGCACTGAGTATGCCGATCGATTACTGGGATTATCTCGGCTGGAAGGATACGCTGGCAGACAATCGCTTCACGGCGCGCCAGAAGGCCTATTCGCAGATGCGCGGAGACCGCGATGTCTACACGCCGCAGGTGATTGTCAATGGATCGGCCCATGTGATCGGCAGCGACCGCGAAGCCATCGAAAGGTCGGTCCGCGATACGCGGAAAAACCAGGATGTAATGTCGGTGCCGGTTTCAATGTCGGTGTCGGGTAGTCAGCTCAATGTGTCGGTCGCATCCGCCAACGGCAACCATCCCTCCGATCACGGCGAAATCTGGATATGCGCGATCTCGAAGGCGGTTCCGATTGCGATCGGGCGCGGAGAAAATAGCGGCCGCGAGGTGATCTACCACAACGTCGTTCGGAGCTGGCTCAAGGTCGGTGACTGGACGGGCGCGGCCGGTACCTGGGCGGTGCCGATGGAGAATATCGCCCACAATGGCGTCGATGCCGCGGTCGTCTATGTTCAGGACGGCAATCGCGAAAGGCCCGGTGCGATGCTAGGTGCGGCTTACACCTTGCTGCATTGATTTTCCGAGTTTCGGCTCCGCGTGATAAACGCGTCACGCCTCCTAGTCGGGGATGCTCTGAAAAGAAAAAGGACCGGCTTTGGCCAGTCCGCAATCGTCGGAACTCAAGTTCTGCGATTAGGCCCGATCCTGATGATCCCGGGGGGCTGGGGGCTGAGGATCCGGTCCCAAAAGAATCGGGCCATCGCAGAGTATGCTTTTTCACAGTTCAGCGGGGCGGTTGCTTGACGGAATTTGGGCTGTATTATGATTTTGGCTAACGTTCTTGTTTAGCCGCCGTCATAGCGGATGTTATGATTCGCTTGCGGAAGGAACCGGCTATCCTGCGCCACTTGCGAGACAAGAGGTGAGACCTCTTGCGGCAAGTCGCATCCGGGACGAGGATGTCATCAACCTTGACAGGAGGTGCCGATGAGTTCGCTGCCGGACGATTTCGATCCAGGGGAAAGCCGCCCGACGGAACGTGCCCCCGCCGTTGTTCCCGTTCCAAGCAGAGTGACGTTCAACCGTCTCGAACTCAATCGGATCCTCAATCTATATGGACGGATGGTCGCCGACGGCGATTGGCGCGATTATGCCATCGACTTCTTTAAGGACCGCGCAGTGTTCTCGGTCTTCCGCCGTGCCTCTGAGGTTCCGATTTATCGTATCGAGAAAGATCCGCGGCTGGCGCGCAAACAAGGCGCTTATAGCGTGATCTCAGCAAGTGGTCTGATTCTGCGGCGCGGTCACGAACTTGACCGGGTTCTGCTTGTCATCGACCGCAAACTGGCGCTGGTCTGATTCGGCGCGGGTCGGACAACCCGCTGACCCTTGGAAGAGGAGTTCGAACTGTCGCTTTCCCACAGCCGACGAAAATCAAAAGCGGGATAAACCTCAATCCGGGCTGACAAGGCAGCGATTTTTCCCGAGAATCGTTCGATCGGGGAAGCGATGGACGGGGTTGTTGGCGGTGGCTGGCGCGAGAAGACTTCTGGCCGGTTTTGCAATTGTCTCCGGTATGGCGCTGGTCTCCGTCGATGCCCATGCGGGATGGTGGTCGCGCGCGCCGGTTGACTTCGAGGATTGCGCGGCAGGCGCCGAAAAGAATGCGACCTCGTCCGAGGAGAAGGGCAGACGGCTCACGGCATGCGAGGCCCGATTCGCCGGCCGGCGGAAGCCCGGCGGAGGCTACACTTATTACGACTTCATGCAGAACCGGCATTTCGATATTGCGGGGCCGAACCCGACGACGGAAGAGCAAAGGCACATCGATGAGCAATATGCTGCTTTTCTCAAGGATCAGCGGCGCAGCATCATCGCGGCGGCGTTTTTCCAGAAGCGGCAACAGGCCGAGCAGGCTAATGCCACGCCCTTGGCTAGCGACAAAGCAGACCCCGTCAATATCAGGTTGGCGCCGGCGCCGAAAACACTTGTAAAGCGCCTCACCGTGCTTCCGCGCCCGCGCCCGAAGACGGCCCCTCATTGTGGGGACGATATTTTGTCGGCCTGTAACTGGTCAAGAATTTCAACCGGCGTGCAGGACCTCAAAAACGCTCTCTTCGGTTCTCTCGCGAAGACGAGCACGAACGATGCTCAGACCGTTCGTGCTCATCTGCCTGCTAAACCGGCTCAGACCGCCAAATGAATCCTGGGCGATGGCGCGGTGATCGCCGACCGCCTTGCCATCAGCCACATCGCAAGGGCCTTAGATCGCAAGGGCCTTAGTTGGCGTTGCTGACCAGCTTGATCCTCGGCGCCGTAGCCTCGATCAGGTTGCGATAGGCGTCCAGATAATCCAGCGCCATACGACGCGCCGTAAAGCGTGCCTCGAACTCTGCCCGGATGGCGGCGCGATCGAGCGTTGCCAAGCCGTGGACGGCGGCAACCGCGCTGATCTCGTCCTCGACAATAAAGCCCGTTCGCCCGTCCGAAATGATTTCGGCGACAGAGCCGCGATTGTAGGCGATGACGGGCGTACCGCACGCCATCGCCTCGATCATAACCAGACCGAAAGGTTCAGGCCAGGCAATCGGCACCAGCAGCCCGATGGCGCCGCTGAGGAAGTCCGGCTTCTCATGGTCGCTGATCTCGCCGATAAATTCCACCAGCGGATGATCCATCATCGGTCGGATGCATTCGTCGTAATAATCCTGGTCCGCGCGATCGACCTTTGCGGCGATCTTGAGCGGGATGCCGCATCGAATCGCGATCCTGATTGCACGGTCTACGCCTTTCTCCGGAGCGATGCGGCCGAGCACGGCAAGATAGCTCGGTTGGCCGGGGCGGGGTGTCAGCAGTTTCTCCGGAAGACCGTGGTAAACAGTACGGAGCCAGCGGGCCTGGGGCGCCGGGCGGCGTTGTGCGTTGGAGATTGAAATCAAGGGAATTGTTGAAAATTCGTTGAATACAGGCTGGAGCTCTGGAAGATCGAGGCGGCCATGCAGCGTCGTGAGAAAGGGCGTCGGTTGCCTCGAAAACAGGGAGAAGGGATAGTAGTCGAGGTGAAAGTGGAGAAAGTCGAACTCTCTATCGTCGCATTTCCGGCGGACCCGTTCGAGCATCACCATATGCAGGGCGTTCGGATCGCGCACGGCACCATCTAGCCGCAAGGCTCTCGGCCAGGTCGCATCCAGACGAGCCGAGGTGAGAGAATCGCCGCTGGCGAAAAGAGTCACGTCGTGGCCCAACGCGACAAGTTCCTCTGTCAACCAGTGCACCACACGTTCGGTGCCGCCATACAATTTCGGGGGAACAGCTTCCGTTAGCGGGGCAACCTGCGCGATGCGCATCTAGCAGTCTCCTGTGATTTGTTCATGGCACTTCCGGTCAGCGGGCGGAGGCATCGGGGTTTATCGGGATTCAGGAACGTTCTCGGATTTGAGAGGTTCCTATCTTCTGTGCAACTTCTTCCACATTGTCGTCTTGGTGATGCCATCACTGCCTTGCAAATAGCCTATGCAGGCTTTGCAACGAAGTTTCTGCGCATTGACGGCTTTTCTGAGGGTCTTGTGCGGCATTGTCGAACAGGATCCCGAGCAGACGTCCTCTGGTGAACTTTCAACGCAGCTCGGTAGGAATGCATGGACGATTTCTCGGGATACGCCAGTCGGCCCTTTGCATTCGTGATGGGTTATTGCCGCCGGCGGTCAGCGTCGCACATTGGGATCCTTTTGTGCGTCGTGGCTGCGGTGGTGTGTTCAGTGGGAACGCAATACGGCGTCAAATCGCTGGTCGATGCGCTGGCGCACGGGCCAGCGCATAGCGGGGCGGTATGGCTGGCATTTATCTTTCTTGTGTCGCTAATCGCCGCCGATAATTTTCTCTGGCGCGTGGCGAGCTGGGTCGCGAGCTTCACTTTCGTCGGTGTCACCGGCGATTTGCGCCGCGATATCTTCAAGCACCTGACAGGTCATGCGCCGAGTTACTTCGCCAATCGGATGCCGGGGATGCTAACAAGCCGAATCACGGCGACTTCGAACGCCGTGTTTACCGTCGAAAATATGCTCGCCTGGAATGTGTTGCCCCCCTGCATCGCGACTATTGCCGCGATTGCGCTGATTGGAACCGTCAGTCTGCCGATGGCGGGCGGGCTGATGATCATGGCGGGCATCATGGTCGTCGCGATGTTCAAAATGGCGGCGGCAGGCAAACCCTTGCATGACGATTTCGCCAACAAGGCCGCGGCGGTTGACGGCGAGATGGTCGATGTCGTCAACAACATGCCGCTGGTCAGGGCTTTCTGCGGGATTGATCACGAGCATGATCGTTTCGATGCGACCGTCGGCCGCGAGCTGAGCGCGCGCGGACGAAGTCTTCGCTATCTCGAGAAACTCAGGCTCGCCCACGCCGCCATTACCGTCGCGCTGACCATTTCGCTGCTGGCTTGGGCCATCACGCTGTGGCACCACGGCGGTGCCACCACCGGCGATGTCGTGCTGGTCTGCACGCTCGGCCTGTCGATTCTGCACGCGACCCGCGATCTGGCGGTCGCCCTCGTGGATATCACCCAGCATATCGCGCGCCTGTCTGAAGCGGTCGCGATGCTGCTGATCCCGCACGAATTGACCGATCACCCGGAAGCGGAGCCGTTGCAGAAAAGCGGCGCGGCTATCGCGTTCAACAACGTTTCGTTTCGTTACCCCGGGAGTCCATCCGTTTTCAAGCGGTTCAATCTTAGGATTCAGCCAGGGCAACGCGTCGGATTGGTTGGAGAATCCGGCGGCGGCAAGTCGACGCTATTCGTCATGTTGCAGCGGTTCTACGATCCGGAGCGCGGAAGCGTAACGATCGACGATCAGGATATCTCGCGAGTTACACAGCAGAGCCTGCGCGCAGCCATATCTGTGGTGCCGCAGGATATTTCACTGTTTCACAGATCCATTCTGGAGAACATCCGCTACGGCCGTCCGACTGCAACTGACGACGAGGTGCTACGCGCGGCCATCGCGGCGCGTTGCGATTTCGTCGAAACCCTGCCCGAAGGGCTGGCGACTATGGTCGGCGATCGCGGCGTAAAACTGTCTGGTGGCCAGCGTCAGCGCATCGCCATCGCGCGCGCGTTCCTCAAGGATGCGCCGATCTTGCTGCTTGACGAGGCGACCTCGGCGTTGGACAGTGAATCCGAAGAGGCGATCCGCGAGGCGCTCGGCCATTTGATGCGAGGCCGCACAGTGATCGCGATCGCGCACCGGCTTTCGACCTTGCGCAATTTCGATCGCGTGGTCGTGCTCAAGAACGGCAAGATCATCGAAGACGGTCAACCTGCTTGTCTGATGCGCAAAGACGGACACTACCGGAATCTCGTCGCCAAGGAGATGAGCCGCCTCTCTGTTCACGCGGCTTAAAGTCCTGATCGCTGTCAAGCGTCGGGCGTTGGCCGGCGCCGTACGATCAGGAATTCGGCAAGGGGCAGGTGATGGCAACAAAACGCGCGGCTCAGATCACGATCACGCCGTTGTCCGATGTTCTTGCGGTGGAGTCGCCGTTCTATATTCCGATGACCGGGCCTTCCGCCCGCCCGCGCCGCACGTTGAAGCACGATGATACGTTCGTTGTGCTGGATAGCCACGGCGATATCGGAGCTTCCGCGGGGGGGCCCGACGGGCTTTTCAATACCGACACGCGCTATCTTGCTCGGCTGGAGCTGGTTCTCAACGACATGCAGCCGCTGCTGCTTGGCTCCAATCTGCGCAACGATAATTCCGGCCTGACGGTCGATCTGACCAATCCGGATATCTACGACGGCGACCGGCTCGTATTCCGCAAGGATACGATACATATCGTGCGCACGATCTTTCTCTGGCGCGGGATCGCGTATCAGAGGATCGGCATTCAGAACCATGGCGAGCAGACCGCGAGCTTCGATCTCTCCCTGCTGTTCGACAACGATTTCGCTGATTTGTTCGAGGTGCGCGGCGAACGACGTGCGCGCCGCGGCGTCGGCAGCGGCGAACTGTCCGGTCCCGCCACCGTCGTTCTGTCCTACATTGGTCTCGATGACATCGTTCGGTCCTCGCGCCTGCACTTTGACCCGCGGCCGACGCACCTTGCCGTCAATAGTGCGATCTATCACCTCGATCTGCCACCGCAGCAGTCCACCGCCATATTTCTTACCGTGTCCTGCAACACGCCGGCAACGGAGGTGCCCGGTCCGTTCTTTCGGGGATTGCTGGCGCATCGCCGTGAAATGCGACGTGCGTGGTCCGGTGCGACAAATATCGAAACCTCGAACAACATCTTCAACGAGGTGCTGTGCCAGTCGATGGCCGATCTGAATATCCTGATGACGCAGACGCCGCACGGCCGCTATCCCTATGCCGGGATCCCCTGGTATTCGACGACGTTTGGGCGGGACGGACTGATAACGGCGTTGCAGATGTTGTGGATTGACCCCGGCATCGCACGCGGCGTTCTCAGAAGGCTCGCGGCATTTCAGGCACAGGCCGTCGATCCCCTCGTGGACGCGGAGCCTGGAAAGATTCTTCACGAAATGCGCGGCGGAGAAATGGCCGCGTTGCGTGAGGTGCCGTTCGAGCGATACTACGGCAGTGTCGATTCGACGCCGCTGTTCGTGCTGTTGGCGGGGCTTTACGTCGAACGCACGGGCGACGAATCGATCCTGAATGAGCTGTGGCCGGCGATCGAGGCTGCGTTGGGCTGGATTGATGGTCCCGGCGATCCGGATGGCGACGGCTTCGTTGAGTACCGGTGCGCGTCCGAACAGGGGCTCGCCAATCAGGGCTGGAAGGATTCGTTCGACGCGATCTTTCATGCCGACGGCACGCTTGCTGAGGGCAATATCGCACTGGCGGAGGTGCAGGGTTATGTCTTCGCCGCCAAGCGATCGGCGGCGCGATGCGCGCGTGCTCTCGGTCTCACCGACCGCGCCCGTGAACTGGAGCGGGTCGCCGATCGTTTGGCGGCCCGGTTCGAGGAGGCCTTCTGGTTGCCGGATTTGCGCACCTACGCGCTGGCGCTAGACGGGAAGAAACGCCCCTGCAAAGTGCGGACGTCCAACGCCGGACAATTGCTGTTCACCGGTATCGTCCAGGAAGAACGGGCGAGGATGGTCGCCGCCGATCTGATGCGGCCGGCGTTTTTCACCGGATGGGGAATTCGTACCGTTTCTATCGGGGAAGCGCGTTACAATCCGATGTCCTATCACAATGGCTCGATCTGGCCGCACGACAACGCGCTGATCGCGCTCGGGCTCGCGCGATATGGCCTGAAGCACTCGGTTGAGCACGTTTTCAAGGGGCTGTTTGATGCGGCTTCCTATATGGATTTGCGGCGGCTGCCAGAACTGTTCTGCGGCTTCCGGCGTGAGCCGCGGCGTGGGCCTACGCTCTATCCCGTCGCCTGTTTGCCGCAGGCATGGGCGAGCGCCACGCCTTTCACGCTGCTCGAAGCGGCGCTGGGTCTGGAGTTCGATGCTGCAAGGAACGAGATAAGGCTGCGCAACCCGCGGCTTCCCGTATTCCTAAACGAGGTGATCCTGCGTGGGCTGCATCTCGGAGAATCCAGTGTTGATCTGCGTCTGCGCCGTCATGATGAGGACGTGTCGCTCGAGGTGTTGCGGACGCGAGGCCACATTCAGGTGTCGATCGTGATGACGCGCTAGGACGGACGGTCGCAAGGAATTGACCGCGTATGCAAGCATCGCGGGTTTTGACAGCGAGGATTCATGTCTCGAAATGGCTCGACGAACGTCGTTGTTTTGATGGCCGCCGCCCTGATCTGCGCTATCCCAAATGCGATGGCTGACGAAACCGGTTCGCCGCCGGCGAATCCCGTCCCCGCTAACCCGCCGGCGGCTGCAAAGCCCTCGGGCGAGACAACGCCGCCGCCATCGATCACCGTGATCAGTCCCGCCGATGCGCATGGCGTGCTGGGACGCGACGTGCGGAGCACGGGCGGTCAGAACATGGGGCGGATCGTCGAGGTGATCGTGGATCGGGCGGGCGTGGTTCGCGCCGCCGTAATCGATTTCGGCGGCTTCCTCGGGGTCGGCAGCCGGAAGATCGTGGTCGACTGGAACGCGCTCCACTTTGGAGGGGTTAAGGGCAAGAGCGACAGCATTAGCCTCGAACTGACGCAGGACCAGGTGAGGGCGGCGCCGGAATACAAGGAGGGCGCGTCAGTTGTGGTGCTGGGCGCGTCGGGAACCCTGCAGCCCCTTAATATCGGTCCTTGATCAGGAGGATATCCGATCTGTTTTGCGCGACGGGCCCGTCGATCGTCCGATCCGGATAGCGCGCGCCCGCGTCGGGCGGGCGCAGAGGGCGTGAGTCCGTCGCCGGTGGCAAGCGCGCGGGGCCATCATCCCTCGGCGCAAAGCCAGCGCGGCCTCGATTGGTTCATCTTCTTCCTTGCAGACGTGCAGACCGGTTTCGGTCCCTTCGTCGCGGTCTATCTCACCACGCAGAAGTGGACGCAATCCGAGATCGGACTGATCCTGTCTATCGGCGGGATCGTCGGGCTGATCGGTCAGATGCCGGGTGGCGCCGTCATCGATGCGGCCCGCTCGGAGCGTCTGGTCGCGGGGCTTGCTGTCGCCACGATCGGTCTCAGCGCGCTCGCCTACGCGGCGTGGCCGATCTTTCCGGTGATCGCGCTAGCGGCGATCCTGCATGCCGCGGCGAGTTGCGTGCTTGGACCTGCGATAGCCGCCATCAGCCTCGGACTTGTGGGACCGGAAGCGATCGGCGAGAGACTCGGACGCAACGCGCGCTACGCATCGCTTGGCAATGGCGTGGCTGCGGGGGTGATGGGTGTCGTCGGATACCTGCTATCGAGCCGCGCCGTGTTCGTGGTGAGTTTCGTGTTTGTGATCGCGACGCTGCTTTCGCTGGCGCGAATCCGCGACCGGGAGATCGATCCGGAACAGGCCCATGGTGCCATTGCGCGCGCGAAGCCGGATCCCGATGCGACCAGCATCGTGCATCTTCTGCATCAGCGGCCGCTGGTCGTTTTTGCCTGCGTGGTTTTCCTGCTCCAGTTTGCCAATGCGGCCATGCTGCCCCTGACGGCTGGTATCGTGACCGCGCGCTCGAGTCAGGGTGCGCCGATGCTGATTGCGCTCTGCATTATCGTTCCGCAAGCGATCGTCGCTTTGATATCGCCTTCCGTCGGCCGCAAGGCGCAGGTATGGGGACGCCGCCCGCTGCTCATGATTGCCTTCGCCGCGCTGGCCGCTCGCGGAACGTTGTTTGCGACGATCCACGATCCGTCGCTGCTGGTCGCTGTGCAGGTGCTGGATGGCATCACGGCTGCGGTCTTCGGCGTCATGATTCCCCTCATTGTCGCCGATGTTGCCTTCGGTTCAGGTCACTTCAACCTTGCGCAGGGCATCATCGGCACGGCCACCGGAATAGGCGCGTCGCTCAGCAACGTGGTTGGCGGCTACGTGAGCGATCACTTCGGACATGGCATCGCGTTTCTGCAATTGGCCGCCGTCGCGTTATTGGGCCTGCTTGTGGTGTGGACCCTCATGCCGGAAACCGCGCCTCGCGGAGGGAGCGAAGCAAGGGTCGTAGGGTGAAAACCCCGATAGCTCTCGAAAGAAATTATTTTCAAAACTCGCCGTGCAGCCGCCCGGAGAATACATGCACGGGGCCGCGGTCGGCGTTGTAGGCGGGGTTCGTAACAAGCTGATAGTCGGCGGTCAGCGTGAACCATTTGTTCAGCGCGTAGGCATAGTACGTTTCCAATATGCGCTCGCGGCTGTAATTGAGCTGGCCGTCGCCGATGAGAATGCCAAGGCCGCCGGCTGCGATGAAATCGCGATGATCCCGTGACAGACCGTTGATCGCGCCGCCGATGCCGATCACGTCGTCCGGCCGGCCCCATCGTGTGCCCTTGATCGAGGTTCCCAGCGAGAGGCTGGCGTCGATGTCGGTGAACGCCATGATCTCGGTCTTGCCGTCATTCCAGCTCCAGCGTCCGAATAGCCCGACGTCGTCAGTGACGACCTGCTCGACGCTGAAGACGTACCCGTACTTGATGCGCTCGGTACGAGTCAGCGCGATATTGAGATTGAACGCGGGGTTGTTCAGCGTGTCACGATAGCTGCCCATATAAGCGCTGTTGAGCCAGCCGATGGCGCGGAGCTTGCCCGGCTGGCCCAGCAGCGAATAGCGCGTCTCCAGTTCCAGCACATACTCGCCGCGCTGAAACAGGTTAGAATCGAAGCTGTTGGAGTTTGACTCAGAAACCATCAGAAAATAGCCGCCGCGCAGCGCCCATTGTTTCTGATTGAGTTCAGCGGTGGCACCGTAGCTAAGGCCAACCTTGTCTGCGGAGTAGTCGAAGGCGCCCGGCGCCCACAGCGCCCAGTTCATGAAGTCCTTGCGGGTGTCCTTGGCAAAGTCGTTGCCGTCGAACACGTCGAGAACGGCGAACTTGCCAGCTTGCAGCGTCAGCCGCGAGATATCGGCCTTTTCCGACAATTGGGTTGGTCCGTTGTCCAGCTCTTCCTGCTCGCCACCGAGGCCGAAGGTCTGACGTGCGAACAGCCGAGTGGTGTTGTAGTGCGGATAAGGAAAGTTGGATCTTTGCGCCTCGCCGTTTGTAAAGCCTCCTAGGCCGACGGTGTCGTTGAAGCCAAAACCCTGAAGCAACTCGGGATTATAATAGACCTCGCCGCCGTCCCATAGCCGGGCGTTCAGAAACAGGCTGTTGCTCCAGGTCGCCTTATATTGGGAGGCAGGCGTCAGGCTGTTGCTGCCGCTGTAGGGCGCGGGGAAAGATGGATAACCTTGGCCGAGGTAGGTGGTCTGGCCGTGAATTTCCCAGCGATCCGATTCGGGATCGGTGAGTGAGGCCGCCGAAAGGGTGGCGCTGGCCGGGTTTAGATCGAGCTTGCGGTTTAGGCCGACGCGGATCGACTGAAAATCCATGGTCGCGGTGTATTGCGCAGCCGATGGAAACTGAACGCTTGTTCCGTCGAATCGGTAGTAAAGATATTCAAGCCGTGCGCTCCAGTGCGGCGCGAAAGCGTATTCAAGCCCCGCGCCAGCGGTCCAGCCATAACGGGCGCCCAATGTTTTCTCCCGATCGCCCGACGGCAGATCGTTCAGGTAACGCTCACCGGCAAAGGCAAAGCCGCCGGTGGCATAAGCAAGCCACGGACCCGTGGCGTAACCGATGCGGCCGCGTGCCGATCCGATGAAGTCCCACTGGTGCGTGACGTCGGAGCGCGCTGTCGCGAGCTTTGAGACAATCGAATTTGATCCGATGTAGCTCGGAAATGAGATATCGGTTTCGGTGCCGAGCAGTAGTCCCGAGGGGAGCCAGAGGTTGTAGCCGCCCTGAACGCCGCCGATCAGCCCGCCGAAATCGTTGCGGCCAGTGACCAGCGCGGGGTCCGAGATTGTCGCGGCCGATCGGCCGCCACCGAACCCGGCATGGGCGCCAAAATAGAGACCGGTCCAGTCGACCAGCGGCTGGGCCATGGCTTTGGCCGGTTGGCGGGATACACCGACATCGGTGGCGACGGCCGTGCCGGTCAGCGTGCCCAGCACCACGCCGGCCAGCATAAGCCGTAGCAGGACCGGCCGGACTGCATTCATTGGACCGTTTGCTCAGACCAGTAAGACACCGTGGTGGTCATTGTCGTCCCATTCGACCGCGCCCCGTTTCGACCGCAATGCGCCACAGGTCTCTTCGGGTGGCAAGGCGATGGCCGATCCGCGACCAATTTGATACCGCCATTCTGCCTTCGATCCGTCTGCGGACCAGGTCCAGTTAAAATTATCCCGAGTTATTATTGCAACTAATTTGCAATAGCAACTATCAACAAAGCATGTCGATACATCCCATCTCCTGATGACACCGGTTCGACCCAGCCCTCTAGGAGGCACTGCGATGACGTGAAGGCCGAGAGCAAGTCACGTCGGATCGCGCGGGCCAGCTTTGAGTTGTGCCGGATCGAACCTCGCCATGTCGGCCAGCAATTCGCAGAAAGCGCGTGCGCCATGCTCGAGCAGCCGCTCGCCTTTCTCCGCGGAGGCCTGCGTCGCATCGCCCACCGCGCCGCTCGGGTGAAGGTCCTGCGTCTGCCAGGCAAACGGCGCGGGCCGCTGCGTGCCGAGCCAGCGATAGGTCTTTTCGATTGCGATGCTCGCGGGGCGGAAGTCGGCGATGCTGTCGCGACGGACCTCGGCGGGATAGCGTGCCAGCATGATCGAGGTTTCGACCGCGCCGCCGTGAATGCCATGGCGCAATTCCTCCGCATCAAACAGGTCATCCGGTACTCCGAAGCGCGACCATGCGGTGGTGACCGCGAGCATACGATGCCGCGCGCGCAAATCCTGCGCCACCATCGTCATCGCGGCGCTGTTGCCGCCATGACTGGACACCATCACGATCTTTCTGATTCCGCGCCGCGCCACCTCCTCGCCGAGCGTGGTCCAGGCCCTGAGCGCTGCCTCGCCGGTCAGCGTCTGGGTGCCCGGAAAATCCATGTGTTCAGTGGAAATGCCGACGGACTCCACGGGCATAAAGGTCGCGGGTGTATCCTGCGGCAGCAATTCGCGGACCTTTGCAATATAGGCGTCTGCGATCAGTACGTCGGTTGTGAGTGGCAGATGTGGCCCGTGCTGCTCGGTTGCGGCCAGGGGCAGCACCGCGATCCAGTTTGCGGCGTTCTCGGGTGCAACGCCGGGCCAATGGATGGTCAACCAGTCGAAGGGGGGCGTCCGGATCATCTCGCGCAGCGTTTCATTGAACGAGAACGCAGATTATAGCGTTTCAAGCAACGTGGACACCGTTTCGCGTGAAAACACGTCTTCAAATCCAAACCATAAAGCCTGCTTCTGTTTCTTCAGAAACCGAAAGGCTCTAAGTTGATATGTCCGATCAAGGTTGCGGGCTGAAACCAGCGGGCGGGCCGGTGTCGGTCGATTCCTGTCATGGGCCAGAAAGATCGAGGAGCCGAAGGATGAGCCTTGCCGTTTCGCTGCGAACGTTAACCGCCGCAATCGTGCTTGCGCTTGGCATCACGCCATCGGTCGCGGCTGAACCGGCGCTGGACAAAGTTTCCTTTGGCACGAACTGGGTCGCTGAGGGCGAGCACGGCGGTTTCTTTCAAGCCCTGGCCGATGGCACCTACAAAAAGTTTGGTCTGGACGTGACCATTGTTCCGGGTGGCCCCAATGTGAACAACCGGGTTCTCCTGATTGCCGGCAAGCTCGACTTCTTCATGACCGCGAACACCATGCAGTCGTTCGATGCGGTTGCCAATAACGTGCCCGTCGTGGCGGTCGCTGCGATGTTCCAGAAAGATCCGCAGGTTTTTCTCGCGCACCCGGAATCGAAGGTGACGACAATCGAGGACCTGAAGCCGCTCACCTTGTTTGTGTCAAAGGAAGGCATCACCAGCTATTTTCAGTGGCTCAAATCAGAACATGGATTCAGTGCGGAGAAGGTCAAACCTTATACCTTCAACGCTCAGCCCTTTCTCGCCGATAAAGGAAGCGCGATGCAGGGCTACGTCACCTCTGAGCCATTTGCGGTGGAGAAGCGGGCTGGCTTCAAGCCGACCGTGATTCTGCTAGCCGACGCCGGATTCAACCCATATTCGACGTTGATCGAAACCCGCCGCGATCTGGTCGAGAACAAACAGGATCTGGTACAGCGCTTCGTCGACGCCTCGATCGTCGGCTGGTATACATACCTCTACGGCGACAACACCGCCGGCAATGCCACGATCAAGAAGCTCAATCCAGAAATGACCGACGACCTCTTGGCGTATTCCGTAGCGAAAATGAAGGAGTACGGAATCGTCGATTCCGGCGACTCCCAGCGCGATGGCATCGGCGCCATGAACGACGCGCGCTATGCGAGCTTCTTCGACATGATGGTGCGGGCCGGTGTGGTGCGCCGGGACATCGATTTCCGCAAGGCCTACACGCTGCAGTTCGTCAACAAGGGCGTCGGCCTCGATTTGCGGCCCAAAAACTTGCAGCCCGCGAAATAGCGCCCGCAGCCGATGATCGAGCACGCAACAGCGTTGTCCGCAGCCGGCACATGCCCGCGCGCGGGAGACGCGGTAAGCCTGAAGGGCGTCACGAAACGCTATGACCGCGGCGTCGCGGCGCTGGGACCTGTCGATTTCACCGTGCGCAGAGGCGATTTCGTATCGCTGCTCGGGCCGTCCGGCTGCGGGAAATCGACCGCGCTGCGGATCATCGCCGGATTGAGCGATCCGACCTCCGGCACGGTTTGCGTTGCCGGCGGCAGGCGCTCCATCGGCTTCGTATTTCAGGAGCCGACGCTCATGCCATGGGCCAGCGTTCGCGACAACGTGGCGCTGCCGCTGAAACTGACGCACCGGCCGCGCGCCGACATCGGCGGCTGCGTCGAGGCTGCTCTGGCGCGGGTGGGCCTTGCAGAGTTCGCCGCCGCCTATCCGCGCGAACTGTCCGGCGGCATGAGGATGCGGGCATCGCTCGCCCGCGCCCTCGTCACTGACCCGGACGTTCTGTTGATGGACGAACCCTTCGCGGCGCTCGACGAGATCACCCGCTTCCGCCTCAACAACGATCTGCTCGCGCTGTGGCGCGATTTGCGAAAGACCGTCATCTTCGTCACGCATTCGGTGTTTGAGTCGGTCTATCTCGCACGCCGCGTCGTGGTGATGACGCCGCGTCCCGGCCGCATCAGCGCCGAGTACTGCATCGACACGGCCGAGCCGAGGGACGAGAACTTCAGAACCTCGGCGGAATACGGAGCGTATTGCCGTGAGGTGTCGGCCGCGCTGTCACTGGCCATGGGCAAGGGAGCGCATCGCCGATGACGGCATCCAGCCCATCGGCGCCGGCCGACAATGAGCCATCACAGAGCGCTCGGGGGACGCCGGTGGCACGCGTGCTGTTGCCGGTGATCGTGTTGGGGGCCGGCGTCCTGGTATGGCATTGGATCGTGGATGCCTACGAGATTCCGCCCTATGTGCTGCCTGGCCCAGTGCTGGTGGCGGCGACGCTGGTGGAAGACTGGCCGGTCCTGTGGCACTCGCTGCTGACAACCTTACTGACCACGGTGGAGGGCTTTGCCGCCGCCGCCGCAGGCGGGATCGTGCTGGCGCTGCTGTTCAACCAATCGAAATGGCTCGAACAGGCCTTCCTGCCCTATGCGATCGTCCTGCAGGTCACGCCGGTGATCGCGATTGCGCCGCTCCTTTTGATCTACCTGCCGCAGCAGACCGCGGTCGTCGTTTGCGCCTGGATCGTTGCGTTCTTTCCGGTGCTGTCAAACACCACGCTCGGTCTGAACTCGGTCGACCGCAGCCTCGTCGGCCTGTTTCAACTCTACGGGGCATCGCGGCTGCAGACGCTGCGTCATCTCAAACTGCCGGCGGCCCTGCCGTACATTCTCGGCGGGTTACGCATTGCCGGCGGCTTGTCGTTGATCGGCGCGGTGGTTGCGGAAATCGCGGCGGGTTCGGCCGGCGCCGGGTCGGGTCTGGCCTACAGAATTGCGGAGTCCGGCTACCGGCTCAACATTCCGCGCATGTTCGCGGCGTTATTGTTGCTCTCTGTGGCTGGCATTGTCATTTATATGTTCCTTGCGACAGTGTCGTATCTGATGTTGCGGCGCTGGCACGAAAGCGCGCTCGGGAGGGAAAACTGATGGCCGCCCCTGTCTTCCTGGACAAGATCGATGGCGGCAGAACGCCAGTGTGGCGGAAGTGGAGACCTGTTCTTGTCGTTGTGGCGATGTTGATGGCTTGCGGACCGGTCGCATCGGCGCAGGATGCATCCGCCTTGAAAAAAAACATGATCGGGCAGTGGGAGTTGTCCACGACCGAACGCAGCAAAACTTGCGTGGTGACGCTCAGGGGCGAGACGTTGCCGCAGGGTTTCAAGATCGATCTTGAGCCGGGCTGTGCGGCGTCGCTACCGTTTACGAAGGACATTGCAGCCTGGACTGTCGCGGGCCTCGATATTGTGCGCTTGCAGACCGCGACCGGACAGCCGGTGGTCGATTTCACCGAAGTCGAGAGCGGAATTCTCGAAGGCCGGCGGGAGAATGAGGGCATTTACATCCTGCAAAATCTCGCCGAGGCCCGTTCGCTCGCCAGATCGATGGACCAGATGATTGGCGACTGGACGTTCGTCCGCGGCAACGGTAAGCCGATCTGCGGCATCACGCTGACGAACACCGAAGTCCCACCGGACAATTTCCAGGCATTCCTTAAGCCCAAATGCGATGAGGCGATCGCGAACCTCAAGCCAGAGCTCTGGCGTCTGGAGCGCGGTGAAATCCTTCTGATGTCGGCGAGCGGCGAGACCTGGCACTTCCAGGCCGACGACAACGCACAGTGGCGGCTGGTTCCCGACAGCGCCAATCCGCTGATTCTCATGCGGCAGTAGCCCAGCTACCGTTCGGGTGGGTGGTCCGTCCGGCGGCTGTGATGCACCCCACGGTACGCACCGCTTGGCGTGGCGTTTTTCGCTAGATCAGCCGCAACCCTTTCAGACTGGCGTGGCCGTTCTTGCCGACAATGATGTGGTCATGCACGGAGATCCCGAGCGGTGACGAAATGTCGATAATCGATTTGGTCATTTGGATGTCGGCCTGCGATGGCGTCGGATCCCCGGATGGATGGTTATGCACCATGATGATCGAGGTTGCGGATAGCTCGAGCGCACGCTTGACGACTTCGCGAGGATAAACCGGAGTATGATCGACGGTTCCGACCTGTTGCAACTCGTCTGCGATAAGCTGGTTGCGCTTGTCGAGGAACAGGATGCGGAACTGTTCCTTGTCGGCGAAGGCCATCGACGTTCGGCAATAGTCGATCACCGCGGTCCACGACGACAGTACTGTCCGCTGCTTTAGCTGTCCTTTGGCCACACGACTGGCACTTGCCGCGATCAGCTTGAGCTCGATGATCGCCGACTCACCAAGACCGCTGATCTCACGAAGCCGAGCGTCGGGCGCATGAACCACCTCGGCGAATGATCCGAATCTGCCAATCAGGGACTTGGCCAGTGGTTTGACGTCGCGGCGGGGCAACGCGCGAAACAGCACCATTTCGAGCAGTTCGTAATCGCTGAGCGCGTCCGGCCCGGCGTCGCGGAAGCGCTCGCGCAATCGTTCGCGATGGCCGTGATAGTGCGGCGCTTCGGCAAATCCTGCGGGGTTGTCGGCCTTTGCGGGCATGGATGGAGCGAACCAGTTGGTTCCCGCAACCTTGCCGTGGCCGACGGTATTTGCAACCCCAATTCAGGGATGCGTGTCACGAAAGAACAGGTGGTCCAACGCGATCTTTGCTGGACCCGAGGTTCAGCTCCCGCAGGCCGGCTTGTCGAGTTTACCTGGCGACAGCGTGAAGATCTCAACTCCTGTCTGGGTCACGCCGACCGAATGCTCGAACTGCGCCGACAGCGAACGATCGCGGGTTACGGCGGTCCAGCCGTCCGACAGGATTTTCACGTGCGGTTTGCCCAGGTTAATCATCGGCTCGATGGTAAAGAACATCCCGGGCCTGAGCCGGACGCCCTCGCCGGGCCGGCCGACATGGATGATGTTCGGTTCGTCGTGGAATATGCGGCCGAGTCCGTGGCCGCAGAAATCGCGGACAACGCTCATGCCTTGGGGTTCGACGAAGCTCTGGATGGCGTGACCGATGTCGCCGGTCGTCGCGCCGGGCTTGACCGCCGCGATGCCGCGCATCATCGCTTCATAGGTAATCTCGATCAGCCGTTCGGCCTTGCGTGCAATCGGGCCAACCGAGTACATGCGACTGGAATCGCCGTACCAGCTATCAACGATAAAAGTGACGTCCACGTTGACGATATCGCCCTCTTTCAGGATGCGATCGCCGGGCATCCCGTGACAGACCACGTGATTGACCGACGTGCAAGTCGAGTAGCGATAGCCACGATACATCAGCGTTGCCGGGTAGGCGCCGTGGCTGAAGGCGAATTCACGGACAAAATCGTCAATCTGCGAGGTGAGGATGCCAGGCTTCACGAGATCGGCGAGTTCGTCGAGACAGCGCGCCGTCAGAGCACCGGCCTTGCGCATCCCGGCGAATCCGCTCGGGCCGTGCAGTTTAATCTGTCCGGTCTTTCGCAGGGGGGGTTCGGAGGCTTCGACGTAGCTCATCAGGTGGTCTGAGTCCGGATGAAAGGAGTTGTTGCCTCCTAATCTAATGGATGGCGCTGCCAGCGCAAGCTGAAGCCTCAAACGAGGCCGACCGGCAGAAATCGATTGGCGCGCCGCGGCGGCGGCGATAAGGATGAAAATGCTAGTGTTTACCGCTTCGGACGTCTGATGGCATCTCTGGATTCGGTCAGTCTGGCCATCCTGCTCGGCGCGATTCTGGTCATGGCCGGAATTCTGTCGAGCCTGTTGGCGTTGCGGTTTGGCGCCCCCTTGCTGCTCGTCTTTCTGTTCATCGGCATGTTGGCAGGTGATTCCGGGCCTGGGGGCCTGACGTTCAGCGATGTCCAAAACACCTACCTTGTCGGGTCAGCCGCACTGGCGCTGATTCTGTTCGACGGCGGTCTGAAGACGCGGTTCCAGAGCATCCGCACGGTCCTGGCGCCCTCGATGGTGCTCGCTACCCTCGGTGTGCTGCTGACCGCGCTGGTCACGGCGCCAGTCGCCAAATATGCGCTCGATCTCAACTGGACCGAGGCGCTGCTGATCGGTGCGGTCGTCGCCTCCACCGACGCGGCCGCGGTATTCTTGCTGGTCCACGCGCAAGGGCTACGGCTGCGTCCGCGCGTCGGTGCGACGCTGGAAGCGGAGTCTGGCACCAACGATCCCTTCGCGGTGTTTCTTACGTTGATGTTGGTCGAGCTGATCTCGGTCGGCGACAGCTCGGTCTGGCATGTGGTGCTTGAGTTCCTCCGGGAGTCCATGCTTGGCGGCATCGTCGGCGTGATCGGCGGGCGGCTCGTGGTGGTGGCGCTTAACCGGGTGGCGCTGCCCCAGGGGCTGCATGCGCCGTTCGTCACGACCGCAGCGCTCGTGATCTTCGGGGTGGCGCAGATATCCCATGCGTCCGGGTTTCTCGCGGTTTATCTCGCGGGAATTATCATCGGCAACCGTCCGACCCGCGCCCACAACTCCGTGGTGACGTTCCTCGACGCCGCGACCTGGCTGGCGCAGATCGTGATGTTCGTGCTGCTCGGCTTGCTGGTCTCGCCGTACCGTTTGCTGGACAGCGTCGTGCCGGCGGTGATGGTCGCGCTCGTGCTGATGCTGGTGGCGCGGCCGCTCGCGGTGTTCCTTTGCCTCGCGCCATTTCCTTTCAATTGGCGGGAAAAGCTGTTCATCGCCTGGACCGGGCTGCGGGGCGCGGTTGCAATCTTTCTTGCCTCGATTCCGATGCTGGTCGGGCTGTCGAAGGCGTATCTGTACTTCGATGTCGCATTCGTCGTGGTGATCATCTCGCTTTTGCTGCAGGGCTGGACGCTTGCTCCGGCTGCCCGGCTGCTGCATGTGGCGCTGCCGCGTGCCGACCGTGGGCCACGTCGGGTCGAACTTGATTTGCCAGGACAGCTCGAACAGCAGTTGGTCGGCTATGCCGTGCGACCAATGAGCCTGTTCCTTCGGCGCGGGCTGATTCCGTCATGGTCGAAGCCGACGCTCGTGATCCGCAATGAAAAAATTCTAACACCCGCCGAGGCCGATCCGATCACAGCGGGAGACTACCTCTATCTGCTGGCGCCGCCGGAAAAGGCCGAGGCACTCGACCGCTTTTTTGTGGACATGCAGCCGATGGCGTCACCAGACCCGCATCTGCTTGGCGATTTCCTGGTCTCGGGCGAAATCACCCTTGGCGATATCGCGCAGATCTATGGCATTTCCGTCGATCCGACCGCCGGGCAGTTGACGCTGGCGGACTACTTCGATGTTCATCTCGACCACGCACCGAAAAAGGGTGCGGTCCTGCCGCTTGACACTATCGTTCTCGTCGCACGCAATATCAGCGAAGGCCGCGTCAACGCAGTCGGACTTCGTTTACCCGAAGACGAGGAGAAGCTGCCGCCGCTGACCAGAATGGGCGCGTTCAGGCAGAAGGCGGCAAAGGCCTGGTCGTCGGTTGCAGGGACTTGACCGAAAATGCTCTCAATCAATAACTAGCGTGCATTCACATCTCAGAACCGGTAGCGCAATTTTGCGGAATACGCGCTAGGCGGGTAGGACCTCTGGGCCGCCGAAGGCGGCGACGCGTCCGCGCTTCAGAATCACGACTTGCGAAGCGAGCTGGCGCAATTCATCAGGATCGTGGGTGACGTAGACCATCGGCACGCCGGTTTCGTCGCGCAGCCGGATCAGGTAGGGCAGGATTTCCGCCTTGCGATCCTCATCCAGTGCTCCCATCGGTTCGTCCATCAACAGGAGACGGGGCCGCGTCAGCAGCGCACGGCCGAGCGCCACTCGCTGGCGCTCGCCGCCGGAGAGCTGGCCGGGCCGGCGATCCAGCAAATGACCGATATTGAGCATTTCGTTCAGCCGGGCTTCTTGCGCGCTGTCGCGGGTGAGGTGGTTCATCCGGCGCCCGTAGTCGAGGTTCCTGCGCACATCGAGATGCGGAAAAAGCCGAGCATCCTGGAAGACATAGCCGATGCGCCGGCGATGCACGGCGAGATGAAGCTGTTGGTCGGTATCGTCAAGCACGTCGCCGTCGACGGAGATCACGCCGCGATCCGGTGTCTGCAACCCCGCGATCATGTTGATCAGCGATGTCTTGCCCGAGCCTGATGCCCCGAAAAGGCCGGTGACGCGGCCTTCGCTCGCAAATGCGACATCGACCGAGAAACTGCCAAGTTGTTTCGACACCTCGACACGCAGCATGATCAGTTTCCGTGCAGCCGACGTGTCGCGCGCCGTGCGAACAGCTCAGAGGCGACCAGCGCCGCCATCGATAGGGCAATCGACACGACCACCAGCCGCAGCGCCGCCGTATCGCCATCTGGCGTCTGGATCAGCGAATAGATCGCTGCGGAAATGGTCTGGGTTTCACCGGGAATATTGGAGACGAATGTGATGGTCGCGCCGAATTCGCCGATCGCTTTCGCAAAGCCGAGCACCATGCCGGCCAGAATGCCTGGCAAAGCCAGCGGCAGCGTCACGGTGGCGAAGACCTGCCATGCCGAAGCCCCGAGCGTGCTCGCGGCCTGTTCCAGCCGCCGGTCGACGGCTTCGATCGACAGCCGGATTGGCCGCACCAGCAGCGGGAACGACATCACGCCACAGGCAAGCGCTGCGCCGGTCCAGCGAAATGCGAAAACGATCCCGAGATGATCGGCAAGCCACTCGCCGACCAGCCCGCGTCTGCCGAAGGTCAGAAGCAGCAGATAGCCGGTCACGACAGGAGGCAGCACCAGCGGCAGATGGACGGCGGCGTCGATAATCGATTTGCCCCAGAATTCGTACCGCGCCAGCGCCCATGCCAATCCGATGCCGATCGGTGTCGCGAACAGCGTCGCGACCACAGAGACCTTGAGCGAAAGCAGGATCGCTATCCATTCGGTTGGCGAAATGTCAAACATGTGGTCTCGGTATTATTGTTGTCGTGAGGAGGTCGAGATAAATTTGGCGAAGCCAAATCTGCTCTTGGCGCAAGGGCGACGCCAGGAGCGCAATCAGCAAAGTGGATTCCGGTTTTGCATACGACCGCGCTTCAAAAAATATCAGAATGCGCATGATCTTTTGGCCAAACCCACTACCCACTTTGGCGGATCATGCGCTTGCGTCGTCTGGATTGCGACGAAGCATATCCCTCCCCCGCAAGCGGGGGAGGGAAGGCGACGGCGACATTATTCAGTTTTAGGTGGTCGGGCTGACCAGGAACGAGAAGCCGTATTTCTCGAAGATCGCCTTGGCTTCCGAACTGCGCAGGAAAGCAAGATAATCCGCTGCGTCCTTATGAGCGTTGGAGGTGGCCGCGACCGGGTAGACGATCGCCGGATGCGAGGACGCCGGGAACATGCCGACGATCTTTACGCCGGGCTCGACCTTGGCGTCGGTTGAATAGACGATGCCCAGCACGGCTTCGTTTCGCGCCACCAGCGCCAGCGCTGCGCGAACGTTCTCCGCCATCGCCATTTTCGGTTCTACCGCGGCCCATGCGCCGAGTTTTTCCAGCGCCGCCTTGGCATATTTGCCGACGGGTACGGACTTGACATCGCCGGTCGTGACCTTGCCGTCGCCTGCGAGCTTGGCAAGATCAAAGCCCTGGTCGATGGTGACTTTGTCGATCTTCGAATCCTTCGGCGCGATCAGCACGATGCTGTTGCCGAGCAGGTCGACGCGCGTCGGCTCGTTGATGGACTTCTTGTCCTTCACGTAGTCCATCCACGTTGTATCGGCTGACATGAAAACATCGGCCGGCGCACCCTGTTCGATCTGCTTGGCAAGCGCCGAACTCGCCGCATAGCTCGCAACGATCTTTACGCCGGACTTTGCGGTGTAGGCGTTGTCGACCTCGTCAAGCGCGTTCTTCATCGAGGCGGCTGCGAACACGGTCAGCGTCTTGTCCTGTGCGGCGGCGGGCGCCATGGCCGAGGGTTTGGCATCCTTGGCAGTGGCCGGCACGGCGAGGAGGGCACCGACCAGCAATGCCGAGAACAATGAATGGGTGAATGTCTTCATAAGGCGCTCCAAATCGGTCCGGCGCGAGTGACCGCGCAGACGATGCAAGGGATTGACATGACGATCAGTGGAAGCGCCGTTCCATGGTTTCCAGGAGGCTTACGGCCAGCCGGAAGATCGCTTTGGCGACAGTATCAGCCGTACGACGCGTACGTAAAGAGCGGTGGCCACTGGTTTTTTTGAAAGGGGAAGTGGATGTAGGCTCTGGCTGAGCCGCTAACCTTTAGCGTTTCCAGGCGCGAGAAGGGCGAGCCAACTCTTTTCCACCAACGGCCGTGGGCGGTCATGAATTCCCCGGACACACCCTTCGTGGCGACTGCTAGTGGCTGGCATCCGGCGCAGCCAGAACCTGACGGCAGTTCGCGGGTAGTTGTGACAACGTGATCGGGGGTTTGGGTTTCGGCGGCACCTTCGGCGGTTTCGGATGCAGCACGGCGTCGCTGAACCAATAGGCCAAATCGTGCTCGCCGCATCCGTCTTTCGGCTCTGGCGGAGTTTGGGATTCGCACTGAGGGTTGCCCGGCGGACACTTGATGCGAATATGGAAGTGATAGTCGTGGCCGTACATGGGGCGAACCTTCGAGAGCCAACTGCGGTCGCCTTTGGCCTCGCGGCACAGCGCCTTCTTGATCGCGGCATTGACGAAAATGCGCTCGACCGACGGCTCCCTGGCAGCGGCACGGATGACGCTGAGGTGACTCGGCGTCCAGGCGTGGGGATCGATATCCAGGCGGTCGTGGCGCACCATCATGACCGCGGACATCTCCTCGCGCTCGTTGCGCGACAAAAGCCGGTCCGGCATTGGCGTGAGCCAGACGTCGGCATCGAGTCCGATTTGGTGGCTGGCATGACCGGAAAGCATCGGACCGCCGCGTGGTTGGGCCATGTCGCCGACCAGAAGCCCCGGCCAGCCGGCGTCTTTGCGCGCCCTCGCCGACAGTCGTTCAAGCAACGCCACCATAGCCGGATGCGCCCAGTTGCGGTTGCGCGACAGTCGCATCACCTGCCAGGTCGGCCCGGTGATCGGCAGCGCCTCGGCCCCGGCCATGCAGCCCCGCGCATAATAGCCGATGACGTATGGCGCGCCGGCAGCCGGAAGCATCTTGCGGCCGAACAGTTGCTTGGCGCCGAGCGTGGGATCGTCCGGATTGGCCAACGGCGGCAATGGCTTCGGGTTCAGCGTGCCTTTGTCTTGCGCGATCGCGGGAGGTGCCGTCGCAATGACGGCCACGACGGCAGCGGCAAACAGGCCGGGCGTGAGAATCAGGCGGCGCAAGATCATCGGGCGAAATGATAGCGGAAGAAGCGAACCGAGAAAATGGCGGATCAAGCTCCCGCTTTGATTCGTGAAGTGAGTAGATACGTAAAGCCGGCGGGACGGTCGGGCACTATTTCGCTAACGTTAAGATCGTCGACGATCATAGTCGGGGCAATGTTAGCTTTCTTAAAGCCGCTGTTCGTGCAGTCATTAAATTTCTACTCGGCTGGTATTCATTCATTGTCATCTTGGCGACACGACGAAATCAAGCAGTGCACGATCTGCTGACGCGATCGACCGTGCAAATTCGTGATCCAGCAAAGGCCTCGCCCCATCAGTACATCACCGAACGAACGAATTCTCAGGGCGCGAACATGCCGTCTCATTGGCGCCGAATGGCGGTCATTTGCGCTTATCTGCTATTAGTATTTTTTGTTCTTTTGGGCGTCTTGGTTGCCATGCTGATTATGGGTTTTATGTCGCCGAGTTGCCTAAATGGCAGTTTCTGCTCAAAAGGTGAGCAGATTCTGAACTTGATGATTTCCATCACATGGCTCGTCGTGATGGCTATGACTATAGGATGGGATGGAGAGGCAGACTCTTCGGCGCACGTAAAAAATACAACCCCAGCGACTGATTGCCTCAGCTATCGACCTTCAGCGCGGCGATGAAGGCTTCCTGCGGAATATCGACCTTGCCGAACTGCCGCATCTTCTTCTTGCCTTCCTTCTGCTTCTCGAGAAGTTTTCTCTTGCGGCTGACATCGCCGCCGTAGCACTTCGCGGTGACGTCCTTGCGCAGCGCGCGCACCGTCTCGCGCGCGATGACCTTGCCTCCGATTGCCGCCTGGATCGGAATCTGGAACATGTGCGGCGGGATCAACTCTTTCATCTTCTCGACCATGGCGCGGCCGCGGCCTTCGGCGCGGGTACGATGCACCAGCATGGACAACGCATCGACCGGCTCGGCGTTGACGAGAATCTGCATCTTCACGAGGTCGGCCGGTTTGTAATCGGTGAGATGATAATCGAACGAGGCGTAGCCCTTGGAGACGGACTTGAGCCGGTCGTAAAAGTCGAACACGACTTCGTTGAGCGGCAGATCGTATTTCACCATCGCGCGTGCGCCGACATAGGTGAGCTCTTTCTGCACGCCGCGGCGATCCTGGCAAAGCTTCAGCACGCTGCCGAGATAATCGTCGGGCGTGAGGATGGTGGCCTCGATCCACGGCTCCTCGATCTCGGCGATCTTCACCACGTCCGGCATGTCGATCGGATTGTGGATCTCGATCTCGCCGCCGTCGGTCAGTTTCATCTTGTAGATGACGCTCGGAGCGGTCGCGATCAGGTTGAGATCGAACTCCCGGGAGAGCCGTTCCTGGATGATCTCAAGATGCAACAGGCCGAGGAAGCCGCAGCGAAAGCCGAAGCCGAGCGCGGCGGAGGTTTCCATTTCAAATGAGAAGCTGGCGTCGTTGAGACGCAGCTTGCCCATCGCGGCACGCAGCGTCTCGAAATCGTCGGCGTCCACCGGGAACAGGCCGCAGAATACCACGGGAATCGCCGGCTTGAAGCCGGGCAGCATCTCCGCCACCGGTCGACGGTCGTCGGTGATGGTGTCGCCGACGCGGGTGTCTGCGACTTCCTTGATGGCGGCTGTGATAAAGCCGATCTCGCCGGGGCCGAGTTCGTCGACCTGTTGCATTTTCGGCGTGAAGAAGCCCACGCGCTCGACATCGTAAGCCGCGTTAGTGCCCATCATGCGGATGCGGCTGCCCTTCTTGAGCACGCCGTCGATGATGCGGATCAGCACGACCACGCCGAGGTAGACGTCGTACCAGCTATCGACCAGGAGCGCCTTCAGCGTGGCGTCGCGGTCGCCTTTCGGCGGTGGCAGCCGGGTGACGATGGCCTCCAGGACATCGGGCACGCCAAGGCCGGTTTTGGCCGAGATCATCACCGCGTCCGAGGCGTCGATTCCAATCACGTCCTCGATCTGTTGCTTCACCTTATCCGGCTCGGCCGCAGGCAGATCAACCTTGTTGAGGACGGGCACGATCTCGTGGTTGTTGTCGAGCGCCTGATAGACGTTGGCGAGCGTTTGCGCCTCCACGCCCTGGCTCGCATCCACCACCAGTAGCGAACCTTCACAAGCAGCGAGTGAACGCGAAACCTCGTAAGCGAAGTCGACGTGTCCGGGCGTATCCATCAGGTTGAAGACATAATCCTTGCCGTCTTTGGCGCGGTATTTCAGACGCACCGTTTGCGCCTTGATGGTGATGCCGCGCTCGCGCTCGATGTCCATCGAATCGAGCACCTGCTCCTTGCCCGCCATCTCTCGATCGGTCAGGCCGCCGGTTATTTGGATCAGGCGGTCAGCCAGCGTTGACTTGCCATGATCGATATGGGCGACGATGGAAAAGTTGCGGATGTTTGCAGTGGGGGGCGTGCCCTGCTTTTGAAGCTCGTCAGACATTACGGCAACCTCTAGAACCTTTCCGCTTCTGATGGAAACAGAAGCGGGGCTCCTTGATTGTGATTTGATGCGTTTTCGAACCGGCGCAAACTTCGTTCGAAAAACGCTGCAATTGCTGCAGGAACTGCAAACCGGCGGCACTGGTCGTCATGGGGCGCGGGATAGCACCCGCCCGAACGGCGGGCAAGCAAGCGTCAACCTCGGGAAACGCTTTCTGACGGCTGTCTTAAGGGCAAGAGTGAGAAGACGATCACTCGTCCTCGTTGAATTTATTGCCGACGAGCTCTGTGATCGCGTCGACTGCCGCTTTCGCCTCAGGACCAGTTGCCGAAACGATGATCGTCGTTCCGATTCCCGCGGACAGCATCATCAATCCCATGATCGAATTGCCTCCGACCGTCTCGCCATTGCGCGTTACGCGAACGTCGGCGTGGAAGCGTTCGACCAGGTGTACGAATTTCGCGGACGCCCTCGCATGAAGGCCGCGCTTGTTGATGATCGAAATTTCGCAGGAGACCGTTCCGGTAGGAGATGCCTCGCTCACCGTCGGTGGGGGACCCGAGGGGGCTGCGTCGTCAGGCTGCCCGGTCATTTCCCGGCGAGTACCCGGCTGGCGATCGTCACGTATTTACGTCCGGCTTCCTGCGCCGCCGCGATGGCTTCCGGCAGCGGGAGATCGTTGCGCACCTTGGCAAGCTTTACGAGCATGGGAAGGTTGATGCCTGCGAGCACCTCGACCTTGGGCCGGCTCATGCAAGAGATCGCGAGGTTTGAAGGCGTACCGCCGAACATGTCGGTGAGAATGGCAACCCCGTTGCCGCTGTCGACGCGATTGACGGCTTCGATGATATCGCCCCGGCACAGATCGGCATCGTCCTCGGCGCCGATGGTGATGGCTTCGATTTGCTTTTGCGGGCCCATTACATGCTCGAGTGCCGCCTTGAACTCATCGGCAAGGCGCCCGTGGGTCACAAGTACCAGACCAATCATTGAAAACTCCTCGCGGGTGCTTTTGGTGCACCGCACGAACAGGCCACATTGACCATCCAGAGCTCTCACGCAAGGGGGAGTGCTAGGTTTTTCCCTGAAAAGCGGGTCCGCTCTGAAAGCCGGGATGGTTTACTCCATGGCTGTAGTAGGACTTATATGGTTACCGGATTCCTCGGGACAATCGGTGGTGGAACGAGTGTCGCTGCAACCCGGAATAGTCGTCAGCGCGGCGATGGCTATCGGAAGTGGCGAAAAAGTAGCAGCAACCGGAATTCGGGCCAGATCGACCCCTAATATGGTGGTTCGCAGTGCTTTTGGCGGCGGCAAGCGCTCCGCGTCGGGCGCCTCGAGATCGATCACCAAGCCGACCTGTGCCTCCGCCACGAAAGCGCACCGGCGAATCCCGAACCCACGGATTTCTATCATTCCCTCAAGCTCAGGCGCGGGCCTGACGAGTAGCCCATCATGAAGCGGCGTCACGAAGAGGCGGTCATCGCCGACCAGCGTCGTTACGGGGAGCTGGCGGCTGCGGCCGGCGAGGATGAGGTCGAAGGCGAGACGAGACTTGCCGGCGCCGGAGGGGCCGCGGATCAGAACGGCGCGATCTCCCACCAGAACCGCGGAGCCATGGATCGTCGGTCCGGACGACGCGATCATGATGCGGGAAGCCGGACGATGAAACGCGCGCCGGCGATCCGGATGTCGCCATGGGCATCAGTCGGTCCGGGGCGGTTTTCAGCCCAGATCCGTCCGCGATGCGCTTCGATGATCTGTTTCGAAATCGAAAGGCCAAGACCGGAGTTCTGACCGAAACCCTGGTCGGGTCGGTCGGTGTAGAAGCGTTCGAACACGCGCTCCAACGCGTCGGGGCGAATGCCGGGGCCGTCGTCGTCCACGACGATCTCGATTTCGGATTTCAAGCGGCGACACACGATGCGCACACGGCCGCCGGGTTTCGAAAACGATTGAGCATTGGTCAGGAGGTTGGATATCACCTGTCCCAGTCGCAAGTCATGCCCCGGCACCGAGAAGGTGCGACTGCCCTCGAAGCGCACGTCGACACTGATGTCGCGGCCGAGCTTGGTTTCGTTCGCGACCGATATAAGCATGGTCAAAAGACGCTGGATATCGACGGGCGCCTCATCCTGCCGTTGTAGCTCGGCGTCGAGTCGGCTTGCGTCGGATATGTCGGAGATCAGTCGATCAAGCCGGCGGACATCGTGCTCGATGACTTCCAGTAGTCGGCTGCGGCTGGTGTCGGTCTTCGCGAGCGGCAGGGTCTCCACCGCGGAGCGCAGCGAGGTGAGGGGATTTTTCAGTTCATGGGAAACGTCGGCCGCGAAGGTCTCGATCGCCTCGATACGGTTGTAGAGCGCGTCGGTCATGTCGCGCAGCGCGCCGGATAGGTGACCGATTTCGTCGCGGCGGCGAGTGAAGTCGGGAATCTCGATGCGCGTCTTGATACGGCGTCGCACACGCTCCGCACTGTCTGCGAGCCGTCGTACCGGTCCGGCGATGGTGCTTGCGAGCAGCAGCGACAGCACGATCATGACGATCATGGCAACGCCGAATACTTTCAGGATTGCCAGCCGTTCCGCCATGACCATCTGGTCGATATCGTCGCCTTGAGTGGATAGCATCAGCGAGCCGAAAATGGTGGAGCGGGGGCGTTCGACCGGAACGGCGACCGAAACGATGATTTCGCCCCGATCGTTAATGCGCACCATGCTGGATTTCTCACCCTTTAACGACTGCGCAACCTCCTGATAGCCGTTGCCGTTTTCGGGACCGAGCTCACGATAGAGCGGAAGATCGCCGCGATTGAGCCAGGTGCGGATCGCGATCGTGGTGCGTTCCACGAAGCCGGGTTTGACGTCGGTCGGAGGCGGCAGTTCGAAACGTATGACATCGCCGCGACGAAAAAGGCTGCGGCTGTCGAGGATCAGCACACCGTCGCGGTCGTAGATGCGCGCGCGCGTTTTGGTCGGAGAGATCAGCCGCCGCAGCACGGGAGCGACGCGCTCGGGATTGATTGGAAAATCCAGCCCTGAAATTTCGTCCGGTGCCCCATAGCTCTCGCCGGGCTTGAGATCGAGCAGGCGATCCGTATCGATTGTAATCGTGTTGGTCTCGACCGTGGCCGAGGCGGCAATGGCGCTGGCTATGATCTCGCCCTGTACCAGCAAACTTTGCGCGCGCGCATCGATCAGGCCGGCGCGGAATTGTGAGAGATAGAGAATGCTGGCGACCAGCGCGATCAGGCCGGCGAGATTAAGCGATACGATGCGGCGGGTCAGGCTCGAAAAGCTGAGCGTGAAGAGAAACTGGCCTGCGCGCCTCAGCCAGCCAAGCGGCCGTTGCCAGGGCGGCGTCCGTTGGGCCTGATCGGCAAGACCTTCCGCCGCCAGGACTTGTGAGGTGTCCTCGGTCTCGGGATTCAAATCAGGCTGCGTTCGATCAAGCAAGGACTGAAACTGCCCGGTTGCACCAAATTCACTATTGCTGGTCATTCCCGCGTAAACGCTTCGCGTTTGTCGCTGAAGATGCGGCTAGGACGACGAACGTTTGCACTCACACCGAAAGCAAACCGGACATGCCATTGAACATCCGGTTCACGGGCCGCGCGCCCATAACGATGTTATCAGGTTTCCCTGAAGCGGTAACCCACGCCGTACAGGGTTTCGATCATTTCGAAGTCGTCGTCGACGACCTTGAACTTCTTGCGCAGTCGCTTGATGTGGCTGTCGATGGTGCGGTCATCGACGTAGACCTGATCATCGTAGGCGGCGTCCATCAGCGCGTTGCGACTTTTGACGACGCCGGGGCGTGTCGCCAGCGCTTGCAAGATAAGGAACTCCGTGACGGTCAGGGTGACGGGCTCGTTCTTCCAGGTGCAGGTGTGGCGCTCCGGGTCCATGCGCAGCAGGCCACGGTCGAGCGCCTTTGCGTCGCTCTCCTTGGGTACGGCGGCAGGATCTTTCGGGCAGGCTCGGCGCAAAACCGCTTTGACGCGCTCGACCAGCAACCGTTGCGAGAACGGCTTGCGGATGAAATCGTCGGCACCCATCTTGAGGCCGAACAGTTCATCAATCTCTTCGTCTTTGGAGGTGAGGAAAATAACGGGCAGGTCGGATTTCTGACGCAGTCGTCGCAGTGTCTCCATTCCGTCCATGCGCGGCATCTTGATGTCGAGGATCGCAAGGTCCGGCTGGCTGGTGCGGAAGCCGTCGAGTGCCGACGCTCCATCGGTATAAGTCATGATGCGATAGCCTTCGGCTTCGAGCGCAATCGACACCGATGTGAGAATGTTGCGGTCGTCATCGACCAAAGCAATTGTGGGCATATGCCTGCTTTCCGAAGCGGGTGGCGAGAGGCGAACAATTCGACCGTCTGCCATTGGTGTGACCTTAAGAACGCAGTCAACGAGCAATGCAAGCGAGGCTGAAGTGTGACCGAGGCTCTTTAAACGTGCGAAAGGCCCTGCTGTTCCCACTCTGTTCGGTTATCAGTTTAGCCCTGAAAAGGTGGTTTTTCAAATTTGAGGATATAAGCCATGCAGCCGACCGCCAATTTCACAGCCGCAAACCTGACCAGATCCCTGCTACGCCGCAGCCGGCAAGGCGCGCTGGCAACCTTAATGACCGCTAGCGGCGACCCTTATTGCTCCCTTGTGAATGTCGCAAGCCATTACGATGGTTCACCAATTCTTTTGATTTCACGCCTTGCGGTGCATACGAAAAATCTGCTCGCCGACCCCAGGGTGTCGCTGATGCTGGACGAGCGCGCAGCCGGCGACCCTCTGGAAGGCTCCCGGATCATGGTCGCGGGAACAGCCGAGGAGGCGGATGGGGAACTCAAGGCAATCCTGCGAAGACGCTATCTGAACGTTCACCCCTCGGCGGAATCTTTCGCGGATTTCAATGATTTTTCGTTCTTCCGGATTCGGCTAACCGGCATTCATTTGGTGGCGGGTTTCGGGCGGATTGTTGATCTCAGACCAGAAAAGGTTCTGACCAGCCTTGAGGGCGCGGACGCGTTGGTCGCGGCCGAACAAACTGCGATCGAACATATGAATAGCGATCATCGCGACGCCTTGAATCTTTATGCAACGCGATTGCTCGGCGCGGAGACGGCCGATTGGCGCTGCACTGGCTGCGATCCCGACGGCTTGGACATGAGTGCCGACAAGCGTGATGCGTTGCGCCTTGATTTTCCGCGGCGGATCGTCGCCCCCGATGAACTTCGCGTTATCTTGAAGGAACTGGCGGAAAAGGCCCGCGCGTCAGCATAGCCTTGATCCGAATCCCCTGGAGTAAGCCAGGATTGGCCAGATGAGTTTGGCCTTGATCGATGCCGGCTCTGGACGGCTATAATTTAGACATCGCTGCGGAAGCGCGATTGGTTATGATCGCGCCCTGCGATGCGGATTCGACGAGGAGGAATTCTCCGTGCCTGAGACAGGCGTGCGTAACGGCACCTTCGGCGCCGAAAAGTTCGGCCTAAAAAATCTCAAGGCCGTGTACTGGAATTTTGGCGCGCCGCAGCTCTACGAGCATGCTCTACGTACAGGCGAAGCGATGCTGAATGCGGATGGCGCGTTATGCGCGGAGACCGGTATCTTCACCGGCCGAAGCCCCAAGGATAAATTCGTGGTCCGCGATGCGGCCACCGATAAAAATATATGGTGGGCAGGCAACCAGTCGATGACGTCGGGGCAATTCGGCGCGTTGTATTCCGACTTTCTTGAGCACGCCGGGAACAAGACGCTGTTCGCACAGGACCTCTATGGCGGTGCCGATCCAAATTTCCGCATCAAGACCCGCGTTTTCACCGAGCTGGCCTGGCATTCGCTTTTTATTCGCACCCTATTGCGCCGGCCGGAGATATCGGAACTTACCAATTTCGTACCTGAACTGACCGTCATCGACCTGCCGAGCTTCCGCGCCGATCCCAAACGGCATGGCGTTCGCTCGGAGAACGTTGTGGCCATCGATTTCATCCGCAAGATCATTCTCATCGGCGGATCTCACTATGCCGGGGAGATGAAGAAAAGCATCTTCACCACGCTGAACTACCATCTGCCCGACAAGGGCGTGTTGCCGATGCACTGCTCGGCCAATGTCGGCCCCGGCGGTGACAGCGCGATCTTCTTCGGCCTCTCGGGAACGGGAAAGACCACGCTGTCCGCCGATCCCAAACGCACGCTGATCGGTGACGATGAGCACGGCTGGAGCAAGGACGGCATCTTCAATTTCGAGGGCGGCTGCTACGCCAAATGCATCAGGCTGTCGCAGGAGGCCGAACCCGAGATTTACGCCGCTTCGAAACGCTTCGGCGCAGTGCTTGAGAATGTTGTACACGACGAAGCCACGCGGGTACCTGATTTCAATGACGACTCGAAGACCGAGAACACCCGTTCGGCCTATCCGCTCGAATTCATTCCGAACGCGTCTTTGACAGGCTGTGCCGGCCAGCCAAAAAATCTGATCATGCTGGCCGCTGACGCCTTTGGCGTACTGCCGCCCATCGCCAGGCTGACGCCGGCGCAGGCAATGTATCATTTTCTTTCGGGTTACACCGCGAAGGTAGCGGGAACTGAGCGTGACCTCGGCAACGAGCCGCAGCCAGAATTCTCCACCTGCTTCGGCTCGCCGTTCTTGCCGCGCGATCCCAGCGTCTACGGCAACATGCTGCGCGCCTTGATCGCGAAGCACAAGGTCGATTGTTGGCTGGTGAACACCGGTTGGACCGGGGGCAAATACGGGACCGGCCGTCGCATGCCAATCAGGGTCACGCGCGCTCTGCTCGGCGCAGCGCTCGACGGCTCCTTGCGCGACGTCCAGTTTCACAATGACAGATATTTCGGGTTCGCAGTCCCAACCTCGGTACCAGGCGTCGAGCCGCATATCCTCGATCCGATCAAGACCTGGGCCGATAAGGTCGAGTTCGACAGGACCGCGCGCGCCCTGGTCGACATGTTCCGGAAGAATTTCAGTAGATTCGAGAACGACGTCGATGCCGAGGTCAAGGCCGCGGCTCCGGCGGCTAAGGAGGCGGCAGAGTAAGCCTGCACATCGATATCTTGAAGAGTGGTTCGATGCTCGCCCACCCATTCTTCGATAGTTACGCCGCGCTACGGCATATCTAACTATCTCGGCACAGCAAAATATGAGGACGATTAAAAAATGATCGGCAGACGACGATTGCTGCGTGCGACGGGTGCGGGTCTGGCGGGGCTGGTCGTCATGGGCCGGGCTGGCCGAGCCCGGGCGGTTTCGGCATTGCATGAGAAGTTTGTCGACGAATTGAAAAGGCTGGAGAATGAAAGCGGCGGCGGGCGGCTGGGTGTCACGCTGCTCGATACCAGCACCGGCCAGCGCGTCGGCCAGCGGATGGACGAGCGGTTTCCAATGTGCAGCACCTTCAAGGTGCTAGCGTCGGGCGCCGTTCTTCAAGGGGTCGATGCCGGCAAGGAAAATCTCTCGCGGCGGATTTATTTCAGTGAGACCGATCTCGCGGCCCATTCGCCGGAGACGCAGAAGCACGTCGGCCCGCACGGCATGACCGTCGCAGAACTATGCAAGGCCGCAATTACGCTCAGCGACAACACCGCGGGAAATCTGCTGCTCGCGAGCATTGGCGGCCCGCAGGGCCTGACCGCTTTTGTGCGGGGTCTGGGCGACGACATGACGCGTCTCGACCGCGCCGAGACGGCACTCAATGAAGCGCTGCCAGGCGATCCGCGCGATACCACGACACCGAACGCGATGGCCTCCGATTTGCGGGCGTTGGTGTTGGACGGCATGCTGTCGGCGGAGTCGCGCGCTCAACTCGCGGGCTGGCTCGCCGCCAATACGACTGGCGGCAAGCGCCTGCGCGCCGGATTGCCGGCCGCGTGGCGCGTCGGCGACAAAACCGGGTCCGGCGACCGGGGAACAGCGAATGATGTCGCTGTGATCTGGCCGCCGGATCGGGCGCCGTTTATTGTGACGGCCTATCTCACGGGCGCCACCGCCTCGGCGGATCGGCAAAACGCTGTCATCGCGGCCGTCGGACGCGCGGTTACGACCGCATTTGCATGATGTCCGCAAGACTGCCGCGCGTGTTCAGATTCTATCCGGCTCCAGCGCATTGCTCGGAGTCGGGCGGTCGGTGATCTGCTGCCCGAACAGGCTCGCGATCAATTCCACCGCGACCCGCGCGGTTCGCCCGCGTTCGTCGAGAAACGGATTGAGTTCGACGATGTCGACCGAACGGACCAGTCCGGAATCGTATAGCAGTTCCATGACGAGATGCGCCTCGCGATAGGTCGCTCCTCCCGGAACGGTCGTGCCGACGCCGGGCGCGATGCCGGGGTCCAGGACGTCGAGATCGAAGCTGACATGCAGGACGCCATTGTGTGCCCTCACTCGCTCGATGACGCGATGAATCAATACGGACACGCCGAACTCATCGATCGCGCGCATGTCAGCGACCGCGATGCGACGGTCTTGCACCAGCTTCTTCTCGAGCGGGTCAATCGAATGGATGCCGAACAGGTCCAGATGCGCTGGCGAGATGGCTGAGCGCGGCTCGTCGCCGAGCAGCCCATCAAGCCCGGGCTCGCCGCACGCAAAAGCGGCCGACATGCCGTGCATGTTCGCGGTCATGGTCGTCAGCGGCGTATTGTAATCGGCGTGAGCGTCGAGCCAAAGTACGAACAACTCGCGTCCTTGTTCATGCCAATAGCGTGCGACGCCGTTGATCGAACCCATCGAGAGGCTGTGGTCGCCGCCAAGAAAGATCGGGATCGCGCCGGACTTCGTCAGATCATAAGCGCGCGGGCTGAGTGCGCGGACCCATGCCTGGATATCGCGGTAGTTGTTGGCCTTCGCGGGAATTGGGTCGGTTGCCGGCACGACCTGAGCAATGGAGATGTCGCCATGATCCAGGACGTCGATGCCCAGGTTTTCCAGCACCGGCTTGATTCCCGCGGTCCGCAGTGCTGCTGGCCCCATCAAGGTGCCGCGTTGCGATGCGCCCATGTCGATGGGAATGCCGAGCAGCGCGACCCTTCGGCTACTACATGTCATGTTCGTCATCGTACGAGCCTGCTGATTGCGGTGGTTAGCGGACGCGCGGCCTTGTCATAGTCCGCCCACGCCTTACTCTTTTTCAAGAGATATGGCGCGGTGCGGAGTGTGAAACGTTTAGGATCGAGACCGGCTTTCACCTGAGACCAGTTCAGCGGCATGGATACAGTGGCGCTTGGACGCGCGCGCGGCGACAGCGGCGCGACAGCCGTCGATTTGGTATCGTTGCGAAGATAATCGAGAAAGATTTTTCCCTCGCGCTGCTTCTTCGACATGTTGATGAGATATTTATCGGGTGCGTCAGCGGCCATTTGTTCGCAGACGGCTTGGGCGAACATCTTGGCTTGCTTCCAGTTCAATCCGTCTTTTTGCTTGATTGCAAGCGGCGTGACGACGTGCAGCCCCTTGCCGCCGGTGGTCTTGCAGAACGTTTCTAGCCCGAGCGCCTCGAGCCGCTGCTTCATGTCCTTGGCCGCAGCGATCACGTCGGGGAATGCGATGTCCGGCGCGGGATCGAGGTCGAATACCAGCCGTCCCGGCACCGTGTATTCGTTGGGCGCGCAATTCCACGGATGCAATTCGATACCGCCGATCTGCGCCACCGCCGCCAGCGCTTCGACGCGGTCGATCTGCAGATAAGGCTTTCGGTCGCCCGACACCTTCGCTTGCGTGACCAGATCCGACAGGCCCGGCATGGCGTGGCGCTGGAAGAACGTCTCGCCGTCGATGCCATCTGGCGCGCGCACGATCGAACACGGCCGTCCGCGGATGTGGCCGATCATCCAGCCGCCCACGGCTTCCATGTAGGTGGCAAGATCGAGCTTGGTGACCGGCTGCCTGTCCCCCGCATCCGGCCATAGCGCTTTATCCGGATGCGAGATCACAACGCCCATCACCGTCGAGCGATCGCGCGCCGCAGTCGTGCGAGGTTGCCGCGATCTGGTCGTGTCGGTGTTCGCTGCTGGTGTGGCTTGCGCGTTGGGCTGCGTTGCGTTGAGCTTTGTCTTGTCGAGTCGTGCCTTGTTGAACCGTGGGGCGGGCGCACGGGCCGGCATTTCCGCCCGGACCTCGCGCGCCGGCTTGTCTGCGCGCAGCCCTTTGAAGGCTGCTTGCCGGACCATGCCGTCATCAGTCCAACCGGCGAATTCGATTTCGGCGACCAGTTCAGGTTTCAGCCAATGAACGTTGCGACCGCCGGCCGGCGCATTCTTGCCGGTGAAAGGACTTTTCGATGCGGCCGCGGCTTTCAATGCCGGCATGATGCGTTTCACGGTATCGCGGCCGTAGCCGGTGCCGACGATGCCGGTATAGACGAGGTGGTCGCCGTTATAGACGCCCGCCATTAGCGAGCGGAATTTCCCATTCGTGATTTTCCAGCCGCCGATAACCACCTCGTGGCCGGGCCGGCTCTTGATCTTGAGCCAACTTCCGCCACGGCCGGCGCGATAGGGCGCGTCAGCGCGCTTGGAGATGATGCCTTCGAGGCCGGCGTCGCGGGCGGATGCGAGCATCTGTTCGCCGTTCACGTCAAAATGCTCCACATAGCGGATCGGTGCGCGGTCGGATCTTGCAGAGCGCCCGAGCAGCTTGCGAAGCCGGTCCTTGCGCGTCAGCAGCGGCAGCGGGCGCAGATCCTCGCCTTCGGCAAACGGAAGGTCGAAAGCAAAGTACACCAGCGCATCCGTCTTGCCTTCGGACAGCGCGGCCTGCATCGCCGAGAAATCCGGATCGCCCTTTGCGTTGAGCGCGACGATCTCGCCGTCGAGGATGGCGTCTGGCAGTTTCGCGGCCGCCTTTGCGATGGCTGAAAACTTGTCGGTCCAGTCGAGGCCTTTGCGGGTTTTGAGCGTCACGTCACCGTTCTCGATCCGTATCTGGATGCGATAGCCGTCGAACTTGATTTCATGCACCCAGCCCTCCGCCGATGGCGGGCGCGTTGCCGTTTCGCAAAGCTGAAGTCCGGCGAAGTCCGGCATCTCGCCTTTGATCGCGCGGGCCTTGCTGGTTTGGGTCTTGGCTTTTGTCTTCGGCGCCTGCTTGCGGGCTGATGCAGGTTTGGCGCGCGTTCTTGTCGCGCGCGCCTCCGCGGCAGCGCCCTTGTTCGAATCCCAAACCGCGTCAGAGCCGGCGATTTGCCTGGTCATCATGAAAGGCTCCGGCGCTTTGCCCTTGCCATCCGCGATCTGCTTCAGTGTACGCCCGGACGCGACGGAGCGGTCGTCATTCAGCACGTCTTCGCCGCTTCCGGGTCTGGCATAATCGTCGCGGTGTTTGATCAGCAGCCAGTTGGTGCGCTTTCCGCCGCTGCGGTCATGCTTCATGCGCACCAGCACCCATTCGCCTTTGAGCTTCTCGCCCATCAGCGCGAATTTAAGGTCGCCCTTGGCGAGGCCTTTCGCCGGGTCTTCGGCGTACCAGTAGCCGCGATCCCAGATTTCCACCGTGCCGCCGCCATATTGGCCTTTGGGGATGGTGCCTTCGAAGTCGCCGTAGTCGAGCGGGTGATCCTCCACCTCGACCGCCAGACGTTTCTCGGTTGGGTCGAGCGAGGGGCCGCGCGTCACGGCCCAGGATTTGAACACTCCGTCATATTCGAGACGGAAGTCGTAATGCAGCCGTGTGGCGTCATGCATCTGGATGACGAAGCGCCGCTGCTGTGAGGTCGCGACGCGCGCTGCGCCGCTCGGCTCGGCGGTTTTCGAAAAGTCGCGTTTCTTGCGGTAGGTGCTGAGCTTTCGGGATGGCACGGCGACGGCTCCGATCAAGGATCAAACGTCGGCAACGCCCGGTAAGCGTAAGAGTGCTGCCGGCGTCACGCCTTTTTCTTTCCGACGCCCGCACTCTTCCGCAGGGCATCCTTGAGATCAATCGGCACGCCATGCTTTTTCAAGAGGTCGGCAAAAGCCTCGTCGGCCAGATCCTGAAGGGTCGCCATGCGATCGCGGCCGAGCTGCGTCAGCGCCGCCATGGTCTCGTCGTCGAAGGCGATTAGTTTGCGCATCGGTGCGGCCGGTTAACCGGCCTTGCGTTTCGCGGTGGAGCCCTTCGCCGTCGATGTCTTCGCAGTTTTGGCCGGACGCTTCGCAGGCTCCCGCTTAGCCTCCTTCGCGGCGGCCTTTTTGCCCTCGATCGGAAACAGCATCTCGCGCTGGCCTTCGATACGCTTCCTGGACTTCTTGCCCTTCGCAGGAGTTGCCTTGGTCACGGCCGGCGCAGATTTGCCGCCCTTCAGGCTCTGCCGCAAGGCATCCATCAGGTTGATGACATTGCCTTCGGTCTTGACCTTGGCTTTTGCGATCGGGTGGCCTGCCTTCTTCTGCTCGATCAGGTCCAGCAGCGCCGCTTCATAATGATCCTTAAAGGCGGTCGGCTCGAAGCGGCCGGACTTCTGCTCGACGATATGTTTGGCGAGATCGAGCATGTCCTTGGTGATCGTCGCCTCCTTGATGTCGTCGAAATAGTCCGATGCCTCGCGTACCTCGTAAGCGTAGCGCAGCAGCAGGCCGACCAACCCGTTGTCACGCGCTTCAAGAGCAATGACGTGCTCGCGATTGGTTAGCACCACCCGAGCCAGCGCGACCTTGCCCGTCGCCTTGATGGTGTCGCGGATCACGGCATAGGCATCGTGTCCGACCTTGCCGTCCGGCACCAGATAATACGGCCTGACGATATAAAGATCGTCGATCTCTGCGCGCGGCACAAACCGGTCGATATCGATGGTGTGGGTGGACTCCAGCGCGATGTTGTCGAGTTCGTCCTTCGTCACTTCGAGATACGTATCGGTATCGATCTTGTACCCCTTGACGATATCGTCGTTGTCGACCTCGTCGCCGGTTTCGGCATCGACCTTCTGATACTTGATACGGTGCCCGGTCTTGCGATTGATCTGGTTGAAGCTGACCTTCTCGGACTCCGAGGTCGCCGGAAACAGGGCTATCGGGCAGGTCACGAGCGAAAGACGTAAAAAGCCCTTCCAGTTAGCACGCGGGGCCATCGAAAACTCCATACGCAACGGGCTGAAAACTGCAGAAAGGGATTCAATATCACGAGCGGCGAAACGTTCCGAGTCGAAGACAGCGTGTGCAGCTATCAGCGCCGTCGTGCGGTTCTTGTTGTGTTCTTGCCAGGTCACGCCGTTGGGACGGTCCTAATGTGCCTCGTCCCAATTATCGGCGGCGCGGGCGTCAACCTGCAATGGCACCGACAGCAATACCGCCGGGAATGGCGCATCCTGCATCACATGCTGTACGACCGGCAGCGTTGCCGCGACCTCCTCGTTCGGCACTTCAAAAATCAGCTCGTCATGGACCTGCAGCAGCATCCGTGCGGACAGCCTCTTCGCCGCGAGCGCATCGTCCATCCGCGCCATGGCGCGGCGGATGATGTCGGCAGCCGACCCCTGCAGGCGCGCGTTGATCGCGGCGCGCTCGTTGAAGGCGCGATGCGAGGGGTTCGGCGACTTGATGTCGGGGTAATGGCATTTGCGGCCGAACAGGGTCGTGACATAGCCGTGCTCGCGGCAGAAATCGCGAGTCGCATCCATGTAGGCGCGAATGCCGGGAAAGCGCTCGAAATACTTCTTGATATAGGCGGCTGCTTCTTCGCGGGGGATGCCGAGCTGATTGGCGAGGCCAAAAGCCGAGATACCGTAGATGATGCCGAAGTTGATGGCTTTGGCCCGGCGGCGGATTTCGCCGGGCATTCCCTTTACGGGCACGCCGAACATTTCCGATGCGGTCATGGCGTGGATGTCGAGGCCGTCGCGGAACGCCTGCTTCAGCACCGGGATATCAGCGATTTCCGCAAGCAGCCGCAGTTCAATTTGAGAGTAATCGGCTGACACCAGCTTGTGTCCGGGGACCGCGATGAAGGCACGGCGAATCTTTCGTCCCTCCTCGTTGCGCACCGGGATGTTCTGCAGGTTCGGCTCGTTCGACGACAATCGGCCGGTGGTGGTGGCGGCGAGCGCATAGGTCGTGTGCACGCGCTTGGTCTGGGGATGAACGTATTCGGGCAGCGCGTCGGTATAGGTGGATTTCAGTTTGGACACCTGTCGCCAGTCAAGAATCTTGCGCGGGAAGGCGTGGCCCTGCTCGGCGAGTTCATCGAGGATTTGCGCCGAGGTCGACCACGCGCCGGTCTTGGTCTTGCTGCCCCCGGCCAGGCCCATCTTGCCGAACATGATGTCGCCGATCTGCTTCGGGCTGCCGACGTTGATCGGCTCGCCGGCAAGTTGCTGGATCTCGGCTTCCAGCCGGGCCGCGGTCTGCGCGAATTCACCCGAGAGGCGTGACAGCACCTGCCGGTCGATGGTGATGCCGCGCCGCTCCATCCGCGCCAGCGTCGCGACCATCGGCCGTTCCAGCGTCTCGTAGACCGCATTCATGCGCTCGGCGACCAGCCGTGGCTTTAAGACCTGCCACAGCCGCAAGGTGAGGTCGGCATGTTCCGCCGCGTAGGCCGTGGCGCGATCGATCGCCACCTGATCGAAGGCAAGCTTGTTCTTGCCGCTGCCGGTCAGTTCGCCATAACTCAGAGCGGTGTGCCCGAGCCAGCGTTGTGCCAGCGATTGAAGATCGTGGGAGCCCCGCCCGGCATCGAGCGCGTAGGAGATAAGTTCGACGTCGTCCTGATTCTGCATGATGATGCCATGCTGCGCGAGCAGCACGGCACTGAACTTGACGTTGAGCCCGATCTTCAAGTGACCGCTGGATTCAAGGATCGGCTTCAGGATCTCCAGCGCATCGCGGACCGCGATCTGACCGGGCGCAAGACCGGCGGCAAATAGGCCGGCGCCGTCGCCGGCCTGTTTGTGGCTGAGCGGGATGTAGCATGCATCGTTCGGCGCGAGAGCCAGAGTGAGGCCCGACAATTCGGCCTGCATGGGATCAATCGTCGGCGTCAGGGCTTCGAAGGCAAAGCTGCCGTTGTTATCGATGCGGGCGATCCAGTCCTGCAGCCGCTCTAGCGTGCGGATTGTTTCGTAGGTGTCACGCTGGACTGGCAGTTTGCGCACCGCTTCAAGACGGGCGGCGGCAAGGGCCGCAGGCGTTTTGATCTCCGCGTCGCCCGTCGCCTTTGCCTTGATGATCGGCGTGCTTTTCACGACGCTATCGCCGCTACCGAACAGATCGCCGGTGACGGCGGCTCCGGACGCCTTGGGCGCTGTCGAAGAGGCCCCGCTGGCATTTTTTCTGTCCGGCTCGATCTCGGCCGCGTTAAGCTCGGAATAGTCTGCGACGCGTTTTGTCAGCGTGGTGAATTCCATCGCCTTCAGGAAGGCGATCAGCTTGCGGGCGTCGGGCTCTTGCACCGCGAGGTCGTCCAGCGGCACATCGAGCGCGACCTTGTCGTCGAGCAATACGAGCTGCCGCGAGATGCGGGCCTTTTCGGCATTCTCGATCAGCGTCTCGCGCCGCTTCGGCTGCTTGATTTCGCCGGCGCGCTGTAGCAGCGTTTCGAGGTCGCCATATTCGGTGATGAGTTGCGCGGCGGTCTTGACGCCGATGCCCGGCACGCCCGGCACGTTGTCGACGCTGTCGCCGGCTAAAGCCTGCACCTCGACCACCTTCTCCGGCGGCACGCCGAACTTTTCGATCACTTCAGGTATGCCGAGGCGGCGGTCCTTCATGGTGTCGTACATGGTGACGCAGTCGGTGACGAGCTGCATCAAGTCCTTGTCAGAGGATACGATGGTCGCGGTCGCGCCACGCTCGCACGCCTGCCTCACATAGGTCGCGATCAGGTCGTCGGCTTCGAAGCCGATCTGTTCGAGGCAGGGCAGGTCGAACGCTTTCACCGCCTCGCGGATCAGCGCGAATTGCGGGATCAGGTCGTCGGGTGCGGGCGGCCGATGCGCCTTGTAGTCGGGATAGAGCTTGTTGCGGAACGTGACCTCGGACTTGTCGAAGATGATCGCGAGGTGTGTCGGCTTGTCGTCCTTCGGCATGTCGCGCAACAGCTTCCACAGCATATTGCAGAAGCCGAGCACCGCGTTGACCTGCAGCCCATCGGATTTGCGGCTCAACGGCGGCAGAGCGTGATAAGCGCGGAAGATGTAGGAGGAGCCGTCGACCAGAAAGACGTGCTGTCCCTGCATATTGGTCCCAGCTTCAGCTTTCGCCGCAGGAATCGTCGCGGGGATGGCGGCTGGGATCTCGGCTGCGTCGATCGCGGCAGTGGGCTTGGCGGCGGGCTTCTTCGGCATGGCCGCAACTTAAGGAGTTTTCCCGCTGATGGCACCCCCGCGGCGTTCTCATGACCGACAAAAATCGCAGGGGCTTCGGGTTGACCGGGCGACCGAGCCGGATTATTCGGCCGCCGCCTGAATCGCGGAGGCTCGTTTCTTCGGCGCGATCCAGAAGGCGTCAGGACGCTCGAACAGGAAGTTCGCCCGCGTGTTGTGGCAGGCCCACCAGATCAGCACCGCGCCGATCACGCCGGCGATGGTGACGATCAGAGAGATCAAGCCGACATCCTGGATCAAACCTGCTTTCAGCAGGATCGTGCGTGAGGCGGCCATCGGCAGGAAGAACGCGAGATAGATGACGATCGAGTGCTCGCCGCAATAGCGCACGGCGTTCAGCCAGCGCATTTTCGCAAGCAACGTGCCAACGGCGATGATGGCGCTGGCGCCGGCGAGACCGAGCGCGAGCGAAACGATCGGCCATTCGCTGAAGCCAGTATGGACCAGGCCGCCGTTGACAACAGCCCACAGCGCAAGCGCCGCCAGCGTCAATCCCGGATAAGCGCGGGCGCGGGCCGACCATGCGAATACGTAGTTCGCGAACAGGTATCCGGAATAGATGTAGACGAAGCGAGCGGCGAATTCGTCGATAAGCGTCCAGCCGGTCGAGATGTGCGTCATCTCGAGCGCCGCCGCAGCGCCCCAGATCGCCCAAGGCGCGATCCGGCGCGTGGCCTTGATGACCACGAAGAACACCGGCAGCAGATAGATGAACCACAGCGTGCCGAACGGATCGATGAACGACATCAGATAGAGATGGACGACGCCCGGCCAGCCCACCTCGGCGGCAAAGTGGGGGGCCTTGAAGCCGAACTGGATCGCGGTCCACAGAACGTAGAAGTAGAAGAAGTGCACGACCTTGCGGTCGAGGTAGGTGCGCCAGTCCCGGTTAATGACGAGCGGCAGGAATAGGCCGGAAATCAAAAAGAAATCCGGCATCCGGAACGGTTTTGCGAATTCGACCACGAGGTGCATGAAGCCGGTCTGTCCGGCTGCGGCCTCAACGCCCAGCACCGAGTGCATCATCACCACCATGATGATGCAGATGCCCTTGGCATAGTCGACCCAGTCGACCCGTTCGTTTTTCTGCGCAGCTGTGCCGTTTCCGGTCATGGTTGTCTCTTTTCGGCGCGATGGGGCCTGTTTACAGGCGGATCGGTTGCGTTCTCCTTTCACCAATCAAATAATGTGCCGGTTTCCCGGAAAAGTGATCGGACAGAGGTATCGCCTGGCCGTTTGGTAAGTGGTGCGCTAGAGCCTTTCCGCTTCTGATGGAATCAGAAGCGGGGCTCTATCATTCTGATCTGGGGCGTTTTCCCCACGCGAACCGGTTATCCACTTCGCTCGAAAACGCTATAGGACGGTCTTCCCGTTACCATGCCGTACGCGCAGACCTAATCCTTGACGGAAACATTCGCCAACCCGCTTCCGATCGACGCCGTGCTCGGCGAACTTGGGCGCACACTTGCTGCGCACAACGCCGCGGTGCTGGTGGCGCCGCCGGGAGCTGGCAAGACGACGCGGGTGCCGTTGGCACTGCTCGATGCGCCCTGGGTCGCCGGCAGGAAGATCGTCGTGCTGGAGCCACGCCGGATCGCGGCGCGCGCCAGCGCGGAGCGGATGGCGCAGACGCTGGGCGAGTGCGCTGGCGAGACCGTGGGCTATCGCGTGCGCTTCGGCTCCAAGATCTCGCGCAGAACGCGTATCGAGGTCGTCACCGAAGGGATCTTCTCGCGGCAGATCCTCGACGATCCCGAACTGAACGGCGTTGCCGCGATCCTGTTCGACGAGTTTCATGAGCGTTCGCTCGACGCAGACCTCGGGCTCGCACTGGCGTGCGACGTCCAGACCGGACTGCGGGAAGATCTGCGCATCCTGGTGATGTCCGCGACCATCGACGGTGCGCGGATCGCAAAACGTCTTGGCTGCGCGCCGGTGATCGAAAGCGAGGGCCGCGCCTTCCCGATTGAAACGCGATATCTTGGCCGCAAGGTGGATGCGCCGCTGGAGCGGCAGATGGCTGACGCGATCGCGACAGCGCTGCGCACCGATACAGGCTCCATGCTGGCGTTCCTGCCGGGCGCGGCCGAAATCCGGCGCACGCAAAATATGCTCGCTGAACGGGTTCACGATGCATCCGTTGAGATCGTGCCGCTGTTCGGCGCGCTCGACGCCGCGGTGCAGGATCGCGCCATCGCGCCCGCCCCGAGTGGGCGTCGCAAGGTGGTGCTGGCCACATCGATCGCCGAGACCTCGCTGACCATCGAGGGCGTCCGCATCGTGGTGGACTCCGGCATGGCGAGGGTGCCGCGCTTTGAGCCTGACATCGGCCTGACGCGGCTGGAAACCATGCGTGCCTCGCGCGCCGCGGTAGACCAGCGCCGGGGCCGCGCCGGCCGCACGGAGCCTGGTGTATGTTATCGGCTATGGGACGAGCCGCAGACCGCCTCGCTGTCCGCTTATACCCAGCCCGAGATCCTCTCAGCCGATCTGTCGTCGTTGGTGCTCGATCTCGCGCAATGGGGTGTGCACGATCCCGCCACACTGACGTTTCTCGATCCGCCGCCTGCTCCCGCGTTGAACGAGGCGCGAAACCTGCTGCGCGAGCTGGGCGCGCTGGATGCCGATGGCCGCATCACCGACGAAGGAAAAAGTTTGCGCGCGTTGGCGCTGCCCCCGCGGCTCGCGCGCATGATCGTGGGCGCGCATCGTCTCGGCGCAGGCCGGGAGGCTGCGGACATTGCGGCGGTGCTGACCGAGCGGGGTCTGGGCGGCGACAGCGTCGATCTCGATGCGAGGCTCGATAGTTTTCGCCGCGACCGCTCGCCACGCGCCACCGGCGCGAGGCAGCTTGCGGAACGGTGGGCGTCGCAGGTAGCGGCGCCTGTTACCCCTCCGGTCTCTGGTGGGGAGGGAGAAACCTTTCCTTCCAGCGGCGTGATGCTCGCTCTCGCGTTTCCCGATCGCGTGGCGCGCAATCGCGGCAACGGGTCGTTCGTGCTCGCCAACGGCCGCGGCGCGTCGGCCGATCAGGCCTCGGCGCTGGCGCGGTCGCCTTTTATCGCGGTTGCTGAACTGACCGGTACCGCAGCCAACGGCCGTATCTTGCTGGCTGCACCGATCGCGCAGGCGGAGATCGAATCGCGCTTCGCTGGCCAGATCGAGACCGACGAGGAGATCTCATTCGATCGCGCGGCGATGAGTTTGCGGGCACGGCGGCGCAAGCGGCTGCATGCGATCACGCTTGCCGAAGCGCCGGTGGCGGTCGTGCCGTCGGTTACGACAGCGCGCATCCTCGCCGAAGGATTGATAGGAGCAGGCCTGGATCGCTTGCCGTGGTCGAAGCCGCTCAAGCAATGGCGCGACCGGGTCATGTTCCTGCGCGCGGCGGAAGGCGAGGAGTGGCCGGACCTGTCCGATGCCGGGCTTGTGGCCACAACCGACATGTGGCTGGCGCCCGCGCTGTTCGACAAGACCGCTTTGACGGAATTTTCGGTCGGCGATCTGTCGGAAGCGCTGATGGCGTTGTTGCCTTGGAGTTTGCGCGCGCGGCTAGAGCGCGAGGCGCCGACCCATTTTGAGGCGCCGACTGGCACGATGCTCGCGATCGACTACGAAGCCGAGCAGGGGCCGACCATCGCCGTCAGATTGCAGGAATTGTTCGGCCTGACGACGCATCCGTCGATCGCGCAAGGCAAGGTGCCGCTGGTTCTGGAATTGCTCTCCCCGGCGCATCGCCCGGTGCAGGTGACGCGCGACCTGCCGGGCTTCTGGCGCGGCAGCTATGCCGCCGTTCGTTCTGATCTGCGCGGGCGCTATCCCCGGCATCCCTGGCCGGACGATCCGGCGAATGCGCCGCCGACACGGCGGGTTAAGCCGCGCGGGACCTGAAGGGGCCGATTGAGCGGGGAACTCGTGCCATTGATGAGGCGTTGACGTGACGTCTCGCGCCGTGACCCACCTTGAGGCCCTTCATGGACATGCCTCTGCACCCGACCTGGTCGGATATCGCGATCCGTCTCGCTCTGACAATGGTTGCGGGGGGCATCGTGGGGTTTGACCGGGGCGTGCAAGGGCATGCGGCCGGATTTCGCACCACCATTCTGGTCGGTCTTGCTGCTTCGATCGCCATGATCCAGGCGAACATTCTGCTATCGACCAGCGGCAAAACGGTTGAGTCCTTTGTCCAGATTGACGTCATGCGTTTGCCGCTCGGCATTTTGACCGGCGTGGGGTTCATCGGCGCCGGCACCATCTTCAAGAAGGGTGACCTCATCGCCGGCGTCACCACCGCGGCGACGCTGTGGCTGATGACCGTGATCGGGCTCGCGCTGGGTGGAGGTCAACTCGCGCTCGGCATGACTGCCACTGCACTGGCCGTCATGACTCTGGGGGCGCTCAAGTGGGTCGACTATTTCATTCCCCGTGAACGCAGGGCCCGGTTGATCGTCGCGGACGATACGCAGATGCGGGCGGTCATCGAACTGCCTGTGATGACCCAAGAAGTGGGCTACCGGGCTAGTTTTGCGGAAGCCAAGCGCCGCGATGACGGATGGATCGATTGCTCATTCGACATCTCGTGGCGTCGCGCTGGGCGGTCCTCGTCACCGACCGAACTATTGATGCTGATCCACAGGCGCTATGCGGTCGTGGCATTCGCCTTGACGACGGAAGATGGTCGCTAGCGAAGTCATCCACTTCGCTCCAAAACGCTATAGGTTTTCCCGATCGGCCCACAGCTCCGCGCGCGTGTTAACGCTTCGCTCATCCTTTTGGCACAAATAGCAGCTTCGCCATTGCTCGTAGCCGGCTGGTGGCGGTCGCGAGATCGCCGCGTCGTCATTTGTCAGTGAGTGTGCGCCATGCGTAATCTGATAATTCTTGCCGCGCTTCTGATCGGTGCCGGCTCCTATATGGCGCAACTGGCCGACGAGATGACCACGACCGCAGCCGCGCGGCCCACCACGTCGACGCAGCCGATGGCGTTCGCCGCGCTTCAGGATAATGCCCAGGCTGGAATCCGCAGCATTAGCATTGCACGCGACGGCCGGGGCCACTTCCAGACAGAAGGCCGAATCGACGGCCAGCGCATCGGCTTCATGGTCGACACCGGTGCCTCCGTCGTCGCGCTCAACGAAAGCTCGGCCGCGCGGCTCGGCGTGCGGCCCTCGCAGAACGACTACACGACGACGGTGACCACGGCCAACGGCAAGCTCAAGGCGGCGCGTACCCGGCTCGCCATGGTCGACATCGGCGGTCTCATTGTGCGCGATGTCGATGCCATGGTGCTGCCCGACGAAGCGCTGTCGGAAAATCTTCTTGGTTTATCTTTTTTGTCTAAACTCAAGCGCTTCGAATTCGCGAACGGGCGGATGATGCTGGAACAGTAATTCGGCGTCGGCGTCGGGGCTGACGCGTGTTGTTTCGCCGTCGCGAATTATGCCGCAATTGCCGTTCACAGACCTGTAGCGTTTTTAAGCGAAGTGGGTACCGGTTCGCGTCAAGAAAACGCGTTAAAATAAAAAGCTTGAGCCCTGCTTTGATGTCATCAAAGCAGGAATAGTTCTAGCTCCCGCATTCCAGCAGCAGTGGTATCGCCAGCGCTGCATTTCCTTATGTCATGTCCTTTCCTTGAGAGGCCCATCCGCATGTTTCCGAAGCCGAAACCCGTTCTGGCACCGAACACCTATGCCTATGAATCCGAGCCGATGGTGAAGGCGACCGGCTTTCGCGAATATGACGCGCGCTGGCTGTTCGGCAAGGAAATCAACCTGATGGGCATCCAGGCGCTGGGCATGGGCCTTGGCACGCTGATCGGCGAACTCGGCCAGAAGAAGGAGATCGTCACCGGTCACGATTTCCGCAGCTATTCGTCCTCCATCAAGTACGCGCTGATCTCCGGTCTGTTGGCGTCGGGCTGCAAGGTTCACGATATCGGACTTTGCATGACGCCGATGGCATACTTCGCGCAGTTCGAGCTCGACGTCCCCTGCGTCGCCATGGTGACGGCCTCGCATAACGACAATGGCTGGACCGGCGTCAAGATGGGCGCCAACCGGCCACTGACGTTTGGGCCAGACGAGATGACGCGACTCAAGGAAATCGTGCTCGGCGCTGCCTTCGCCACCAGGGCGGGCGGCTCCTATGAGTTTCACGACAGTTTCCCGGCGCGCTACATCGCTGATCTGACGAAACGGCCGAAACTGAAGCGCAAGCTGAAGGTCGTGGTGGCCTGTGGCAACGGTACCGCCGGTGCCTTCGCACCGCAGGTGATGGAGGCGATCGGCTGCGAGGTGATCCCGCTGGATACCGAACTTGATCACACTTTTCCGAAGTACAATCCCAATCCCGAAGACATGAAGATGCTGCACGCGATCCGCGACGCGGTGCTCGAACACAAGGCCGACGCCGGTCTCGGCTTCGACGGCGACGGAGATCGCTGCGGCGTGGTCGACAACACCGGCGAGGAGATCTTCGCCGACAAGGTCGGCGTGATGCTGGCGCGCGACATGTCGGCGATCCACAAGGATGCGCATTTCGTGGTCGATGTGAAGTCGACAGGATTGTTTGTCACTGATCCGGTATTGCAGCAGCAGGGCGCGCGGACGACCTACTGGAAAACCGGCCACTCCTACATGAAGCGGCGCACCAATGAGCTCGGCGCGCTCGCTGGTTTCGAAAAATCCGGGCACTTCTTTTTCAACGCGCCGATGGGCCGCGGTTACGACGACGGACTGATCTCGGCGATCGCTGTGTGCGAGATGCTCGATCGCGCCGCCGGCAAATCGCTGGCGGATCTGAAGGACGCCTTGCCCAAAACCTGGTCCTCGCCGACCATGTCGCCGCATTGCGCCGACGAGGCCAAGTACGGCATCGTTGACAGCGTGGTGAAGCATTTCGAGGCGGCCAAGGCCAACGGCGACAAGATCGCCGGCCAGCCGATCCGCGATCTTGTCACCGTCAACGGCATCAGGGTGACGGCGCAGGATGGAAGCTGGGGGTTGGTGCGGGCGTCATCGAACAAGCCAGAGCTTGTTGTGGTGGTTGAAAGCCCGGTCTCCGAGCAGCGGATGCGCGATATGTTCGAGGTGATGGACAGCGTGCTGCGTACCCATCCCGAGGTCGGCGAATACAATCAGAAGATTTGATTGTCAGGAATACACGGGTGAAACCGCGTATCCCGATTGAAATCGCTACACCGCGCTTGCTGCCGGCACCGGCAGCGCCGTTACCGATTTGATCTTCTCCATCGCGAATCGGGAGGTGACGTTCTTCAGCGCGACCGAACTAATCAGCTTCTTGTAAAAGAGGTCGTAGCTCGCCATGTCGGCGACCACGACGCGCAGCATGTAATCGACGTCGCCCGCCATGCGGTAGAGTTCCATCACCTCGGGCATCGCGCGGACCGCATTGGCGAAGGTTGTTAGCCACGTATCCGAGTGGTCGCCGCTTTCAACCGATACGAACACTGTTATGCCGAGCCCGATCTTGTTCTGATCGACCAGCGCCACGCGGCGCAGAATGATGTCATCGGCTTCGAGCCGCTGGATACGCTTCCAGCAGGGCGTCGAGGACAAACCGACCCGGTCGCCGATCTCGGCTACCGACAGGGATGCGTCCTCCTGGAGTACGGTGAGAATCTTGCGGTCGATGGCGTCGAGGCGGCGACCGGATTCAATGGTCTGAAGGGCAAGATCGCTCATGGCTAGAACATTATTCCAATATTGAGGGTGTTCAAGCTCATATATAGAAAAATATTCCAATGCAAGTGTCGTCAGCGGGGGCTTGGGTTAATTCGAACCGCCGTGCTCCAAAAAGGCTTCCACTTCAGCACGTTGCGGGCAGGCGAAGGCGCCGCCGAAACGGGTGCATTTGATGGCGGCCGCGGCGGAGGCGAACCTGAGTGCGTCTTCAAGACCCTGATTCTCGGTCATGGCGAGAGCGAATGCGCCATGGAAGACGTCTCCGGCGCCCAATGTGTCCACGGTGTGGACGGGGAAGGCGGCGGTCTGGCGGAGGCCGCCGCCATTCGGATCGCGCCACACTGTTCCTTGAGAGCCGCGCGTTCCGGCCAGGAAGGATGGAGTGACCTTGGCGAGCTTCTGCAATGCCGCTACGTCGTCGGCGATGTCGGCAGTAGCCTGAAGGGCTTCACTTGAGAAAATCAGATGTGAGGATGCTGTGAGCAGACCCTCGCGCATTGAAATGGCGGAATCGACATCGATCACGACCGGGATGCCGCGCCGCCGCGCTTCAGCGCAAAGATCTGTGCAGAATGCCGCGCATCGACTTTCAGCAAGGATGGCGTCGCAATCGCTGAGCATCCTGTCAGCCTCGGGCAAGCGCACCTTCCACAATTCGGGATCGCGGAAGGTGATGATGGTTCGCTCGCCGCCCGGATCGATCATGACGGTAGAGATCGGCGTCACCAGACCTGGCATGTGAACGATGTCCTGCATCGCGATGCCGAGCTCTGCCGCCTTGTCGAAGATGTAGCGGCTGGATGTTTCGCCGGCGTCCCCCATGGGGCCGCAAAACGCCACTCCGCCATCGAGCCGGGAAATGGCGATCGCCGCGTTGAATGCGTTGCCGCCGGCGATTTCCTCGAAGCGCTCGGCGCCGATCTTCAAGCCGCGTTTCGGGAGGCCCTGCACGTGAAAGGTCAGGTCGCGCACTGGCATGCCGATACACAGGATGCGTGGCTTTTTCATCATGCGGAAATCCTTGCCAATGAAGAAGATTGGGACAAGCGGTTAAACCGGCAGGTTTTGCTCAGGTTCCGTCGGCCGGAATTCTGACAATGGTCTCGCCGAGCCCTGTCCTGCGCCTGATAGCATCCAAGAATGCGTCGAGTTCTGCTGCATTGTATGCGAGCGCGGGCGCCACGCCCCAGACCGGGCGGGGCCATGCAAAGTCTGCTTTGCGACGCGCGATGATATGGACGTGAAGCTGGGGCACCTGATTGCCGAGCGCGGCCACGTTGAGTTTGTCGCAACCTGTGATGTCCTTGAGCGCTTCTGACGCCTGACAGATCTCCGTCATCAGGTGTGCGCGGTCATCGCGATCGAGGTCGATGATCTCGATCGCACCAGCCCGTCTTGGCACCAAAATAAGCCAGGGATAGCTGGCATCCTTGCTCAGCAGCAGACGGCTGAGCGGCAGGTCGCTGATGGAGACCGTGTCTTCCTCGAGCTGCGGATGAAGCGACCAGGCTTCGGACATCGTTCGCGGACACTTTTTGAGGACGGCCAATGCAAACTGGCGTGGCGATCCGCCGAGGTCAATGGTTCAGACGGCTCGTTCCGGGGGCGCCCTCGCTGCTTGCTTTCCTGGGCTTTTGGCCCCAAATAGGAATTGGGAGATTGGCGGTGGACGAGCCACTCGCCAACCGGGTCAGATCCGGAAGGAAGCAGCCCTAACGAGGTCCGGATCGGGTCGCTCGTCAGTCTCCTACCTCTTTTGGGCGAACCATGTTTTTCGGAAATCTTGCCAGCGCCGGATAGGCGCAGTCCGAAGGTTCGCTTCGTTGTTCCGCAAGCCGGCTTCGAGAGAGAAAATTGCGGATCGCTCAATGACCGATGCTGGCCATCCCTCAACGCTCCCCGATGACGCCGCCGGTCAAACCGGCCTCGACCTCGGCATGATGCCATCGGAAACGAGCGCGCAGTACCGGGTGCTGGCGCGCAAATACCGCCCCTCCAGCTTTGACGACCTCATCGGACAGGAGGCGCTGGTGCGCACGGTGTCCAATGCGTTCGAAACGGGGCGGATTCCGCAGGCCTGGATCCTGACCGGCGTGCGCGGTGTGGGAAAAACCACCACCGCGCGTATTCTTGCCCGCGTACTGAACTACGAGCTTGCGGACGGCTCGGTGCAAGGACCGACGATTCGGATGCCGGAACTCGGCGTTCATTGTCGGGCCATTATGGAAAGCCGGCATATCGATGTGCTGGAGATGGACGCGGCCTCGCATACCGGCGTCGATGACGTCAGGCAGATCAACGACAGCGTGCGCTATGCGCCGTCGAGCGCTCGCTACAAGGTCTATATCATCGACGAAGTTCACATGCTTTCGACGGCGGCCTTCAATGCGTTCCTGAAGACGCTGGAGGAGCCGCCAGAGCACGCGAAATTCGTGTTCGCGACCACCGAGATCCGGAAGGTTCCGGTGACGGTTCTGTCGCGCTGCCAGCGGTTTGATCTCCGACGTGTCGAAGCTGAGGTGCTGATGGCGCACCTCGCCAATATCGCGGCGAAAGAAAACGTCGAGGTGGAGCCGGAGGCGCTCGGCATCGTGGCGAGGGCGGCCGAAGGCTCGGTGCGCGATTCCCTGTCGCTGTTCGATCAGGCCATCGCCCATGCGGCTGGCGTGGTTCGGGCCGATGCTGTACGGCAAATGCTGGGGCTTGCTGACCGTACGCGGGTCATCGATCTGTTCGAGGCACTGGCGCGAGGCGACATCGCGAGCGCATTCGGCGAGTTTCGCGACCAGTACGATACCGGTGCCGATCCGGTCGTGGTGCTCAGTGATTTGGCCGAGTTCGTCAACTTCGTAACCCGCGTCAAGATCGTTCCGGCGATCGCCGACAATGTCTCATTCGGGGAAACGGAGCGTCTGCGCGCTCGCGATTTTGCCGTAAAACTGTCGATGCGCGTGTTGTCGCGGATGTGGCAGATGCTGCTGAAAGGAATCGCAGAAGTTCAGGGCGCGACGCGGCCGGCGGCCGCGGCCGAGATGGTGCTGGTGCGCATCGCCTATGTCGCGGACCTTCCGCCGCCCGATGAGGCGATCCGGATGTTGGATCGCAATGGCGGCGAATCGCCAGTTGTCCCGAACAACGCCGCGCCGCCCAGATCGAGCTCAGGATCGGTATCATCCGCCCGATCGTCGGCTGCGCGTTCATTGTCGCCGCGCGCCGCAGCAGAACCGGCTCGCCCGCAAGCCATCGCGCCGGTGGCCGATAGAGCGGATGCGAGTCCGGCGACGGCCATCGAAAGCTTTACCGAACTCGTGGCGCTCGCCGGCGAAAAACGCGATTTGATTATCAAGGCGGCGCTCGAGGCCGACATGCGGTTAGTCCGGATGGACGACGGCCGGCTTGAGATCGCGCTGGAGCGCAGTGCGGCGCGCACGCTGGTGAACGATCTTTCGCGCAAGCTGGAACAGTGGACAGGCCGGCGCTGGACGGTGATCGTTTCCAACGAGCCGGGCCAGCCGACATTGCGCTCCCAGGCGTTGCTGCAAAAAAACGAGCGGGAGCGCGCCGCTGAGGCCGATCCGCGCGTGCAGGATGTGCTGGCGCGTTTTCCCGGCGCCAAAGTGGTCGAGGTGCGCAAGTTCGCTTTGTCCTCGCCGGATTCCGATGCCGCTCCTGACGAGCCGGCTGACGATCTCGACAGCAACGATTAGGGCTTTTCCGCTTCTGGTACCAGGAAGCGGAAAGGCTCCAGCAAGAAAAGGAACTTTTTGATGGCTGATTTTCTCGGCATGATGAAGCAGGCGGCTCAATTCCAATCTAAGATGAAGGCGATGCAGGACGAGCTCGACCACATTGAGGTCGAGGGCACGTCTGGCGGTGGTCTTGTCACTGTGCGGATGACCGCCAAGATGGACGTCAAGGGGATCTCGATCGATCCGTCTCTAATTAAGCCAGACGAACGTGAAATTCTCGAAGATCTTGTCGTGACCGCGCTTGGCGATGCGCGCCGTAAGGCGGAAGTCGCAATGCAGGAGAAGATGCAGACATTGACCGGCGGGCTTGGTCTGCCGCCCGGCCTGGGGTTCTCGTGATCGGTCGCACGATGCGAATGTTGAAATCGGACCACTCAGGTGCGCGTGAAGAAGACGCGTCAGATTAATCATAGAGCCATGTTTCTGATTCTGTCAGAAGCGAAAAAGGCGCTAGTGTCCTTCGAATCGAAATTCGCGAAGGGGCGCAGCGCACTTTGGCGAATTTCGGATTCGGAAGCCCTAAGAGATGCCGACCGCCGTCACCGGACCTGAGATCGATCGTTTGATCCAGTTGCTTGCGCGGCTGCCGGGGCTTGGCCCGCGCTCGGCGCGGCGGGCGGCGTTGCATCTGATCAAGAAACGCGAGGCGTTGATGACGCCTCTGGCAGGCGCGCTGCAGGTTGCGATCGACAGGATCCGGGTCTGCGAAACCTGCGGTAACATCGACACCCGCAGCCCCTGCACGGTATGCACGGATGTCCGGCGCGATCCGTCTATCATTGTCGTGGTTGCCGATGTGGCGGATCTCTGGGCGCTGGAGCGCGCCGGCGCCACCAACGGATTCTATCACGTGCTGGGAGCGACGCTGTCACCGCTCGATGGCGTCGGTCCACAGGACCTGACGATCGATGCGCTGGTGTCGCGGGCGCACGATCCGCGTGTAGCGGAAATCGTCCTGGCGCTGAACGCGACCGTCGACGGCCAGACCACAGCGCATTACATCACCGATCTGCTTGGCGACGCCAACGTGAAGGTCACGCGGCTCGCCCACGGCGTTCCAGTGGGGGGTGAACTCGACTATCTCGATGAAGGGACGCTGTCGGCGGCGATGCGACAGCGCACGTTATTTTAGCTGGCGGTGTCGGCCCGGCGCGGGCATGAACATCATGCGCTCACGACTTGTTTTTGCGTTCGCGCAACTCGGTGAACACGTCGGCTCCGCTGGCTCCTTTCATGTGCACGCCGGCCGCCACCGCAGGATCGTCGGCGCGCAGGAACACGTTGGCCTTCTTTTCCTCGCCCATCAGCGTCGGCACCGTCGGCTTGCCCTCGGCGCGCAGCCGCGTGACCTCCTCGGCGCGGGCCTTGAGAACCGGATTATTCGGCTCGATGGTCAGCGCGAATTTCACGTTTGATGCGGTGTATTCGTGGCCGCAATAGAGCCGGAAATCATCGGGCAGCGCGCGCAGCTTCAAAAGCGAGTCCCACATCATTGGATAGGTGCCCTCGAAAACCCGGCCACAGCCGATCGAGAACAGGGTATCGGCGGCGAAGACCACCTTCTCGTCGTCGAACACGTAACTGATATGGTCCAGCGTGTGACCGGGCGTTTCCAGCACGCGTCCCAGCAGCGTTCCGACCTTGACGATGTCGCCCTGGCCGACTCGCAGATCGACGTTGGCGATTCCGGCGCCCCTGTCATGCGGTGCGACTACCCGGCAGTTGTATTTCTGTTTCAGTTTCGTGATGCCACCGACATGATCGCTGTGATGATGGGTGACCAGAATATCGGTCAGCATCCAGCCTTCGCGATCCAGCGCTTGGATGATCGGTTCGGCGTCCGGCGCGTCGATCGCGGCGGTCGCATCAGTTGCGGGGTCGTGAATCAGCGCGCCGAAATTATCGGTGAGGCAGGTGAACAGGCGGATGTCGGCGGTCATGTCGTCTCCGTGAGTCCGAGAGGTCGACGCGAGTGTCCCGGCCGCGAAGGTCGTTCGTCGGACTTGTGGGAAAAATGACGCGAACTCCGGGAAAGCCAGACTAGAACTATTCCGGCTTTGAGGGGATCGAGCCGCTCGAGCTTTTGTTTTGACACGTTATCTTGATCTTGCGGGATCCGTAGACATCCTCAGGTCGATCCCGAAGACATGCTCGCTCGGAGACGCTATAGCATAGGCAATTGCGTGGCGAAACAAGCCGTTAACGGCAGTTTACGATTGCACAAATCGGCAGGGCGGGGGTGCCCGGCCTGCCGGCAACATGGTAGATGTGGACATGGCGATCGACGTCATCGACCTTCGTGATTTCTACGCGCAACGTCTCGGCATGGTGGCCCGGCGGCTGATCAATCGCGCCATTCATGCACACTGGCCGAGTTTGGAGGGGCAGTGCGTGGTCGGCCTTGGCTATCCCACTCCTTACCTCGGTCTGTTCCGCGAGGAGTGCGAGCGCTGTATCGCCTTGATGCCGGCGGCCCAGGGCGTCTTGAAATGGCCGACGGCGCGGCCGGCGCTGGCGACCCTGGTCGATGAATTTTCGTTACCGCTGCAGGACGCGGTCGCAGACCGAATCCTGCTGGTTCATGCGCTGGAAGTGTCGGACGATCCGGAAAGTCTCCTGCGCGAGGTGTGGCGAATTCTTTCGCCGGCTGGCCGAATGATGGTGATCGTTCCCAATCGCCGGGGTATCTGGACCCGTACCGATACGACGCCGTTCGGCCACGGTCAGCCTTATTCGCGCTCGCAGATCACTCAACTGCTGCGGCAGACATGGTTCACGCCGTCCGCCTGGGGCGAGGCGCTATTCGTCCCGCCGATCAATGGCGGCTGGTTCCTGCGCTCCGCCGCGGCGTGGGAGCGCATCGGCGCGGCACTGTCGCTGCCGTTTGCCGGCGTTCACATCGTTGAGGCGACCAAGCAAGTTTACCGGCCCATTGCCGCGAAACGGGAACACAGCCGGCTGATCCCGGTGTTGCAGCCAACGCTCGCGCCGTCCTCGTGTAACGCCGAGGAGTGAGATATCCGATCGTGATCCGAATGGTTCACCCGCCCAGAAGAGGTGAGGTGAATCGCTATTCGTTGCCGGGATTGAAGTCCTCGCTCGGAGCCGGCGGCTGCACCATGCCGTCCGGACGCGGGCCATGCGGACGTCGGCGACGGCGTGGCGGGAAGCGGTCGCTGCGCTCGCCGCCCTGATGGCCGTTGCCTTCGAACCGGCCGCCATTCACCTGCGGCTGAGATCCCGTAATGAACGACGGGAGGCGATCGACGCCGCCATTGTCGGCAGGCTCCATCGCCGGCCGCGGCTGACGGTATTCTCGGGGCTGCTGCTGATCGCGCTGGTAGGGCTGCGCCTCGCGCTGATGATTGTCACGCGGTTGCTGAACCGGAACGAAGCCGGGCTCCGCTCCAAAATTCGAGTAGTTCTCGCTGTCGTCGTCACCTGCTTCATCCGTGACATCGACGTCGGTTCGCGGCTGTTGCTGCGGCTGGCTTTGGCGAAACTGTTCCTGCGCTGCGGCGATCAGGCGGAAATAATGCTCCGCATGTTGATAGTAGTTTTCGGCGGCCACGGGATCGCCGGATGAGCGAGCGTCGCGGGCGAGTTGGACGTATTTTTCGGCGACGTGAGAGGCGGTGCCGCGGATCTTGATGTCGGGGCCGTTGGATTCGAAAACCCGTGTCATCGGGTTCTGGCCGCGCCGGTTGTTATTGTTATTATTATTATTATTGTTCCGGTTACGCATCCGCTTGTTGTTATTCTGACCGTTTCTCATGTCCCGCCTTCAGTTATCAGCCTTGAAGTTCCAGCTTTGAAGTTTTCGCTTGGGTATTTGGGTATTGCCCTGTCGTTTTGGTGCGATTTCCCGCCCCTCGACGCGGCCTACGCAAAGCGCGTATCGGCCGCTACTCATCTCCATAGCAAAGACGCGTTCCCGGGTCGCCGGCAGGCGCATGGCACCAGCACGGCCAGATCATTCAGCCAGAGACTTCAAACTCAGGTTTTCTCGCGTGAGTGTTCAAGCGCAGTATTCAGGCTTTCGTTCGCTTCGCGGTCGCAAGCGGCGCAGCCCTCGGCCATCGCGCTCGATATGACCTGCCTTTAGGAACCGTTCACTCGGGCCGGTTTTCGTCCGAGAACTCTAAGGCTCACCGGCAGCAAAGCTGCGGGGCCAACCCGGGACCGATGATTGTGCATGAAACGTAATCGCTCCCGAGGGATATTCCAAGTGGTTTTTTATGGCTCAATCGGGCTTTCTAAGGGCAATCTTGCGGGCCACGATGGCGCGGCCGATACCCGCGAGATCAACCCTTGCCGATTCCATGACCGCCAACCCCGCCGCGGTCGCCAGCCGGCTGACGGCGCTGTCCTGACCTTGCCCGATCTCCAACACCAGGAGGCCGTCGGTCGCCAGCAGCGACACCGCCTGCGGCGCGATCCGGCGATAGGCATCAAGCCCGTCGCGGCCGCCGTCCAGTGCGAGATGCGGATCGTGGTCGCGTACCTCCGGCGACAGCATCGCGATGTCGGCCGATGGGATATAGGGCGGGTTCGAGACAATCAGGTCGAATGGGCCTGACAGACCATCCCCATAATCGCTGACCAGGAATTGCGCGCGCGTCGTGAGGCCGACGCCTTGTGCATTGGTTCTGGCCGTGTCGAGTGCCGCGGCGCTCAGGTCGGTCCCGACGCCGGTGGCAGCCGGCAGTTCGGTCAGCAATGCGAGCAGGATCGCACCGCTGCCGGTGCCAAGGTCCGCGATGCGGAGCGCAGCTTGGATCCGGCCTTCAGCGCGGAGAACGTCGAGCGCGGCCTCGACCACGGTTTCAGTGTCGACCCGAGGTACCAGCGTGTCCGCCGACAACTTCAGCGGCAGTCCCCAGAACTCCTTCGTTCCCAGAATGCGCGCCAGGGGCTCGCCCGCAAGCCGGCGTTGCGCAAAAGCATCGAGGCGCGCCGCGTCATCCTCGTTGAGTCTCCGCAAGCCTTGCGCGATCAGTCCAGTAAGATCGAGGCCCAGCACTTCGCCGGTGAGTGTGCGGGCTTCGAGCGCGGCACTGTCGATCCCCGCGGCCGCCAAGCGTGCCGTCAACATCCGCCGCGCGGACTCTATCGTCTCAGTGGCAAACGAAGCGGTCATGTGATTCGCTTTTTCCCTCTCCCGCCAGGGAAGACGGAAAGAAAGACGCCGCGTTGCGATAGGGGAATGTTCACCGGCCACTTTCGGCTGCCAGCTGCGCGGCCTGATGCTCTGTGGTCAACGCATCGATCAATTCGTGCAGCGCGTCGCCGGCGATCACCTGCGGCAGCTTGTAAAGCGTCAGGTTGATGCGGTGGTCCGTGACGCGGCCTTGCGGAAAATTGTAGGTGCGGATGCGCTCGGAACGATCGCCCGATCCAACTTGATCCTTGCGGTCGGCCGAGCGCGCGGCATTGATGCGCTGCCGCTCGGCGTCGTAGATGCGGGAACGCAGGATATTCATCGCCGACGCGCGGTTTTTGTGCTGTGAACGGCTGTCCTGCATGTTGACGACGATGCCAGTCGGGATGTGGGTGATGCGGATCGCCGATTCCGTCTTGTTGACGTGCTGGCCGCCTGCGCCCTGCGCGCGCATGGTCTCGATGCGCAGATCGTCGGGCTTGATCTCCACATCGACCTCTTCGGCTTCCGGCAACACCGCCACGGTGGCTGCTGAGGTATGGACACGTCCCTGCGCTTCGGTATCCGGCACGCGCTGCACACGATGCACGCCGGATTCGAACTTCATCTTGGCGTAGGCGCCGCGTCCCTGCACCTGAGCGACGATCTCCTTGTAGCCGCCCATGGTGCCCTCGCTTGCAGAGATCACCTCCACCTTCCATCCCAGCAGGGCTGCGAAGCGCTCGTACATCCGAAACAGATCGCCAGCGAACAATGAGGCCTCGTCGCCGCCGGTGCCAGCCCGGACTTCGAGCATGACGTTGCGTTCGTCCATCGCATCCTTTGGCAGCAGTGCTACTCGGATATTCTGCATAAGTTCATTGTTGCGTGCCTCCAGCGCGGGGCGCTCGGCCTCCGCCATCGCACGCATCTCAGCGTCCGTGGCGGGATCGGCGATCATCGCGTCGATTCCTGCAATCTCGGTCGTGACAGCGCGCCAGTTCCTGACGGCATCCACGATGGGATTGAGTTCCGCCAATTCGCGCGTCATCTGGACGTATCTGTCAGCACTGACTTGGCTCAGCAGCTCGTTTTCGAGCGCGGCGTGGCGAACCAGCAGGAGGTCGAGTTTGGCTTCGGGCAGCATTGTCAGAAGTGGCCTCTTTCCCCCTTCCCTTGCGGGAGAGGATGACGCGGACCACGTCCGTGCCGGGTGAGAAAGCTTTCGTACGTGACAGGCAAATTCGCTTTTCCCGCCCTCGCTTCACCATGGCCGATCCAAAGCATCGGTGCGTTCTGTGACGGCGGCCATTGGCCGCCTATGCACGCTCTTCCGCGAGGGGGGTGGGAAAACGACGTCCCGGTTCGGGAGACGATCACCGAAAAAAAGGTCACAGCGACAGCCCCTCGGCGTCGGCGAAGTTCTTAAGCTTGTCGCGGATCGAAATGCTGCCGGAGGGCGCTTCGAGCAGCGGCATGATGGCGGCCTCCGCCTTTTTGGTATCGAGATCGAGTATCATGGCCTTGACGGGACCGTGTGCAGTGGCCGAGAGCGAGAGCGAGCGATAGCCGAGCGCGATCAGAGCCAGCGCGCCCAGCGGTTGCGATGCCATTTCCCCGCATAGCGAAGCGCTTTTCCCCGCGGCCCGGGCCTTGACCACGATGTCGTGCAGCGCACGCAGGATCGGGGAGGAGAGCGTGTCGAAGCGGTTCGACACCTTGCTGTTTCCGCGATCGACCGCAAACATGAATTGAAACAGGTCGTTCGATCCAACGGAGACGAAATCGGCTTTCGCAAGCAATTCGTCAAGCTGGTACAACAGCGCGGGGACTTCGACCATGGTGCCGACATCCACCCGTTCCGGTAGCGTGTGGCCATGCTGGCGAAGATAGGTAAGTTCGCGCTCGACGATCGCTTTGGCCTGATCGAATTCGGCGACTTCCGAGATCATCGGGAACATGATGCGCAACGCGCGACCGCCTCCGGCGCGCAGCAGCGCGCGAATTTGGCCGCGCAGCAGCCCGGGACGATCGAGCCCGAGCCTGATCGCGCGCCAGCCGAGCGCAGGATTTTCCTCAACTGCGGCTTCCATATAGGGAAGCGCCTTGTCGCCGCCAATGTCGAGGGTGCGGAACGTCACCGGCTTGTCGCCGGCGGCGTCCAGCACCGTGCGGTACAGGGCAAGCTGCTCGCTTGCGCGCGGCAGGCTCTGTCCGATCATGAATTGGAGTTCGGTCCGGAACAGTCCGATGCCAGAACAATTGGTGTCCTCGATATGTGGAAGGTCGATCACGAGGCCCGCATTGATCATGAGATCGATCGGCTCGCCGTCCTTGGTGACGCAGGGTTTGTCGCGCAAGGCGATGTACTGCGCCTGCCGCCGGGCGCGAAAGCGCACGCGCTCCGCATAGGCCGATTCGATTTCCGCCGATGGCCGCAGGTAAATCGAACCAGAGGTGCCGTCGACGATGATGGCGTCGCCGGGATCGGCGATTCCGACCGCGTTCGGCACCTCGCCGACGGCGGGGATGCCCAGCGCGCGCGCGACGATGGCAACGTGCGAGGTCGCCGTGCCTTCCTCCAGCACCAGTCCGCGCAGCCGCTTGCGGTCATAATCCAGCAGGGCCGCCGGTCCCATGGCGCGCGCGATCAGGATCGCGTTATCGGGGAGCTGCTCGCGGGAAGGCGCGTGATCTTGCCCGACCAGCTGTCGCATCAAGCGGTGGCCGAGATCCTCGAGGTCATGAAGGCGATCACGCAGATAAGGGTCGGTCGAGCGCAACATCCGTGCGCGGGTGTCCGATTGCACACGCTCAACAGCGGCCTCGGCCGTCAAGCCGGTTGCAACCGCCTCCTGCAGCCTGTGCGACCAGCCATGGTCGTTGGCGAACATCCGGTAAGCCTCAAGCACCTCGCGATGCTCGCCGCCGTCAGCAACGTCGCCGCGCTCCAGCAGGTGGTCGAGATCGGCGCGCAGCTTGGAGAGCGCCGTATCCAGCCGCCGGATTTCCTTTGGCACATCGTCGGCGATGTAATTGGTGATGACGACGCGCGGTTCGTGCAGCACAACATGGCCCAGCGCGATACCGTCGGACAGGATCGCGCCAACCTGGTGGATCGTGTGGCGGGTGGCGGGCTCAAGGCCGGGCTGCGCGAGGGCAGCCAGTTCGCCGGAAGCGATCATCTCGGCGAGCACCATCGCCGTAGTCTGAAGCGCTTCGACCTCTTCTTCGACATAAGTGCGCTTGGCGCGATTCTGCACCACAAGCACGCCAAGCGTGTTGCCCGAGCGCAGGATCGGCACGCCGAGGAACGAATTGTAGATTTCTTCGCCGGTTTCGGGGTGGAACGAGAATGCCGGATGACTGCGTGCGTCCGACAGATTCAGTGGCGTCGCTTCGCTTGCGACCAGGCCGACGAGGCCTTCGTGTGCGGTCAGAACGGTGCGATGCACGGCATCGCGATTGAGGCCTTCAGTCGCGTAGAGTTCCAACGTGTTATCGACGCGCAGCACATAGGTCGAGCATACTTCCGCCACCATATTGGCGGCGATCAGCACCACGACCTTGTCGAGACGCTCTTGCGCGCTGACCCGCTCCGCCATGACCTCGCGGAGCCGTCTCAATAAGACGCGGGGGCCGCTCGACGCGCTCCGCATATCCCGGTCCTTCCCCTGCGAGCCAGTTTTTGGATATGTCTAAAAAAACGACATTCCGCGTCAGAAGCGTAGCGCGATTGTCTGAAGCCATTGCCCCAGCCGCAACGGCCATGTCATTCGCCGTATAACCAATCGATGTCCATTTTGCCAAGCAAAACGCCTGCCGTTGAGGAGCACAAGGTCCGAAAAACGGCAACGGCGTTCGCGCTACAATGGGCTTCGCCGGGGCTACGCCGCGCCGGCTCAGCCGAGGACGATGGAGGTGGCTGCAAGCGCTCGTCTCAGGTCCGATCGAGCCCGTAGAGCGTATGCAGGGTCCGTACCGCGAGTTCGGTATAGGCGGTGTCGATCAGCAACGAGAACTTGATCTCCGAGGTCGTGATGGCGCGGATATTGATACCCTTGTCGGACAGCGCCTTGAACGCCTGCGCCGCGACGCCGGCATGGCTACGCATGCCCGACCCGATTACCGAGATCTTCGCGACGTCGGTGGCGCTGTCGAGGCGCGCATAGCCGATCTTGTCCCTGGCGCCGGTGATGGTCTCCTTGGCGCGGGCATAGTCGGAGGCAGGCACCGTGAACGTCAGGTCGGTGGTCTTGCCATCCTCTGAGACGTTCTGGACGATCATGTCGACGTTGATATTGGCATCGGCAAGCGGGACGAAGATCGAGGCGGCGACGCCCGGCTTGTCTTCGATCTGGCGGACCGAGATCTGGGCCTCGTCCTTGGAGAAGGCGATCCCGGTAACGACGTGGCTTTCCATGATTTCCTCCTCGCCGCAGATCAGCGTACCCGGCGGCGTGCCATGGGGGTCGATGTCCTCCGGCTTGTCGAAACTGGAGCGGACGAAAATCGGCATGTTCTGGGTCATGCCGAGTTCCACGGAACGAACCTGCAGCACCTTGGCGCCCTGCGATGCCAGTTCCAGCATGTCCTCGAACGCGATCCTGTCGAGCCGGCGCGCTTTCGGGACCACCCGTGGATCGGTGGTATAGACGCCGTCGACATCGGTGTAGATGTCGCAGCGGTCGGCGCGGATGGCGGCGGCGATCGCCACCGCCGAGGTATCGGAGCCACCGCGGCCAAGCGTGGTGATCCGGCCGGTCTGCGGGCTGATTCCCTGAAAACCGGCGATCACGGCAACCTCTTTGCGCTCCGTGAAGCGGTTGACCAGTTCACTGCCGTCGATTTCAAGAATGCGGGCCGAGGCGTGGGCGTCGCTGGTCTGAATCGGGATCTGCCATCCCTGCCATGAGCGTGCCTGAATGCCGAGCGCCTGTAGCGCGATCGCCAAAAGCCCCGAGGTGATCTGCTCGCCGGATGCCACCACGGCGTCGTATTCGCGCGCGTCGTGCATCGACGAAGCGTCCCTGCACCATGCTACCAGCTCGTTAGTTTTGCCCGACATCGCCGACACCACCACCGCGACGTCGTGGCCGGCATCGACCTCGCGTTTGACATGCCGCGCGACGTTGCGGATACGGTCGAGATTGGCGACGGAGGTGCCGCCAAATTTCATCACAAGCCGGCTCATGACGGGTGTGCGTTCCTAAGGCTCTCTACAAGAAGGCTCTGGATACAAGCCAACTCGATGAAATGCGAAAAGCGGGGGCGCACGGGCGAGAAGGCGCGTATACATAACGGGGCGGATGCGGGCAGGCAACCCGGCTTTCGGTCGTGCTGCGGGGGCCGGATGTTCCAGGAAACGGCGTGAGGCAGGCCGGCAGGATGCCATATCAACGATTCTGCAACCGGACGAGACGATGTTGTATTCGAACGACGATGTTGTATTCGAACAATGTGCACCGCACAGCCCGCCGGACCATTAGGACCGAGCTGGCCCATTTGCAGGTTTTGCACGAAACCCTATGTGGGGTCGACGACTGGGCTGAGAAGGTCAGAACCATCGCCGCCGCGGCCGGCGTTCCGCAATCCCATCACGTCGCCCAAGGAGCCGCCCGGCAATGACGATGCAAGCCGACCCTTCCGCCAATTCTACAGCCGCATCCGAAACGACCGTCGATCACGCCGAGATCGAGAAGTTCTCAAAACTGTCGCAGGAGTGGTGGGATCCCACCGGCAAGATGGCGCCGCTGCACAGGATCAACCCGCTGCGGCTCCAGTTCATCCGCGACGCCGCCTGCCGCAAGTTCGAGCGCAGCGTCCGCAGCCTGAACTGTCTGGCGGACCTGCGGCTGCTTGATATCGGCTGCGGCGCGGGCCTTCTATGCGAGCCGTTCACGCGGCTCGGCGCGCAGGTGATCGGGGTCGATCCCTCCGCGTCCAATATCGCGGCAGCGAAGCTCCACGCCGAGAAAGCCCATCTGTCGATCGATTATCGCTGCACGACCGTGGATGACATGGACGTACGAGAGCGCTTTGACATCATCCTCGCGATGGAGGTGGTGGAGCATGTCGCCAACGTCGGACTGTTTCTGGATCGCTGCGCCGCGATGCTGAAGCCGGGCGGCATCATGGTGGCCTCCACCCTTAATCGCAACTGGAAGAGCTTTGCGCTGGGCATTGTCGCGGCCGAATACGTGCTGCGCTGGCTGCCGCGCGGCACTCATCAGTGGGATAAGTTCGTTACACCGGACGAACTTGCGCGTCACCTCGAGCGCAATGGGCTCGGCATCACCGAGCAGTCCGGCGTGGTGTACAGCCCGTTCGCGGACAAGTGGAGCCTGTCATCCGACATGGACGTCAACTACATGGTGGTGGCGGAAGCGGTGGGGTAAGGCTTCCTCGGCCTTCACACTTTCGGGAACGTGAAAGACACCTTCCATGTTCACCGTCGCCTCGCTCTGGATACCCTTCACCGTCACGGCAGCGTTCGGACAGGTCGCGCGTAACGCGATGCAGCGGTCGCTGACCGGCCCGCTCGGCACGTGGGGCGCGACCAACATCCGCTTCCTGTTCGGTTTTCCGTTCTCGCTGATCTTTTTCGCCGTGGTGATCGGGTTCACCGGAGACCCGGTCCCATGGCCCGTCGTGGCCTTCTGGCTGTGGCTGTTGCTCGGCGCACTCACCCAGATCGTCGGCACCGGCTTGATGCTGCTCGCGATGAACGGCAACTCGTTCGTGGTGACGATCGCGTATCTCAAGACCGAAGCGATCCAGACCGCGATCTTTGGGTTTGTGTTTCTTGGCGACCATCTCACCTTCCTAAAGGTGGTCGCGATTCTGATCGCCACCGTGGGCGTCGTTATCACCGCGTTCCGTCCCGGCGGCGCCAAGGGCTTCGCCGATCTCAAGCCGACGGCGTTGGGGCTGGTCGCAGCCGCCTGCTTCGCCCTGTCCGCTGTCGGCTTTCGCGGCGCCATCATCGCCGTGCCGGGCGTGTCGTTCGTCACCGCGGCGTCCTACACGCTGGTGCTCGGGCTATTCGTGCAGACGGCGGTGCTGACGGCGTATCTGTTGTTGCGCGCGCCCGACGTACCGAAAAGAATTCTCGGCCTGTGGCGGCCGTCGCTGTTCGCGGGTTTTTTGGGCGCGTTCGCCTCGCAGTTCTGGTTCCTGGCGTTCGCGCTCACCGCCGCCGCCAACGTTCGCACGCTGGCGCTGGTCGAGGTGCTGTTCGCGCAAGCGGTGTCATATTATTCGTTCAAGCAGCGGCTTTCGTTACATGAGTTCGGCGGCACCGTGCTGATTGTGATCGGCGTTGGGCTGTTGGTCGCGGTATAATCAGCGTTTGACGGCGATAATGACGGCGCCGGCTGCGATCAGGGCGATTCCAATCCAGCCATTAAGCGAGGGGCGCTCGCCAAGAAAGACGACGCCGAACAAGGCAACCAGTACGACGCTCAGCTTGTCAATCGGCGCGACCAGTGTGGCCGGACCGAGCTTGAGCGCGCGAAAATAGCAGAGCCACGACGCACCGGTGGCCAGTCCCGATAGTACAAGAAAAATCCAGCTCCGGGTCAGCATTGGGCCGGGGTGGCTGAACTGCCCCGTCGCCGACAGGATCAGGCCGAGACTGACAAGGACAACAATGGTGCGGAGGAAAGTGGCGAGATCGGAATCGATGCCTTCGACGCCGACCTTGGCAAAGATGGCGGTCAGTGCCGCGAATGCCGCCGACAGCAGTGCCCAGAACAGCCAGGACGGAAGCGTGAGCGTCATTGCCCGTTAGTTCCGGTTGTCCCGCAGCACCGGCAGCGACCCGACCTCGACGCCTTCCTCGATCAGCGATCTCGCTTCCTCGGGCGAGGCCTCGCCGTAGATCGGGCGATGCTCGATATCGCCGTAATGCATTTTGCGAGCTTCGTTCGGAAACCGTGCGCCGACATTGTCGGCGTTCTTGACGAGATGATCATGCAATTGTTTGAGCTCAGCCCGCAGCTCGCGCCCCTCCGCCATTGTTGCTGATGTGGATGAGTCCGCAGGTGCCGCCGATCCGCGCTTTTTGGTGCCGGCGATCCTTGGCGTCATGATCGCCTTCTCGACCTTGGCAGAGCCACAGATCGCGCAGGTCACAAGCTTGCGCTTGACCTGTGAATCATAGGCCGACGAGCTCTGAAACCAGCTTTCGAAGGTATGGCCACCATCGCAACGCAGGTTGTAGCGGATCATGCCGAACCTCCTCGCTCGGGAGGCTCATCTATCGTAAATGCGGGAGCGACTGCGAGTCTCGGCGAGCGGCGCTTGGAGCCGGCAATCTGCGGTGCCATGATCGCCTTCTCGACATTCGCCGAGCCGCAGAGCGCGCAGGTCACAAGCTTGCGCTTGACCTGCGCGTCGTAGGACGAGGAGCTCTGAAACCAGCTCTCGAAAGTGTGGCCCCGCTCGCAGCGCAGGGTGTAGCGGATCATGCAGAGCCTCGCACAAGATGCAGATGGTCGCTTGCCGACTTGTGGTCGACGAGGGAAAAGCGCCGCCCATGCTGTAATGAGGGTACGGCCTTGCGCGCGGTCGCGACGTTGGCCGGATCGATCGTAGCCAACACGATGCCGGGTTCGGTGCCGCTCGCTTCGGCCAACACTGTGCCCCACGGATCGACGATCAGCGAATGGCCGAACGTTTCGCGGTTGTTGTCGTGCATTCCGCCTTGGGCGGCGGCAAACACGAAGGAACCGTTCTCGATCGCGCGAGCGCGCAACAGGGTGTGCCAATGCGCCTCGCCGGTCTTCCTGGTGAAGGCCGCTGGCACCGTGAGGAACGACGCGCCGGCTTCGGCCAGCGCGCGATACAGCGCAGGAAAACGGACGTCGTAGCAGATCGTCATGCCCAGCCTGCCCCAGGGCAGGTCCGTTATCACGGCAGTCTCGCCCGGTTGATAGTTGGCCGACTCCCGATAGCTTTCGCCGCCTCCGAGGTCGATGTCGAACATGTGAATCTTGTCATAGCGCGCGAGGATGTCGCCGGACGGTCCGATCAGAAACGAGCGGTTGACGGCTTTCTCAGCCGTGAGCCGCAATGCGAGAGAGCCGACGTTGAGGTAAATTTTCAATTCGCGCGCAAGATCGCGATAACCGCTGAGCGAGCGGTCGTCGTCCTCGGTCCGAAGATGCTCAAAGAGTGCGACGCGATCGGCCTGCATGATGTTGCTGGCTTCGGGGGTCTGTACGAAGTCAGCACCCTGCGCCGCCGCCTCGCGAATCAGCCTTGAACCCTGATCGAAATTCGGCTCGGGAAAAAGACCGCTCCGCATCTGGATCATTGCGGCGATGAACGTGGGCTTGGTGTTCATGTTCTTGCCTTTCGCCCGCGAAAGCAGAACAAGGCTCCGGGGTCAAAGCTCAATTATATGGGGGCTTTCATGGTGTCGACAACCCGCGCGAATACCAGCACATCTACCTGTGCGGCTTTCGCGCGCAGCAGGACGCGCGCGCAGGCATCCACTGTGGCGCCAGACGTCAGGACGTCGTCGATCAGGATGACGCGGCGGCCCTGGATTTGGCTGGTGCGTTCCGCCGCGACTTTGAACGCGCCCTGCACATTGCGGGCGCGGTCATTTCGCGACAATCCAACCTGTTGCCGGGTCGGACGGGTGCGCCGCAGCGCGTCCGACGCGACCGGAATTCCGGATTGTCGGGCGATGACGCGCGCCAGCACGCCCGATTGGTTGTAGCGGCGGCTCCAGCCGCGTCGCCAGTGCAGCGGCACCGGGATCAGAACGTCGGCGCCGTCGAGCAATTCCGAGCCCGCACGAGCCATCCAGCGGCCCATCGCGGGCGCGAGATCGGTGCGGTCCTGATACTTCAGTGCATGAACCAGGACCTTGGCGACGTCGTCATAGCGTACCGCAGCGCGGGCGCGCTGATAGGCCGGGGGATTGGCAATCGCCTCCATCGACAGCATGCCGGAACCCGGATCATAAACAAAGGGCGTGCCGAGCCGAGGACAATAAGGACGTTCGATGAACGACAATTGCGTCCAGCAATCCGCACAGACGCCGACGCCAGCCACCGGTTCGCGGCAGGCGACACAGAGCGTTGGCAGCGCGATGTCCAGCGCCGAGCGCGCCGCATGGGACATGACGTCGCGACACGCGCGCCATGCTCCGCGCAGCGGATTGGCTTGCTGCGGCGAAACCAGGTTGTCCGTTGTGGTATCCATATCGGAAGGCTATTCCTCGAGGTGGCGGTACTCAAGCCAGACAAAGCAGGTCCTTTGCAATCGCGTTACGGCGGATTGCCAGCGACGGGATGATCGGCGTACCAAGCCGCATGGCTCCGAACCAATCCTCGCCGCCTGTTTTGTTCGATCGCACCCTGCTGCGCGTGCGTCAGCGCCGTGCGGCCAGGATGGGAGCGGTGCCGTTTCTGCTCGATCGCGTCGCGGAGGATATGGCGGAGCGGCTGAATGCCGTGTTGCGCGAATTTCAACACGCGGCGGATGTCGGCACGCCGGGCGATCAGATGCGCGGCGCGCTCTCGGCTCGTCTCAGAGAGACTGCGCGCGTCGATCTCCCGATTGACGAGAGCGAAGCCGTGCGGTTGTCGCCGGACTCCCTCGATCTTGCCGTCTCCGGACTTGCCTTCCAGTTTGTCAATGATCTTCCGGGCCTGCTGGTGCAGATCCGCCGTGCCCTGAAGCCGGACGGATTTCTGCTGGCAGCCACGATCGGTGGCGAGACGCTCACCGAGCTGCGTCAGGCGTTCGCGATAGCCGAGGCGGAGCTTGAGGGTGGCATCTCGCCGCGGGTCGCGCCGTTCGCCGACCTTCGCGATGTCGGCGCGCTGCTGCAACGCGCGGGCTTCGCACTGCCGGTGACGGACGTCGACCGCGTCGTAGTGCGCTATAACGATGCTTTTGCGCTGATGCATGATCTGCGTCGCATGGGCGCGACCAATATCATGGCCGAACGGCGGAGGACGCCTTTGCGCCGCGCAACGCTGCTACGGATGGCGCAAATCTATCATGAGCGCTTCACTGATCCCGACGGTCGCATCCGCGCCACCTTCGATATCGTCTGGCTCTCGGGATGGGCGCCGCATGAGAGCCAGCAGAAGCCGTTGCAGCCCGGTTCGGCGAAAGCGAGCCTGGAGGACGCGGTGAAGGGGCGTGGCAAGACTTGAAAAATAGTGTCCCGGGCGCGATGCGGCATTCCCGACGCCGCTCCGCAGAACCGGGATTGCCGAAACGTATTCCGTGCATGAGTCCCGACTCTGCACAGCACCGTTTCGCGCTGCGCCGCGCCCGGGGCGCGAACTCACATCAACAGATCAACCAGCGGCGGAATAAGAGGGATATCCGCGGGCGGCATCGGGTAGTCGCGAAGCTTGTTGGCCCGAACCCACTTCAGCGCCTGCCCCTCTTTTGAGGTCACCGCGCCTTCCCAGCGCCGGCAGATGTAGAGCGGCATCAGCAGATGGAAGCTCTCGTAAGCGTGGCTCGCGAAGGTCAGCGGCGCCAGGCACCCCTCCTGCGTGACGATGCCGAGCTCCTCGCGTAGCTCACGAATCAGCGCCTCTTCGGGGCGTTCTCCAGGCTCGAACTTGCCGCCGGGAAATTCCCACAGGCCGGCAAGCTGCTTGCCTTCCGGTCGCTGCGCGATCAGCACCCGGTTGTCGGTGTCGATCAGGGCGCAGGCGACGACGAGTGTGAGTTTCACGACCTGTAATCGCCGTTGATTGCGACATACTCCTTGGTGAGGTCGCAGGTCAGCACGCGGTCGCGGCCCTTGCCGAGACCTAGCGTCGTCTTGATCTGAATCCTGTCGTTCTTCATGGCTTTCGAGACTTCCGCCTCGTCGTAAGACGGATCCCGCGCGCCGCTTTTGGCGACGCGAATGCCGTTGAAATAGATCGATAGCTTGTCGCGGTCGGCCGGCTCTCCAGCCTTGCCCACCGCCATCACCACGCGACCCCAGTTGGCGTCCTCGCCGGCGATCGCGGTTTTTACCAGAGGCGAGTTGGCGATCGATTTGGCGATCCTGCGCGCCGATGTCTTCGACGTTGCGCCTTCGACGATGACCTCGACCAGCTTGCGCGCGCCTTCGCCGTCGCGCGCCACCTGTTCGGCAAGATTGGCCAGTACGCCGTGAAATGCTTTCGCGAACGCTTTCAGGCGCGGATCGCTGGCGCGGGTAATTTTCGGCGCGCCGCGGGCGCTTGCGGCGCCGGTCGCGAACGCTAGTAGGGTGTCGGAGGTGGAGGTGTCGCTGTCGATGGTGACGGCGTTGAAGGTGTCTTCGACACCGTTTTTCAACAGCGATTGCAATGCTGTCGCCGCTATCGGCGCATCGGTAAAGACAAAGGAGAGCATGGTCGCCATGTCGGGCGCGATCATGCCAGCGCCCTTGGCGATGCCGTTGATGGTGACGGTCGCCTTGCCGAGCTTCACCCTGGCGGTTGCAACCTTGGGGAAAGTATCGGTGGTCATGATGGCGCGCGCCGCGTCCATCCAGCGATCCGGCACGGCGTCGCGCGCCAATGTCTCCAGCACGCCGTTGAATTTCGTGGCGTCGAGCGGTTCGCCGATCACGCCGGTCGAGGCGAGATAGATGTCGCTTGCCTTGCAGCCGGCCGCCTTGGCGGCGACGTCGGCGGTCAGCTTGGTCGCCTGGCGGCCGGTTTTGCCGGTGAAGGCGTTGGCGTTGCCCGAATTCACCACCAAGGCCCGCGCGTTCCCACTTTTCAGTCGGGCGCGGCACCACTCGACCGGCGCCGACGGGCACTTGGATTTGGTGAACACCCCGGCCACCGTCGTGCCCTTGTCCAGCAGCGCCAGCAATACATCGGTGCGGCCCTTGTAGCGGATGCCGGCAGCGGCGGTCGCGAGGCGCACGCCCGCGATTTCGGGCATATCGGGGACATCGGTCGGGGCGAGGGGAGAAATGCCGGTGGACATGTGTGAGGCCTGTCGACAGCAAATTTTGTCGTCATGGCCGGATTTATTCCGGCCATCCACGTCTTTCTTGCGCTGAGCGGATTCCAAAGACGTGGATGGCCGGGACGAGCCCGACCATGACGATTGTCAATACTATCGGTTTCAACGACGCGACAGCGAATTTTACTTCGCGGGCGTTTTGCCGTCTGCGGGTTTGGTAGAGCTGGCCTTGTCCCCGCTTGCATTCGCGGGGTGGGCTGGCTTGTCCATACGCTCGACCTTGGCGGCCTCGCGCAGCTTGGTGACGTATTCCGCCTGCGCCTTTCGTGTCACAAACTGCTCGACTTGCGGCTTCACCTCGTCAAAGTCGGGGGCCTTGCGGGCGCGCTTTTCCTCGACCTTGATGATGTGCCAACCGAACTGGGTTTTGATCGGGTCGGAAATCTTGCCGGGCTCCAGCGCGAAGGCGACCTTTGAAAATTCCGGTACCATCTGCTCCTTGGTAAAGAAGCCGAGGTCGCCGCCGTCGGAGGCGCCGGGATCCTTGGATTCCTTCTTGGCGAGTTCGACGAAGTCTGCGCCCTTCTTCAACTCGTCCTCAATCTTCTTGGCCTCGTCCTCTGTCTGCACCAGGATGTGGCGCGCATGAACCTCCTGTTCGCTGGTGATCTGCTTGGAGGCATCCGCATAGACCGTCTTCATGGCATCGTCGGTGATCGCCGCTTTAGCTTGGGATGCCAGCAGTCGGTCCATCAGCAGGCGGTCGCGGGCGAAGGCGAGCCGTTTTTTGAACTCCTCGCTGTTTTCAATTTTCTTTTCTTCTGCGGCCTTGGCGATGATCTTCATGTCGATAAGGAAAGACAGCACATTCTCCTGCTTCGCCGCCGGATCCATCTGCGCGAGGCTCGGACCCAGTTCCTCCGTAGCAAGATTAACGTCGCTCTGGTGGATCTCGGAGCCGTTAACCTTTGCCAGCACGGGATCCGCATCGGCGCGGAGCGGTGTGCCGACGAACAAGACCGCGGCCAGGCAGCCGCCGAGAGCGGACGAAGCCAGGCGAACGCGCAGACTGTATTTTGTTGCGGGCAATGAGATGGTCATGGGATCCTTGATCTCCGGGAGGAGGATGTGGGCGGACACTCGCTCAATCGTGGGTTCTTGGCAATGCGAAAACTCTGTCAAAATCATGAACGCCCAGACCGGTGGACGCTGCCGCTTTTGGCGCAAACGCTTCGGATCGGTGCTCCGGCCACCGTTGACAACCCACGGGGCCGGCCATATTTCTGCCGGACGGTCGACGGCAAAGGCGGGTTCTGGCTGTGCTTTTGCGATTGAACCCCGGGTCACCGAATCTCAACCCATATGCGGACGCTCGGCTTTCGGGACTTACGGCCCTGATGCGTCACGATGAGTTGAGTTGATAGGCGGCTTGTGCGGTGGTTGCGAAGTTCGCTGTGCAGAACCAAGGCGAACTTTTGGGTTCGGACACTATAGCGTTCTCGAGCGGGATGACCGGTCGCGTGAAGCAAACTCGTTGCCGCTTCTGATCCATCAGAAGCGGAGGGTTCAGGAGACTACCCACATGGCTGCAACGGCGAACCGCGAAGACAGGAATTTGGGATGATTGGCGCGTTTGCCCGCAAGTTTTTCGGTTCCGCCAACGATCGGCGGGTCAAGGGATATCAATCCCGCCTCAAAGCCATTAACGCCTTGGAGCCCGAAATCGCCGCGCTGTCCGATGAGGCGGTGCGGGCGCGCACCGCCGAATTCAAGGAGCAGCTTGCGAGCGGCAAAACCCTCGACGACATTCTAGTTCCCGCCTTCGCCACAGTGCGCGAGGCAGCCAAGCGAACCCTCGGCCAGCGGCATTTCGACGTGCAGTTGATCGGCGGCATGGTGCTGCACGAGGGCGATATCGCCGAGATGAAGACCGGCGAAGGCAAGACGCTGGTCGCCACGCTTGCCGTTTATCTCAACGCGCTCGCCGGCAATGGCGTTCACGTCGTCACCGTCAACGATTATCTCGCACGCCGCGACGCCGGCTGGATGTCGCAGATCTACTCCTTCCTCGGCCTCACCACCGGCGTGATCGTGCACGGCCTCGACGACGTCGAGCGCAAGGTAGCCTATGCCTGCGACATCACCTACGGCACCAACAACGAGTATGGCTTCGACTATCTGCGCGACAATATGAAGTACCGGCTGGAGGATATGGTCCAGCGCGAGCACTTCTTCGCTATCGTCGACGAGGTTGACTCGATTCTGATCGACGAAGCGCGGACGCCGCTGATCATTTCGGGCCCGCTGGACGACCGCTCCGAATTTTACAACACCATCGACACCTTCATGCCGAATCTCGAGAAGGTGGCGGACTACGAGGTCGACGAGAAGCAGCGCACGGTGGCGCTCACCGAAGCCGGCATGGAGAAGATCGAGACGCTGCTGCGCGAGGCCGGCCAGCTCAAAGGTGACTCGCTTTACGACGTCGAGAACGTCTCCGTCGTCCACCACATCAACCAGGCGCTGCGCGCGCATTCGCTGTTCACCCGCGACAAGGACTACATTGTCCGCGACGGCGAGGTCGTCATCATCGATGAATTCACTGGCCGCATGATGCCGGGTCGCCGCTATTCGGAAGGCTTGCATCAGGCGCTGGAAGCGAAAGAGCATCAGCCGGTGCAGCCGGAGAACCAGACGCTCGCCTCCATCACCTTCCAGAACTACTTCCGGATGTACAAGAAGCTCGCGGGCATGACCGGCACGGCGTCGACGGAAGCCGACGAACTGGCCGACATCTACAAGCTCGAAGTCGTCGAGATACCGACGAACCTGCCGATTGCGCGTCTCGACGAGGACGACGAGGTCTACCGCACCCAGAACGAGAAATACGCCGCGATCCTGGCTGAGGTTGAGCGCGCCAATGCGCGGATGCAGCCTGTGCTGGTCGGCACCGCCTCGATCGAGAAATCCGAGGTGCTCGCCGATTATCTGAAGAAGCATGGTTACAAGCAGATCGACTTCAGCGATCCGAAATCGATGCGGAAGCTGTACGCTGCGGCTCGTGCGGGCAAACCGGCAAAGCTGTTTGCGGTGCTGAACGCCCGCTTCCATGAGCAGGAAGCTTATATTGTCGCCGAGGCCGGCGTGCCCGGCGCGATCACCATCGCGACCAACATGGCCGGTCGCGGCACCGATATCAAACTCGGCGGCTCGCTGGAGATGCGCGCTCAAGTCGAGACGGCCGACATCGCAGACGAAGCTGAAAGAGAAGCGAAAATAGGGGAAGTCAAGGCCGATATCGAGCGCTTCCGCGACATGGTGCTTAAGGCGGAGGAGATCGTCGAGATCGAGCCGGCCAAGGGTTCAAAGCCGGCCAAGACTGTGACCCGCCCGGGCGGGCTCTACATCATCGGTTCGGAACGCCACGAGTCGCGGCGCATCGACAACCAGTTGCGCGGCCGCTCCGGCCGCCAGGGCGATCCTGGCCGTTCGAAATTCTTCCTGTCGCTGGACGATGACCTGATGCGGATCTTCGGGTCGGATCGGCTCGACACCATGCTGCAGCGGCTTGGCCTGAAGGAAGGCGAGGCCATCACCCACCCCTGGATCAATAAGGCGCTGGAGAAAGCACAGCAGAAGGTCGAGGCGCGCAACTTCGACATCCGCAAGAATTTGCTGAAGTACGATGACGTGCAGAACGACCAGCGCAAGGTGATCTTCGAACAGCGCGTCGATCTGATGCAGAACGACAGCGTCGCCGAAACCGTCGTCGACATGCGCCATGCGTTCGTCGAGGACCTCGTCACAAAGCATGTGCCGGAGAACCAGTACCCTGAGCAGTGGGATGTCGCTGGCCTAAAAGAAGAGCTGAACCGCGTGCTCGATATCGAGTTGCCGGTGGATGAATGGGCCGCAGAAGAAGGCATTGCCGGCGAGGAGTTGCTGTCGCGTATCGAAAGCCGTGTCGACGAGCATATGGCGGCCAAGGTCGGGCAATGGGGGCCTGACGTCATGCGCTACGTCGAGAAGACCATCCTGCTGCAGACCCTGGACCATCTCTGGCGCGAACACCTGGTGATGCTGGATCATCTGCGTCAGGTCATCGGCCTGCGCGGCTATGGTCAGCGCGATCCGCTACAGGAATACAAGTCGGAAGCCTTTTCCCTGTTCGAAAGCTTGATTGCCAATCTGCGCGAGGCGGTGACGGGGCAGTTGATGCGCGTCGAGATCGTGCCGCCCGAGGAGGAACAGCCGGCGCTGCCTGTGATGGAAGCCCATAAGTTCGATCCGAATACCGGCGAGGACGAGATGGCGTTTGCGCAAAGCAGTTTTGCCGGGGTCTCGCTGGCGCCGGCAGCGCATGCGGACCGTTCCAGCCGCGATCCGAATAATCCGGCGAGCTGGGGCAAGGTCGGCCGCAATGAGGATTGTCCTTGCGGTTCAGGCAAGAAGTACAAGCATTGCCACGGCCGCTACGCCTGAAGCCCTTTCCACGCGGCTGTCATTCCTGCCGGCGAGCGACCTCGAGCGCTTCGAGCGAAGTGGATACCGGTTCGCGTGAAAAACGCGTCAGATTTAAATTATTGAGCCACGCTTTGATTCTGTCAGAATCAGAAGCGGAAAAGCTCTTAAGGCCTTCGTCGCCGCGCTCGGAATAACGCCCGTCCGACAGTTCTGGATGTTACCGGGATACCGAGAAGCGGCTATCGAACGAGTTCGATGACGCCACCGGCGCTGCGCTCGGAATCGAAGCCGTCGCGGGGGTGGGCGCGTCGACTGCGGGCTTGAGCGGGGGCCGCGCGGTTGCGACGTGTTCAGGCTTAGCTCCCTTTTCAGCGGTCTTCTCTGCCGTTTTGGGCGCTGCGTGTTTCTCCACGGCCGGGCGAGACGGAACGCTGCGCGCCGGAGTTGCCGTCTTCGGCTTGGCCGGAGCAGACTCTTTGGGTTTGGCCGAAGCCGAAACAGATTCCTTGGTTGTGGCGGTCGTGTCGGCGTCTCCGAAACCCATCTTGCGGGCAAGATTGCTGAAGATGCCGTTCGGCTTGGAGGGGGCGAGCAAAGATGACGACGGCCTTGTCGCGTCGGCCTCCGGTTCGTAGGAGGTCGCGACTGTCGCTGCTGCCGAATTGCGTGGCGGGTTGACCGTCGGTGGAATGGTGCCAGGCGCCGGCGAAAACGCCGTGGCCTTCAGGCCGGGTTCCACGGGGTCTGAAAGTCCCGTCTGACCCTCGGGCAGCTTGGCGGCGAACACCCGGTTCATGCCGCCGTCGATTCCGGTGTTGAGTTTGGCGACCGGCGATCCCTTCGAGATCAGGTTGGCTATTTCGGTATTGTCGCGCTGCTGCTTCTCGCGCACGGCGCTTGCGATCTCGTCAGGCACCGCATAGGCCGGACACTTCGCCGAGGCATTGAACTCAAGCGGCCTGGCGGAGCCGGGCGGGGACGCCGGATCAAACACGTACTTGTGCTCGCAGAACGCGACCTTCGGTTCTTGATGCGTCGCCTCGAAATGATCGTTGCCTTCCTTGATCATTTTCCAGAACGGCATGTTCGGGTTGTTGCGATGCTTCGCAAAGTTTACGGGCGTCATGCGGAACGGATAGGCCTGGAACTGGAAGGCGCGCTGACCGCCGAAGAATGACTCCCGTCCAATTGCATAGATTTCGGCGATCTGCTCGTCGGTCATGGCGTAGCAGCCGCGCGAGGAACAGTCGCCATGCACCATCAATTCGGAACCAGTATGACCCAGCGACTTGTCGTAGGCGTTGGGATAGCCAGTGTTGAACGAGAGGTAGTAGGCGGAGCGCGGATTCATTTGCGCCGGCGAGATGCTGTAGAATCCTTCCGGAGCCTGACGGTCCCCCTCGCGTGTCTTCGGGCCGAGATCGCCGGACCAGCGGCAGATCGGGTAGGTCTTGAGTAAGGCGAACTTGCCAGACCGGTCCTGCTTCCAAACCTCGAGTTCGGCTTCCTGCTTGAATAGCCTGACCAGGATCGGCGATTGCAGCTCCATGTCCTTCGCGGTCATGGCGGCGACAACCTTGGGCGGCACCGGCTGGTTGGCTTTGGCGTTGCTCGCGAGTGAGGCGTCGTCGGTGTTGCAGCCGGCCAGAAGCGCACCGCCCGTCAGCACGGCAAAGGTCACGATCGCGCGAGCAGCCGAGCGATTGATCAAAGCAAAGCTCCGCAAAGGACGGGCAAGCTGCACCCCAAATTCATGGCATCGTGCCCCAAGCCATTGAATAAAATATTATCCTTAAGCCTCCGGGCCCGCAAGCCAAGTGGAACCGAACAAGATGAACTACGACTTCGAGTGGTGAATGGAGACTAAATATTCCGGACGGGGCTGAATTAGGGCGGTTCAGCGGCTTCCGGAACCAAAGCCATGCTCTAATTCTAAGCGATGGGATTTGCCGGGACCCGGACCCGGTTCCGACAATCGAAAAGAGGCACAGATTTGTGTCGTCGAAACGTGGGTAAAGCGCTTGGTACTCAGCCCAGTTTACGCCCGATTTCGAGGAATTTCTGGCGGCGCTGCTTACGAAGCGAGTCGCGGTCGAGAGTACGCAGATCGTTCAACGCGTCGGCGATAGCGTCCCCGGCAAGCGCGACAGTGGCGGCGGGATCGCGGTGTGCACCGCCCCGCGGCTCCTTGAGGATGGTGTCGATCACGCCGAACCGCAGCAGATCCTGCGCGGTGATTTTCATGTTGGTCGCTGCTTCCTGCGCCTTGCTTCCGTCGCGCCAGAGGATAGACGACGCGGCTTCCGGCGAGATCACGCTATAGATCGCATGTTCCAGCATCAAAACGCGGTTTGCGGTGGCGATCGCGATGGCGCCGCCGGAGCCGCCCTCGCCGATGATCACGGCGATATTGGCGACGCCGAGCGACAGGCACGCGTCGGTCGAGCGCGCGATCGCCTCGGCCTGGCCGCGCTCCTCGGCGCCGATGCCGGGATAAGCTCCGGCGGAATCGACCAGCGACAGCACGGGAATGTCGAAACGGTCGGCCATATCCATCAGCCGGACCGCCTTGCGATAGCCTTCCGGGCGCGCCATCCCGAAATTGTGCTTCAGCCGGCTTTCGGTGGTTGCGCCCTTCTCCTGTCCGATAACGCAGATGCTTTCGCCTCGGAAGCGGCCGAAGCCGCCGATAAGCGCCTCGTCTTCGCCGAACTTTCGGTCGCCGGCCAGCGGCGTGAACTCGGTAATCAGCCCCTTGACGAAATCAGAGAAGTGCGGACGCTGCGGGTGCCGTGCCACCTGGGTTTTCTGCCAGGGAGTCAAGCTGGCGTAGAGATCCTTCAGAGCCTGCGCGGCCTTCTCCTCGATACTGGAAATCTCCTCGCTGATGTCGCTGCCGGAGGCGGCGAGCGCACGGAGTTCGTCGATCTTGGAATCGAGTTCGGCGACGGGTTTTTCGAAATCGAGGTAGCTACGCATGGGATCGGGCATTCCAGCAGTATAGAGACGAAGGCGCGTGGAGGCGAAATCTATCGATCGGATAGAGAAAAGTCTTTTTGTTCAAATATTTAGAAAGTGGGTGAGGCTGGGGGCCCGATGGCTGGTTAGGTACAGTTGAGCGCGAGCGCTCTTTCGCGGCTGATGGGCGTTAAGTCAAGGGTGAAGCGGAATACTTGAAGTCAGGGTCGGGTCGCAATGGTCTGTTCGATGGCGTCTGCGCATGAACGCCGGTCAGGCCTCCGCCAGCGGGTGCAGGTCGCGTACCAGGCTTTTCAGGCGCTCTTCCACGACGTGCGTATAGATTTGCGTGGTCGAGATATCGGTATGGCCGAGCAGCGTCTGTACGATTCGCAGGTCTGCGCCGTTATGCAGCAGATGGCTTGCGAAAGCATGGCGCAGCACGTGCGGTGAGACCAGCCGGGGCGCGAGACCGGCCGCCGCCGCGAGTTCCTTCAGCTCACGCGCAAAGTGCTGGCGTGTCAGGTGACCGCTTTCGCCGAACGATGGAAACAGCCATTTTGGCCGTGCTCCTGCGGCTTTGCCTGCGCCGCGCTGATCGTCCATCGCGACAAGATAGTCTGCCATCGCCTGCCGTGACGCGTTGTTGAGCGGTACCAATCGCTCCTTGTTGCCCTTGCCGCGCACCACGATCATGCGGGCATCGCGCCGCGCCGCCGACAGCGGTAGCGAGACCAGTTCGGATACGCGGAGCCCGGTAGCATATAGCACTTCCAGCAGGCAATACAGCCGCGCCGCGCGCAATCGCCGGGCAGGTGAGATGTCCGGAGATTCGGCATCCATCTTTGCGCGCGCGAGCAGGCGGTCGACATCAGCTATCGTCAGGATTTTCGGCAGGCTGCGTCCGCGCTTTGGACCCGAAAGGATGGCCGCCGGATCGTCGCTCCTGACGCGTTCGCTCAGCAGAAAACGAAACAGGTGACGCATCGCTGACAGACGCCGCGCGACGCTTGATGACTTAAACCCCCTCAGGTCGAGGTCATTGAGATAGTCTCGTAGCGTCTGGGTGCCGGCGATGACGAAATTCTGCCGCGAGCGGGTGAGGAATGCGGATAAGTCCTCGAGATCCCGGCGGTAGGCGTCGAGCGTGTTGTCGCCGGCGCCTTGCTCGGCCGCCAGCATGTCGAGGAACAGGGTGGCCAGCTTCGCGTCGGGGGAATTATCGGATTTCATACCGCAGGGGTAGCAGCTATTTCTTGAGAAATTGATCCGGGTGGATGGTCACCGTCATTTCCCGCGGCGTCGGGTCGACGAAATTCGCCAGCCCGAAAATTACGCCGTAGCCGATCGCACCGAGCGCCGCGACGATTGTCAGAAAGCGGAACAGGCTGGGCATTTGCAGTCCCGAGCACGATATTTACCTTCAGGCGAGCGCAACAAGTACCAACATGTTCGCAAGCCAGGCGCAAGAGTCTCTGGCAACCTCCTTGACGAGAGTAGTATAGCTGGCCGGGATGAGCGGTCCCGACTTGTCGTGGGCTTTGGATTCGAGCATTCGCCGCCGGAAACCATGGAAGGGCCGAATGTCAAATCCACTTCAAACGTGCAACCGCGTTCCAGCAGGTGTCTTTTGACGTCCGAAACCGTTTCACCGACCAACGTCGGCGCATCCCCCGAGACCGCCATAGTCGCGGCGCTCGCCGGGCGGTCGCTGGCGCTTGTCGGCATGATGGGAGCCGGCAAGTCCACCATCGGGCGGCGTCTTGCGGCGCGTCTCGGGATGCGATTCGTCGATGCTGACGTCGAGATCGAGCTCGCGGCCGGAATGTCGATTCCCGAAATTTTCGAAACCCATGGCGAACCCCATTTCCGGGATGGCGAAGCGCGCGTGATCGCGCGGCTGTTGAATGGGGGCCCGATCGTGCTCGCGACCGGTGGTGGCGCCGTGCTGCGCGAGGAAACCCGGGCGCGCCTGTGCGAGCGGGCGGTCTCGATCTGGCTCAAGGCGGACGCCGAGGTGATTCTGCGCCGGGTGAGGCGCCGAGCCGATCGACCCTTGCTGCAAACGGGCGATGCGGCCGCGACGATCGAGCGGCTGATCGCCGAGCGCGAGCCCATCTACCAGCTGGCGAATATCACGGTCGTCTCGCGCGACGCGCCGTACGAACGGATCGTCGATGAATGCATCGGCCTGCTTCATCTCGGGCTTTGCCGCGGCGAAACGACTGCAAAAAAAACTGATGAGGGATTTAACACCACGCAATGACCACTCCGCTGAAAAACCCGGACCCGATCACCGTTGACGTCGCGCTCGGTGAGCGTTCCTACGACATTGTCATCGGCCGGGGCATCCTGCCGTCGCTAGGCGAGCGAATCGCCGCGTTGCGTCCCGGCGCACGCGTCGCCGTCGTCACAGACGAATATGTTGCCACCCATTGGCTTAAGCGAACCGAGGCATCGCTTATCGGTGCCGGTCTCGCAACGTCGCGGATTGTCGTCGACGAAGGGGAGGTCTCAAAGAGTTACGAAGGCGTCGAATTTGTCTGTGAGGAACTGATCAAGGCCAGGATCGAGCGCAACGATCTTGTTGTCGCGCTTGGCGGAGGCGTGGTCGGCGATCTCGCGGGCTTCGCCGCCGCGATCGTACGCCGTGGCGTCGATTTCGTGCAGGTGCCGACCTCGCTGTTGGCGCAGGTAGATTCGTCCGTGGGCGGCAAGACAGGCATCAACTCGCCGCAGGGAAAAAATTTGGTCGGCGCCTTTCACCAGCCGATCTTGGTGGTCGCGGACACTGCCGTGCTGGATACGTTGTCGCCGCGCCAGTTCCGCGCTGGCTATGCCGAAGTCGCCAAATACGGCCTGCTCGGCGATGAGGCGTTCTTCGCGTGGCTGGAAGCCAATCATGCAAGCATCGTCCAGGGCGGCGCGGCGCGCGAGCACGCGGTCGCCACTAGCTGCCGCGCCAAGGCTGCCATCGTCGCTCGCGACGAGCGCGAGACCGGCGAGCGTGCGTTGCTCAATCTCGGACACACCTTCGGCCACGCGCTGGAAGCAGCCACCGGATTTTGCGGTCGCCTTTATCACGGCGAGGGCGTCTCGATCGGCATGGTGTTGGCCGCCGAACTCTCGGCGCAACTCGGAATGATCGCGGCTGCCGATGTGTCTCGCATCCAGCGGCACCTAGCGGCGGCGGGTCTGCCGACGCGCTTGCAGGACATCGCCGGATTCAAGCAAGAAGGCTTGGCCGATGCGGACGCGCTTATGGCGCTGATGGCGCAAGACAAAAAGGTGAAGCGCGGCCGGTTGACCTTCATTCTGCTGAAGGCGATCGGTCAGGCGGTCGTGTCATCGGACGTCGAGCCCTCGATGGTACGGGATTTTCTGGTCCGCAAGCTCGCAGACGCACCGGCCTAGAGCCTTTTCGCTTCTGATGGAATCAGAAGCGAGGCTCTATGATCTTGATTTGACGCATTTTCTTCACGCGAACCGGTTCCCACTTCGCTCGAAAACGCTATAGAGCGGGATGAGAAAAAGTGTGGGGCGGTTTTCCGTCCGCATCCCGCTCCAAATATTGGAATCGATCACGGTCATGATTTTGGGTCGATTCGATTCAAAGTCGTGAACGTGATCAAGTGTTGATCCCGACGTCGCAATGTCCTTACAGCAACTTTGATTCTGACATTCGCAGGCAATGCCTGGTGTGGGGGATGTGAATGGTCGAATCGGATAAGTTCGGCAAGGCCGTGGGGCCGCAATGAGTTCGACTTTCCTGCAGATACTGCTCGCCTTGCTGCTGCTTGCTGCCAACGGGTTCTTCGTTGCGGCGGAATTCGCGCTGGTGAAAAGCCGCGGCTATCGCGTCAAGGCGATGGTGGAACGCGGTCGGTTCGGGGCGCGGCTGATGCGCGACATCTTGGGCAACATCGAGGCCTATCTCGCCTGCTGCCAGCTCGGCATCACCATGGCATCTCTCGGCCTCGGCTGGATCGGCGAGCCAACGGTCGCGGCCCTGCTCGATCCTCTGCTGCGGCCGCTCGGCATGCCGGAACCGGCGCTGCATTTGACCTCGTTCCTGACCGGATTTCTTGTGTTCTCGTCGCTGCACATCGTGATCGGCGAGCAGGTGCCGAAGACCCTGGCGATCCGGCAGCCGGAGCCGGTTTCGCAGTGGATCGCTTATCCGCTGTATGTATCCTACATCCTGTTTTACCCGCTGAACTGGCTGCTCAATTCGGCCTCGCGCGCCATCCTGCGTGCACTTCGCGTCAAGGAAGTCTCGCAACATGACGTGTTGACCGGCGCGGAGATCGAAGGGCTGATCGGTGAATCCGCCGAACACGGCGGAATCGAAAGCGGTGAGGCCGAATACATCCAGAATGTGTTCCGCTTCGGCGATCTCGCGGTGTCGGACGTGATGGTTCATCGCACCGCGATGGTGACGGTCAATGCCGACTTGCCCCCCGAGGACCTCGTCCGCGAGGTGCTTGTTAGCGAATACACCCGCATTCCGCTCTGGCGCGACAAGCCGGAGAACATTGTCGGTGTGCTCCATGCCAAGGATCTATTGCGGGCGATCCACGCCTCGGAGGGCGATATTGCCCGAATCAACGTCAACGCGATTGCGCTGCCGCCGTGGTTCGTGCCGGAGATGCGCCCAGTTTCCGATCAGCTTAAGGCGTTTCGCCGCCGCAAGACTCACTTCGCGCTGGTGGTCGACGAATACGGTGAAGTCGAGGGCATGGTGACGCTGGAAGACGTTCTCGAGGAGATCGTCGGCGATATCTCCGACGAGCACGATGTGGTCGTAGCCGGGGTTCGGCAACAAGCCGACGGTTCGGTCGTGGTGGATGGTTCGGTGCCGATCCGTGATCTCAATCGCGCCATGGACTGGCATCTTCCAGACGAGGAGGCGACCACCATCGCAGGCCTCGTGATTCACGAGGCGCGTTCGATCCCGGAGCGTGGCCAGAATTTTACCTTTTACGGCTTTCGCTTCAGGGTTTTGCGTCGCGAGCGCAATCGCATCACGGCGCTGCGCATTCAGCCGGTGCCGCGCGGAGTGGAGACGATCTAGAACCGCTCGAAGCGGGCAGTAGCGTATCCATCATCGAGTCAAGTCCGAGGACATGCTTCGCTCAAAAACGCGCTATGTCACGAATCGGATTTGGCAAGCGCCCGGCCTTTCTTCTTGTTCGGAACCTTGTCCTCAACGAATTTGACGCCAATCTCATCGCCATTGACGCGGACGAGCTCACAGCGACGAAAGGCGAGGCCGGTCGATGACAGGAGCAGAAAGAATTCCTTGAGGTTCAATCCTTCGATCGAGTCTTTCACCTGAAGCCGCGCGCCGCTGTTGGAGATGTCCAGCATGGTGCATGACCGTTGCCATGTTCCGTCGATTCCCATCATCAGGACGGAATAGCCGGTAGCGAACGTCACCCGGTCGTCTTTCCGATTGCCCCAACTCATGGCTCAGATGTCCGAAATGGCGACCGCCGTGTCCGGCGCATCGGCTTTCCTCGCTGAGCCGCGCGCGGACCAGAACCGGATGGTGCGTTGCGCTGATGACAGAGAGAGCGCGTCGAACACTTCGCGGCCGCTTTCGAATTCCTGCTTGGTCAGAGGACGGCAATGCGGGCGATTGCGAAGGATCATATTGGTCGTTGACCAGTCCAGCCGCGCGGCCTTGCAGGCAACGATCAATCCGTCGGGGCGAGGGTTGGTGATCAGCGGCTCGATTGCTTCGGTTCTCACTGAGTTCAACAGCGCGAGCGCGGCAATGATGTGGGTGTACTCACCCTGTATCGCAAACCGGTTGATGGTTTGGTCGCCGAGCTTTCCGGCCCGGTTCAGGGCAAGGACCATCGACTCCGACTCGGCGTAGTTGACCGGGGCCACGCTGGGCGAGGCGATCTGTTCGACCACTGATTGGATCGCAGCTTGAATCTTCGCGCGCATTTCAGGGGGCGCCGCCTTGAGCAGACGCTCTCGCACCGCAGCGCTGGCTCGAGAAAGAAGTTCGCGGAGCACCTTGAGCGGGATGTCCAACCGCAGCCCAAGCTTCTCAGCGAGAGAATCGTCCTTTTCGGAGCTTTCAACCAGAACCGCGTAGCCGGTTTCGGAGAAGCGCGCGCCTGCATTCTTGGCCAGCGTATGGGAGACCCGCGAATCGCCGCGTTTAAGCAGCACGTCGGTCACTCCCTCGCTCAAAGTATCGCGGTGCGATATGGCGAGCAGGTGCTGCGGCCCGCGCAGGCTCGCGATTTCAATCAGGTCGCCGTCAGACAGTCTGTTTGATCTTGTCAAAACCGGTACTGCGACTGATTCATCCTGATGATAAGCAAGTTGCCGGACGGTCTCCTTCGGCGCGAGGCTTGACCCCGAAAGGTTCGTGCTGAGTTGCGCCAGCGTGCGCGCCTCCATCTGCTCCATCAGCCGGACGAGAACGTCATCGAAGACGCCGATCTGATTTTCGTTGAGCCGGTCGGCATCGGACAGGAACAGGTCGGTGACCTGGCGAAGCATCTGGAGCCGTCGCTCGGATGAGCCGCCCTTCACCGCACTTTCCAGTTCGGCGATGAGCGCCGTCGAGGCTGCTTCGGCCATGGATGATTCCAGCGAGTCGAATCCGAATGTGTTACGTCCTATTGCGTTCGCGTTTTGCCGTAACACGGAGGTAGTCTGCTCCGATGTACTGAAAAGCGGGTTAATATCCGATAAAAGCGCAAGGTGAATTTTGAACGGCGTGTGCGCTGGCGATGGACACGCTGCTTCGAAGCGGCTCTTGCCGGCCGGACTATCCACATCCAGTTGAAACCACCACGAGGGACGGGCCTTGTGTCCGCGTGCCCCGCACTCAGCTTCCCGGTTCGCCCGGTACCGTCGCCCGAATCGCCAGCGCGTGAATGGGTCCGGCCAGTTCCGCGGCGAGCAGCGTATTTATCATCCGATGACGCTCGACCCGGCTCTTTCCTTCGAAAGCCCGCGACACAATATGAATACGGAAATGCGTCTCGCCGCCCGGCCGATGGCCGGCGTGACCCTCATGAAGATACGACTCGTCGGCGACATCGAGGCTTTCTGGCGCGAAAGCTTCGTTGAGTTTCTGCGAGATGCTATCCTTCACGCTCATGGCGAGCGACTTAACGCCCATCGTTCGTTTCCGTCAATGGCGCGGATGCCGGACGGAATAAATGCGATGTCAAGACTTGAAGCCTAGAGCATTGCGGTGTCAAACACATCATGCCGATAGATTCGTCGAAATTCTTCGATAGCATCCGCATCAAGCCAAGGGCCGGTGCGAAGCAACCGCGCGCGCGCGAGGAAGTGGTCGCTTGCGAGTGGCCGGACTGTGAGAGCAGAGGATCGCACCGCGCACCGAAAGGCCGCGGCAATGAGCGCGAGTATTTCCATTTCTGCCTCAACCATGTTCGCGCGTACAACCAGTCCTACAATTTCTTTCAGGGCATGAATGCGGACGCAGTCGCGCGCTATCAGAAGGATGCGCTGACCGGCCACCGTCCGACCTGGAAGATGGGCGCCAACGGCACCAAGGGCAAAGGCAAGTCTGGCGACATCGACCTTGAGGGAATGGCCGATCCCTTCAGCGTGTTCGGTGAACTCAATGGCCGCGGAAAATGGCGTCCCGGTCCGGGGTCAGGCTCCGAAGCCAAACCCGAGACGCGCAAGATATTCAACGCGGAGCGCAAGGCGTTACAAGTATTGGGGCTCGGCGCCGACGCGACGCTCGAAACAGTGAAGGCGAAATACAAGATGCTGGTGAAGCAGCATCATCCCGATGCCAACGGCGGCGATCGCTCGACGGAAGATCGCCTGATCGAGATCATCAAGGCATACAATTACCTGAAGACGGTCGTGCGCAGCGCGTGAGGCGTCGCCTCGCGCTGGTCCCATCGAACGTTGGCGTCACCTGTCAACGTTCATCCGTTTTTTTCTCGAGCATCAGCGTGCCTTTTTTCTGAATCACGCCCTGAATTCCGTGGGCCAGGCGACTGAGCAGCCAGGGCAATGTCACTTCGAGACGAACATGGTCTTCGGAGACGTCCATAATTCCCGATACCTGCTGTTTCATGGCCGTGACGGAAAAAACCAGGCGGTCGCTGCTCCACAGTTCTTCATTGACCTGGATTAACTGGGCGTATTGCGTTCGGGCGCTGCCAAGTCCCGCTTTCATCCGGCGCACCGCTTCGTCCTTGCCGAGGCGGTGTGGAATGGACACCACAAGAGGTTTGGTCATGATCGCTCCAATGATAGCGAGTGGAGTGGATTTGACATTCGCACCCCACCTGCTGCGGGCGCGCATTGCGAATGTAGAATCCAAAACTCCACTAGAAGTTTCGAGTTGCTAGTGGTCCCGTGGTTCCAATCCCCGCAAAAGCGCCTGCTGAACCGGGATGCGAATGTTAGAACCGGACCACTAGCCGGTTCGCTTATCCACAGTGGCAGACACGTTGCAGCCGCGCCCGCGGTAACGCCACCATGTCCCGGCGCCGATGGTCGCGGCTACGACGATCACGGCAGCAATCCAGATCAGTTTGCCGAAATGATGAGGTAGCCCGCCATAATGATGCAGCGCCGATATTGCGAGCGCGCCGGGCAAGATATGCGCGGAAGCCCAGAGCAGGATCGCCGGGATGTTCACGGTAGAAAATAGCAACGGCGGTATCCCCAGCGCGCCGGCCGTCAGCGGCACCAGGGCGCGTACCGGTGCGACGAAGCGGGCAAAGAATACGGCCAGCGTGCCATAACGATTGAAGAAGGTTTTGCTCTGTGCGACGAGGCCGGGATAGCGCGACATCGGCCAGACCCCGAGGATTTCGCGTTCGGATCGATGCCCGATCCAGAACGCGCTGCCGTCGCCGATGACGGCCCCGACGATCGCGGCAAGCATGACCGGTAAAAGTTTCAATTCGCCGCTGCCGATCAGGGCGCTCATTGCGAGAATGATTGTCGAACCGGGGATGAGCGAGCCGAACACCGGAACGGCTTCGAGCAACGCAGCGAGAAAGACCGCGGAATAGGCGAGCCCTGCATGGGCGGCCACGAGGCTGCTCAAATGCGCGATGAAATCGGTCACGAAAGTCCTCGCGCCCCGGCTGGCGCCTAGTTACACCAAATGTCTCCAAGGTTTCCTTGGTTCAAGAGTTCTTCCGGTAAAATTTTGGCTGAGCGGGCCTGATTCGCGGAGCAGTCCTTCAAAATCTGCATTTGGTGCATATCTCGATGATATCCCAATGGAACTTTGATCGTCTGACGGGCTTCTGCCGGCTACTGCTCTCTGCTAAATTTCGCGCGGGCCTCTCATCCGTAGCCATGCGCGTCCTGGTTTCGGGAGCGCCCCCCGAACCTCGGAGGATTGATGACGACCGCCGCCATGACCAAAAACGAAACCTCCGCAGGCCTGCCAGACATGAAGGTGTCGGTGCGGCAGGTGTTCGGAATCGACAGTGATCTCGAGGTTTCCGCCTATTCCGGGGCTGATCCGCACGTGCCGGATATTGATCCCGACTACCGCTTCGATCGCGCAACCACGCTGGCAATTCTCGCCGGCTTCGCCAAGAACCGCCGTGTCATGGTCACCGGCTATCATGGTACCGGCAAATCAACCCATATCGAGCAGGTGGCGGCGCGATTGAACTGGCCTTGCGTGCGCGTCAATCTCGATAGTCACATCAGCCGGATCGATCTCGTCGGCAAGGATGCGATCGTGGTCAAGGACGGCAAGCAGGTCACCGAATTCCGCGACGGCATTCTGCCATGGGCCTACCAGAACAATGTGGCGTTGTGCTTCGACGAATACGATGCCGGCCGTCCGGACGTGATGTTCGTGATCCAGCGCGTGCTGGAATCTTCAGGGCGCTTGACGCTGCTCGATCAGAGCCGAGTCATCAAGCCACATCCGGCGTTCCGCCTGTTCGCGACGGCGAATACCATTGGTCTCGGCGACACTTCCGGCCTTTATCATGGCACCCAGCAGATCAATCAGGCGCAGATGGACCGCTGGAACATTGTTGCCACGCTGAACTATTTACCGCACGACAACGAGGTCGAGATTGTTCTGGCCAAGGCCCGACGCTATCGCACGCCAGAAGGCCGCGATACTGTCGGTAAAATGGTGAGGTTAGCGGATCTCACGCGTAATGCCTTCGCCAACGGCGATCTCTCCACGGTGATGAGCCCACGTACCGTCATCACCTGGGCGGAGAACGCCGAGATTTTCGACGATCTGGGCTTTGCCTTTCGCGTTACCTTCCTCAACAAGTGCGACGAACTCGAGCGTCCGCTGGTCGCTGAGTTCTACCAACGCTGCTTCAACGTCGAACTGAGCGAATCCGCGGTCAACGTGGCGTTGAGTTGATTCTGTATACCTCTCCCCGCGCGCGGGGAGAGGGAAAGGCGTTATGAGCACCGCATCACCCAGTAACAAGTTCCGTACCGCGCCGAAGGAAGCGCCGACCGAGCCTTTCAAGCGTGCGGTGACGTCCTGCCTGCGCGCCATCGCCCGACAACCTGAGCTTGAAGTGACGTTTGCCATCGAGCGGCCCGGTCTGTCGCCGGGTAAGGCGCGGCTGCCCGAGCCCGGGCGCAAGATGAGCAGGCGCGACGCGGCGATCGTGCGGGGTCATGCGGATTCCATCGCGCTGAAGATCGCCTGCCACGATCCGAAAGTGCACCGCAAGCTGATGCCCGGTAATCCGCAGGCGAAGGGCGTATTCGACGCAGTAGAGCAGGCTCGGGTCGAGGCCATTGGTTCTCGCCGGATGACAGGGGTCGCAAAGAATCTGACTGCGATGCTCGACGATCATTTCCATCGCGGCAAATACGACGAGATCACCGACCGTGCCGACGCGCCGCTGTCGGATGCGCTGGCGATGATGGTGCGCGAGCGGCTAACCGGCCTGCCGCCGCCTACCGCCGCGAGCAAGGTGGTCGATCTTTGGCGACCGTTCCTGGAAGACAAGATCGGCACTCGGCTGGATCAGCTCAGCCATTTTACCGAGGACCAGGCGAAGTTCGGCGACCTCGTGCACGACCTGTTGTCGGAGCTCGATCTCGGTGACGACACCAATACCGAGACAGAGAAGGAGGAGAACCAGGACGACAACCGCGAGGGCGAGAACGATCAGTCCGGCGCGGAAGGCTCGCTCGACAGCGAGGCCGCCCAGGAGATGAATGCGGATCAGGCGCAGGATGCGACTGATGAAATGCCGGACGGCGCCATGGAAAGCGCGCAGGCTTCCGCGAGCGACGCTTTCGAGGATGGCGACCTTGCTGAGGATGAGATGCCCGGCGAGGCAACGCGGCCCAATGTGAGGGGCGCCAATGAACCGCGCGGCCCGGAATATCACGCTTTCGCGCCAAAATTCGATGAGATCATCGCTGCTGAAGACCTCTGCGATCACGACGAACTGGAGCGGCTGCGTAGCTATCTCGACAAGCAGCTTGCGCACCTGCAGGGCATCGTGGCGCGGCTCGCCAATCGCCTTCAGCGTCGCTTGATGGCGCAACAAAATCGCGCCTGGGAGTTTGATCTGGAGGAAGGCATTCTCGATCCGGCGCGGTTGGCGCGCGTGGTGATCGATCCCTATCAGCCGCTATCTTTCAAGCACGAGAAAGAGGCGACCTTCCGTGATACCGTGGTGACGTTGCTGCTCGACAATTCCGGTTCGATGCGAGGCAGGCCGATCACGGTGGCCGCGACCTGCGCCGATATTCTGGCACGCACGCTGGAACGATGCGGCGTCAAGGTCGAAATTCTCGGCTTCACGACGCGAGCCTGGAAGGGTGGGCAGTCGCGTGAGGCGTGGCTCGCCGCCGGCAAGCCGGTCACGCCGGGGCGGCTCAACGATCTCCGTCATATCATTTATAAAGCCGCCGATGCCCCCTGGCGGCGGGCCCGGAAAAACCTCGGGTTGATGATGCGCGAGGGTCTGCTCAAGGAGAACATCGACGGTGAGGCGCTGGACTGGGCGCATAAGCGGCTGCTGGGCCGTTCCGAGCAGCGTAAAATTTTGATGATGATATCTGACGGTGCACCGGTCGATGATTCCACTCTCTCGGTCAATCCGGGAAATTATCTCGAGCGTCACCTGCGATGGGTGATCGAGGAAATCGAAACCCGATCTCCGGTCGAACTGATTGCCATCGGCATCGGTCACGATGTGACGCGCTATTATCGCCGCGCGGTGACCATCGTGGATGCCGAAGAACTCGGCGGCGCCATTACTGAACAGCTCGCCGAACTGTTCAGCGAGACGCATGATCCGCCGCCGGCGCCAGTACGCCGCCCGCGCAAGCTGCATTCGTAGTCGCTCGGCGCGCGTTGGTGGCATCCCGAACGGGATGCAAACGCGTTGCTTCGCAAAAGCGGGGCCATTACACACAGCGGTGTCCGCAGCATCCCCGGCGGTGCCAACATGCCGTGCTGCGTATGGGACGCATCACGGACAGATCGGTCCTTCGCGAATGGCACCATTGATCGATCGCCGCAGCCTGCTTTTCGTGATGTCAACCGGCCTGCTGTTGACGAACCCCTCCGTGGCCAGCGCGAGATTCGCAACCCACGCGCCTGAACAACCGCCGCCTGACGAGCTGACGCCGCCAGCGGCGGTGTCGATTGCCGTTAACGCCCGGCATGTCGCCTCGTTCGATCTGCGCGATCACTCGCGTACCCGCTTCGGATCGCTCGCCTTTCGCGGCGGGCTGATCCTTACCTCCTCGTTTCGCGGTTTCGGAGGGTTGTCGAGCTTGTTGCTTGATTCAAAAGGGCAACAGTTCATTTCCGCCAGCGACAAAGGCACCTGGTTCACCGGCCGCATCGTCTATGGGACGGTCGGTGAGATGGTCGGGCTCGCGGACGTCGAGGCCGCGCCGATGCTAGGACACGATGGCAAGCCGATCACCGCGCGCGGCTGGTTCGATACTGAATCGATCGCGCTCGATGGATCGCTGGTCTATGTCGGCATCGAGCGGGCCAACCGGATCATGCGCTTCGATTTCGACAGGGGATATACCCGCGCGCGGGGAGAAGAGGTCGAGGTGCCGGGGGCGATCCGCGGGTTGCCGTTCAACAGGGGCATTGAGGCGATGGTGGTCGTTCCACGCGACAGACCGCTCGGCGGTACGCTGATCGCGATCTCCGAACGTGGGCTCGATACGGGTCGCAATATCATCGCGTTCCTGATCGGCGGACCCTCGCCTGGCCGGTTCGCCATCCATCGGACCGAGAATTTCGATGTCAGCGACGCCTGTTTGCTGCCTGCGGGGGACCTGTTGATCCTCGAACGCAAATTCTCGCTGACAGGCGGCATCGGTGTCCGCATCCGCCGTATCAAGATCGATGCGATCGTGCCCGGCGCGCTGGTGGATGGCCCCTCGATTTTCGATGCCGATCTCGGACAGGAGATCGACAATTTCGAAGGACTCAGTGCGTTCGTGAACGACAATGGAGAAGTCGTTCTAACGCTCGTGTCCGATGACAATTTTTCGTTGATCCAGCGCACGCTGCTGATGCAGTTCACGCTGGTCGAGAATTGAAGGGGGGAGGGCCAGCGCTCGAGGCGGACAATCGGAGCTGCTGTTACTATAGCGTTTTCGAGCGAAGCATGGTCCTCGGGCTTGACCCGAGGATGGAGACCTGTTCGCGTGAAGAAAAAGGCGTCAGATCGAATGATAGAGTCCTGCTAAGAATCGGAAAGGCTCTAGCCGGCCTTGGCGGTCTGCTTCTTTTGGATCTGGCGCTTGATCTCGACCGCTTTCGGTGAAAGCTCTGAGTCCTTCGCCTTCAACAGGAAGGCATCGAAACCGCCGCGATGGTCCACGCTCCTCAGGGCATGGGTCGACACCCGGAACCGGACTGAACTGGCCAGAGTTTCTGACACAAAGGTGACGTTCACCAGGTTCGGCAGGAAGCGCCGCTTGGTCTTGATGTTGGAGTGGCTGACCCTGTGGCCCACCAAAGGAGCCTTGGCCGTCAGTTCGCAGCGCCGGGACATACGAAAATCCTCTGTCGTCCCCGGCATCTGCCTTCAAGGCGGGCTCGGGGTTCGAAATCGTGTCCATTTTAGGAACGCCGGACGTATAGGGGGACAGCAGCAGGGCGTCAAGGCGTCGGGACCGAACTCGGCTTATTTGCGCTCATGAACCCCATCCGCCTCATTATTCTGGCCGGATTTCTGCGCGCGTTGCCTGCATCGTGCCCTGCATCATATAAAGGGCGCAATCCGTATCGACGGATGGCCATCGACCACGGTGTTGCAGAGGAGGCCGAGATTTGTCAGGGCCCGAAGCGGTAATCCCGAGCCGACCCTGTTTTTTCACGTGTTCGCAGATGTGCCGGGCTGGGTTCCCTCGGTGGCTTCTGCTTAGATGAGGATTCAACGGTCGTTACAACCGGCGATAGTCTGCAGGCTTGGGAAAGCCAAGTCTGTTAGAATATTCGGGACCAGACGGAGACATGCAGGGCCACCCGTTGTGAGCTTATGCCGGACGACGTTGCTCCGATGGATTCTTTGTTCAATTTGGCAACTGGCCGGCGTGCCGTTTGCCATGTTTGCCGCGATGTTGACGGTGGCGGCGCCGGCGGCGGCGCAGGGCAAGCTTGAGGCTCGCTATGACGTCACCTTGGCGGGGATTCTCGTCGGCACCGGCGCCTGGACAGTCGATATCCTCGACGATCAGTATTCGGCCGCGGCAAGCGGGGGCGCCACGGGGCTTCTAAAGGCGCTTGCCCACGGGACCGGCACGGGCTCCTCGCAGGGCCGCATCGTCAACGGCGCGTTGATTCCCGCGAGCTATATTGCGACCATCTCGTCCTCCAAGAAATCCGAGACCATTCGCATGTCGCTGGCGGGCGGCAATGTAAAGGATTTCGTCATCGAGCCGAGCCCACCGGTCGACCCCAAGCGCATTCCGGTCAACGATGCGCACAAGCGCGGCGTGTTCGATCCAATGAGCGCAACGCTGCTGCGGGCTCCCGGCACTACCGACCCGCTCGGCCCCAGCGCCTGTCATGCCTCGACCGGGATCTTCGACGGCCGCATGCGCTACGACCTGCGCCTCGACTTCAAGCGCATGGACATGGTGAAGTCGGGAAAAGGCTATCAAGGCCCGGTCGTGGTCTGTGCGATCTTTTTTTCGCCGATCGCCGGCTACGTCCCGGACCGCTTCGCGATCAAATATCTCGCCGCCGAGCGCAACATGGAGATCTGGCTGGCGCCGATCGCCGGCACACGCGTGCTCGTACCCTATCGTCTGACGATTCCAACGCCGCTAGGCACGGGCAAGCTGGAGGCGACCGAGTTCCGCACGACGGCCATACCGCCGCAGACGGCAGCTAAAACCCGGTAGGAGTTGGCACTGGGCGGGACCGGCGACAGGGTCGTTTCGCTGCAAGAGAATCCTGTTGACTCCTGCTGTCGAATTCATGCGTCCATGGATTCATAAACTAAGAGAAATTGCTGCTCTTGTTAAGCGGCGCAGAACTTGATCTAGTTTCCATAGGTCCATTCAAACACGAGATGTTGCGGTGAACGAAGCCAGATAGATCAGGAGTCAGCGATTCGGGCGCGATTCGTTCCGGACTCGTTCCAAAGCTTAAGCTGCGGCTCGGCATGCGTCGCATTGTGAAACACATCCGATCCCGTGGTGCGGTTGCGTCCCCTGCAAGCAGGGTGCCTACGCAAATGTTGGGATCGATTGAGCCACGCCAATAGCCTCCAGTGGAGCTTTGGATTTGACATTCGCCTTCCCGCTCCGCTAGCGCCGCAAAAGCCCTCGGAAAATATGGCCTTTTCATCTTCGATATCTCCGCCCGGCAACGGTCGCGCGCCCGGCGCGGGCGTGACGGCAGTGCTCGGTCCGACCAACACTGGCAAGACCCACTTGGCCATCGAGCGGATGCTGGCGCATTCCTCCGGCATTATCGGCCTGCCGCTGCGCCTGCTCGCTCGCGAGATCTACAACAAGATTGTCGACCGCGCCGGGGCGGATTCCGTCGCCCTGGTCACCGGTGAGGAGAAGATCAAGCCGGCCCGCCCGCGCTTTTGGGTCTCGACCGTCGAAGCGATGCCGCGAGATCTTGACGTGTCTTTCCTCGCCATCGATGAAATCCAGATCGCGGCCGACCTTGAAAGGGGCCATGTTTTCACCGACCGCCTGCTACGCCGGCGTGGCCGCGACGAGACGTTGCTGCTCGGCGCAGCCACCATGCGCCCCATCGTCGAGCGGCTTCTGCCTGGCGCGAGTATCGTCACGCGCCCGCGGCTATCCCAGCTTGAATTCGCCGGCGACCGCAAGATCACCCGGCAGCCTCGCCGCACTGCGATCGTCGCCTTCTCGGCGGACGAGGTTTACGCCATTGCCGAACTGATCCGACGCCAACACGGCGGGGCAGCGGTGGTGTTGGGATCGCTTAGCCCGCGCACCCGTAATGCGCAGGTTGCGATGTTCCAATCCGGTGACGTCGATTATCTGGTCGCCACCGACGCGGTCGGCATGGGTCTCAATCTTGACGTCGATCACGTTGCCTTCGCTTCGGACCGTAAATACGACGGCTACCAGTTTCGCCGGCTCACGCCGGCTGAATTCGCGCAGATTGCTGGCCGCGCCGGCCGCGCCACTCGCAACGGCACCTTCGGCACCACCGGGCGCTGTGCGCCGTTCGAGCCCGAACTCGTGGACGCGCTGCAGAACCACACTTTTGAGGCAGTCAGAACGCTGCAGTGGCGCAATTCCGATCTCGATTTTTCTTCGCTCGGCGCCTTGCAAGTCTCGCTGGCGCTGACTCCTTCGCACGAGGCACTGACCCGCGCGCCGATTGCCGAAGATTTGCGGGTGCTCGATCACGCGGCGCGCGACGTCGAGGTGCGCGCCATGGCGCAAAGCGCGGCTGCGGTGGAGCGGCTGTGGGACGCTTGCCAAATTCCGGATTATCGCAAGATCGCGCCGGCGGCTCACGCCGAACTGGTGACGACACTGTTTGGCTTTCTGATGCGTGAAGGCAAGATTCCTGACGACTGGTTCGCGGCCCAGGTCGCGCAGGCCGATCGTGCCGACGGGGATATCGATACCTTGTCGGGACGGATCTCGCAGATCCGGACCTGGACTTTCGTGGCAAATCGCCCGGACTGGCTGGCCGATCCCGGGCACTGGCAGGCAATTTCGCGAGAGGTCGAAAATAAATTGTCCGATGCGCTGCACCAAAGGCTTACGGAGCGTTTCGTTGACCGCCGGACCAGTGTATTGATGCGCCGCCTGCGGGAAAACACGATGTTGGATACGGAAATCGGCAAGACGGGTGAGGTGATCGTTGAGGGCCATGTGATCGGCCGTCTCGACGGATTTACGTTCGCGCCGGATGCGGCGGAGGCGGGTTCCGAAGCCAAGGCCTTGCAGGCGATCGCGCAAAAGGCGCTAGCTGGCGAAATCGAGGCGCGCGCGGAGAAATTGTCGGGGGCGGCGGACGACCAGTTTGTGCTGACCTCGGATGGCACCATTCGCTGGACGGGAGACGCGGTGGCGCGACTGGTGGCCGCAGACGACGCGCTGCATCCGCGGCTGCGGATCATTTCCGACGAACGGCTGACCGGAGCGCCGCGCGAGGCGGTGCAAGCCAGGCTCGATCTATGGCTGAAAACCCATATCGAGAAGCTTCTCGGGCCGCTGTTCGAGTTGTCTAAAGCGGAGGATATCACCGGTATCGCACGCGGCATTGCCTTCCAGTTGATCGAGGCGCTCGGCGTGCTGGAGCGGCAAAAGGTCGCTGCGGAACTAAAGGATCTCGATCAGCCGTCGCGCTCGTCCTTGCGCAAATACGGGGTGCGTTTCGGCGCCTACCATATCTATTTCCCCTTGCTTTTGAAGCCGGCTGCGCGGTCGCTGGCCTCGCTGTTGTGGGCACTGAAGCAGGAGAATGCCGACCTTTCGGCGCTGTCCAGCGCGCAGCATCTCGCAAGTAGTGGCCGCACTTCGTTCCCGGCGGACAAGCTGCTCGATCGCGACGCCTATCGCGCCCTCGGCTATCGGCAATGTGGCGAACGCGCCGTCCGCGTCGATATTCTCGAAAGGCTTGCCGACCTGATCCGTCCGGCGCTGTCCTGGCGGGAAGGGGCGCCCGGCGAAAAGCCCGCCGGCGCATTCGATGGCCGCGGGTTTGTCGTGACGCAGGCCATGACGTCGCTCGCGGGCACTGCTGGTGAGGATTTCGCCTCCATCTTGAGCGCCCTCGGCTATCGCATGGAGCGGTGTCCGGTACCGCCACCTGCAACGGAGAGCGGTCCTGTGACGGGGATCACCGCGGAAGCGGTTTCTGGCGAAGTACCGGAAAGCGCGTCGCAGCAAGCGGCTGCGATGGATGGCGTGCTTGAGGGTCAGGAGTCTGTTTCCGACCGCGCGGATACAGCCGATATCGGACATGTTGAACCGGAGACCGCGGTGGATGCGGATTCATCCGGAGTCGCGGCGACGACCGTCGAAGCGGCGACTGAAGTTGCCGAGGAGCGGTCCGCGGCATCGCCAGCCGTCGGGGCCTCGGCGGCTTCCAACGCCGGCGAGGCGGCCATCAATAATGGTGTGCCGACTGATTCCGCGCCCGTTGTTGCCGGGAGCCCAATCGAAGGCGATGCGGTCTCCGCCGAGATCGCCGCGAATGTTGCGGCACCGGCTGAGGCGGACGGCGCGCCGGCGATGATTGAGGTCTGGCGGCCCGGCGGTCGGTCCGCCGATCGGCGTCCGCGTCACGATCGCAATCGGCATCGCCGGCAACAGGCGCGGCCGGATGGCCCGCAGCCGGCAACCGCTGACAAAGAGACGTCCGAGGGAGCGCAAGGGCGCGAGCGGTATGGGCGAGGCCGGCGTGGACAGTCTGCCGGTGGGGCAGCCGAAAGCGCGCCCGCGGGGAACGAGAGGGAATCGCGTGAAGGCAAGGGGGGGCGTCCGCGCGAGCGCTTCAAAGACAAGGGGCGGGACAGGGACCAGGATAAGGGTCGGGTTCAGGGTTCCCGCAAGGGCGGTCGCGAGGGGCGCTCCGACGCCGGACCCTCGCATCGTCCCTACGCCAGCAGCGCGCCGCGCGAGCGCGAGCAGTCGATAGATCCGAACTCGCCGTTTGCCAAACTGGCCGCACTCAAAGAGCAGCTTGCCAGCCGCAAGGATTGAACGGTCGGTCCTGAGAGCATGTCCGGCTGAGTGAAATCCGGATGCTCTCAATCAATAACTTGCGCGTATTCTGATCGCAAAACCGGTATCCACTTTTACGGAGCACGTGCTAGCGGCGTGGTTTCGCGATTGGAGTGACCCGTTGGGTGTGTTGGAGCGCCAGCGTCTCGATAAATGGTTGTGGCATGCGCGGATGGTCAAAGCCCGTACCCAAGCTGCTGCGCTGGTCGAGGCCGGCCATGTTCGTGTCAACGGCATACGGGAGAAATCCCCCGGTCACTCCCTCAAAATGTCTGACGTGCTCACGATCAGACTGGAGCGAGGCATCCGTATCCTTAAGGTCACGGGATTTGCCGAACGGCGAGGCGGTTCGACCGCAGCACGAACCCTTTATGACGACATGTCGGATGTTTCCGGCGGAGCCGATGGCTAGATTGTGATTCAGCTGCACCCGCGCGTGCGACCGTGGTCGCCCGTTTCGATCCGGTTCCTCAGTCGCGGTTCATAGATAACTTACGCCCGCTGAGCGGTTCCCCCGCTTGCGGCAGTGCTATTCCTGCGCTACCCCAGCCTGCAAAACTGAGCGTGCCGGAGCCTTGGATGACTTACGTCGTCAACGATGCCTGTATCAAATGCAAATATACCGATTGCGTTGAAGTCTGCCCTGTCGATTGCTTTTACGAAGGCGAGAACATGCTCGTCATTCATCCGGATGAGTGCATCGATTGCGGTGTTTGCGAACCGGAATGCCCCGCCGAAGCGATAAAGCCGGACAGTGAGCCGGGGCTCGAGAAGTGGCTTGAAGTCAATGCCGAATACGCCAAGAGCTGGCCAAACATCACGCAGAAGAAAGAGGCTCCGCCGGACGCCAAGGAATTTGAGGGCCAAAATGGCAAATTTGAGAAATATTTTTCTTCAAATCCCGGTGCAGGGGACTGAGTCTTTCCGGCGTGTTTTAGGCGTCTGATTTTGGGGCAGGCGTTTACTGGCCACTATTTACCTTTTTGCGACCAGAAGCGCCGGAAGTCCCGCCAGAGTGCGGGCGGGCGAGCATAAATCATTGATTTTCGCGGAAAATGTGCTAAACTGAGCAGGTTTTCGAATTCGACGATGCTTTTACCTGCTTATGGGTCCGGAAGGGCTCTGGCGTGAACATCCAGGAAGGCGTGGGAATACCCGCGCGCAGGCTGTGTCACAGAAAACACGCAAAAAAACGAACTCAAAAACGAACTCGAGGGCCTCTACCCCTCACCGCGGTGCAGCAAAAGTTCGTACCCGGACTGCTGCCCCGATCACCCGAACGACGGCTGCCAAGGGCTCGGCCGGAAAATCCTCAAGAAATAAAAGAGGCGAAATGCCAAGCAAGACCGCCAGGATGTCCGCTAAGACCGCTGCTTCTAAGACCGCTGCTTCGAAAGCCGGCTCGAAGACGATTGCTTCGAAGACCGCGTCTGCCTCGAAGGTAGTTTCAAGGACCTCTGTCAAGCCGACTGTAAAGTCCGCTGCGAAAGCAACCATGGCCAATAAGCCTGCGGTCAATACGAAGTCTGTTGCAAGGGCTGCCGCACACGTCGAGGAGCCGAAGAAGGTTCTGACCCAGCGCCAGGGGTTCAAGACCAACGAGTTTGTGGTCTATCCGGCGCATGGTGTCGGCCAGATTTTGGCGATCGAAGAACAGGAGATTGCCGGAGCCAAGCTCGAACTGTTCGTCATCAATTTCATCAAGGACAAGATGACACTGCGGGTACCGACGGCGAAGATTGCCAATGTTGGCATGCGTAAGCTGTCCGAGCCTGGTCTGGTCAAGCGGGCGCTCGAAACCTTGAAGGGCCGCGCGCGCATCAAACGCACCATGTGGTCGCGACGGGCGCAGGAGTATGAAGCGAAGATCAATTCCGGGGACATTGTTGCGATCGCCGAAGTGGTCCGCGATCTCTATCGATCGGAATCTCAGCCCGAGCAGTCTTACAGCGAACGTCAGCTCTACGAGGCTGCGCTTGATCGTCTGTCGCGCGAGATTGCGGTCGTTCAGCACGTCACGGAGACCGAAGCAGTCAAGGAGATCGAGGGGCAACTGGCCAAGAGTCCCCGCCGCGGTGCCAAGGCGGAGATGGACGCCGAGGCCGACGGCGACATGGAAGCCGATGGCGATGATGCTGCCGTTGCCGACGAAGCTGCGTAACCGGGTTCTGGTGAACCAAGACAAGCAAAAAGCCCGGCCTCTCGGCTGGGCTTTTTGCTGTGTGCTGTTCTGATTCCGTCAAGCGCGCATCTTCGTTTGCTCTCAAGCACTCTTATACTCCGTTTGCGTACTCCGCTTGCGCCCGCGGATTGGCAATGCGCTTTTAAAAAGTTGGAGAAGGTCAGTGCGAGAAATTGCCTGCGCGAGCCGGCTTTGGCGGATTTCGGCTTGAAGTGAGAGGACGGCTCTCGCAAGCGCGGGCGAAGCGTCAAGGGATTCTGTGCTAGTTTAAACCCGTCCTGATGCGCGGTGCTTCGCGTCACTCCACCACGATCTTGACTCGGCTGCGGACACTGACTTGGGCACGCGGATCAAGGCCGTTGACGACGCGAAAACGCTCGGCAGGATGATCGACGCCTGCCATGCGGTGTGACAGCGATTCCACGGTATCGCCCGGCTGTACGGTGATCACCTTGATTCGCAGCGGTCGTGCTGCCTGAATCTCGTCCAGCGACAGACGGCGGAAGGAGGCGACCGTTTCGCGCGCGTTGCGTTCGCTTTCCGTTGTTTTACGACGGGTGGCGAAAATGAAGCGATAGACGTCGCTGCCGAAGCGCAAGGCATAAATCCGGAACTGCCATTCCTCGCCGCTGGCAACCGCTGATGCCGCGGGAAAGCCGTTGATAGTTAGTTCCTCGGTCGATGCCTTGTTGACGTTCTCCATCCACCCGGAGTTGAGATATTCGGTAAGCTTCTGTTCCGCGGGCACCCGGACCACGTCGAAGCGCATGGCCTGACTGCCGCCCTCGCGAACGCCGATCACTGCCTGAGCCGTATTGTCGAGTACGAAACCTTCTGGCGCCTGAAACGTAAAGCCGAGCTTTGGATGCAGGAAACGCCGGCCACGAACGAACCCCTCACTCGGATCCTCGCCGTAGACAACGTTGTCGATCGCGTCGAGGTAAGTCTCGCGGTCTCGTTCGCCTTGCGCGGGAGCACTGTATTGCCGCGCATTGACCTGCGCGTTCTGAATGCGTTCTGGCGTTGCGGGATGCGACGAGAGGAAGTCCTGCGAGCGCGGGTCCAACGAGGGCTTGCCGGCCTTGAGCGCCGCATTGCGTTCCATTGCCGTCAGGAAGCGCGCTGCGCCATAAGGGTCAAAATGGGCCCGCGCGGAAATCCCGACGCCGATGCCGTCGGCTTCGAATTCCTGGGTGCGCGAAAAGCTTGCGAGCGTCAGCTTGGATTTGGCGAGCGCCAGCGCCGTCAGATCCGGGTCGGTCCCCATTTCGGTGACGACGTGGCTGACGAGGGCGGCCTGCCGCGCCTGGTCTTCGCGGATGATGGCGTGCTTGGCCAGAACATGCGCCATCTCGTGCGACAGCACCGAGGACAATTCCGAGGTGTCGTTGGCCAGCGCCATCAGGCCGCGTGTCACGTAAAGCTGGCCGGTTGGCAGCGCGAAGGCGTTCACCGCGCCTGAATTGAGGATCGTAACCTTGTAGGTGAGGTCGGGCCGCTCGGACGCCGCCACAAGCCGCTCGACCGTTTTGTTGATCAGCGCTTCGAGTTTGGGATCGTCATACGCCCCGCCGTAAGAGGCGAGGATGCGCTCGTGCTCGCGGTCGGACGCTGGAGTATGGGTCGCGGCCCGCGCGGGCTTTATCGGTTTGACGGATGAGGGAGAGCCGGTCTGGAACCGGGTCATGTCGCCGCATCCACTGAGGGCAAGCGCCACGCAGAGCAGCACGACAGGCGCAGCCAAAAGGCGGCTCACTCCTGTCTCGCGCCATACTGGGCTCGCCGTCATGGTCGCAACGTTCTCCCTCGGATTGAAGTTTCGATTTCAGCAGTCGCAATCTGTCAGCAAATCTGATGGCAAATGCTGACACTCGACCGCCGCATCTTGTATGTCCAGCGTAGGCCCGGTTGGCTTCGGCAGAACACCGAACTCTCTAGTCGCCGGCCACTTCGATCTGCCCAACCCGGAGCACCTCAATCCGCGGTCCTCCGCGTCGTTCGACCCAGCCGCGGACCCGAACCCGCCGATGTTCGAAAGACGTCGGCACTACGCCTGCCGCCTCGAAGGATGGCAGTATGCGCCTTGAAATAGTCGCAGCAAAGTCTCGTGTCCAGCGTGGGCCGAAGTTGAGATATATAGTGCCGCCGGCCTGCCTGACAGACCGGACGTAGCCTTCCACGATCGTGAACTGCCCAATACGCGCCAAAATATCGCCCGGACGTTCAGCGTTTTTGACCACGGACGATTCCGCCCAAGTTCCACGCCGGGTCTGTCGCGCCGCCGTTTCCGCAGCCGTGAGTTCCGCCGCGCACGCCTTTTCGGTGACGTCGGCAGACACAAGTGCGTCGCCGCGTGCCAGAAGATCGCTTTGGACCGAACTGGCGGATGGTCCAAGATATATGAAGGCGGTTTGCCGGCCATAGCGATCCGGATCGTCGCGCTCTCCGCGCAGGATCACGCGCCGACCGATCAGTCCTGCGAGTGCTGGCTGGCGATTGGCGGCCTCCCCCGCGACCACTTCGACGCCTGCGAGACGCACGTCACGGCCATCATCGAGACGGAGCGTCCGCGGGTCAATGACGGCGCTCACGACGCCGTCACTCTGAATGACCAGTTGGCAACCGTCGGCGAGTGTCGGCGCTACGCTGAACAACATTCCACAGAGCACCACTCCGAGCAGAATAGTGCACGTGTACGGAGGCTTGGCCGTCGCCTGATGACCGTGCCTCAAGACGTTACCCGAGGACGCGGTCGCTATTTCGATCCAGGACCGGAAATCGCGCCGCGCGCGACCAACCTGTTCCAGATGAACAGCACCACAACCGCGCCGATGGTTGAGGTGATGAAGCCTGCGCCTTGATCGGGGCTGTAGTGACCGATCGACTGCCCGATGAAGGTGGCCAGGAACGCACCGCCAATGCCGAGCGCCGTGGTGAGGATGAATCCGCTCGGATTGTTCGGGCCGGGCGATAAGAACTTTGCGATAACGCCGGCGATGAAGCCGACCAGAATGATCCAGAGAATGCCGCCCATGATGAAAGTCCTTCCTCAAAATGATTGTGACGGTGAACTCTCCGCGAGATCGGTCAGCCCCCGGGGCGACCACTCCCGGAGCGAGTGCAATCCTAAAGCATCCGTGATAGCTCATTCTCGGTCGGCAGGCGCCCGTCGGGCGTCAGATGGTTCACGACCTCGGGCAGGTGCTGACTCAAGCCGGCGAGCAACTCGTCCCGGGACAGGCCGGTCTGCGCTGCCAGGGTGTTGATCTGGTCGGCGCCCAGCGCGTCGGCGAGGTCGCGTGGCGCGATCTGCTTGTTCGGTCCCGGACTAACCCAGGAACTAGCAGTCTCGCCATGGCCTTTGTTCTGAAGCTGGTTCAGCAGGTCGCCGAGGCCGCCGCTCAGAATGCTTCCGGCCGCACCGCCCGCCAGCAGGCCACCAAGCCCGCCCTTGAGCAGGTCACCGAGGCCGCCTCCACTGCCGGGCAGTCCAGCATTGACCGTGCCTCCGGGTGGGCCCGCATTGATCGTGCTTCTGGGCGCGGGAGCCGGCGGCGCGGACGGGCGGGCTTCAGAATGGCTTCCGGTGAGATGTTTCAGCGCCTTGTAGCCCAGCACAGCGAGGATCGCCATTGTCAGTGGCGACATGCCGCTGCTTTCGCTTTCCGTATTGGGCTCGCTTGGACCGCGCGGGCCGTTCTGCATTCCGTTGAGGATGTCGAGCAAACCCATGATCATCTCCTGTTGCGATCCAGCCCCGCGGCAAAAAAGATAAGGTTGCCATATGACAGTCACAAGGCATTTTTGGCGGGCGAAGAGGCTGCCGCTTCATTCTGCAAGCGAAACAAGAGTGGCCGGGAGGATGAATGGCGGATCCGGGGAAAAGCGCTCGACGAGCGTAACGGGTCGCCGTGTCCTTTTTAGGACGTCTGCCTTGTGAAATGGCGAGCCGTACCGGCAGTGCATGTTGGCGAGACCTCCGGTCCGGTTGGGGTGGGCCGCGCGACGGCACCAGCCTCTTGAATCGGCAATACGATTCGGCTTGCCCGAGGCGCTGATGTGCCGGATAAGTGGCAGGGCTCGGCGTACAGTCCCGGTAGCTCAGCTGGATAGAGCACAGGTTTCCTAAACCTGGGGTCAGGGGTTCGACTCCCTTCCGGGACGCCATTTCCCAAATTCTAGTTTGAATTGTTGGATTTTATAGCTTGATTGTCCGATCCAATATTGGGCGGGACAGCATTTTTCTCGATTTACCCTACGTATCCTCCTGCAGATGATCACGGGCTTTCGTGATGTGTCCGGGCAGCCAGCCGGCGATGCAAAATACGCCGACGCAACTGGCCGGCAGAATGATCAGCACGATTCATGTAACGATGGCGTAGCCGCTCATCCCGAAACCCCTTAATTGGCTGGCTGCGGCTCAGGGAATTTCCATTTGCCGTTGAGGATTTCGGCACGCGGCCGATAGAGCCGCACCGTGTAGTTCCAGCCTTGCATGATCGGCAGGCAGTTCGGAATCTTGCCGTCGCAGCCGCCGAACTGGATAGCGATTGATCCATCCGTGCTCTTTTTGCCCGTGATGCTGTTGATGGAATAAGCATCGTATGGATTCTTTTCGAAGTAGCCGTCGGCGTTGTAGAGACTGTGGTCAGTTCACACCTGCAACAGCGATGCCTTCCATTGTCCATTCAGAGCCAGGCTTGCAGCCTCGTCCCCTAACTGACTCGCTGCACGGCCGGTGGCGTCCAGGTGCCATCCACCACCGCCGCCTTCGGCCAGTATGCACGTACATAGAGGGTGAAATCGCCATCCTTAGGCGCTGGCAGCCAGTTGTCGCGCTGCGCGGCCGGCGGTGCGTCGGCCTGCACATAGATCGTTAGCGAGCCGTCCGGACTGGTTTTCAGCGCCTTGTTCTTTGTGCCAAGCGAGTAGCGCTTGATCTCGTTCGGCGCGAAAAAATGGTGCTCATTATAAAGCGTCAGCGACCAAAAGCCGTTGACCGGCGGCGTCTGATCTTTCGCGAAGGTAACGGTGTAGCGATTGGCGCCGTTGAGTCTTGTGCCCGAGACATCGAGATCCTGATAGAAATATTTTGTTTCGTTCGGCGAGTTGACCAGGATGTTCGATTTGCCCACTGCCGTGCGGGTGAAGTAGTTGGTGCCGAAGGCGGCCTCGTTCGAGATCGTGCTCCAGTGATGCGGAAGCTGCTGGCCCCAGTTGCGGAATTGGAACAGCGGTTTGACGATCTGTTCATCGACCTCCGCGACCGCATTGATCAGCGGCTGTTTCAGCGCCGGGTTCTGCTTGATCGCTTCGAGCAAGGCGCGAATCTGAGCATAGCGTGATTCTTCGCCCGGCAAGGGTGGCGCGTCAGCGAGGATGTCGGGAAGCTGATCGAAAAACTTTTCAGGGAATACCCATTTCGTTTCGGCGTCGCCGGTCGTCGCAGCCGGAACTTTTTTGATTGCGCTCCAGTCCACCCGCTTCATCGTGCCGTCGTACTCAGCGAGCGGGTACATCGTGATCCATTGCAGCGCGCTCTGGACCGCCTTCTTGTCTTCAGCCGTATCGTCCTGAAAAACACGCGGTGCAGCGAAGCCGGTGTTGGTGGGAGAACGGAAAACTTTGGTGATGCCTTTGGGAATATCGCCTTTCCAGTTGGGTCCGACCAGGAGATAAAAGCCGGGCGTCGTGCCGTACATCTTGCCGAGTTGCACGAAACCGTCGGTGCGCAGGTTGACCAGCTGATAAACCCAAAACCGCTCGCCAAAATCCGGCACCTGGACCACGACCGGCGAAAGATCAAGCGCGAGCGAGCCGGCACCGTAGACCACGTCCTGATTGGGACAGGCGACCAGGCGCTGCCCCGGATCGATGTAATCGGTGAGCATCACTAGCCGATTGAGCGGAGCAGCGAGCGCGGGCCCCACCAGCATCGGTTCGGGCACGTCCTTAAAGCCGAGCCGCTTGTTGTAGAGGTTGACCAGCGGCCACGCCCAGAAATAGGCATCGCGCGCCACCATCGCCGCATAGGCTTCGGTGATCTTCACGCTGGTGTCCGGCCCGGGCGGCAGCGCGCGCGCCCATTCCGGTGAAGGGGGGAGCGGCTGCGGATTGAGCGAGGAGGTGTCCGCGCTTGCTACGGACGTCGTCGTGGTGGCAAGCGCAGAAGCGATTGCAAGCGTTGCTCCACCGAGCAGTATACTTCTGCGGTCAGGATGTGCGTTCGTGGTCATGGTGGATTCTCCAGATTGTTTACTGCGCGGCAACCTTCTCGACATCCGGCAGCACCCATTTCTTTTCAAAGAATTCCGGCTTCGGCCCGTAGAAGCGGGCCATCAACTCGAACTTGCGTGATGGATCGGTCGGCACCCAGTTCGCGTCCTTGCCGGCTGGAGCGTGCGGTCCGAAATAAACATCGATAGAACCGTCGGCGTTTTTCTGCATTTCGGGGATTTGCGAGGAACGGCTCGCGCGTGACATACCTTTGATAAGCGCATGTGTTTCGCGGTCATAGGCCGTCACAGACCAATACTGCTCGACCGGCACATTCGCCGGCACGTTCAGGCGATACGTCTTCGATCCGTCGAAGGCATCACCATCTTTGTCACGGATCGAAATCGAGTAGAACTGCCCGGTGCCAAGGCGCTTGAGGCCGATAAAGGCGTAGGTATAAGCCATGCCACGTTCGTCGACCGGATATACGTTCGGATCAGCAAAGCCCGACTGCATTGCCTTGATCAAATCGGGCGGGGCTGGATACATCCAGCGGCTCGTCGGCGTGAAGAATGGCGGCATCCCCGCGTCATATTTGGCCGCCAGCCACGTGCGCGCCTCGCCAATGGACTTTGTCAACAACGCAAGGGTCGCCTCGCTTGGCGCGTATGGCTTGCCTTTTTCAATTCCGAGGGACTTGAGCGTATCGATCATCACGCGATCGCGCTCAATCCACGGCTCGCTCTGAACGATCCGATCGAGATGCTCGAAGAAGCTGGCGTTGTATCGAATCGTCGAATCGTAATCGACGTCTTTCACATCCGTGAAAACCGTTGGCGGCGGATTGGCCGCTTGCGAGAGCGGATAGATTTTCATCTGCTTGCCGTAGGCAATCGATTTTTCCACATCGGCGGCGCTGTGGCTTTTCATATTGGCACGAAACAGCATGTAGCCGCCGTAAGTATCGGATTGCAGCGCGATGTAACCGTCCGGCTTCGCACCCGAATAGCCCGGCGGTAAAATCAGAAACTTTCCGCCTTTGCCTTTATCGACGCCGAGCAGACCCGCGTCCTCCAGGGGCTTTTGCCATACAGTCACGATATTGCCGTTGAATGAGCCGTTCGAATCTCCCGCAGGCAGGTCCAACACGACCGGACCATCCTTGGTATCGTAAAACACCATGAAATAGAGCGCATCCGGATTCGGCGTCAGGGTTTGGTTCTTTGAATCCAGGGGACGGCCCCAATAAATGACCTGTCCCACCTTGCCGTTAGTCTTGGTGAGCATCTCCTGCAGCATGAGGTCGTAGTTGACCGCGGGCATACCCCAGATCACGGCCTCGACCGCACGGCTCCGGACGAGCTGATCCTGTGGAGGAGGAGTTTGCGCGGCGGCAACTCCCGCAAGAGATGAAAGGACAAGTGAAACAAACAGAATTTTTCTCATCATCATTCTCCTCAAGACCTAGTTAAGGGTTGCGTCGCAAGTGAGAGCGCGCGACGAGCGGAACTAAATGCGATCACGAGGCCCGCAACGTAGATCGCGATGAAGAAAGCCTGCCCCAGCAGCCAGGCATTCTTGCCGGCCATTACTGGCGAATAATAGAAGCTCGGCCAGATCGCATCGAAGACGAAGTAGCCGGGATAGCCGATGGCAAAGACACCCAGCAGCCCTACGATGCAGAGCCAAAGCGCCACCGAACCTTCTGCCGCCGGAGGCGCTGGCGAGACGCGCGCAGCCAGCATCAGCGTGAGACCGATCGCTACCACCCGCGGCGTCTAACTGATATCTTGTGACGCCGGACGAGCCGATCACTTGCTCGGGTGGAATGCCGTAGGCCTTTTCCGCCCACACCCGCATGAACTCGACGCCGCCACCCGACACGATAAAGGTCTTGAAGCCGTTGGTTCGCAGATAGGCCAGCAGTTCGACCATCGGTTGATAGACGAGCTCGTTATAGGGTCTGTGTCGTTTGTACTGCTCGTCATTGCACTCTCCGTTCTTCACAAGGAAGTTGAAGGTCATTGCGCAGCGAGTTTCCTTGTCACACAGCGAAATCCGACATGGCTGGTCGACGTATCGACCGGTTCGGCGTGACGCGCGGCCGGACGGTAGCGGCGGCAATAGTTCGGCGCGCAGAGGTGCGAGCCGCCTTTGAGGACTTTGCGAGGGATTTTGATGCTTGGCTGGCAGGGATCGTAACTCGCGTCCTCACTGCCGCCGCGTGGGTTCGCGGGGATGCAGCACGCCTTGGGCGCATCGGCTTCATGCTTCGGGGTGTACCAGTCACTGGTCCACTCCCACACATTGCCGATCATGTCGTGCAGACCGTAACCATTCGGCGGAAACGCCGTCACCGGCGAAGTGCGTTCGTAGCCGTCTTCATTCAGGTTCTGCCGCGGGAATTCGCCCTGCCAGGTGTTGGCCATGTGGCGGCCGTTCGGCGTGAATTCATTTCCCCACGTAAATTCCATCTCCTCGAGTCCGCCGCGCGCGGCAAACTCCCATTCTGCCTCGGTTGGCAGTTCCTTGCCGGCCCAGGTTGCATAAGCCAGCGCGTCGGCATAAGCGACGTGGACCACCGGATGATGGTCCTGCACGTTGATGTTGCTCTTCGGTCCATAAGGATGCCGCCAGTCGGCGCCCTTCATGAACGTCCACCACTGGCTCCAGTCGCGGAGATTGGCTAGGCGCGCGGGCGGACAGAAAACAAGCGATCCCGCATAAATCATCTCCGGACGAGCGCCCGGATAGTCCTTGGGATCCGGCGGCACCTCCGCGACGGTGACATGGCCGGTGGCTTTCACAAACTGTTTGAACTGCCGGTTCGTGACAGGTGTTTTGTCGATCCAGAACCCATCAACCGTCACGCGATGGCTGGGCGCTTCTTCGGGATAGTGACGGTCGGAGCCCATGCGGAACGTGCCGCCGGGAAGCCAGACCATCTCATTCAATGACGCGCTGGCTCGCTCGGGTTTCTGAACATCGGCCTGCGCCATGGTGATGCCCCCGCTGCTCCAAGGCTACTGGGGGCAATAATCCCAGAAGCGCTGCCTGCGGGAGGAGTCCGTGTAGTGCCAGCACATCCCAGGCGAGGGCGCCGCGGATGCAGGCAAAAATTTCACTGGTGAGAAAGATGATAATGCACGGATAACTTTAAATCCACACAGCGACATTTGTCAGGCCCACCACGTCTCGTGTTCCAGGCCCACCGACGAACGGACGTGTCAGCCTTGTTGTCTTTAGTATTCGCTGAAAGAACGTTCGCGGTCGCTTGGCAATGACTTCAAGTCAAACAGTTACAGCACAGTTTAACGTAATTCCTTAGGGATGTCATGGGTGGTTTTTGCAAACGTAGCGCGGTGCCGCACGCTCGTTAAAAATCGGCTTTCGTCCGCTTGGATGATGGGGAGAAAATTTGATGCGAGTTGTCCGCGCTGCTTCCTGGACGAGGGACAGGCAGAGTATGCCTTCCGACACCTGCAGCGTCATGACGTCAACGAGAGCGAAACAGTTTAGCTGCGCAGATGACGATGGGCGATGTCAGTATTTGGTTCTGATCGCGGTCGCGGAAGGCACTGAGGATGAGCCTACGTGGATCGGGAGCGATACGGTGAGGTATCCCGCCGTTCCCTCCATGCGGTTCTGCACATCGAATTCGCGGTACACCTTGAGACGCGTTGAAATTGGAAGTTTTCCAACCTCGAAATTGTATCCAATCGTGCCACCGAGTGCCGCCGCTCGGCCTCTAAAAGGACCAAGTACAGCACCCGTTCCGGTATCATCGGTGAGCTGCTGATAGTAATAGCCGACGAGTCCGATGGAGATGTCCTTGTTGAGGGATTTCGACGCTGCCCATTCGAGATGGAATTCATTGCCAGTTTTATAGTCGGTTGCTGTGTTGGGTTGATTGAAAGTGAAACCAGCGGCCGCGGAAAGGTCGACCCCCGTAGCTGGATCAAGCCACGTCAGCGCACCGGATACGTCCACCGCCGGCCGATTGAGGGAGGCGTTTGAAAGTTGACCGGTAACATAGCTTCCGGACGGGATAATGCCTGCAACGCCAAGCTGCCAATGGAGTTTGCCAGCGTGCCAGCCGACGAACGAGTTGACGAAAATGTCGCTCATGTTGAATTCGGCATCGGTTACGTTTCGCCCGATGGGCCCGAACCGGGGAGAATTCACCAGCAGATTTGCATTGATGCGCGGTTCACCGAACGGCGTGGTGACTGAAAAAGCAAGATCGCCGCCGAGAACCTTTGCTGGCGTCACCCAGAGCAGCGTCGGAAGGTTGAGCCAACTTTGCGCGCTGATACCGGCTGTCAGCAGACCGCCAGTCGGGAGCGCACGGCCCGCGCCGATCTTGCCAGTATAGAAGTACATATCGTCCTGGAAATAGAGCCCTTCCGGTGGCGTGAAGCCGGCCATAGGACCCTTCCCACCCAGCAGATAGGCTCCGACTCCGCCTTCAGCGGCTAGGGCGGATCCACCAAACGACAACAACATCCCGCCCGCGACCAACGTCGCTTTCAAGCCGTAGCGCATCGCCAACCCCAATTAAGAGTGAGAACGATCCAACGATCACAACCGGAGATCAACTTTGGACAACTTAGGCGAATCGCTCAAAGCGCAGCAATCGATTTTTCGGATGGAGCTGCTTTAGCGGGTGCCACTTGGGTGTCGATAGAAGCTTGATGCAACATTTTTAATTCGAGCTAGCTGTGAAATCGGAAGCAAGATTGCCGGGTTCCTTTCTGGCGACAAATCCCTTCCGCGATTCAAGGGGGATCACCTTCCAGGGGGCCAGTTCACAATTTAAGGATCAATCGCGCGCGGTTGGCTCGAGACAGTTTTTAGAATGGATATAAATCATTGCGGTTGCAGAAGAATTATGGACGCAATAACGATTGGAGGCCCATCGCGCGACGGTGACGTCGTTTTGGCATCCTAAACCTTGGCCTTAGCATCATGGTTCTTTTTGCTCTCGGTTCCGTGCATCTGCGGTTGCTGTCACCGGCTCAATCTGCGCGCCGACGATGCACAGGTTGGTCCGCGGGGTGCCTATGAGCTGGGATTTTCACAACCTGTTCGTCCGGCACGCTCGCGAAATCAACCGCTTCCTCCGTCGTCGCGGGCACAATGCCGAGACGGCCGCCGACATCACGCAGGATACTTTTCTACGTGTGCTGGCGTCGCCTCCTGCGGCAGTCTGCACCAAACACAATCCTCGGGCCTATCTCTATCAGGTCTCGCGTAGTCTTAGCGTCAACCATCACCGTCGGGAGAGTTTGATCCAGACGACTGATCTCGACGAGGCTGCCGCCGTCGCCGATCCTGCGCCCACGGCGGAGGCCGTCGTTTATTCGCGCCAGTGCCTCACCCAGACACGGCGAGCGCTGGCGGAGCTTCCCGAGCGCACGCGCAGGGCCTTTGAGATGCATCGGCTGGGCGAGCACACGATCCAGGAAGTCGCGGATGAGTTGAACGTGTCGGCTTCGCGGGCCTGGGTTCTGATCCGGAACGCCTACCAGCATATCCTGACGCGAGTGGACGATTTCTGAGCCTTTAATTTGTCTGCTGTGTGAAATTCGACGCTGCTCGTTTGTATAAGTATGGGTAGGTGCGATGTTCGACCTGTGGTCGGCGCCTATCGAAGGGATATGAATGAGCCAGCCCGGGCAAGATCAAAATCGGCTCACGGATGAAGCGATCGACCTCGTCATCCGCTTGCAGAATGACCCCGGCAATCCGGTTGCGACCGAGATGGTGCGGGTCTGGCGTGCGCGCAGCGCCGAGCATGAGCGCATCTGGGCGCGGGTGGCTAAGGTCCACGGCGCCAGCGGCAAGGTTCTGACCCGACGTCGCAATGCGGAACGTCGCGAAAAACTGGGACTGACGCGCCGAAATTTCGTGATCGGCGGCCTCATCGGCGTTGGTGCCGTCGGCGCCAGCTATTCCATTCTTCCCCGTGCCTTGCTTCTCAGCCGGGCCGACCATGTCACTGCAAAGGGTGAAATCCGCAGCGTCAATCTTCCGGACGGAAGCGTCGCGACGCTCGGGCCGGATAGTGCCATTGCCTTGGACTTTACAGCCCAACTGCGCCGCGTTCAGCTTCTGGCTGGCATGTCGTTCTTCGATGTCGCGTCCGATTCGCAGCGCGCCTTTACCGTTCAGGCTGCCAAGCTGACGGCGACGGCGCTAGGTACGGCCTTCGATGTTGCCAACGATGCCGGCATGCTCTCGGTCTCGGTTGATCATGGCGTCGTCGAAGCGCAAGCGCCAGGCTCGACGATCGCGGCGGGCACGAAGCTCACGGCCGGGGAGTGGGTGACGATCGATAGCGCCACCCATGCCATCGAGCGCGGATCGCGCGAAGCGAGTCAGATCGCGTCATGGCGCGACAACCTTATCGTCGCCGAGAAGGAAGCAGTCTCGGCGCTGGTGGCGCGCATCGGCCGCTGGATTCCGGGGCGGATTGTGATGGCCGATCCCTTTATCGGCTCTCAGCGGGTCAGCGGCATTTTTGATTTGAATAATCCTAAACGGGCACTCGAAGCCGTCGTGCATCCGGCTGGCGCTCATATCCGGCAGGTTTCATCCTTCCTGACCGTGATTTCCCCCATCTAAAAATAACTTCGTGGATACGTGAAAAAATCGCGGCCCCGATTGTATCAGCTACAGGGGTTGGCGCGTCCGAGCGTTCAGGCAACCGCAGGCCCCTTCACGAGACGAATTTGGGGTGGGACTTATGGGTTACAAGGCTCGGACGTTTTCTGGCAGGACCAACAGAAGCAGGGTGTTGGCCGCAGCGCTGATGATGAGCACGGCGATCGTCGCCGGCGTCGTCGTGACAGACCGCGAAGCTTATGCCCAGAACGCGGCGCAGGCTTCGTTCAATGTGCCGGCTGGCCCGCTCAATCGCGCACTGACGGCATTTGGTCGACAGGCCGGCCTGCAAGTGACCTATCTGACCAGCATTGGGACCGGAAAGACGTCGCCGGGCATCTCAGGTTCGGCCACGCCTGAACAAGCGCTCGCGCGCATTCTTCAGGGCACCGGCCTGAGCTACCGCTTCACCAACGCCACTACGGTTGCGATCTCGCAGCAGGCAGTGAGTGGCGGTGGCGGCGCGACGCCGGCTGGCGCGATCGCCCTCGACACCATCGATGTGCAGGGTGAAAGCGCCACGGGTCCGGTTCAAGGTTACGTCGCGAACCGAAGCGTCACGGCAACCAAAACCAACACGCCGCTGATTGAGACGCCACAGTCGATCTCGGTAATCGGCGCGGAGCAGATTCGCGATCAGAAGCTGGTTTCAAAATTCGATGATACCCTGCGCTATACGCCGGGCGTCGTTGCCGGGACCTTTGGGACGGATTTTCGCGACGACTGGTTCATGATCCGTGGTTTTGACGCCCAACAGGACTCACTTTTCCTCGACGGCATGAATCTTTTCTATTTTTCGTTCGCCGGCTTTAAACTGCAGCCATTCAATCTTGAGCGTGTCGAGGTGCTTCGCGGTCCGTCGGCCTCTCTATACGGCGGATCGGCGCCGGGCGGGCTGGTCAATGCCGTGAGCAAGCTGCCTCCGGCGGAGCCCATTCGCTATATGGAGGCCGGCGTCAATAATTTCGGCAACGCCTATACGCAGTTCGATTTCGGCGGTCCTGTCGAGATGCAGCCGGGCAACGGCAAGTTGCTCTACAGAGTCGTCGGCCAGGTTCAGGGCGGCGGCACGCAAACGAACTTCGTCAATAATGACAATTATTTCATTGCGCCGTCCGTGACCTGGATGCCCGACATAGACACGCGACTGACGGTCTTCGCGATGGCGTCCCACAACCAGACCAGAGCACCGAATTTCTTGCCGTATGAAGGCACCGTGACCAATGCTCCGTTCGGCCGGATACCGACCAACCTTTTCACCGGCGATCCCTCGGCTGACCGTTATACGCGCACCCAACAAATGGTCAGTTACCAATTCGAAAAGCATCTCACGGACAATGCGACGTTCCGCCAGAACGCGCGCGCTGCCCATGTCGAGGTGAATTACACGGGAATGTTCGGCCAAGGCTGGGCCACCACTGCGGCTGACGCTAACATTATGCGGGGTAACTTCCTTGCGGCCTCGAAAGCGACTCAGCTCAATATGGACAATCAGTTCGAGTATCGCTTCGCAACGGGTCCGTTGCAGCATACCGCGCTGATGGGTCTCAACCTCAGGCATTATGCGATCGACGACAAGCAGGGTATCGGAACCGGCACGGATCTGAATGTTCTCAATCCGGTCTATGGCGTTAACACACCCTACGACGGCCCGCTTTATCAGGACACTTATCTGACCCAGGGGCAGGTCGGCCTCTACCTTCAGGACCAGATCAAGTGGGAGCGTTTCACGCTGATCCTGTCGGGCCGCAACGATTGGGTCAATCTGGTCAACAACGACCGGATTTATACGCCCGTGAGCCGACAGGACAGCAAATTTACCGGCCGCGCCGGGCTGATCTACAATTTTGACAATGGTCTCGCGCCCTATGCGTCATACTCAACGAGTTATAATCCGATCATTGGCCTGAACTCCTCCGGCGGATTGCTGTTACCTGAAACCGCGGAGCAGACCGAAGTCGGCGTGAAGTATCAGCCCGTAGGTCTCAACGCGCGGTTCGGCGTCGCTTTGTTCGACCTGAAGCGCAAGAACGCCCTGACCACCGACCCCAATAACGTGTTGTTCCAGACCCAGAATGGCGAGGTGACGTCGCGCGGCCTTGAACTGGAGGCCCTTGCCAATATTACCCGCGACTTCAAGGTGGTCGCGAGCTACACCAACTACGAGTTATTCGTCAGCAAGGATCTCGATACCACGTTGATCGGCAAGGTTCCGACTTCGAGGCCGCGCCAGGTGGCTTCGCTCTGGACGGATTACACGATCCGCGAGGGTTCGCTGGATGGGCTGGGTTTCGGCGGTGGCGTGCGCTATGTCGGCTCGTCTTTTGCGGATAATATGAATACTCTTTCCGTACCGGCGGTGGTCCTCGGAGATCTGGCGGTTCACTACGAATGGGCGAACCAGTGGCGCGCGGCGGTCAACGTCGTCAACATCGCCGACACCCAGTATGTCGCAAGCTGCGGTTTTGTTACGTCATGCTTCTACGGCGACCGGCGTCGCATCACGGGAAGTCTCTCCTATAAGTGGTGATGGTGACGGCTTCAAAATCAGCAAAGCAAACCTCCGCTGGCTTAATGCTGTGTCCACACGCGCGGTGATCGGCAGGGTGAGGGATCGCTCATAGCTGATATCCATTGTGGTGGCGATCCGGAAGACCGCCACCGCCATCGCGATCTAGGTCTTCGTCGGCCAACGCCGCTCGTGGAACCAGGTGCGGTACTCCGACGACATCTTCGCGCGTTGCGCCTGCGGTGCGTGCCGCTTGCACGTGGATGCCTCCTCGCTGCCTTCGGACGCGCCCCACCTCACCTCGGCGCAGTCGTTCGGATTATAGGCCATCTCTAAGTGCGCTGCCCGGTCGATGACCTCCTTGAGCGAAAGCGTCCATTGCGAGCCATCGCTGCGCATGTAGGATATTTTTCGCGAAGCAAGCTCGGACGCTAGCACCCCTTGTAATTCGCTTTTCACCCCCTCGATGCTCTTGTTGCTCGGCATCGCGTAGCGCGGCGCTCGCCGAATGACCCGTTCGGGAAAACCGCGCACGACATCGATCGCGATCAACAAACGTAAATCTCGCGCCGGAGTGGAGTAGTCCTCCCAAGCTCCCGTCGTCCCGAAGATCGAGGAGCCATTGGGCATCGTCACCTCTCCGGCATGCTTTTCCTGATATTGTCGTCCGTTTTCGACCGCGGTCACACGCGTCTTCACTTGTTCGTTCAGACTTGCGATGGCGTCTGTCATCGCTTTCACGGGATCGAGCGGCTCCGGCGACATCACGTCATCCATGCGATCGTAAAAGTCCTCGGCACTCATCCTTGTTTGATCGAGCGAAAAGTCGGCGTACTCGGGATTGTTGGTGATTTCGGCGTTGACCAGCCGCCGCAACGAACCGCCTTTGTTGCGCACGATCGGCCGAAAGTGCTTGAAGCCCGGGCTGCCCAGCGCAGGATCATGCACGAACAGGAAATTGCCGCGCCAGAAACGCTTTCGCGTGATCGAGCCGTCGGGCTCAGCATCGACGGCGAGGAAGACGCCCGGCTTGCCGTTCATCTCCGGCACGCGATGCACGAGCATCAGCACGTGGCCGTAGGGGTCAGCATACATCGTGCCCGGGCGAAGCGCTTCTTGGGTCAGTGAGACAGTATAGAAATCGGTGTTGTCGTCACTCGCGCCGACGCGCGCGGCGCCCGTATGCACGACGTCGCCAACGTCCCGCAGGTATTCGCTGAACGTCGTCGGCCGTTTTGGCCGCGCCTTCGGCGGAGCCGCAGGCGTTTCGGTCGACTGCGGCCGGGCAAACCCGGGCAGAAGGATGGGCGGTTGCTCGGGCGGCGGGGCATTGGTGATCGTAACCGACGCAATTTCCTGTTCGGGAGGCGGCGGCGGGCGCGTGACCTCGGGATGCTCCATGTCGAACCACTGGTAGCACTTGGGCGCCTTGCCATTGGCGCCTCGTGAGCAATTGGAGTAGCCGAACGGTAGCCCCATCTTGTAGGCAAAATAGGCGCGCAGAAAGTAGACGAAATCTGCGCAGTCGGGGCGAAGGCCCGTCCGCGCATTATCTTCACCGCGACCTAGATAATTGAACAGGAAATTGCGTGATCGGTCGTGCAGGATTTCATGCCAAACTTTCCACGACAGATCCTGATCGGGGGGCGCGTCAAATAGCTTTTCGATCCACGCAGAGAACAAGGATTCCGTCGCGCGATCCCAGCTGTTACGCACCTTCCAAAAGGCGCCGGGTGGAATAGGCAGGGGGTCTGGTTTGCGCGCGCTTACGGAGATATCGCGTGTGATCGTACTGCAGTCCGCCGTTGGGTGGTCGAGCGTCAGGGTGGCGTGCCACGTACCCGCGGCCGGGGCGGCGACCTCGGCGAACCAGAAGTACGGCGCACTGCCGCGCCGCTCAGACGAGTTGGCCGCGACGCTTCCGTCGGGCGCAACCAGCGAAATCTTACCCTGGAGCGGCTTTTCGGTGACGATCATGACGCGCAGCGGCGTCCCCTTCCAAGGTGCAAACGGCGAGGGCAAGATCGAGAACCCGGTCGCCTGCTCGCACGTGCCTGGGGCCGCTTCGGCCGGCGGGTCTGCCGTCGCGAAAATGAACGCTGCTGCCGCGGCAGCGGCGAATCGGGTGGCGAGACGAATCTTGCCAACCTTGTTGGAACCGGGAACTGCACTCGGTCCCGCCGATCTCGGCTGGGAATAGCGACGTTCAGGGCTTGTCATACTAAGCCTCCATGTTGCATCGCTGTCCCCCAGTGAGGTCAGCTGCCATACCCAGCCGCCGGAACTCTCAAAACGGACGGTTCGCACGCCAACAGCTGAGACAGATTGTCAGGCAAAACACCGTAGATGTGGCGAAAATCGGCGCGACGCGCGACTTTCTCAAAGGTTATCGCCGAACGGTCACGCAGAGGTCAGTGTTGAATGCAGGCTGGCTCGGGTCAGAAACAGAGAATCTGAAATATAGCAATAAGACCAGTTGGTTACGAAACTGGCGGAGAGGGAGACCAAATCTATAGGTATCGCCCTCATTCACATACGTTCGCTGACGTTCAAGAAACACCTGCGTTACAGGCGCAGCTGTGCGTCGGAGTTCTCGCGCATTCGTTCTAATCCGCGTGCAGTCTTTGCGCAAATATGGGCCGGCGTATGGGCGAAAACGTTCGGCGGAAGATAGGGGCTAGTTGGGAGTAGTCCTACTCGCTAGTTGATGCGAAAGCCTCTTCGGCTCCATCCAGACGCTCACGACGCAGGCTTCGAAGGCGGTCTTCTAACGACCGCGAACGAAGCCGCAGCGTCGCTCCCGCTGCGGCGAATCCAGGGTGCATCGAACACGGCGTTGGTCCGCCGGGTTGGTGGTGGTCAATGGGTTGTCAGCAAGGTTGCGCTGGCGATGTTTCTGGATGGCGATGATGTGGTGTTGACTGCGCATAAGGAAGGAAACCGATCCAACAACTGCGTGGTCCCCTGCTTCAGAAGAGAAGGACTGGAAGGGCTGCTCGAGAATCGCGGAAACCTTGTGCAATCTGGAACCACGCGGCAAACCTAATCTTGAAGGTGGAGGCCTTGTGAACGGCGCCCATGGATTTTACCTCCAAAGAAAGGGCTAAGATTTGCCGGAATACGGAGGATTGCTGATGGCTGGAACACGGACTCTCTCAGAGATTGATGCCCGGATCGGCATCATCCGGGACAATATCCGGCAATTGATCGAACAGGCGACAGCGACGTCAGGAGCGGAAAGCGAAGCCTTGGTGTCAGATAGGATCGCTCAACAAACGGAAGAACTGGAGCGACTCACCCACGAGCGGGACGCGCTTGCGAAGAAAACGAGCTGACAGGCGCCTCCTTCCGCGATTGCTAACCCATGGGGCCACTGGATGACTGACCTAGACCCGCTCGAATCTGTTGCCGCGTCCGAATTGGTTTCGTCATCGCTTCTGGCGTCGCTCATTCCTGCGCTGGTCAACCGCGGCGTCCTGACTCAGCAAGATGCCACGGAGATTTATGAAAACGCCCTGATGTTGCTTGAAATGCAACAGGGTGCCGATCCTGCTGTGCAACATGTCTACGAAACAGCTCGTGAGTTGATCGAAGCGCATTTGCGGCCGGAATAGAAAACCCCGCCGGAGCGGGGCTTTCCAAGACTATCTGAAGACGATGATCGGTTGGAGTCTGTGTTGAGCGATCCGCGCGCACCAGCCGCCTCGATTGCCATCGAGACGGCTCTTGCGAGAGCGAACCTCTTTCCATCAATCCGAACTATCGAAGAACCGGTGCTTGCGCCCGTAAGGGGGCAACAAGACGGACGGGAAATCGGCCGCGTAACGCTGTTCTCTCTCAATTTGCTCGGGCTCATGCGCTGACGACGTTAAAGGACTCTCGATCGCCTTGCGATAGAGATGCCACGTCGCATGACCCAGCAACGGCATGATGACCGTGAGACCGAGGAAGAAGGGAATCGACCCGAGCGTCAGCAGGACAGCAACGATCAGACCCCATTCCACGGCCGCGATTGGATTCTTCGCGACCACGCGCATCGACGTCAGAATGGCATCGCTCATGTCGGCGTGTTGATGAAGCATCAGCGGGAACGACACAATGCTGATGCACAAGGCAACGGCCGCGAACAGGAACCCGACGCCGACGCCCATCATGATCATGCGCCAGCCCTCGGACGTGGTGAAGACCTGCGTGAAGAAGTCGGGAATTGCCGAAGCCGGGATATCGCCGTAGGTGGACACGTAGATCGCGTGCGCCGTTACCACCCAAGCGACAAAAATAGCGAGCAACAGCGCGCCCAGTCCAAGCATCGATCCAAACGATGGCGCCCGCAGCACGCGGAATGCGTGCCAGGCTGACGCGTCCATACCGAGCTCGCGCCGATAGCTCAGTTCATAAAGTCCAAGCGCCGCGAATGGCCCGATAAGAGCAAAGCCGGCGGCGATCGGAACCATCATCGGCAAAACCGAGTAGCCGAGCACCATACGCCACAGCAGAATTCCGATTATGGGATAGATAACGCAAAGGACGATGGCGTGGCTGGGAACCGCCTTGAAGTCTTCCCAGCCCAGCCGCAACGCATCAAGCAGGTCGGAGAAGCTGATGTGCCGGATCACCTGTCCGTCTGCGGCGACCGCTCCTGGTCGTTGGTGTGAGGTGTCGTCGATAGGATAATAAGTGGCCATGTTCGTCGTCTCCCTTTCGTGGACTGATCTCTGACCGCCGGAAGGCGCGAGTTCGTCCCTTCGGAAACGATCACGATCAAGACCAGACGCAAGGGCAAGCAACCTGGCCTTGCCGCGACCTGTAAGACCATTCTAATTCCGATCTCTGATGTTGGTTGCTCACTCTTCAGTGAGTTTGTGCTGCGGGATGCATCGGTTATTATTTGTTCGGACGGGGTGCGCAGCCCAATCTTAGGTCATCCGGGATGGGCTGTGGTCTCCGACCAAAGACCCGCCGGTGGGTCTCCCTTGCCGGCGGGTTTTTGTCACGAGTCGCCGCCAACCATATCTTTCAAACCCATCAGATTAATTTCATTGCCTCAGAAGCGAGATAGCAGGCATCGGCACGCCTCGTACTGTGACAGCTGAAGCGATGAAGAATAAGTCCGCACCAGCAGACGCTGCGATGTCCCGCGTTTCCTTGGCCTGCGCCAGGAGCACGCTGCCACGAATTTGCGTGCACTTTCCCTACAATAAATTCTCTAGCATGCGTTTTGAGCACAAACAGTTTTCCCAGCGGGACACTGCTTGACCGCATCTCGAGATGTGAACGTCAATTCGCGCCGATCTGGGGTTACGTTGAAGTGGATACATGTGTTGCTTGCGGCGATGTGATCAAAGAGATCGGCCCAAGTCGCCGCCTTATAAGTGCCGCGTACCGACAATTGACTGACAGCAACTATGGTCGCTGCGTCACCCGAGATTTTGAGGTTCAATCCATCGCGCTTGGCCGTCGGAAGCGAGAACTGGTGGATGAGGTGGTCGAGCTTCGTCCAATCGGACTGTCCGGTTCCCCACTCCTTGAAAGGCACATTCTTGTGGGCATCCGAAGCCTCCAATATGCGATGTTTGGTCCAGTCGTAAATGCGCGAATTTCGGTCTTCGGGTTTTACGATTGCGAAATGGCCCGCCGAGACGGGGTAGGCCCGATCATCCTGCGGCGTTTCCGAGTAAAGCTGGGGAACCACCTTGATGCCGTAGGTGGCTTGGGTTTCATAGGCGACGAATGCGCGCGGGACTCGATCTCTGCGACCCTTATCGAAGTAGTCCTTCCATTGGTTCTCCAGAATCTGCAGATATGTGTTCACATCATATGATCGCAGATCAACGAGCGGGCGCGCAACGCCGCCAAGTCGCGTCAGCATCTCGAGGTAGTTGGCGGCATTTGCGCCTTTTGCCGGGGTCGAAATGAAAATGACCCCGCTGACTTGCTGTTCCAGAGCGGGGCTCCGCGCTTGCCAAAGGTCGATAAGAAATCTCTTTACGACCAAGCCGCCCATGCTGTGACAGACAAAGTAGATTTCATTGTAGTCGTCAAAAATGCGCTGATCGGTCATCGTTGTTCGCACGACCGTCGCAATCTGTTCGATGCTCATCCCCGATGTGATGCCCGCGTCATAGTTGATTGCGAGAACATCGAATGAACTCATCTCCGGATCGTCGGCAAGAAGCTGCGGCCAATAGGCGTGCGTCGTGTCATTCGTGAACGTTCCTCTGGCATCTCCAAGTATGCCATGGGCAAAAATGACGATTTTGTCGGCGCCCTTCCGCTTGACGAATAGGTCGGGCTGTTGGGCAGCCGCGGTAAGGGTTAGAAGTATCGAACTCGCGAACAGCCAGACTACGCTCAACATCAAATGTCGATACGACTTACCTTGGCGCTTCATCACAATCTCTCCGCACCTTGGCAAATCTAGTTTTCAATACAAGGAGGAACTGATCATCGCGGAACTGCACGCAGCCGGCAGTGATCGCGACGTTGTAGTTCCTGCCATCGGCAGAAAGCTGCTCTCTCGAAACCTCTCCTCGCGTATCCGGCGTGAAGAGCGAGGTGTATTTCTCATCCGAATATTTTGAAAGGAAGGCGCGATATAAGCCGAGCCGGTCCGGGGCGTTGCGGCCAAGAGCGCCTGCGATGAGCGTTCCCATCGCATTGACGGTCGTGCTGGGCTGCTGCGGCGTAAAGAGTGCGGATGCAGCCCGCTCAAATCCGTCGTCTCCCGGTCCACCGAAATCCGGCAGACTAAGCCCTTGTCGCTGAAGGTCGTTCAAGACGCGGGCGTTCTGGTCTCGGTTTCCCCCGCTATTCCAGTCCAATTTGCAAGACTGGCTGCCGTTCTGTGTCTTGGTGCAAGTACCGTTGCCCGATGAATCCGCTGGAATAGCATCGCGACAGGAGCAGTCGGTGGCAAAGCTCGGCGTGTTCGCCAAAAGTAGTGCAACGCAGATTGGCAAAAACAAAACCGACCTGGCTCGTTCAAATGCAGCAATCATACCCCGGCCGTCTCATTCGTTGCTTCGACACTTAAAATTAGCCCGTAGTTGAAGTCAACGTTGCTTACGTGCGCTCGGCGAAGGGTCGCAGTTCGACCTGAATGACTGAGCGTGATCCGCATACCGCAGGTTGTTGACGCGCCTTATATGGCCCTTCCCCTGAAGGGATTGTCATTTGGGGATGCCATGTTGCCTGCGCTCCTTCACCGGGTTGTCACAGTCCTGATGCAGCACGCGCACGGGCGAGCCGGTGCGACTTCGTGGTCATGCCTGAAAATGGAGCGCGTTCCGACCTAAGTCAGCCGCTAAGCATGGGGAGCGTTCAGTCCTCACCACAACAGTTAGATCAAGTAGGAACCAAGCTGTCATCCGGGACTCATTTGACGGGACGGAATTCTGCGACTCACGCGCACAATGCTTCCGATGCCTGAGCCCGATGGTGGGCGGCAGGACAAAACAACGATCCCGTGATCATTTCGGCGGTTGAAGTTCCGGCGAATTGATCCAATTGTAAAGCTTTGTGGCTTTGTCGGCCTGTGCGATTTTCTTGAGCAATGCGTCTTGTTCCGGCCCCGGCGCCATCGTCGCTGCCTGCTCTCGAACCTCGTCGGCCCATGCCGCAAGGCGATCTTGCAGGCTCGTGAGTTGCTTGGACATAAGGCTGCTGCTCCCGCTTTAGACGAAAGAGAGAGTGGGAGGGATCTTAGCGCCGGCGACTTCCGGTGCGCGAGTCAAAATGAGATGAACTCACCACCGAGGCGACCGGGGCCGGGCCGTGGCAACACGACCACTAATCATGCCTCCTCGCGCGGAGCGCGACAAAAGCGGCACCTGCAAATAGGCAGACCGGGACTATCAGCCCAAAGAGAACGCCGGGAATTCCCTTCTTCGTATAAAGTCCATAGCCGGGTCCGATGATAGAATCTTTGCCCTGACCGGACAAAACAAGGATAGCGATATGGTCCTCGCGACTAAACGCGCCTTGGCCAAAGTTTAAAAATACAAATGCCGTCGTTGCGCCGACCATTAAGAGCAGTCCGACTACTAAGATTCGCTGAGCGTCATTCACTAAAAGTGCCCTCCCTTGCCGTCGCTTAAGTCGAGTTAGGGCGAAGGAAGAGCGGCGAAAAGTACGCGAATCCGTACCTCTACCTATCGGATGAGGGTATCTCTGAGAGAAGTCGCTATTGAACGAGGGATCAGGCGGAGGCGACATCCTGAGCGCAGCCCGCGAAAAGGCCCGCCGGAGTTGTAGGGTGACAGCGGGCCAATTCGGGTTCGGGGATCATGAAGCTGTGGGTCAACCCGTTCCAGTGATTTAATACAGCCGAAGGAAAGTTGTTCCCCCGGGTTTGATACTGGAGGTGGGGTTGACGACGATGTGACTGCCGCATTGCGCTAGATCAAATCATGCGCCTGAGAGTGATGCTTGAACAATGCTTAGGCTACGGGCCCGCCCTGGGCCCTGTTTCTCCTCTGGACTGACCCGGCTGCCTTAACCAGCGGCCGGGTCTTTTTGCTTTTATCGATCCCTCGCCAGTTTCCGCTTTCCCAATTGCGCCCCTTCTTACCTTCCGGGTTGCCGATCGTGGCGATGTCTCGCCGTGCACGGCCTTATGAAAGACGATCCGCACCATGAACACGAACGGGCCGCTGTGCTCCGCCGCCTCATGCAGCACCTTCGCGGCGCGCTGCCATGGCTTTGTGGCGCCGGTCTTCCTCGGTAGAATCGTCGCATATTCAGCTTCTCCGATGGTGCGGATTATCCGGCCATCCGGCATCGGGATCGGATCCTCGAAGCGGTGGGACTATTCATCGTGTAAACAGGTCGGTCCCGGCTTGCGTGAAGGTTACATAGGTGCCGCTTTCGTGCATCGATAGCCGCAGTGCCGGCTGGCCGAGACGAAGTTCTCTCTACCCTGACGCGATGAGCGGCCCAATATGATGGCGGCAAAAGGCGCGGCCGCGACGATCGAGTATCGCCGGTAACGATTTCGTCAACGCGCCCGGCGCACCGACAAAATTCCAGACAAGCCAAGCCCTTGGCGTCTCCAGAACGCTCGGGAATAAATCCGGCGACGCGCCGATCAGGTCTGCATGCCCAATGAAGGGCTCTGGGAGACTTAATGATGAGCCACGACCACAATCACGACGGCGACGGTGTCAGCCGCCGCAAGGTGCTGGAATGCATGACCTGGGCAGGCACGGGTGTCCTATGGACCATTGCCGGCGGCGTGCCACGATCCCTCGGCATCGTCGGATCGGCACGGGCGGCGGAAGCGTCCGCATCCGCTTTCACTTTCCTGCAGATCAGTGACAGCCATATCGGCTTCGACAAGGCCGCCAACCCTCATGCGCTCGCCACGCTCGAGGAGGCAATCGGCAAGATCAAGACGCTGCCGGTGAAGCCGTCCTTCATGATCCATACCGGCGACATCACGCACCTGTCGAAAGCCTCCGAATTCGACGACGCGGAGCGCATCATCTCGCAATCGCGGCTCGACGTGCACTACGTGCCGGGCGAACACGACGTCATCGACGAGGAGGTCAGGCTGTACCGCGAACGCTATGGACGCGGCACCAAGGGCGCAGGCTGGTATTCCTTCGACGCCAACGGCGTGCACTTCATCGGCCTCGTCAATGTCGTCGATCTCAAGGCCGGAGGTCTTGGCAATCTCGGCGTTGAGCAACTGGCATGGCTCGCGGACGACCTGAAAGGTCGCTCCAACTCGCAGCCGATCGTTGTGTTCGCGCATATCCCGCTATGGAGCGTCTATCCGACGTGGGGCTGGGGCACCGACGACGGCGCGCGGGCGCTCGACCTGCTAAAGGACTTCGGCTCGGTGACCGTGCTCAACGGCCACATCCACCAGGTGATGCAGAAGGTCGAAGGCAACGTCACCTTCCATACCGCGCGCTCGACCGCCTTCCCACAACCTGTGCCGGGCACCGCGCCCTCACCCGGGCCGATGAAGGTCGCCGACGACAAGCTGCGCAGCCTGCTCGGCATCGCCAGCGTCGTTTTTAAACCCGGCGAGGAACGCCTCGCCATCATCGACACGCCGCTGCAAAGCTAAAGGAACGCGATGATGTTTCTGAACTTGCGCACAGGGACCGTCCGGCTCGCAGTGGCTGCGGCGCTTGCAATGCAAATCTCCGTTGCCCGTTGCGAGGAGGTGTCGGTGACAATCGACAACTTCACCTTCGCACCGGCGCAACTGACGGTGAAGATCGGCACCACCGTGACATGGACCAACCGCGACGACATTCCGCATACGGTCGTTTCGGCGGGTAAATTCCGCTCCAAGGCGTTGGATACCGACGACAAATACTCGTTCACCTTCACAAGCGCCGGCGACTACAAATATTTTTGCTCGCTGCATCCGCACATGGAGGGGATGATCAAGGTTGAGTAATGGCCAGAAACAAGGCATCACCTTGGGGTCTGGGCAGTGTCACGCCGCTCGGCCCCACCCGGCTGCGAAGACCACGATGTTGTTTGGTTCAACCGGAGACGATCAGGAAAAAGGGCGGCACTTTCGCGAGGCCGCGCTGCCCTACCTCGACGACGTCTACACCGTCGCGCGCTATCTCCTGCGCGACCCCGCCGACGCAGAGGACGCCGTGCAGGAATGCTATCTGCGCGCGCTGAAGCATTTCGATACCTACCGCGGGCCGGCGATGAAGCCGTGGCTGCTCGCGATCCTGCGCAATGTTTGCCACGCCGAACTCGCCCGCCGCGCCAGGTCGGCCGCAACGACGGTCGATGACCTGCCCGAACGCGCTGAGGCAACCGCACCGGTGTGGCAGGAGACCCAGGGCACACCGGAAACACAGACATTACAAAAAAGCGATGCGAATGCGATCCGGCGGATGATCGCGGCGCTTGAGGAGCCCTTCAGAGAAACCTTCGTGCTGCGCGAAATCCAAAATCTGTCCTATCGCGAGATCGCCGAGACTGTCGGCGTACCGGTCGGCACCGTCATGTCACGGCTCGCGCGGGCGCGCGCCATGCTGCGGTCGGCGTGGCTTGCGGAAGAGGAGCTACCCAAATGACCTGCGACGAAGCAGACATCCTTCTGCACGCGCTGCTCGATGGCGAACTCGATGCCGGCCATGCGCGCGAAGTCGAAAACCATATTGCCACCTGCGCGCGCTGCACGGTCGCACTCGAGAGCTACCGCGACATGAAGATGGCCATCGTGGCGGCGGATGTGCACTTCACCGCACCCGCGCATTTGCGCCAACGGATCGAAGCGGCATTACCAAAATCGCCGCACGGCACCAGCCGTCGCTCACTGCTCGCAGGCTTCGCCATGGGCTCGGCGGTCTCTGCGATAGCTGCGACTGGTATCGTTGCCATCGTGCTGCGCGATGATGACGAGCAACGCATTGCTTCGGAAGTTGTGTCGGCGCACCTGCGGTCGTTGCAGGCCGGGCATCTGACCGACGTACTGTCGACCGACCGGCACACGGTCAAACCGTGGTTCAACGGGCGGCTCGATGCATCGCCGCCCGTGATCGATCTGACGGCGCTGGGCTTCACGCTGATCGGCGGCCGGCTCGATTACATCGATGGGCGAACCATCGGCGCGGTCGTCTACAAGCGGCGCGCGCACGTTATCAATCTTTTCGTCGCACACACGCCGACCGCCACGCATAGCGCCGCGCATGCCACCGATGTACAAGGCTTCAACATCCGCCACTGGCGCGACCACGGTCTGAGCTTCTGGGCGGTGAGCGATCTCAATGTCGACGAGCTTGCCGAATTCAGCGACAAATTCGAAAGCGCGATGGGACCGAACGGAAACGGCTAAGCATGATCCCGAAACCGATTTCGGAAAGGCCGGAGTCTGAATTCAACGACGTTGGATCAGACGCTAGAGATGCTGCAGGCTAAACCCCTGCTATTTGCTCTCACGGTTGAACTTGCCGTTGACCAGCTGCTCTCTTTTGATCGCTTTTCGGACATTGACTGGCGCTGCCCGTCGGCCTCCCGACGCCAGCTCAGTATCTAACGAACGGGCGCGCTTCGCCGGCGGCGAGCGACCGATACGCAAAGGCAAGCAGTGATTTTTTCTTCTTTCGCCGAGGGCACTCAAAGAATTGATGATATTTGGTCCATTTTATCATCAGTTTGTATAAGCCATTAACTCACCAACATAGTTCCTCCGAACCTTGCTACCTAGCTAATACAAAAATGGCACGTAGGTGAAGTTTTATGATTGGCTGGGCCCCGCCGCTCCTCAAGCGGGTGTCACCGATCCGGTGCAGCTCATGGGGGTTAAAGTGAGTGACCAAAAATCCAATGCTTTGCCAAGGTTTGCTCCCGGTACTGTGACGCACCTTGTCACCCACTTCGCGGAAGTTTATGGGGCCGAATACGCCGATATCAGACAGGCACCGAGCGCGACTAGGTCGCCGAGCGCTCAGGACGGCATGATCGGGTTGGCTCTTTCCGGTGGGGGAATCCGTTCTGCTTCGTTCTGCCTAGGTGTCTTGCAAGCTCTCAATGCCGAAGGCGTCCTGAAGAAGTTCAGCTATCTTTCGACGGTGTCGGGCGGCGGCTACATTGGGACTTCAATGACAGTCTCGATGTCTGCGGCCGAGATTGAAGAGAGGGAGAAAGCGCCGGCGTCCGCCGTGCGACCAGAAGCTCACGACCGGGCGGCTTGGAGATTTCCGTTTGGCAAGACCGGAGAGGAGATCGGAGAGACCGACGAGACACGGCATTTGAGAGATCGCTCGAGATATCTGCTGCAAAATGGAATCGCCTCCGCTTTATCCGCTCTGGTGATTTACCTTCGCGGAATCGCAATGAATGTGCTCATTGTGTTTCCATTCTTGCTTTTGGCTGCCGCATTTTTCGTGCTCTGCAAACCGGATACACACGCGCTCGTCAGCCCTCTTTCATGGCTGTCGTGGCTGCCCAAGGGCATACTTGAAAGTGGATGGCCGCTGACGATTTGCGCGAGCGGAGCATTTTCCATTTTCCTGATAGTCTATGCGATTGCGGTATCAATCGTGCCCATTCTTCGCAAATCTGTCCGTCAAAATATTGCGAAGGGAGCAACGATCGTTCTTCTACTCTGTATAGTCCCCGTTCTGCTCGAAATTCATTTTGCTCTCCTGCGGCTTATGTTCAAGCCGGAGCACTTGGGCATGGTGTCAAATGCCGCGGGTCCTACTGCCGGACCTACCACGTGGTTCTCTGATGTTCCTCGGCTCGTGGGACTCATAACGCCGGTGGTAATTGCCGTGATGCCATTCCTAAAGCGTATATCGGAGAAGGCCGTTAAAGCGGCAACGACATCGCTTTCGGATGCGGCATCAAAATGGACGAGCAGAATTATCCTGATCGTCGTCGCGGCAGTTGTTCCGCTTCTTCTATGGCTTACTAGCCTTCAGCTTGCCTACTGGGCGATCGGTATCAGTTCGTGCGAAACGCTGGGTACTGCCGGATGCAATGGGCCTTGGGGTAGCGTTTCGTGGGACCAATCGCCTCCGATCCTCAATTGGCTTTTTCAGCAGGTAAACACATTTGTCCCTATCTACGGCGCGAGCGCTGCCTATGCGATGCTAGCCGTCCTTCAACTGATTCTATGGCCGCTCATTAACGTCAATTCTAACTCCCTCCATCAACTCTACCGAGATAGATTGGGGAGCGCCTTTCTTTTTCGGAGACGCGGTGTAGATGGTCTGCTGGAGGAAGCAGATAGATTTCCACTCTCTCAGCTTGTGTCAGAAGCCTCGCCTTATCATCTCATCAATGTTGCTTTGAATGTTCCCGGATCAAGCTTTGCCAATCGCAGGGGCAGAAACGCCGATTTCTTTCTGTTCAGCAAACGGTTCGTTGGCAGCGAACTGACCGGATATGTGGATACCAGACTGGCCGAGGCCGCCATGGATGGGCTGAACGCCGGCACCGCGATGGCCATATCGGGCGCGGCAGCTGCTCCGAACATGGGCATGGCCTCAATGCGCCCTCTTTCCGCGACGATAGCACTGCTCAACGTAAGGCTCGGACGGTGGATGCGGCATCCCTACGACATCGTAAAGTACGCAACAACAAGCGAGCTTACGCAATGGTGGCGCGGCCGTCCCGGCCCCACGCGTCTTCTGAGTGAGGCATTCTTCAAGTCGGGAGCGGACGTTACGGAGCTGAACCAAAACGGGGGGAAGGATGCCGGTTTTGTGTTCCTCACTGATGGCGGTCACATCGAGAACCTTGGAGTGTACGAACTCTTGCGCCGGCGCTGCTCAGTGATCGTGGCCGTCGACGCGGAAGCGGATCCGGACTACAACTTTTCGTCTTTGGTGCAGCTCGAACGCTTCGCCCGCATCGATCTCGGTACCCGCATAGTGCTCAACTGGCAGCCGATCAGCGAGCAGTCACGTTCGGTGTCGAAGAGCTTGGCTGCAGGTGAAAGATCCTCGCAGGCAGGTCCGCACGTAGCCATTGGCCTTATCGATTACCCTCCCTCGGTGGAGGGCGGGCCTAGGGAGGAAGGAGTGTTCGTCCATATCAAGTCATCGATGAGCGGCGACGAGAATGACTACATCTTCGATTATAAAAGAAGAAATCCGGAGTTCCCCCAAGAGTCGACAATGGAGCAACTGTTTTCCGAAGAGCAACTGGAGGCCTACAGGTCGTTGGGCGAGCATATCGCCCGGCGATTTTGCCGCGGCGAGGATGATGTTAGTCTCGTGCCTACGCATGCGCAATTTCTTACAAAACATGCAAGACAAATTTTTCCTAGTATGCGGTCCACGCTGGAGGGTGAAGGGGTGGGCACAGCTTGATAGCTCATTGGTCTCCCAGCCCGTTTCGGTTTTCGATTGATAGGTGAGTAACCGTTAGAGCAGTGACTGGCCGAAGCGCTGGCGTTAGCGTTTCAAGCTAGGAAGGCCACGAGGGAAGGCGCTATCAAACCAAGAGCCTGCTTCAACAAACGTGATGCGGTATCACGATTGTGGTCTATTCTGGTTTTTCTCCAGCCGAGGTCGGGGGTGAATCCATAAGCTCGGGCGGCCTGCAGATGCTCGCTTTGTGCGATCATCCGAAGCGGAAAACGGCATGCATTCCCTTCTCATCCGATCGGAACGTTTCACATTCTCGATAGCAGCGGTTTATCCACGCGAGACCGGCGCGAATGCGATCATACGACTTCAAACCCACCGCGCGCGTACCAACCCAGAGGTTCGAACATTGGGTCCACGCATAATCATGCATTGATTTAGATCAAGATCGCCTTACTCTCCGGATGAAAGGAAAGACGATCATGAACTCGGGGTCTCCTCATATGCACCGCCGCGCTCTCCTCTCGTCGCTGACGATGATACCCTTGCTCGCGGCTTCGCTTCGTTTCACCTCAGCCGTGGCACAAGCGCAAGGCGATCCGCTACCGTCATGGAACGAGGGCGCGACCAAAGCTTCAGTTCTCGATTTCGTCGCGCGCGTCACAACGCAAGGCGGACCATTCTTCGTTCCAATCCACCAACGCATCGCGACCTTCGATAACGACGGCACCCTTTGGGTCGAGCAACCGATGTATGTCCAGTTGGCCTTTGCGCTCGATCGCGCGAAAGCGATGGCGCCAATGCATCCGGACTGGAAGACCAAGCAGCCCTTCGCAGCGGTGCTGGACGGCGACTTGAAGGCCGTGGCGGCTTCCGGCGAAAAGGGTTTGGTCGAAATCATCGCCGCGACGCATGCCGGCATGACCACTGCAGAATTCGAGAAAATCGTTAGCGATTGGCTCGCGACCACGCGAGATCACCGTTTCAATCGGCCTTATATCGAACTGGTTTACCAGCCGATGCTCGAATTGCTCGCTTACCTCCGGGCCAACGGCTTCAAGACCTACATTGTCTCAGGCGGCGGTATCGAGTTCATGCGCCCATGGACCGAGCAAATCTACGGGGTGCCGCCGGAGCAGGTCATCGGGTCGTCGATTAAGACTAAATTTGAGATGAAGGACGATGAGCCGACACTTTTCCGGCTGCCCGACATGAACTTTATCGATGACAAGGCTGGAAAGCCGATCGGCATCAACGAGCACATTGGTCGCCGTCCGATCGCGGCATTCGGAAACTCCGACGGCGATCTCGAAATGCTGCAATGGACGACGCTCGGCGCCACCGGCGCACGGTTCGGTCTGATCGTCCACCATACCGACTCCGAACGCGAATACGCCTACGACCGCCAGTCGCATTTTGGGAAACTCGACATAGCGCTCGACGCCGCTGCGGTGAATAGGTGGACAGTGGTCGACATGAAGAAGGACTGGAAGCGGATCTTTGCATTCGATAGATGAGCCGGCTAACTATGGCACACCTCGGCTCGGCGAGTTTCCGCTTTGGTGTTCGTCGTCAGCGCCCCTGAGACATATTAAGGGACTTTCGGAAAGGAGGATTTCTGGTTCATCGTAGCCGCGAGGAGCGCAGCTGAAGCAGAAATCTGGGCCTGGCAAAGCGCCAGCAGACCAAGTGCTGAAGGACATTCGGCGTCAGACCCGCCGGCAGTATTCGGCCGAAGAGAAGATCCGCATTGTGCTGGAGGGATTGCGCGGCGAGGAGAACACCTCCGAGCTCTGCCGCCGGGAAGGCATCGCCGCCTCGATGTATTACGGCTGGTCGAAGGAGTTCCTCGAGGCCGGCAAACGCCGATTGGCCGGTGACACGGCGCGTGCCGCGACCTCCGGCGAGGTGAAGGATCTTCGTCGTGAGGCCGCGGCCTTTGAGGGAGGTTCTCGATCCGATCGTCGTCCGAATAGACGAGCGCGTCGTCGAGAATAACCGGCGCCGGCCGGCCGTCGCGGGCCGGACCGCCATCAGCCGCTCTTCGGCTTCGGCAACAGACGCCCGAACCTGCACCGGATCCTCTTTCAGTTCGAGGGCATCGGTATCGACCGCGCTTTGAGCGGCGAGCTCCTCCCTGAGCTTGGGCAAACCTTCCGGCGTAAGCTGGGACAGCCGGCCACGCAGTTGGCCAAGCCCGGAATCCATCTGCTGAGCTTGAACTTGCCTCGCCCGTGCGGCGGCGACGTCATCACGCCCATCGAAGCGAGGAGCGAGCGTCGCTTCGCCTGGCCTCCGTGTTGTCGAGTTGCTCCTTGATCTGGGAAAGGCGCCAGCAACGCTTTCAGCGCCGGGGCCCGAGACAACGTTTCTGTGATCGTCGCATGCCCGGACTAGGTGGACCTAAGTTACCCGCAATTCGCGGCCAAGCTCTTTTCAAGGTGCGAACGGAATATGGGCTGATATATATGGGCCGACAAGTCGTCTGATTTGTAGCGTGCTGATTTATAAGCACTTATGACGCTATATGGCGGAGAGGGAGGGATTCGAACCCCCGATAGGCTTGCACCTATGCCGCATTTCGAGTGCGGTGCATTCGACCACTCTGCCACCTCTCCAGGGGCCGCCCGGGCGGACGGGGTCGCGTTTAGCGTGTTTTCAGGCGAAGTGGAAACAGGTTCGCGCGAAGAACGCGCGCATTGATACATTGCCGCGGGATCAAATGCAAAATCGAACCGGCAGCGAGGTTCGCCATGGAAGCCGGGGACAAACCGAGGCCATCGGTGCCTCGTTGTGGCTGAGTGGTGGGACCGCCGGACGCGATAATAACCGGCGGTCCCGTGCCGCGTCATTAAAATCGTGGCCGGAAGTGCTGCTTCGCGGACCACCTGCGCGACCATCCGACCGTAGCGGTCTTTGCGCAACCGGCAACGCGATCCGGATTTTAACCTCACCAATCAAGGTTACTTTGTTGTGAAAGGAGATCAGTCCTTGGCTTTTCTGTCTTTCTTATCTTTATCTTTTCCGTTCTCGAGATTCTTTTCTTTTTTGTTCTCTTTCCTGCGATTGGTGTAGCGCGCGTTGCCAAGGCCGGTACCGATGGTCAATACGCCCCAGCGTTTGACATCCTGCATGTAGGGCATTTCGCTCAGGCCCTGCACCATGCCGTCGTTATGCATGAGCACGGTGGTGTCGTGACCGCAGATCTCCGGAATGGCCTCGATTAGCAAACCCGGCAGGTTGAACCTGCTGCTCTCCCAGTTCCCCGGAAGATTCTGCGCGCCTTTCTCGATCGATCCGTCCTCCTCGATTACGCCCGGACAGGAAATGCCGATGAAAGGCGCGAGCTTTAGCCCCTGTTTTTCCGCCTGCGAAATGAGGTCCTTCAGCATCTTCGCAAGTCTCTTCACCGCGCTCTCGCGGGTTGGCTCGTTGTCGGCATGACGCCACAGCTCGGACTTCCACACCCCGGCTTTGGACAGGTCGGCAGCCTTCTTCCATTTCGTTTCAACCACTCCGCAGCGGATGTTGGTGCCGCCGATATCAACCGCCAGAATGCTGTCGAACGCCTCGAAGATCCAGGAGGGCGCCAGATGCAGGCAGCCGATCAGCCCGGCTTCGTCGGGGTCGAAGCGAATCGGAATCAGGTGGATTTTGTGACCCTCGCTTTTCAGCAACAGGTCGGCGCGAGCGATCGCGATCTCGCCGACACGGCTTTTGCGAAAGCCGCCGCCGACCACGATGCATTCGGTGTCAGTCCAAGCCTTGGTCTTGAGGAAGCGCCCGGTCACATAGGCCAGTTCCTGCGCGAATTCCTCGATCGCCCCGTGCACCAGCGCCGCGGCCTCGATGTCATCGCCGACCAGCATCTGATCGAGCGATCCTTTGCCGATCTCGGCGGATGGGGTCTTGCCGAGCGGATCGTCGCCGTTTTTCTTCAGCGGCTTGCGCAGGTCGTCGAGAATTTTCCGGAAAGCCCCCTTACAGGCGCGGTCACCGAGAAAACCCTCCTCGTCCTTTAACTCGATGTTGTAGCTGTCGACGTCCACGGATGGCAGCCGCAGAACACCGTGCTTGCCGATGCCTGCGGTGCTTGCATTGCCTTCGGCCATTGCGCCCCTGCTGTTGTTGGTATTCCCGGAACACAACGGCGTGGGAACCGGATGGTTGCAACGGCCCGGTCAAATCGTCGCAGCGCCGTCCGCTCGCGCGGGCCGATTTCACGGGTACATCGATCGAATCCCACTGGAATCAGCGGGCTATGCACCCCCCAACGCAGCGCGCCGCCCGGCCGGACAATCGGAGCATTGACCCTCCAGTTAACACCCGCGATATCGCTGTCTGGCGCCGCGAAAGGTTTGATGCTTACGTTCGGCGTAGACTGCAAGGCATTTTCAGAAGACCCAGTTTTTCACGTCGCGTCGTTTCGCGAAAACATTCGACCGACCTATTCAGGGCATTTCATTGTGGGATTTTCTTACCGGAGCTGTTTGCTCGTAGCCGCCTGCACATTCGGATTTGCCGGTTCAGCTCTTGCAGCCGATCTCGCCGGCACCTGGCAAGGCAATTATTCGTGCGGCGCAAACCGCGACATTGCCTTCACACTCGACCTGCAACAGTCGGACGCCAAATTCGAAGGCACTTTCCGTTTCGCTGTGCCGAAATCGCGCGACAAAGGCGGCGCTTACAAGGTCAGCGGCAGCATCGATGCCAAGGGCGGGTTTACTTTCGTGCCGCGCGACTGGATCGAACGCCCTAGCGGCTACACTGCGGTCGGACTGGTCGGACGCCTGCGTGACAATGGCTTGATGATCGAAGGCACTATGCCGGGCTGCGGCGGCATTGGCGACAATTTTACCGCCACGCGCAACACCGCAGCGGCGCCATCGGGTAATGCCGCGGCCGCGAATACGCCCGTCACCAAACCGCAACCGCCCAGCGGCGGCAAGCTTCAGGGACAATGGCGAGGCACAATAACGTGCACGGCGAAGCGGCGCGAATCCGAGACGCACGACGCGCAGGCCGACATCGTTCAGGACGGCGACCAACTGGCTACGATATTTCGATTTAGAACACTGAATAAGGCACGCCCCGGCGTTGCCGAGACCGCCGAACAGATCGTCGTTACCACCGGTCACGCAGACAGCAGCCAGGTGAAATTTGACGCCGGTTTGGTTGTCGAGGGAAATCCGCGGTTCTCTTTCAAGATTGACGACGCGCTGCTCGATCCATCGGGCAAACAGCTGGCCGGCAACGTGACGGCGTCCGACTGTCAACAGATCAAGCTTGAACGACACGGCGAGAGCAAGCCTATCGCGCTCAACGCCAACATGGCAGGCGTTTGGATCTACGCTGGCCGCGGCCATACCGACCTGACGGTGTCGTTTAGCAACGATGGCTTCGCCGAATTGTTCGCCTCCATGCCCGACGATCAACCGCCCGCCGCGCGCGACCGGCTGCGGCGCGTGCTGGTGCCGCTTTACGTCAACGATCATCGGACCATTCTCATGGTGGCCGGAACTCGTGAGGCCACCGGAATATTTCGGCCCGAAGGTAGCGGTCCGCAGTATCATGTGCTGTCGCGCGCGCGCGCTTACATTATGTCGACCGTCGGTGACAACCTGGCTCTTGTGCCGGTGTGGAGCACGCGGGATATCTGGGAAGCGCCTGGGGGCGATGCACAGACTTCGCTGCGCAAGCCGCCCAACGAAATGCTGCTGACGCGCGCCGACCCAACCTTGCAGAAACAACTCGACGCGGGGCGAACGCCACCGGTCAAGCTGGCGGATGGCATCGGTGGGCTGCTTGCCGCCGCGCCCTCGCGCCAAGATCAATGCACGGTGTTGCGAAACTGGATCGCGCCATTTGTCGCCGACACCGACCTCAATCGCATGAGCCTCGATGCCGGCACACGCGTGATCATGGATGCTTTCGCCAATAAAGCATTCGTGCCGGTGTTCGGCCTGCCGTTTGCGGACATGCAGGAGGCGCAACGGCGCTCGATCTGGGAGTTGATGCAGACCCATTGCATCCGCGCCATGAAAATCCAGGCGCTCAACAATCTGGTGGTTACTAACCCGTTCTTGAATGAGCGCCACTTCGTCGACATCGCCTCGCTGTTGTCCAACCGCGCCGAGGCGGACAAGTGGTTCGACGAAATGGTCCAGACCGTCGGCCAGCTGCCGCTGGAGCGTCCGGCGCTGGAACGGATTGCCGCGATCGGCAAGGAGGCGGTGAGCCGCTACAACGACGTCGCACCGGCGAGGAAAGCTGCGTTCGAGGGCAGCCTCAAGACCAAAACCAATCAGGTGCTCGAGAGCGTTTTCAGCCAGGATCTGAAGTCGCTGATCGCCGCCGACGATAGTCTCGCAACATTGAGCAAGCTGTCGGACTTGCTCGGCACCATCGAGAAGTCGTTGCTGCCGCAAGAGCGACGGCAAGTTCTGGTGCAGCAAGCGGCGCCGAAGGCGAATGCGATTGCGCAGCCGCTTTACGTCGGGGCGGTCGCTCAGGCCGAGGCAGCACCGCAATCGCTCGATGGACTCGCCGCCATCCGGCGCATCTGGGCCGAACTCGCGCCGGTGTTGCGCATGATGGCGGCGCATTTCACGCCGGACCGTGACGGCTCGTTGCGCGCCGTGTCGGCGCGCGAGCGCACTCTGTTGGACGACACCGCGATCCAGCAGGCGTTCCGGACGGCGATGCTGGCGGTCAAACCGGCGGGCGATCCGGAGACCAGCGTGCGGAACGAAGCGTTGAAATATGTCGACGCCCGGACCATCGACGACGGACCGGGTGCGATCGGGGCTTATCAGACCGCCGTCAACGACGGCGTCGCGCGCGCGGAAATGCGGCTGATCGATTTCAGCGAGGGCAGCGCCCTGGCCGAGCCTGGCGAGCCGACCGCGGAAGGCATCTTCCTGCTGGTCAACCAGCGGCTGACCAAGGCTAATCAAGCAATTCGCGACTTAGAGCGGCAATGCCTCTCCGGCGGCTACCGCAACGACCCGGTCCTCGGCATCGAGTGCCTGCAAATCCTGGCGCTGACCGGCGGCAAGGGCGGCATGCGGGTGCGCCTGACCGCCTTCAAGAAAATCAGTTGCGCCAAGGATGCCGGCCAGAGCCGCTATCGCTGCCTGTTCTCGGTCTCTCATACCAGCAATAGTCCGGCGATCACCGGGCGGTTGGGGCAGCTTTTCTCGGCGCCCGGCGTGCAGGACAGCCTGTTCATCCGCAACACCGACGGCTGGACAATGGTCAGTGGAGGCCGCGATTCCCGATGAGCGCAACTTGGTGCAGCAACAGTCCCGCAGGTCGGACCGCACCGATCCGGTCGCGCCAGAACGTGACAATGAAGCAGCCAGCGGCGCGGACTCACGTCGGAACCATGGCGGGCCTGACCTTGGCAATCTTGCTTGCCGCTCCTTCGTACGGCATCGCGCAGCAGCGCGTGCCGGCGCGATTTCAGGGCGTCTGGCAGAACATGGAAGGCAAAACCGGCGTCTGCAAACAGGCCGATTGGGGCACCGCCGCGCAGACCGATACGCATATCCGCATCAGTCCGGAATCCGTTGATTATCACGAAACGCAGTGCCGTTACACGTCGGTCCCGACCCCCAAGGCTGATAACGGCAGCGGTGCGATCCGGCTGGCTCTTGCCTGTCGCGGCGAAGGCGAGACGTGGTCGGCGACCGAAATCTGGCAACTGCAAAAGATCAACGAACAGTCCATGTTGCTGGTCGCCTCACTGAACAGCAAGCACCCGTACATTTTCGCCTATCAGCAGTGCGTTGCGGCCGCCCATGGTACGGCGCCGTCGGACAGCAGCGTGTCGTCGCCCGCGAACGCCCCGCCAGCCAAGTCGATCGCTGCCGCCAGCCTGCCCTTGCAGCGCGGATATTATGTCGCCAGCGACACCCCCTGCGGCCAGGCATCCAACGCCACGCTGCAATTGCTTCGCCGCGGCGGCATCGGCGCGGCCCGTACGCTCTGCGAATTCAAGGCGATCGAGCAGACCGGCCCGACCAGCTACCGCGTGCGGGAATCCTGCAGCGAACTCGGCGGCACGACCGCCGCCACGGAGACTGTCAGCTACGAGATCGCAAACGACCGCAGCTTCACGACCCGACGTGCAGACGGCGCCGACTATAACGCCCGCTATTGCGTCCAATCCAGCCTTCCAAGCCCTTGGCGCGATAACGATATTCGCAGCCTCATCAAATAGGCGGCCGTCAGGCCAGCGCGCTGCCGCCTTAGCAGGCTAGAATGGCCGAAAATCCGCCAAATCCGGCATTTTCGCCGGCATTTGCCGAGCGGTTGCCTTGACTCCCCTCGCTGGGCCACTATAAAGCCGCCAACCGGCGCAGGGTGCTTCCCGCGCCGCTTGTTTTTGTGCGGCCGGCAGGCTTTCGCCCCGAGCGCGCGGAAACGATATTAACCCATGCGACTGAACAAAAAGCCGGCCCGGACCTGTCCGAGGCCGGGATCGAACACGAAGGAATAAAACGATGTTCGCAGTCATCAAAACCGGCGGCCGGCAGTATCGTGTCGTTCCGGATGATGTACTTGAGATTGGCAAGATCGCCGGCGAGGTCGGGACGATCGTGCAGCTTGGCGAGGTTCTGGTGCTGGGCGGCGACACGCCGGTGCTTGGCGCGCCCACCGTGGCAGGCGCCTCGGTTGCGGCGGAAGTGCTGCAGCACAAGCGCGGTCCCAAGGTGATCGCATTCAAGAAGCGTCGTCGGAAGCATTCGAAGCGTAAGCGTGGTTATCGCGACGAAATCACGATGCTGCGTATCACCGAGATTCTGGCTGACGGCAAGGCTCCGACAATCGGGCCGCGCCCGAAGAAGGAAAAGGTCGTCAAGCCTGCCGAAGGCGAGGGTAGCGACGAGGCGCCGAAGGCCGCGACGAAAAAAGCCGATTCTAAAAAGACATCCGCCAAGAAAGCTGCTGCCGAGGCTCCGGCAAAAAAGGCTCCGGCTAAGAAGGCCGCTGCCAAGAAGGCGAAATCCGACGATTAAGAGCAATTAAAAATCTCCGTGAGAGAAAATGAATGATTCTGTCACGGAAATGATCTAGAGATACGGACGAAGTTGGAGACGGGCGATGGCTCACAAAAAGGCAGGCGGTTCTTCGCGGAATGGACGCGATTCGCACGGCAAACGCCTTGGAATCAAGGCGTTCGGCGGCGAGCGCGTGATTCCCGGTAACATCATCGCCCGCCAGAGGGGGACCACTTGGCATCCCGGCCTTAATGTTGGCATGGGCACTGACCATACCCTGTTCGCCAAGGTCGAAGGTCGCGTCGCGTTTCGCGTAAAAGCCGGCGGCCGCACTTTCGTATCGGTCCTCCCGATGACGGAAGTCGCAGCCGAGTAGACGGTGGATGACATCACGTCCGCCGGTACCTGTTGAACCGGTGGGGCATCGATGGCTCCAAGGGGAGGCGGGAAACCGGCCTCCTTTTTTATTTTGCGCTCGCATGAAGGCTTGCGTTCGCATCACGGAGCCCGACCATGCTGCAGGACATGCCCATCCCCACGCCCTTGCTGCGCGATCGGCGGTCGTTTGCGCTTGAGACCGAGCGGTTGACGCTGCGCAAGCCGGCCCATGCGGACGCCAGGGTCATTGCGGCGCTCGCTAACGACCGTCGCATCGCGGAGATGGCGCGCCGTCTGCCATATCCTTATACGCTGGATGACGCGGTTCGCTTCGTCGACGCCGTCGCGTGCGATAGCCGCGAGATGGTGTTTCTGGTCGAGCACCATCATGTGCCGGTCGGAGTAGCTGGCGTTGATTGGAGCGAGCCAGATGCGCCTGAACTGGGCTATTGGTTCGGCGTGGATTATTGGGGCCGTGGCTTCGCTACCGAGGCCGCGCGCGCGGTGATCGACTACGCCTTCGAGGAGTATAACGTCGATCGCATGGTCTCCGGCGCGCGTGTGGTCAATCCGGCCTCGCGCAACGTGCTGGAGAAGTGCGGCTTCCAGTGGACCGGCGTCGAACTGCACCGAATCAGAGCGCTCGGCTCGTCCACGCCGATCGATCGTTTCCGTCTGTCCCGCAGCGTATGGTCGTCGCTGAAGCATTGGAATAGTGCGGCTCGTCGCGAACGGTGACATCTTGCGGAACGGCATGCCGACGCGTTTTCTTCACCCGAGCCGGCATCCATCCCCGGGGCAAGCCGGAGGACATGCTTCGCCCGAAAGCGCTTCATCTGACGATTTCAGGCAACGGCCGTGATCTGATCACGATGCAGGGCCGTTGCCTCGCCAGTCCACCTATCCTACCTAATCGGTTATGAAATTCCTCGATGAAGCCAAGGTCTATATCCGTTCCGGCGATGGCGGTAACGGCTGCGTGGCTTTCCGCCGCGAGAAGTTCATCGAGTTCGGAGGTCCTTCGGGCGGCAATGGCGGACGCGGCGGCGACGTCATCGTCGAGGTCGCCAACGGTCTCAACACGCTGATCGACTACCGCTACCAGCAGCACTTCAAGGCCCCGAAGGGCGCCAACGGCATGGGCTCCGACCGCCACGGTGCCAACGGCAAAGACATCGTGCTCAAGGTACCGCTCGGGACCCAGATCATCGACGAGGATCGCGAGACGCTGATTCACGATTTTACCCAGCTCGGCGAGCGTTTCGTGCTGGCGGAAGGCGGCAATGGCGGATTCGGCAATGCGCATTTCAAGTCGTCCACTAACCGCGCCCCGCGCAACGCTAATCCCGGCCAGCTAGGGGAGGAGCGCTGGATCTGGCTGCGGCTGAAACTGATCGCGGATGCCGGCCTCGTCGGGCTGCCCAATGCCGGCAAGTCGACGTTTCTCTCCAAGGTCAGCGCAGCGAAGCCGAAGATCGCCGACTATCCGTTCACGACGCTGCATCCGCAACTCGGCGTGGTGAATGCGGATGGCCGCGAATTCGTGCTGGCGGATATTCCCGGCCTGATCGAAGGCGCGCATGAGGGTGCGGGACTCGGCGATCGTTTTCTCGGACATGTCGAGCGCTGCCGGGTGCTGCTGCATCTGGTGGATGCCAGCGGCGATCATGCGGGCCGTGCCTACAAGATCGTGCGCGGAGAAATGGAGGCCTACGCCGGGACGCTTGCCGAGAAGATCGAGATCGTGGCGCTCAACAAGATCGACGCGGTATCGGCCGAGGATTTGAAGAAGCAGCGCGACCGCCTCAAGCGCGCCGCGAAAAAGACACCGCTGCTGGTATCAGGTGTCACGGGCGATGGCGTGCCGGAAGCATTGCGCGCGCTTGTCGAGGTCATCGGGCAAGCACCCGTCTCGGACAAGGCCAAAGGCGCGGATGCTTCGGTTGCGCAGGCGATAAAAACACCGGTGGCCCGGGCCAAGCCGTGGTCACCCTAGGCGATACCCGCGTAAGCAGGAACGATCCCATCGGTATTCCGCTTTCCTAGCCGCCGCTTTCATGTGATGAAAGCGGCGCTGTCGTTTCGATTGACCGTCGATTGCCATGACCCGCTCGCATCTCAAGAAATTTCGTCGCATCGTCGTCAAGGTCGGCTCGTCTCTTCTGATCGATGCCGCGGCGGGCAAGGTGCGCGCGGCGTGGCTGTCGGCGCTGGCCGCCGATATCGCGGCGCTTCATGGCGACGGCTGCGACGTGTTGATTGTCTCGTCCGGCGCGGTCGCGCTCGGCCGCAGCAAGCTGAAGTTGCCGCGCGGCCCGCTGAAGCTGGAGGAGAGTCAGGCCGCAGCCGCCGTTGGGCAGATCGCACTGGCCCGGATCTGGTCGAAAGTGCTGGGCGATCACGGCATCGGCGCGGGGCAGATTCTGGTGACATTGCAGGACACCGAGGAACGCCGTCGCTATCTCAATGCGCGCTCGACCATCGCAAAGCTGCTCGAGTGGCGCGCGGTGCCGGTCATCAATGAGAACGACACGGTGGCCACCAACGAAATCCGCTATGGCGACAACGATCGCCTTGCCGCGCGGGTCGCCACCATGGCGAGCGCGGATCTGCTGATCCTGTTGTCGGACATCGAAGGGCTTTATGACGCGCCGCCTCATCTCAATCCGGAGGCAAAACTGATTCCGGTGGTGAAGAGGGTTACCGCGGACATCGAGGCGATGGCAGGCAGCGCTGCGTCCGAACTGTCACGTGGCGGAATGCGGACCAAGATCGAGGCAGCGAAGATCGCAACAACCGCCGGCACGCACATGCTGATCGCTTCCGGCAAGATCGAGCATCCGCTGCAGGCCATTATGGATGGTGGCCCCTGCACATGGTTTCTGACGCCAGCGAATCCGGTCACGGCGCGCAAGCGTTGGATCGCCGGTTCGCTGGAGCCGAAAGGCACGCTGACGATCGATGCCGGTGCGGTCACAGCGCTACGCGCCGGCAAGAGTTTACTTCCGGCAGGCGTGACCCGGATTGATGGGCATTTCGCGCGGGGCGATGCTGTCATCGTGCGCGGCCCAAATACGCATGAAGTCGGCCGCGGTCTCGTCGCCTACGATGCAATCGATGCCGACAAGATCAAAGGGCGCTCGTCTTCCGACGCCGCACAGCTTCTGGGGGTCAGCGGCCGCTCCGAAATGATCCATCGCGACGACCTCGTGGTCGGTGGGTCGCGCGGCGAGGCTGATTAGAGGGACTGTTTAGAAAGGACAGGTTTGATTGAATCGTCAAGCCCGGCTTTATGCCGGGCCATGACGAGTCCTAGAGCATTTTCTGGCTAAGTGGAAACGCATTAGCTGACTATGCTGGAGCCAATCATACTGTTTAAGATCGCGTAGATGGTTCCCATGGCCGTGATTCCAAAGGCAGCCGCCGCCATCGGGAGCAATATCTCGGTAGCCGCCTGCCTGGAGCTCTGCTGACTGCCCCAAACCGCAAATTTGCCCGTAATCCAATCTCGGAACGGGACCTCGTTCGGATGCTTGTCGTAGTCCGGCTGATGCCTGTACCACACCAGAAACGACCCGCTGAAACACAGGCCGGCCACCAGAAACAGAACGGTGATGAAGGCCAGCGGAAGTGCGACGAAGCTCTGCCTGTCAAAAAAGACCCATGCCATCAGTACAAACCAGGCAACGAGGCCGGCTGCAATCTTTGGGATGGTGGAGTGAAGCTGAGTATAAGTCTCGTTTGCTGGGTGGTTATGAGCGATAGGTTCTCTCGTCATGGAACATTACCTTTCTTTGATGCGCAATGCGGGCTTGACGGTTTTGAGGTGGAGTGGCGAGACGCCATAACCGCGGCAACGGGACTGGCGCGACCGCATTGAGCTAGCCAGCCGTACAGAAAGAAAACAGCGTCGATCACGGCAGGTTTCAGGGTCACGGAGAGTTGTGTGCTGTTGCTAAGCTGATACTCGGTGTGGTTTTGTTCGCCCTGGATTTCCGTTCGTGCTGCCGGAAAGTACATCGGCAACGCCAGCATCGAATCCTGCTCGGCACTAGCTGATGTTTCAATGTTTGATATGAGGCGTTATGCGCGAGCACAGCCGTTCGAGCGCATCGCTTCACTCGACGGTGACCCATGCCCCTTTCAGAGACTGTACGCTTTTGCCTCGCGCCTCGCCGGATATGGATTTCTATGCTAGGACGTGACCTCAAGAGAGAACAAACAGCGGGGATTACTATTTGACATGACTGCCTCCCTGAAGGCGGTCGGCGCCTCCGCCGATCTTTCGGTCTTGATGAGCGACCTTGCAACACAGGCGCGCGTAGCCGCGCGAGCGCTCGGTCTTGCTTCAGCGGCGCAGAAAAATCAGGCGCTCGATGCGATGGAGCGCGCGATCCGGAGACATGCGGCTGCGATTCTCGAGGCCAACGCGGAAGATGTCACTGATGCACGCGACGGCGGTGCGACGGCGGCTTTCATCGATCGTCTCACGCTGACGCAAGCGCGCGTGGAGGCGATGGCTGACGGCGTGAAGGTTGTCCGCGAGATCGACGATCCGGTGGGGCGCGTCACCGAGCGCTGGCAGCGACCCAATGGCATGACCATTGAGCGCGTGCGTGTGCCGCTCGGGGTGGTCGCCGTGATCTTCGAGAGTCGTCCCAACGTCTGCGCTGACGCTGGCGTGCTGTGTCTCAAATCCGGCAACGCTGTAATCCTGCGCGGTGGCTCGGAAAGCTTTCGCTCATGCCGTGCGATTCATGATTGTCTGGTGCAGGGATTACGCGAGGCGCAATTGCCGGAAGCGGCGATCACGCTGGTGCCGACGCGGGACCGTGCTGCGGTCGGGCTGCTATTGAGCGGGTTGAACGGCGGCATCGACGTGATCGTGCCGCGCGGCGGCAAAAGCCTTGTCGCGCGTGTCGAGGCCGAGGCGCGCGTGCCGGTGTTTGCGCATCTTGAGGGTGTCAATCACGTCTATGTCGATGGCGCTGCCGATCTCGCGATGGCGAAGGCGATCGTGCTCAATGCCAAGATGCGTCGCCCTGGCGTTTGCGGTGCGGCCGAGACGCTGCTGGTCGATCGCGCCGGTGCGCGGGACACTCTGAAGCCACTGATCGAAACACTGATCGATGCCGGCTGCGAGGTGCGCGGCGATTCCGTCGTGCAGGGTATTGATCCGCGGGTCAGGCCCGCGACCGATATTGACTGGGACACCGAATATGGCGAAGCGATCATTGCCGCGCGCGTGGTCGATGGTTGCGGTGGTGCCATTGATCATATCCAGCGCCACGGCTCGCATCACACAGACGCGATCGTGACCGAGGATCCCGAAACGGCTGCCCGGTTTCTTAACGAGGTTGATTCAGCGATCGTGCTGCATAATGCTTCGACGCAATTTGCCGACGGCGGTGAATTTGGCTTTGGCGCCGAAATCGGCATCGCCACAGGCAAATTCCATGCGCGCGGGCCGGTTGGCGCCGAGCAACTGACCAGTTTTAAATATCGCATACATGGTAGCGGGCAGGTCCGTCCGTGAGCGCAATCGGATCATCCTGCGGGTTGCGCGGGGATTGATTTTGGGGTCGCGTTCCGTCGTCTCACGCGCCATCCCGCTTCATTCCGATGGCATGCGCATAGGTCTGCTTGGCGGGTCGTTCAACCCGCCTCACGCCGCGCATCGTGCCGTCAGCCTGTATGCCTTGAAGCGGCTGGATCTCGACCGGGTCTGGTGGCTCGTTTCACCCGCCAACCCGCTCAAGGATGCGCGGGCGCTGCGCGCTCTCAGCGAACGCGCTGCTGCGGCGTCGGCAATAGCCAGTGATCCGCGGATCGATATCAGTTGTCTCGAAGCTGTCATCGGAACGCGCTACACCATTGACACCATAACCTATCTGCGACGCAGGTGCGCGAAGGTGCACTTTGTCTGGATCATGGGCGCCGATAATCTGGAGCAGTTTCATCGCTGGGAAAACTGGCCGCGGATCGCTGCCGCGGTGCCGATCGCGGTGGTCGATCGTCCGCCGCATAGTTTCCGCGCTCTTGCGGCGCCAGCCGCGCAGGCGCTTGCGCGGTGGCGTTTGCCCGAAGCCAGGGCCGACCGGTTGGCCACGCACCGCCTGCCTGCCTGGGTTTTCCTCACGGGAATGAAATCGCGGTTGTCCTCGACCGGCCTGCGGAACCGGGACGGAACATGGATGGACGGAAGCCTTAAAACATGAAGGCGCGGCCTCACTGGAATATTGAAACTTCCGCCCCTACATGCGTATTATAACCCATCGGTGCCGGGAGTCGGCGTCGGTACAGCGAAAGGAAATGGTCCCTGACCGCACCTGTATTGTCCAGGTCTGCTTCATCCTCCGCGCCGGGATCGTCGGCGCTGAAGAGAACGAAAGCCAAGACTGACGGGCCTAGAACACGAAGGACTTCGGCAGACGCCGTCATTGCGGAGGCGCAGCCGGATGTGGAACAGACCCTTAAGCTGATCCTTTCACGCCTCGAGGATATGAAGGCGGAAGATGCGGTCACCATCGACCTCCGCGGCAGGTCGGCTTTTTCGGACTACATGGTCATCGCCACCGGCCGGTCCAACCGCCATGTCGGGGCCGTTGCCGAAAATGTGGCCAAGGGCCTCAAGGATGCCGGAGTCAAGAAAGTCCATATCGAGGGCATGCCCAATTGCGACTGGGTGCTGATCGATTCCGGCGGTGTGATCGTGCATGTGTTCAGGCCTGAGGTTCGTGAATTCTACAATCTCGAGAGATTGTGGATACAAAACACGGCAACGGCGAAGACGGTCTGAACCGTTCGCCGCTGCGATTCAATTATCGCATGTTAGCGTGCGCAGATGCGACTCGTCGTCGTTGCCGTTGGTCGTCTTAAGCAGGGTCCTGAGCGGGAGCTCGCCGATCGCTATCGCGGACGCTTCGAGGATATCGGGCGCAAGCTTGGCTTTCGCGGCTTGGATATCCATGAAATTGCGGAAAGCCGCGCCCGCGATGTTGAGCAGCGCATTCGCGAAGAGGCGGCCGCAGTTCTTGCTTTGGCTCCCGAAGAGATGGTCCTGGTGGCGCTGGACGAAAAAGGTAAAAATATCGACAGCGCCGCGTTGGCGGAACATCTTGGCCGCTGGCGGGATGAGTCGGTGGCGAGCACTGTTTTTGTCATCGGCGGCGCGGACGGACTTTCGCCCGAATTGCGGCGCAGGGCTAGATTGAGCGTTGCGTTCGGTGCTGCCACTTGGCCGCATCAGATGGTACGCGTCATGTTGCTGGAGCAGATCTACCGGGCCGCGACCATCCTGGCCGGCCATCCTTATCACCGCGGTTAGTGCGCTCGGCTGAACGCGCCGGCGCGAACGGATTAACATAGTGCGAGCAAACGAGCGCCGATCACCTGAATTGGGACTGATCCAGGGCCTCCGTTCACGGTCCCAGGAGGTGCGATTCGGACAGTCGCCACCTGCTTCCATGCTTGTGATCTCAGCTTGTCTGCTTGCGGGTCTTTCGTCTGCGGTTTCGCCATCCGTGATGGCGCAGACCGGAACACCCTCGCCGGCCAACCCGTCGTCGGACGACATCAAACAGCGCGAGCGGGATCTGGACGCGGTACGGGCGCAGCAAAAGAGCGCGGTTGAATTGCAGGAGCGACTGAAGGCCGACATTGCGGCGATTGGTCAAAATCGCGCCAAGCTCAATCAGCAGTTGATCGATGTCGCCGCCAGTGTCCGTGACATCGAGACCAAAATTGCAGAGGCCGAAGCGCGCCTGCTGCCGCTCGACGCCCGCGAACAGGAAATCCGAGCCTCGCTGGATTCGCGGCGGTCGGAGATCGTGGAGGTGCTCGCCGCCCTCCAGCGTGCCGGCCGTCGCACACCGCCCGCTTTGCTGGTGCGGCCGGAGGATGCTTTGCAATCTTTGCGCACCGCGATTCTGCTCGGCTCCGTTGTGCCGGAGATGCGCGTGCGCGCGGAAAAGCTCGTGGCTGATCTCGATGAACTTGTCGGCCTTCGGAAATCAATCGCCGCCGAGCGAGATCGAATGGCGGCCAATCGCGACAGCCTCAAGGACGATCAAACCCGTTTGGCGACGCTGGTGGACGAACGACAACGGCAGCAAAGCGGTATCGAAAAAAATATGGCCGTGGAGGCGGCGCGCGCGCTCGAACTGTCGCGCCAGGTCGACACGCTGCAAGGCCTGATCGCGAAGATGGAGCAGGATCTCAAGAGCGCGGCCAAGGCGGCGGCGACAGCCAGCCGGCAAGGTGTTCCGGGAGCGCCCAACGGCAAGCCGAATCTGGGCGCCCTCAAGGATCCCGGCCGGCTCAGTCCGGCTATTGCCTTTGCGTCGGCCAAGGGCTTGTTGGCGCTGCCGGTTAACGGCACGAAGATTCGTGACTTTGGCGGCTCCGATGGTGCCGGTGGCGCGGAAAAAGGCATTTCGTTAGCCGCCCGTCCTGGCGCTCAGGTCACGACACCCTGTGACGGCTGGGTGGTGTATGCGGGACCGTTCCGTAGTTATGGACAACTCTTGATCCTCAATGCCGGTGGCGGGTATCATGTGCTGATCGCCGGCATGGAACGTATTTCGGTTAACATTGGCCAGTTCGTGTTGACCGGGGAGCCGGTAGCGACGATGGGATCGACTTCCCGTGTCGCCTCGATTCTCGCGGCAAACGCTAGTCAGCCCGTCCTCTACATTGAGTTCCGTAAGGACGGCACTCCCATTGATCCAGCCCCGTGGTGGGTCGCAAACAAAGGTCAAAAGGTTCGCGGATGATGCGCAAGGTTTCCCTTATTGTTCTCAGCGCCGCAGCGGGTGCCGCGTTGACGCTGTTCGTGACACAGCCGCGGTCTATGACGATGGGATCAAGCGCGCGAGCCGCAACGTCGGATACCTATCGCCAGCTCAACCTGTTCGGCGATGTGTTCGAGCGGGTTCGTACCGACTACGTCGAAAAGCCTGACGACAGCAAGCTGGTCGAATCGGCGATCAGCGGCATGCTCACGGGTCTTGATCCGCATTCGAGCTACATGGATGCGAAGAGCTTCCGCGACATGCAGGTGCAGACACGCGGTGAGTTTGGAGGTCTCGGCATCGAGGTCACGATGGAGGATGGCCTGGTCAAGGTGGTCTCGCCGATCGACGACACGCCGGCATCCAAGGCGGGTATCCTGGCAAACGACATCATCACCAATCTCGACGACGAGGCGGTGCAGGGACTGACCCTCAACCAGGCCGTCGACAAGATGCGCGGTCCGATCGGCACCAAGATCAGGCTAAAGATCATCCGCAAGGGACAGGACAATCCGATCGACGTGACGCTGGTGCGCGACAACATTCGCGTCCGTTCGGTTCGCTCACGGATCGAATCCGACGACGTCGCCTATATCCGCATCACGACATTCAACGAGCAGACCACCGAGGGGCTCAAGAAGTCGATTTCCGATCTGCAAAGCCAGCTTGGCGACAAGCTCAAGGGTTACATCATCGACCTGCGCAACAACCCGGGCGGGCTGCTTGAGGAAGCGGTGACCGTTTCGGATGCCTTCCTCGATCGCGGCGAGATCGTATCGACGAGGGGCCGCAATGCCGAGGAAACCCAACGGCGCAGCGCACATCCCGGCGACCTCACCAAGGGCAAGCCCGTGATCGTTCTGACCAACGGTGGGTCGGCATCGGCTTCCGAAATTGTCGCCGGCGCGTTGCAGGACCACAAGCGGGCAACATTGATTGGGACCCGTTCGTTCGGCAAGGGCTCCGTGCAGACCATCATTCCACTCGGGTCGGGCAATGGCGCGCTTCGGCTGACGACCGCGCGCTATTACACGCCATCGGGCCGTTCGATTCAGGCCAAGGGCATCGTTCCGGATATCGAGGTACTTCAGGATGTGCCCGATGAACTGAAGTCAAGGACCGATACCAAGGGCGAGGCCTCGCTGCGGGGGCACCTACGAAACGGCACCGACGAGAAGACAGGCTCGCAATCCTACGTCCCGCCGGACACCAAGAACGACAAGGCCCTCAAGATGGCCGATGACCTTCTGCACGGGGGCAAGATCAACGCCTCGTCACCGTCCCCCAGCAACAAGGCGGCGATTGAAAAGCCCGCGAACAAGGCAGCGAACTGATCCTTTGAAATAATCAGGTTTTTCGGATTCGGGCGGCCTCTGGGTCGCCCGAATTCGTTTGCGAGTGGGGTCACTTCGGGCGTCGCTGCCAGATCTCGCGTTGCCGCCTTTGCGAGCGCCCATGGTATTCTCGATTCGGATGATTCGAGGGGGCCATGGCCGATACCACCGACGATCTCAGCACGCCGCTTGGACAGAACTCCGCGCCCAAGCGCCGCTTACGGCTTCCTGTCACGCTGACACAGGTGGCCGTTTTTTTGCTGGGATCGATCCTTGTCGTCTTTCTGGGCTTTGTTTTCTTCAATCACGATCCTCTCGGCGGCGAACCCGTGGCGCGGGTTGCGATCCAGCAGACCTCGGTCAGCGACGACAAGCCTGCGGCTATCAGATCCGCGCCGCAGCAGCCGGACAGTGCCGCCGCCGTTGCCGCTCAATCCGCAACCGGACAGAAGACCATCACCATCATCGACGGATCCAGCGGATCGCGTCAGGACGTCGTCGTCTCCGGTCCTGATTCCAATACGGCGGACGCTGGCTCACCGGCGGTGGCAACGGGAGTCGGTCAGCATCTGTTGGAAAAGTCGCGTTATGGAATGATTCCGGTTGTCGCTGCCGACGGACTGAAGCCTTTCAAGGCTTATGCAATGGGCACCGAGGCGGATCGCGCGAAGGCTGCAAAGACGCCGGTTGTCGCCATCGTGGTTAGCGGTCTCGGCGTCGGTGCGACGAAAACCACCGATGCAATCATGAAACTGCCGTCAGCCGTAACGTTGGCGTTCACACCCTATGGCTCTGATCCGGGTAAGATGGTGGAACAGGCGCATGCGCAACATCACGAGGTGCTGCTGCAAGTCCCTATGGAGCCCTATGATTATCCCGACAACGACCCCGGACCGCAAACCCTGCTCACGACACTTGGCGCCGAGCAGAATATCGATCGCCTGCATTGGCAGCTGAGCCGCTTTCAAGGCTATGTCGGCCTGACCAATTTCATGGGAGCGCGTTTTGTCACTGCGGCTACGGTCATGCAGTCATTCATTCGTGAGGCAGCAGGGCGAGGTCTCGGCTACCTCGACGACGGAACTGCGGCGACGAGCGTCGCGGGTCAACTTGCGGAAAGGCAGGCTATGCCTTTCGCCAAGGCCGACCTGACCATTGATGCCGTTCCGACCTCGGTGGAGATCGACAAAGCGCTCGCAAGACTTGAGGAACTGGCAATGAAGCGGGGGACCGCCGTGGGCATGACTTCGGCGCTTCCGGTTTCCATCGACCGAATTGGCGCTTGGATCAAGGGTCTCGAAAGCCGTGGCGTGATGCTTGTGCCATTGACAACCGCGATGCTGAAATCAAAATCGAACTAGCCTTCCGCATTTGATAGAATCAGAAGCGTGGCTCTATGGTTTTGGCTGACGCGTTTTCTTCACGCGAACCGGTATCCACTTCGCTCGAAAACGCTTTAATACGAGTCCTTTCCGTGCTCAGGGCGGAGGAGGCGTGCAGGACATTGATGGAATGGCGCGTTACGACGATCTACCCTACCGCACGTGCGTCGGCATGATGCTGTTCAACGAGAGGGGGCTCGTTTTCATTGGTCGCCGCGCAGGCATTGAGCAGGGCGATGACGATCAGCATGTCTGGCAGATGCCGCAAGGCGGCGTCGATCCCGGCGAGGACACATGGCTCGCGGCGAAACGCGAACTCTATGAGGAGACCAGCATTCGCTCGGTCGAGAAGCTCGCCGAGGTATCTGACTGGCTGATCTATGACATTCCACGCACCGTGGCCGGACGGGCCTGGAAGGGCCGCTATCGCGGACAGCGCCAGAAGTGGTACGCGATGCGCTTCACCGGCAAGGACAACGAGATCGACGTCGCTAATCCGGGCGATGGCCACAAGCCAGAATTTATCGCCTGGCGCTGGGAGCCGATGCAGAACCTGACCCGGTTAATCGTGCCCTTCAAGCGCCCGGTCTATGAGCGCGTGGTCAAGGAATTCACGAGCCTCTCCGGCGGTTAGAACACATGCGCGGCGCATCCGAAACCCGATCGCCGGTTCGCGGCTCAGTGCATTGCCGTCGTATTGAGCTGACTCTGAATGCTCTTGAAATGATCCAGCCGCTCGATGGCCCTGTCGAGCTCGGAGCCCTCCTTTTCCGCCAACTGGGCTTCCATGCTCGCGATCGTGTCCGCGAACTGCGTACGATCAAGCTCCTCGATGGAGGTGGCTACGTCGGCGAGGACGGTCAGGCCCTTCTCCGAGACTTCGGCGAGGCCGCCGAGCACGATGATCTTCTGTCGTGTGCCGCCAGCGGTGACGGTAAGGATTCCGGGGCGGATCGCCGCAACGACGGGCGCGTGGCCGGCCAGAACGCCGAAATCGCCCTCGACGCCGGGGATGTCGACCTGATCGACTTCGCCGGAGAAGGCGAGCTTTTCGGGCGATACGAGGTCAAAGTGGAAGGTGGCCATGGTGGATTGTTGTCCTCTTAATCACGCGATCCCCAGATCGAACCGAAACGTTTTCCCCACTTCTCCCACCGCGATACCCGACGTCTGTATGGATCATCACCGCGTTCGAGAGCTTCGATCTCTTCAAGACGATAACGAAATTCGATTCGAAATGACCTCTCGTAATCCTGATCCTTTGCACGGACATCATCGTCATTTACGAAATGACGAAGTCTGATCCATGCATCATTGGCAACTTCGCTGATGATCGGATCTTCTGACGAAAACCTGACGGTTTCGAGCGTCTCGTTAGAAATATCCTGTTCCTCAGCAACCGCCCGCAGAATTTGCTTGAGGTTGCCGAGGGACATTGTCCAGTTAAGCCGCTTCGGCCGCGAGCTTCTTGCCCTTCTCGACGGCTTCCTCGATGGTGCCAACCATGTAGAACGCCGCTTCCGGCAGATGATCGTACTTGCCCTGGCAAAGGTCGCGGAAGCCTTTGATGGTGTCGGCGAGATCGACGAACTTGCCCGGCGAGCCGGTGAACACCTCCGCGACGAAGAACGGCTGCGACAGGAAACGCTCGACCTTGCGGGCGCGGGCCACCGTGAGTTTGTCCTCTTCCGACAGCTCGTCCATGCCGAGAATGGCAATGATGTCCTGCAGCGACTTGTAACGTTGTAGAACCTGCTGCACGAGACGCGCCGTCTGGTAGTGTTCCTCGCCGACGATCAGCGGCGACAGCATGCGCGAGGTCGAGTCGAGCGGGTCCACCGCCGGGTAGATGCCTTTTTCCGAAATGGCGCGGTTGAGCACCGTGGTGGCGTCGAGATGCGCGAACGAGGTGGCCGGCGCCGGGTCGGTCAGGTCGTCGGCAGGAACGTAAATCGCCTGCACCGAGGTGATCGAGCCCTTGTTGGTGGTGGTGATACGCTCCTGCAGCGCGCCCATGTCGGTGGCGAGCGTCGGCTGATATCCAACGGCGCTGGGGATGCGGCCGAGCAGCGCCGACACTTCAGAGCCCGCCTGCGTGAAGCGGAAGATGTTGTCGACGAAGAACAGCACGTCCTGGCCCTGGTCGCGGAAGTGTTCTGCGACCGTGAGGCCGGACAGCGCAACGCGCGCACGCGCCCCGGGTGGCTCGTTCATCTGGCCGTAGACCAGCGCGCACTTTGAGCCTTCGCCGCCGCCCTTCTTGTTGACACCGGATTCGATGAATTCGTGATAGAGATCGTTGCCTTCGCGGGTACGCTCGCCGACGCCGGCGAACACCGAATAACCACCGTGCGCCTTGGCGACGTTGTTGATCAGTTCCTGAATCAGCACCGTCTTGCCCACGCCGGCGCCGCCGAACAGGCCGATCTTGCCGCCCTTGGCATAAGGCGCCAGCAAGTCCACGACCTTGATGCCGGTGACGAGAATTTCCGCCTCGGTCGACTGGTCGGTATAGGACGGCGCCTCTTGGTGAATCGGACGCAGGTCGTCGGCCTTGACCGGGCCCTGCTCGTCCACGGGCTCGCCGATCACGTTCATGATGCGGCCCAGCGTGCCTGCGCCGACCGGCACCCGGATCGGCGCGCCGGTGTCGGTCACGTCCTGGCCGCGCACCAGACCCTCGGTGGTGTCCATCGCGATGGTGCGCACCGTGGATTCGCCGAGATGCTGCGCCACTTCCAGAACCAGGCGGTTGTCGCCGTTCTTGGTTTCGATGGCGTTGAGAATAGCCGGCAGGTGGCCTTCGAACTGCACGTCGACGACAGCGCCGATGACCTGCGTGATGCGTCCGGTCTGGTTGGCGGGGGATGCCATTAGAAATATCTCCTTAGAACTCGTTTTAGTTTGCGCGTGATCTAATCTGAAAACCGGTTTCCACTTTTCAGGATCAAGCGCTTTAGACGGCGGTCAATTTGACGGGCACATTACCCTTGGTCGCCTTGGAATAAGGACAGATGGTGTGAGCGTCTTCGATCAGCGCTTGCAGCTTCGCCTTGTCGGCACCGGGCAGAGCGACCTTCAATTCGGCAGCGAGCGAGAATGCGCCGTCATCGATATTAAGCGTGACTTCGCAGGTCACCCTGGCGGCCTGCCCGTCGAGACCATGCTTCTTCGCCAGAACGAGAATGGCCTGTCCAAAGCAGGAGGACCAGCCAAGCGCGAACAGCTGTTCCGGATTGTGGCCGTCGCCGGCACCGCCGAGATCCTTCGGAAGCGCCATTGCCAATGCCAGCGCACCGCCGTCGAGGACGGCGCGGCCATTGCGGCCGCCGCTCGTTGTCGCCTTCGTGACGTAAGCCATGAACGCTCCTGCTGCTAGATGGCCTCGGCGCCGGAGATGATTTCGATCAGCTCCTTGGTGATCATCGCCTGGCGGGTCCGGTTGTAAACCAGCGTTTGCTTACGGATCATGTCGCCCGCGTTACGCGTCGCGTTGTCCATCGCCGTCATCTGTGCGCCGTAGAACGAGGCGTTGTTCTCTAGAAGCGCGCGGAAAATCTGCACCGCGAGATTGCGTGGAAGCAGCCGGTCGAGAATCTCATCCTCTTCCGGCTCGTATTCGTAGGATGGCGCCGCATCGCCATTTCCGGCCGCAGCCTCGACCGCAAGCGGAATGACCTGCTGGGCGGTCGGAATCTGTGCAATGACGGACTGGAAGCGCGAATAGAACAGGGTGCAGACGTCGAACTCGCCGGCGTCGAACCGAGCCAGCACTTTCTCTGCAATCGCTTCGGCATTGACGAAGCCAAGCTGGCGCACCGAGCGCAGTTCGACGGTCTCGACGATCTGCTTGTCGAAGTTGCGGCGAAGCTGCTCGTAACCCTTTCGCCCGACACAGAAGAACTTGACCTCCTTGCCCTGGTTCATCAAGGCGAAGGCCCTTTCACGGGCCAAGCGGACAATGGCCGAGTTGAACGCGCCGGACAGGCCGCGTTCTCCGGTGCAGACCAGAAGCAAGTGAACTTGATCCTTACCGGTGCCGACCAGGAGCGGCGACGCGTTGGGCGAGCCGGCCGCGGCGCTGGCAATGTTTGAAATCACCGTGTCCATTTTTTCGGCGTAGGGCCGCGCTGCTTCCGCGGCGTTCTGCGCGCGGCGGAGTTTGGAGGCCGCCACCATCTGCATGGCTTTGGTAATCTTTTGTGTCGCCTTGGTAGAGGCGATGCGGACCCGCATGTCTTTAAGGCTGGCCATCGATAACCCTGTCTATCTCCTGCTCGGCCTTTCGCCTCTCTCGCTTGCGGGGAGGGCGAGGGAGGGGTCCGACGCGATGTGTACCACTTGTTCCATTCCACCGGCCGCGCCGGCTGACCTCCCAAAAAGCGGGAGATGTGAAAAGATCAAGCAAAGGTCTTGGCGTAACCCTCGACGGCAGCCTTGAGCTTGGCGGCGGTATCGTCACTCAGGTCACGGCTTTCACGGATGGCATTGAGAATGTCAGCGTTCTTGCCGCGCAGCAGCGATAGGAGCCCGTCCTCGAACGCGCGCACCTTGTTGAGCGGCAGCGGATCAAGATAGCCATTGGTACCGGCCCATATCACCACCACCTGCTCTTCCATCTTCAGCGGCGAGAACTGCGGTTGCTTCAGGAGTTCGGTCAGGCGCGAGCCGCGGTTGAGCAGGCGCTGGGTCGATGCGTCGAGGTCGGAGCCGAACTGCGCGAAGGCCGCCATTTCGCGGTACTGCGCGAGTTCGCCCTTGATCTTGCCGGCGACCTTCTTCATCGCCTTGGTCTGCGCCGACGAACCGACGCGCGACACCGAAAGACCGACGTTCACCGCCGGGCGGATGCCCTGGAAGAACAGGTCGGTTTCGAGGAAGATCTGGCCGTCGGTGATCGAAATCACGTTGGTCGGGATGTAGGCCGACACGTCGTTGGCTTGGGTCTCGATCACCGGCAGCGCGGTCAGCGAGCCGTTGCCTTGGCTGTCGTTGAGCTTCGCGGCGCGTTCCAGAAGGCGGGAATGCAGGTAGAACACGTCGCCCGGATAGGCTTCGCGGCCCGGCGGGCGGCGCAGCAGCAGCGACATCTGACGATAGGCGACGGCCTGCTTGGAGAGGTCGTCATAAATAATGACGGCGTGCATGGCGTTGTCGCGGAAGTATTCGCCCATGGTGCAGCCGGTGAACGGCGCGAGGTACTGCATCGGGGCCGGATCGGACGCGGTCGCGGCGACGACGATCGAATATTCCAGCGCGCCCTGCTCTTCGAGCACCTTGACGAACTGCGCCACGGTGGAACGCTTCTGGCCGACCGCGACGTAGACGCAGTAGAGCTTCTGGCTCTCCGGGGCGCCAGCGACGTTCAGCGGCTTCTGATTGAGAATGGTGTCCAGCGCAATCGCGGTTTTGCCAGTCTGGCGGTCGCCGATGATCAACTCGCGCTGTCCGCGGCCGATCGGGATCAAGGCGTCGATGGCCTTGAGGCCGGTCGCCATCGGCTCGTGAACCGACTTGCGCGGAATGATGCCGGGAGCCTTGACGTCAACGCGCTTGCGCTCGGTGCCCTGGATCGGACCCTTGCCGTCGATCGGATTGCCCAGCGCATCGACCACGCGGCCGAGCAGGCCTTTGCCGACCGGCGTGTCGACGATGGCGCGGGTGCGCTTGACGGTCTGACCCTCTTTGATCTCGCGGTCGGCGCCAAAAATCACGATACCGACATTGTCGGTTTCGAGGTTCAGCGCCATGCCGCGCGTGCCGTTTTCGAACTCGACCATCTCGCCGGCCTGGATGTTGTCGAGGCCGTAGACGCGGGCAATACCGTCGCCGACGGACAGCACCTGTCCGACTTCCGAAACTTCGGCTTCCTTGCCGAAATTCTTGATCTGATCCTTCAGAATCGCGGAAATTTCCGCGGCGCGGATGTCCATCAGCCTGCCTCTTTCATCGCGTGCTTAATCGAATTGAGTTTGGTCCGGAGCGAAGTGTCCACCATGCGACTGCCGAGCTTGACGACAAGTCCGCCGATGATGGATGGGTCGACTTTCACGTTGAGCGTGATGTCCTTGCCCGTCACGGATTTCAGCGCGGTTTTCAGCGCGTCCAGATTCTTGTCATTGAGCTTCTCGGCGACGGTAACCTCCGCCGTGGCCTCGCCCTTGAACTTCGCGACCAGCGCGCGAAATGCCCGGATCACGTCGGCAACCGCAAACAGACGGCGGTTGGCGGCCAGGACTTTCAGGAAGTTTGCGGTCGTGCCGCCGATCCCGGCCTTGTTCAGTACGGCGGCGAGTGCCTTGCTTTGCGTATCGGCGCTGAAAACCGGACTGCGCACGAGGCGCACAAGCTCAGCGCTGTCCGCCAACATGGCATCGAACTTGTCGAGGTCGGCCTTGACGGCGTCGATCGATTTGTCTTCGCGCGCGAGTTCGAACAAGGCCGTCGCATAACGGCCGGACACACCAGAAACCGAGGGATCTACAGCAGCCACCAGAGCGCTCTTCAAGCTGTCAAACTCGCAAGGGAAAAGCCGTCGCCGAACAAGCGGCGCCAAAGCGGCCCAAGCCCTTGGAATTCAAGAGGGACTTCGATTTCCGGCCGACACGAGCGTACCGGCAGCGTTAAAATCGCGGCTTTGCTAACATAGCGCGCGCGCAGGTGCAATATGACGGCGGCGTGCGGCGATGCCTTGTCGCATGCCGTCGGATTCAACCGTGTTGGAAGTTCGGTCAATCGCGCGAAGCACAAGGCGCATTCCTGCGTACAGTCATTCGGTTGGCAAATGCTGCGTCAGGACAAAAGCAATTAGACCCTTGTCACGGCGGTTTCTCTACACGGTTGAACCCAGCTTAGTGCCTAGGCGCGCTCCGCAGTACTTAATGAATGGTCACTGATCGGGCGCTATGACTTTCTTTTACAGTATATTGATGTATATTATCATGTATATTTTATTAATATATGTATTGTCACGATTAGTGGATGAATCCCTCCCGATCAAAAGATATTTCATCCGAGTCACGAAGCAATTCCTTGCCCATTTTACGCCTTAGTTTGAGGATCAACCCTGCCGCGACGAAAAAGTCAGGGGTTTCACTTGCCGCAGGGGCGGCAATACTTTCAAGGGTCCTTCAATGTTGTACTCGCAAAAGACGACCTTAGGGTTTCTCATCCGGCCGCGTACGTTGGCCGCCGTGATCGCCGCAAGCGTTTTGATTGCAGGCAGCGTCACTGGGGCATCGGCCCGGTCGAGCAACCATCATCGGCATCACCACCACCATCAGGGGCATTATGCGAAGAGCCACGGCATCAGCGGATCGTCCTGGCTGAACGCCAATGCTTCTTTTGGAAGCTCGGCCCATTCGAGCCGATCGTTCTCTGGCATGGCCTCCTATTACGGCAACGAAGCCGGCAGCCGCACCGCATCCGGCCAGCGCTTCAATCAGAACGCCATGACCGCCGCCCATCGCCATCTGCCGTTCGGAACCAGGCTGAGGGTCACCCATGGCAGCCGCAGCGTGGTCGTCACCGTCAATGATCGCGGTCCGTTCATCCGCGGTCGTGTGCTGGATCTTTCCAAAGGTGCCGCCCGCGTGATCGGCTTGACCGGCAGCGGCGTCGGCCGTGTGGTCGCCGAGGTCATGTAAGTCCCGCGCCAAGGGCATTTTCCGGGCAAGCGGGCGCCCGGAGATTGCTTCGGCCCTTTGCTCAAGCCATAGCTTCCCGGGGCCGGAGTTGGCCTCGGTCCGATCCCACATGAGAGCCTCGCGATGGACCGGTCGTCTGACGGATCGGCTGGTCGTCCGCGAGGATGCGGCGCGTCGGCGAACCGGAGTGCTCGAAAGGGCTGCTAGAGAAAGCTCTGCTAGAGAAAGCTCTGCGGATCAATATCCACTTCGAGCTTGAGATTGCCCTTTGTCTTCGGCGTAGAGGCGAGCCAGCCGCGCAAATAGCCGGAGAGGTCCACGCTGCGCGCCGACTTCACCAGCAGACGAAATCGGTAGCGCCCCTTGATCAGGGCAAGCGGCGCTTCTGCCGGTCCGAGTACCTGAATGTCCTTGTCGATCGGCGCGATTGCGACGAGCCGGCGGGCGAAGCTCTCTGCGCTCGGGCGGTCGCCTGCGGATATGATCAGGCTGACCAGTCGGCCGAACGGCGGGTAGCCGGTCCGCTCCCGCGCCGCGATTTCGCTGGAATAGAACGCCTCGCGGTCGCTCGCGACCAGCGCCTTCATCACGGGATGTTCGGGCTGGTGAGTTTGCAGATAGCCGATGCCGTGACCCTGCTCGCGGCCGGTACGGCCGATCACCTGATTGAGCAGTTGGAAGGTTCGCTCGGCGGCGCGAGGGTCACCGTTGCCGAGGCCCAGGTCGGCATCAACCACTCCGACGAGGTTCAGGCGCGGAAAATGGTGTCCCTTCGCCACAAGCTGCGTGCCGATGATGATGTCGACGCGGCCCTCCGCGATGTCACTAAGCTCCGAGCGCATGGTCTCGATCGAGGTGATCAAGTCGCTCGACAGCACCATGGTGCGCGCGTCGGGGAATAGTGCGGCGGCCTCTTCCTGCAACCGTTCGACCCCGGGGCCAACCGCGACCAGCGATTCCTTCGCCGCGCAATGCGGGCATTGATGCGGGCGCGGCATTGAGAAGCCGCAGTGATGGCATACGAGCCGCTGACGGAAGCGGTGATCCACGAGCCAGGCATCGCAGATGGTGCAGGCGAAGCGGTGGCCGCAGGCGCGGCACAAGGTCAACGGCGCATAGCCGCGGCGATTGAGAAACAGCAGCGCCTGCTCGCGCCGCTCGATGGCGGTCCGAATCTCTTCGGCCAGACGTGGAGAAATGAAGCGGCCGCGCGCCGGTCCCTCGCGCCGAAGATCGATCAGTTCGATCTGTGGCAAATGCTGACCGCCGAACCGGGATGACAGCGCGATGCGCTGGTAGCGTCCCTTGCGCGCATTGACCTCGCTTTCGACGGATGGCGTCGCCGAGGCCAGTATGATCGGAATCTTCGCGACATGTGCGCGAACCACGGCCATGTCGCGGGCGTGATAGCGCACCCCTTCGTCCTGCTTGTAGGCTTGATCGTGCTCCTCGTCGACGAGGATCAGTCCGAGGTTAGCGTAGGGAAGAAACAGCGCGGAGCGGGCGCCGACCACAACCTGCGCCTCGCCCGCCGCAATGGCTGCCCAATTGCGCGCGCGGGTTCGCGGCGTCAATTCGGAATGCCATTCCAGCGGGCGCTCGCCGAAGCGGGCGGCGAAACGGTCGCGGAACTGCCCCGTCAACGCAATCTCGGGCATCAAGATCAAAGCCTGCTTGCCGCGGCGAACGGTTTCGGCGACCGCTTCGAAATAGACCTCGGTCTTGCCGGAGCCGGTCACGCCATCGAGCAGCGCGACGTGGAACGTGCCGTTTGACGCCAGCGTGCGCATGGCGTCCACGGCCGCTTGCTGCGAGCGGGAAAAGTCGGGGACGGCGAAGTCGGGATCGGGCGGCGGGGGCGGCGGCGCACGCGGCATTGGCTCGATTGTCAGCGTGCCTTCGTCGACAAGACCATCGACGACGCCGGCGCTGACGCCCGCTTCCTTGGCCGCATCGGATTTTGCACGCAGCAACCCATCCGACAGGACTTCCAGCAGCCGCCGTCGTGCCGGGGTCATGCGCCGGGGTGGCTCGCCGCTCAGCCGCACGCCTGGTCGCGCCCGCTCCGGCCCGAGGTGTTCGCCCATTCGCAGGCTCATGCGCATGACCATGCCGCGTGGCGACAATGTGTAGTTGGCGACCCAGTCGATCAGCGCGCGGAGTTCGTCCCTGAGCGGAGGCACGTCGAGCTTGTCGGAGATGTCCTTCAAGCGGTTGTGCAGTCGCGGATCGGGTGCGGGATTCTCGGCCCAGACCACGGCGACCACCTCGCGGGGGCCGAGCGGCACCGTCACCACGTCGCCGGGCCGCACCTCCATGCCGCTCGGCACGCGATAGGAATAGGCATGATCGATCGCAACGGGAACCTGCACATCGACGATGCGCGTCGTCGATGACGGGAATGTGCCATTGCGCGAAGAACGGTCCATCCGGAGAATCGGCCTCTGTCGGGAGTGGTGGACAGCTTAGAGCCTTTCCGCTCCTGACGAAATCAGAAGCGGAGCGCTATCATTTTGATCTCACGCATTTTCTTCACGCGAATCGGTATTCATCCTCGGGTCAAGCCCGAGGACATGCTTCGCTCGAAAACGCTATGGGAGGGCCGGCGCGATAGGCCAGTCGGCGGGAAAGTTAGCGAAAGATAAACGAAAGCGGCGCGATATAACCGCCGGACTTATAGCCAAGGTGCGAAGATGGCGAGACTCGCAGATCCGCTACTAGATCTCGCCTGCACGGCGTCGGATGTCGGGCAGCAAATCGTGCGATGGCTGGCGCATCTGCGTGCCGAGCGTCGGCTGTCGCCAAAGACGCTTGAAGCCTATGCGCGCGATGTCCGGCAATGCCTGATGTTTCTCGGCCAGCACTGGGGCGAGTTGGTGACGTTGAAGCGTTTCGTCGCGCTCGAGCCAGGCGATATCAGAGCCTTCATGGCCGCGCGGCGCGCGGAGGACATTGGTGGCCGCTCGTTGATGCGTTCGCTGGCGGGGCTGCGTTCATTCGCGCGATTTCTGGAACGGGAAGGGCTCGGCAAGATCGGTGCGCTCGGCGCGATCCGCGCGCCGAAGGTTGGCAAGAGCCTCCCGAAGCCGATCCATATGAGCGCGGCGAAGCGTTTTGCCGACGTTTCCGAGCGGGCCGGCGAGGATCGAGAGCCATGGATCTGGGCACGCGATGCAGCCGTCATGGCGCTATTATACGGATCCGGCCTGCGGATTTCCGAGGCGCTCGGGCTGAAGCGCCGCGATGTGCCGCAGCCCGGCGCGGGCGACGTTCTGGTGGTCACCGGGAAGGGCAACAAGACGCGGATGGTGCCGGTGCTGCAGAACGTGCTGGCGCTGGTTCATGAGTATGTGGCGATGTGCCCGCATTCGCTGCCGCCGGAAGGACCGATCTTCGTCGGCGCGCGGGGCGGCCCGCTCAGGGCCCGCATCATCCAGCTTGTGATGGCGCGAATGCGCGGCGCGCTCGGTCTGCCCGACAGCGCGACGCCTCATGCGCTGCGCCATTCATTCGCGACGCATCTCTTAAGCCGCGGCGGTGATTTGCGCGCGATTCAGGAACTGCTTGGCCACGCGTCGCTCTCGACCACGCAGATCTACACCGGCATCGACAGCGAGCGGCTGCTGGAAGTCTACAGGACGGCGCATCCTCGCGCCTGACCGAAGATCGCGGTGTAGGCAACTCGCCGTTCTCACATATGAATGGCTCGTTTGCCGACTGCGAGAGCGGCTTCCTTGATCGCTTCCGATCGCGTCGGGTGCGCGTGGCAGGTGCGCGCGAGGTCTTCAGCCGATCCGCCGAACTCCATCAGCACGCAAGCCTCGTGGATCAGCTCGCCAGCCTCGCGACCGATGATGTGAACGCCGAGCACGCGATCGGTTTTCGCGTCCGCGAGGATCTTCACAAAGCCGTCGGTGGTCTGGTTGACCTTGGAGCGGCCATTTGCCGTGAACGGAAACTTGCCGACGGTATAGGCGATGCCGGCCTGCTTCAGTTCCTCCTCGGTCTTGCCGACCGATGAAACCTCGGGCGTTGTGTAGATCACGCTGGGGATCACGTCGTAGTTCACATGGCCGGCCTGGCCTGCGAGGATTTCCGCGCACGCCACGCCTTCGTCCTCGGCCTTGTGCGCCAGCATCGGTCCCTTGACGACGTCGCCGATGGCGTAGATGCCTTTCACGCTGGTCGCAAAATGCGCGTCGATCTCCACGCGGCCGCGCTCGTCGAGCGCGACGCCTGCCTCCTTCAGGCCGAGGCCGTCGGTGTAGGGCGTGCGGCCGATCGCGACCAGAACCACGTCGGCTTCGATTGTCTCTGCCGCACCGCCTGCGGCGGGTTCGACCTGCGCCGCCAGCGTCTTGCCATATGTATCGACGCCCGTGACCTTGGCGCCGAGCTTGAATGCAAAGCCTTGCTTTTCGAGAAGGCGCTGAAACTGCCTTGCGACTTCGCCGTCCATGCCGGGCAGGATGCGTTCGAGGAATTCAACGACGGTGACTTGCGCGCCGAGGCGGCGCCATACCGAGCCGAGTTCGAGGCCGATCACGCCGGCGCCGACGATCAGAAGTTTGCCCGGTACCTTGTCGAGCGCTAGAGCGCCGGTGGATGACACGATGCGCTTTTCGTCGATCTCAAGGCCCTTGAGCTTCGCGACATCGGAGCCGGTGGCGATCACGATGTTTTTCGTCTCAACAGTCTGGGTCTTGCCGTCGGCGATCGTCACTTCGACCTTGCCAGCGCCGAGAATTTTGCCGGTGCCGCTGATGACGTCGATCTTGTTCTTCTTCATCAGGTACTCGACGCCCTTGACGTTGCCGTCGATGCCCTGCTGTTTGAAATTCATCATCGTGGGCAAATCGAGTTTGGGGGCGGAGACGCCGATGCCCATTTTTGCGAACGAATGTCCGGCTTCCTCGAACATTTCGGAGGCGTGCAACAAGGCTTTCGACGGCATGCAGCCGACATTGAGGCAGGTGCCGCCAAGCGTCGGGTTCTTCTCGACGACGGCAACCTTCATGCCGAGTTGCGCCGCGCGAATGGCGCAGACGTAGCCGCCGGGACCGGTGCCGATAACGATGAGGTCGTAAGTCGCCATGGTCTCAGATCAACCTGTTTGGTCCGGCCCGGGGAGCAATTTTGCACGCTGGTCGAAGAGCATTCCCCCGATGAGCCGGTTGACCTCGTCAGGATCCGCTCCGTCCTTGATCAGCTTTCGTCTCAAGGTGTGGGCTTTGTCGAGGTTGCCAAGCTTTTTCTCAATTGCCGATTGTTGCTTGTCTTCAGCTTTTGCTTTTTCCTGATCGGCCATCGCCCGTCGTCTGTGGTTGTCGTGGTAGAACAACGCTCGCGACAAGACCCAGTCTGCGGATTTTTTCGAGATGTTTTCGAAAGATCCGAGAACATCGAAAAGATTTTCATGGGCGATGCTTTTAACTTCCCCGCCGTATTCGGAGACGTACATATGTGCGGCGGATGGCCCGTGCTCAAAACTCAAACAAGCCAGATAAAATAACTCTAGAATGACTGCATTCAACTCCAAATCGATTGAGGTCAAATGACCAAACTCGGTGGCTTTGATATTGGACTTCAGCAAGACTTGCGTCATGTGGTTCCCTTAGCTTGAACTACAGATCCAGCACTAACCGCGCCGGGTCTTCCAGCGATTCCTTGACGCGCACGAGGAAGGTCACGGCCTCCTTGCCGTCGATGACGCGGTGGTCGTAGGAGAGCGCGAGATACATCATCGGGCGGATTTCCACCTTGCCGTCGATCGCCACCGGGCGCTCCTGTATTTTGTGCATGCCGAGGATGCCGGCCTGCGGAGCGTTCAGGATCGGCGTCGACATCAGCGAGCCGTAGATGCCGCCATTGGTAATGGTGAAGGTGCCGCCCTGCATCTCCTCGATTTTGAGCTGGCCGTCGCGGGCGCGGCGGCCATAGTCAGCGATGCTTTTCTCGATGTCGGCGATCGATTTGTGATCGCAGTCGCGCACGACAGGCACCACCAAGCCCTTGTCGGTGCCGACGGCGACTCCAATGTGATAGTAGTTCTTATAAATCAGGTCGGTACCGTCGATTTCGGCGTTGACGGCCGGAATGTCCTTCAGCGCCTGCACGATGGCTTTGGTAAAGAAGCCCATGAAGCCGAGCTTCGCGCCGTGCTTCTTCTCGAACGCTTCCTTGTAGTGCGTACGCAGCGCCATGACGCCGGTCATGTCGACCTCGTTGAAGGTCGTCAGTATCGCGGCGGTGTTCTGCACCTCCTTGAGGCGGCGCGCGATGGTCTGGCGCAGCCGCGTCATCTTCACGCGCTCCTCGCGCGAGGCGTCGTTCGGAGGAGAGGGCGCGCGCGCCTGCATGGCGGCAGCTGGCTGGTCGACCGAGGTCGGAGCGGAGGCCGCCTTTTCGATCGCCGCCAGCATATCGCTTTTGGTGATGCGGCCGTCCTTGCCGGAGCCCGGAACGGTCGAAGCGTCGATGCCGCTCTCGGCGGAGAGTTTACGCACCGATGGCGCGAGCGGTGCATCAGCCGCCACTGCGGTTTCCGGCCTTGGCTGCGGCTCCTCCGGGCCTGCGTTGATCGGTTTCGTGGTGTCGGACTTAAGGTCCGGCCGCCCGGTTGTTTTTTCGGCGGCGATGGCTTGCGTTTTGGCCGCCGCTGGTTTTGCCGACGCGCTGCCATCGGTTATCTGTCCAAGCAGCGCGCCGACGGCAACCGTCTCGCCCTCCTTGGCGACGAGCTCTGCGAGCGTGCCGGCGGAGGGCGCAGGCACTTCGATGGTCACCTTGTCGGTCTCGAGCTCGACGAGCGGCTCGTCGACGGATACGGCGTCGCCGGGCTTCTTGAACCATTTTCCGATGGTTGCCTCGGTCACCGATTCGCCGAGCGTCGGAACGCGTATCTCGGTCATGGTTCTCTTCCTTTCGTCATAGCCGACGTGTCCCGAAAAGACAGCAGTATGGATGCCAGAAAACATCCGCAACAAGTGGGCTTCGCGTTTCAGTCCGACATGACTGTTCGTGTCAGTTCAGCGCCTCGCCGATGAACGCCTTGAGTTGCGCAAGATGCTTCGACATCAATCCGGTCGCGGTGGCTGCAGCTGCGGCGCGGCCGGCATAACGCAGGCGTTTGTTGGATGCGCCGATCTGGTTGAGAACCCATTCGAGGTAAGGCTGGATGAAGTGCCATGCGCCCATATTGCGCGGTTCTTCCTGGCACCAGACGATCTCTGCGTTCTTGAAACTGCCGAGGACGTGCACCAGCGCCTTCAGCGGAACGGGATACAATTGTTCGATCCGCATCAGGTACACATCGTTGATGTTGCGCTTCTCGCGTTCCTCGTAGAGATCGTAGTAGACCTTGCCGGAACACAGCACCACGCGACGAATTTTGTCGTCGTTCACCAGCCTGATAGTTTGCTCCGGCAGCATCGCCGCGTCGTCGTAAAGGATACGATGGAATCCGGTGTCGGCGCCGAGTTCGTCGAGACGCGATACCGCCCGCTTGTGACGCAGCAGCGACTTCGGCGTCATCATGATCAGAGGCTTGCGGATCTGGCGTTTCAATTGGCGGCGCAGCGCATGAAAATGGTTGGCCGGCGTGGTGATATTGACGACCTGCATGTTGTCTTCCGCGCACATCTGCAGGAACCGCTCCAGCCGCGCCGACGAATGCTCCGGTCCCTGGCCCTCATAGCCGTGGGGCAGCATGCAAACGAGACCTGACATGCGCAGCCACTTGCGTTCACCAGAGGAGATGAACTGGTCGAACACCACCTGCGCTCCGTTGGCGAAGTCGCCGAACTGTGCTTCCCACATTGTAAGCGTGTTCGGCTCCGCGAGCGAATAGCCATACTCGAAACCGAGCACAGCTTCTTCCGACAGCAGCGAGTTGATGACCTCGTAGCTGCCCTGGTTCTTGCCGAGATGGTTGAACGGCGTGTAGCGACTCTCGTCTTCCTGATCGAACAGCACCGAATGCCGCTGCGAGAAGGTGCCACGCTCGCTGTCCTGGCCGGACAGGCGGACGTTGTGGCCCTCCAGCATCAGCGTGCATAAGGCGAGCGCCTCGGCCGTCGCCCAGTCGAGGTCGACGCCGCTCTCGATCGCCTTGGCACGATTATCGAGAAAGCGCTGCACCGTGCGATGCACCCGGAAACCGTCCGGCACCTGTGTGATGCTGTGGCCGATCTCCTTCAGCGCCTCGATGTTTGCGCCGGTGATGCCGCGGCGCGGCTCCTCGTTCTGATCGGCGAGCTTGAACCCGGCCCACTTGCCGTCGAGCCAGTCGGCCTTGTTCGGCTTGTAGCCGGTGCCGGCCTCGAATTCAGCGTCCAGCCGTGCGCGCCAGTCGGCTTTCAGCTTTTCGATCTCGCCCTCGGTTATGACGCCTTCAGTGGTCAGCCGCTTGGCGTAAAGTTCGAGCGTCGAGGGGTGCGCTGCGATCTTCTTGTACATCGTCGGATTGGTAAACGAGGGCTCGTCGCCCTCGTTGTGACCGTGGCGGCGATAGCAGAACATGTCGATTACGACCGGCTTGTGGAATTTCTGCCGGAATTCGACCGCGACCTTCGCCGCGAACACCACGGCTTCCGGATCGTCGCCATTGACGTGGAAGATCGGCGCGTCGATCATCTTTGCGACGTCGGACGGATAAGGGGATGAGCGCGAGTAGCGCGGATAGGTGGTGAAGCCGATCTGGTTGTTGACGATGAAGTGGATCGAGCCCCCGGTGCGGTAGCCCTTGAGGTCCGACAGGGCGAAGCATTCCGCCACGACGCCCTGTCCTGCGAACGCGGCGTCGCCGTGCATCAACAGCGGCAACACCGAGTCGCGCTGCTCGGGTGGATCGCCGTGCTGGTCCTGCTTGGCGCGCACCTTGCCGAGCACCACCGGGTCCACGATTTCCAGGTGCGAGGGATTGGCGGTCAGCGACAGGTGTATCCGGTTGTTGTCGAACTCGCGGTCGCTCGAGGCGCCGAGGTGATACTTGACGTCGCCGGAGCCCTCGACCGCCTCCGGATTTACCGAGCCGCCTTTGAACTCATGGAACAGGGCGCGATGAGGCTTGCCCATCACCTGCGTCAGCACGTTCAGCCGTCCGCGGTGCGGCATGCCGATCACGATTTCCTTCACGCCGAGATTGCCGCCGCGCTTGATGATCTGCTCAAGCGCCGGGATCAGCGATTCGCCGCCGTCGAGACCGAAGCGCTTGGTTCCCGTGAACTTGACATCGCAGAACTTCTCAAAACCCTCGGCCTCGATGAGCTTGGTCAGGATGGCGCGCCGGCCTTCCGGCGTGAAGCTGATCTCCTTGTCCGGCCCCTCGATGCGCTCTTGAATCCAGCCTTTCTGCTCGGCGTTCGAAATGTGCATGAACTCGACGCCCAGCGTCTGGCAGTAAGTGCGCCGGCAGATCGCCACGATCTCGCGCAGGGTGCCGTATTCGAGCCCAAGAACGTGGTCGAGGAAGATCTTGCGATCCATGTCGGCCTCGGTGAAGCCGTAGGCGTGGGGATCGAGTTCTTCGTGATCGCGCGCAGGTTCGAGACCGAGCGGGTCGAGCCTGGCATGAAAGTGCCCTCGCATGCGGTAAGCGCGGATCAGCATCAGCGCACGCACCGAATCGCGCGTAGCCTGAGTGACGTCGGCGCCGGCGAGCGCCGAAGGTTTCGCTTTCGTCCTCTCCTGCACCCTGGCGTCCACGGTCTTTTCGAGCCGAGCCCAGTTGCCGTCGAGCGCTGAGGTGAGGTCGTCCTGTGGAACCGGCGGCCAGTTGGCCCTCGCCCAGGATGGGCCTTCCGCGTTCTTTTCGACGTCCTGCGGAGGATCCTTCAGACTTTTGAAGAATTCCTGCCACTCGGGATCGACCGAACCGGGGTCTTTCTCATAGCGGGCGTAGAGTCCGTCGATGTAGCTGGCATTCGCGCCCTGCAAGAACGAGGAAAGGGCAAATGCGGCATTCGCGTCCTGGCGAGACATATCGCGTCCTGACGATTTCGGTCATGGGCGTAACAGACGGCGCACGCGCTTATGCCTGCGAGAACAGCCTTCCCCCGGCAAGATCAGCGCGAATTAAACGTTATCCTATTTATGAGGGAACTTCCCGCCGAAAAGACCAAGACCTGAATCATGACTTCAACTTTTCGACAAGAGTTTTCCCCAGTCGCGCCGGAGACGGGGAGACGAAGATGCCCGCCGCCTCCATGGCTGCGGTCTTGGATGCGGCGTCGCCCTTGCCGCCGGAAATGATCGCACCGGCATGGCCCATGCGGCGGCCGGGAGGCGCGGTGACACCGGCGATAAAGCCTACCACGGGCTTCTTGCGGCCGCGTTTGGCCTCATCGATCAGGAACTGGGCGGCATCTTCCTCGGCCGAGCCCCCGATCTCGCCGATCATCACGATCGAAGTGGTCTTGGGATCGGCCAGGAACATTTCCAGCACGTCGATGAACTCGGTGCCTTTGACCGGGTCGCCGCCGATGCCGACCGCCGTCGTCTGGCCGAGGCCTTCCTGACTGGTCTGGAATACCGCCTCGTAGGTCAGCGTGCCCGAGCGGGAGACGATCCCGACATGGCCCGGCTTGAAAATGTTCGCGGGCATGATGCCGATTTTGCACTCGCCAGCCGTCACAACGCCCGGGCAATTCGGCCCGATGAGCCGGGACTTCGATCCCGATAGCGAACGTCTGACACGCACCATGTCCAGCACCGGAATGCCCTCGGTGATGCAGACGATCAGCGGGATTTCGCTGTCGATCGCCTCGCAGATCGCGTCTGCGGCACCGGCCGGCGGCACGTAGATCACGCTGGCGTCGGCGCCGGTCGCCTCGCGCGCTTCCCGGACGGTGTCGAACACAGGCAGGCCGAGATGGGTTTGCCCGCCTTTGCCCGGCGAGGTGCCGCCGACCATTTTTGTGCCGTAGGCGATCGCGGCTTCGGAGTGAAACGTGCCGTTCTTGCCGGTGAAGCCCTGGCAGATGACCCGGGTGTTCTTGTCGATCAGAACGGACATTTACGCGACCCCTTTCACGGCCTTGACGATCTTCTGGGCGGCATCGTCGAGATCGTCGGCGGGCAGAACGTTGAGGCCGGACTCGCGGATGATGGTCTTGCCGGCGTCGACGTTGGTGCCTTCGAGGCGAACCACTAGCGGGACGTTGAGGCCGACCTGCTTCACCGCGGCGACAACACCATCGGCGATGACGTCGCATTTCATGATGCCGCCGAAGATATTGACCAGGATGCCCTTCACGTTCGGATCTGCGGTGATGATCTTGAAGGCGGCTGCGACCTTGTCCTTGGAGGCGCCGCCGCCAACGTCGAGAAAGTTTGCGGGCGACATGCCGTAGAGTTTAATGATGTCCATGGTCGCCATCGCAAGGCCCGCGCCATTGACCATGCAGCCGATCTGGCCGTCGAGCGCGACGTAGCTCAGATCGAACCTCGACGCCTCGATTTCCTTGGCGTCTTCCTCGCTCTCGTCGCGCAGCGCCACCACATCGGAATGGCGGTAAAGCGCGTTGCTATCGAACGATACCTTGGCATCGAGCACGCGCAGTTCGCCTTGCCTCGTGACGACGAGCGGATTGATCTCCAGCATCGCCATGTCTTTGGCGATGAAGGCATTATAAAGCTGCGCCACCAGCTTCTCCGCCTGCTTGCCGAGATCGCCGCGCAGTCCCAGCGCCTTGGCGACGGTACGGCCGTGATGGCCCATCACCCCTGTGACGGGATCAACCGAGAAGGTCACGATTTTCTCAGGGGTTTTGTGTGCGACGTCCTCGATGTTCACTCCACCTTCGGTGGAGACCACGAACGAAATTCTGGACGTTTCGCGGTCGACCAGTGCCGAGAGATAGAACTCCTTGTCGATGTCGAAGCCTTCCTCAATGTAAAGACGGTTGACCCGCTTGCCGACAGGACCGGTCTGCACAGTCACCAGCGTCGCGCCGAGCATCTGGCCAGCAAACTGCTTCACCTCGTCGATCGATTTGGCGAGACGGACGCCACCTTTGTCGCCGGCGGAGGCTTCCTTGAACTTGCCCTTGCCGCGGCCGCCCGCGTGAATCTGGCTTTTGACCACCCAAACCGGACCATCAAGCGCTTTAGCCGCCGCCTCCGCTTCCGATGCCTTCAGCACCGCAACCCCTCGCGAGACCGGCACTCCGAACTCCCGCAGCAACGCCTTGGCCTGATATTCGTGGATGTTCATCTGGATGGTCTCCGACCCGCGGCAAAAACAACTTTGGCAAGGACAATTTTGGCAGGGACAATTTCGACCATTTCCGCCGGCCAAGATATATCCGTCCAAGATATACCCGCCGGAGGGTCGGGCAGTCACCTCGAGATGGCCTTGCCAGCAGTGGGTTGCCGTATCTGAATTTCGCAATACCGGCCGCACGCGTATCCGTTCCGAACGATACCGAATGGCAGTGGCCGATCAGCCGTCAAGCAGATCGGGCGCGATCTTCTTGCAGGCATCGACGAGTCCCCGAACCGCAGCTACCGATTTATCGAAGGCTTCCTGGTCCTTGCCCGACAGTTCAATCTCGACAATGCGCTCGACGCCCTTGGCGCCGATCACCACGGGTACTCCGACATACATGTCATCCACGCCGAATTCGCCGTTGAGATAGGCGGCGCAAGGCAGCACACGTTTCTTGTCGCGCAGGAAACTTTCCGCCATCGCGATTGCGGAGGCGGCTGGGGCATAGAACGCCGAGCCGGTCTTGAGCAGATTGACGATCTCGGCGCCGCCGTTGCGGGTGCGATCCACGATCTCATCAATACGGGCCTGCGAGGTCCAACCCATTTTGACGAGGTCCGGCAGCGGAATGCCCGCTACTGTCGAGTACTTCACCAGTGGCACCATGCTGTCGCCGTGACCGCCGAGCACGAAGGCTGTCACGTCTTCGACCGAGACGTCGAATTCGTCTGCGAGAAAATAGCGGAAGCGTGAGGAGTCCAGCACGCCGGCCATGCCGACCACCTTCTTCGCGGGCAGGTTAGATGCCTTCTGAAGTGCCCACACCATGGCGTCGAGCGGATTGGTGATGCAGATGACGAAGGCATCGGGCGCGTATTTCTTGATGCCGGCGCCGACCTGCTCCATCACCTTGAGATTGATACCGAGCAGATCGTCGCGGCTCATGCCCGGCTTGCGCGGGACACCGGCGGTGACGATGCAGACGCTGGCGCCTTCGAGCGCTTCATAGGAATTGGTGCCGGTCAGCTTGGCGTCGAAGCCGTCCACCGGGGAGGATTGGGCGATATCGAGCGATTTGCCCTGCGGAACGCCCTCCGCGATATCGAACATCACGACATCGCCAAGTTCTTTCAGTCCGATGAGATGAGCGAGCGTCCCTCCGATCTGACCAGAGCCGATCAAGCCAATCTTGTCGCGCGCCATGGAAGTATTGTCCTTTGATGACAAAGAGCAGGGAAGGGAGAATTCCGACAGGATCGTGGTTAGACCTTTCGTGGGACCTGTTCAAGCGTTGCAAGGTGCAACGTCAAGTCTCCACCAGGCCGGTGGCTGTTCCGCTGGCGAGGGAATCGCTGCGACCATGGGCCCTCGCCAGATAGGAGTCCGAGTTCATCTCGATCAGACGCGAGGAGGTGCGTTTGAATTCATTCGCCTCGAAGCCGTCGTTGGCGCGATAGAGCGAAAGCGGATCGCTATCGCTCGACGCCATCAGTTTCACGCCGTTGTCATACAGCGCGTCGATTAGGGCGATGAACCGCTTGGCGGCGTTGCGGTCGTCATAGTCCATCACCGGGATGTGGTCGATCATAAGAGTGTGATAGTCGCGCGCGAGCCGTAGATAGTCGGACGCCGCAAGTGGCTGCTCGCAGAGATCGGCAAACGAAAACCGGGCCACGCCGTGGGCCGAGCATGGCACGTGCAGAAGGCGGCCCTTGACCGCGATGTCACGCGGCTCGCAGGGCGCACCGCCGGTCATGAGCGTCCAGGCTCTGTCGAGCGCCGCCTCAGCCTCGGTGTCGGCGGGTGTCAGCCACATCTTGACGCTGGCGAGCTTCTCCATGCGGAAATCAGTGCGGGCGTCGAGACGCAGAACGTCCATACGCTCCTCGATCTGCGCAATGAACGGCAGGAACAGCACGCGATTGAGACCCCCTTCGTAGAGGTTCTCAGGAGGGACGTTTGATGTCGCCACCACGACGGTGCCGAGTTCGAACAGCTGTGTGAACAGGCGGCCCAGGATCATGGCATCGGCGATATCGGTGACGTGAAATTCGTCGAAGCACAAAAGCCACGCCTGCTCGAAAATAGATGTCGCGGTGAGCTGAACGGCGTCGGCGTCGGCCAACTCGCCCCGAGCGATGCTTTGGCGAAAGGCAAAGATGCGCTCGTGCACGTCTGTCATGAACTCATGAAAATGGACTCGGCGTTTGTGGGCGACCCGGCTCTCCTGGAAGAACAGGTCCATCAGCATGGTTTTGCCGCGTCCGACGTCACCATGGATATAAAGTCCCTTCGGCGGAGGTTCGTCGTCGGAATGGAACAATTTGTCGAGGAAGCCCGACTTGCCCGCGGGTTTGTAGGTCATGAGCCGCTCGTCCAGCTCGGCAAGAGCTTCCACTGCGCGCGCCTGTGCGGCGTCCGCCTCGATCGCGCCTGATGTGACGAGGGCCTGATAGTGATTCCGGAACGATGCGGGTGATGCCGAAAGCATCGGTCGGTTTTCGACTCCTGAGGGACGGAAATGCAAGTCGTGAAATTTGGTGAAAGTCTTGTGATCGGCGGTCACGCACTGAGCGCGTAGGAGTCCTCGACAACATAAGGGCCGCCGCCGACCGAGGCACGCGAGGAGAACAGCACGAAGCGCTCGGCGGTGAATACCTTGGACGGAAAATAGCCGCGCACCGACAGATAGTTCGCGACGTCGTGGTTGGATGCGTCGCGCAAGCGGGCCAGCGTGACGTGGGGCGTGAACTTGCGGCCCTCGGGATCCAGCCCGCAGCGCCGCATCAGCCGTTCAAGTTCGGCTTGCAATTCGACCAGCGGCGCGCTCGGTTCCACCGAGGCGACGACGGCACGCGGTTTTTTGCCGCCGAAACTCGACAGTCCCCGCAGCGTCACGTCGAACGGTTTGCGGTTGATCCGGGGCAGCACCGACGCGATCTCGTTGGCGGAGGCGCCGTTGATATCGCCGATGAAGCGGAGCGTGAGGTGGTAGTTTTCGGGATCGATCCAGCGGGCGCCCGGCAGACCGCCGCGCAAATCGGACAGCGTGCGGCCGATATCGGGCGGTATTTCCAGCCCGGTGAACAAACGCGGCATCGCAAGACCCTCGATGCAAGTCCGAAATCAATCTGGTGACGAATCACCAGTAGCTGTTTTTACCGTAGTTCTGTGACCGTGCGAAGCAGCGCGGCTCTATGGTGAGTAATTCCTTACGAGAGCGGGGCGCTCACTTGGTTATCAGCCTTTCTGCTCACGGATAACGCGGACAAAGGCCTCAACCGTGGGCAGGATATGTTCGACGATAATTGCCACGCCCGCGGCGGTCGGGTGCATGCCGTCGGCCTGATTGAGATTTGTGTTCGCCGCGACTTTGTCGAGGAAGAACGGATAAAGCGGCACGTCGTATTTCTTGGCGAGATCTGGAAATATCGCATTGAATTGCGCGGCGTACTCGGCGCCGTAATTCGGCGGCGCGACCATGCCGCATAGCAGGACCGCGATATGGCGCGCCTTGAGGCGCTTCAGGATGTCCTCCAGTGCGGCCCGCGTCACTTTGGGATCGATGCCGCGCAGGGCATCGTTTGCGCCGAGTTCAAGGATCACGCCCTGCGTGCCGGCAGGCACCGACCAGTCGAGCCGGTCGAGACCGCCGGATGCGGTATCGCCGGAGACGCCGGCATTGCCGATCGTGACGTTCAGGCCCTTGTCTTTCAACGATTTTTCCAATTGTGCTGGAAAAGCGGCGGCGGCCGGAAGTCCGAGGCCGGCGCTTAGGGAGTCGCCGAGCACTACGATCTTGGCGGGGCCATCGGCCGTTTCATCGGCCGCCTGTGCCGGCACTGCCATGGCGATGCCAGCGCTAAGCAGAATCCACGCAAAGGTACGCATCAACCTCTCGACCGCCGTAAAAGAAATGCCATATGAGCCAGCATGGCGGTTTAGCAGGTCTCTCCCACTTTGCTGCGAGTCTTCTGGAGACCTTCTGAACCAAACCACTTTGGAATAATAAGTTTCTAGTGTCCTTCTGCATCCGAAGTTCGCTCGGAACGGTCCGGCGGGGCAGGCGAACTTTGGATTCAGGACACTAGGTATGGACAGTCTCATCGAACCCTCGTTACCGGCCAGTCATTCCCAAAATCTCAGGCCGGACGCCATCACCATTTCCAATGTTAATCTCACACTCGGCAGCGGCGCCGCGCGTGTCCATATTCTGAAAGACATCAGTCTCCGCATTGGCCGTGCCGAAGCGATCGGTTTGATTGGGCCGTCCGGGTCGGGAAAATCCACCCTGCTCATGGTCATGGCGGGGCTGGAGCGTCCCGACCGCGGAGAGGTGGTTGTCGATGGCACTCATTTCAATGCTCTCGACGAAGACGGTCTGGCGCGATTTCGCGGACGTCACGTCGGCATCGTGTTTCAGTCCTTTCATCTGATCCCCACCATGACGGCGCTGGAGAATGTCGCCGTGCCGCTCGAACTCGCTGGCACGCAGAACGCATCGGCGCGCGCAGCGAGCGAGCTGGAAGCGGTCGGTCTCGGCGCGCGGCTGCATCATTACCCAACGCAGCTCTCGGGCGGTGAGCAGCAACGCGTGGCGCTGGCACGGGCGTTCGCGCCTGATCCGGCGATTCTCGTCGCCGACGAGCCGACCGGCAATCTGGATGAGGTGACCGGCCAGCAGATCGTCGATCTCCTGTTCGCCAAGCATGCCGAGCGCGGTATGACGCTGGTGCTGGTGACTCATGATACCGCACTCGCGCAACGCTGCGACCGCGTGGTGAAGCTTCGCTCGGGACGTATCGACGAGGCAGGTCGATGATTCATCAGCCATCATTGGGGATGTGCGGTAGGCTAGAAACACGTCATCGGTGCGCCCGGTCCGTGTTCATGGACTCCAGAACCGCGCGCTTCTTTCGCATTCGTGGATGCACAATGGCGCTTCGCGCATGACGACAAACAGAACCCGCGGGCTGCTTCTTCCACTGCGTTTGGCGTTGCGCGAACTGCGCAGCGGGCTGCGCGGCTTCTATGTCTTCATCGCCTGCATCGCGCTCGGCGTCATGACGATTGCCGGTGTCGGCTCCGTGGCGTCCAGTCTGTCGGATGGGTTGGCGCGCGAGGGCCGCACGCTGCTTGGCGGCGATGTTTCGTTTTCGTTGATCCAGCGCGAGGCGAAGCCGGACGAGATCGCCTTCCTGCGTGCGCGAGGAACGGTCTCGGTGGCGGCGACGCTGCGCGCGATGGCGCGCGCGACGGACGGCAGGTTGGCGCTGATCGAACTGAAGGCGGTCGATCGGGCCTATCCCATGCTCGGCGCGCTGGCGCTGGAGCCGGACATCCGGATATCCGATCTGTTCGCCGAACGTGAGGGGGTATTCGGCGCGGCCGTCGACCAGGCTCTCCTGGCGCGACTGGATCTTAAGATCGGCGATCGTCTCACGGTCGGCAGCGCCACCTTCGAGATCCGCAGCGCGGTTGACGCCGAGCCCGACAAACTAGCTGGCGGTCTCGGGCTCGGACCGCGCTTCCTGGTCAGCATCGATGGCTTGCGCGCCGCGGCATTGCTTCAGCCCGGCAGTTTGGTGCGCTGGATTTACCGGGTCCGGCTTGCGGGCAATAGTGCGGATGATAGGGCGGCGACGGCACTGGCCGATGCCGCGCGGGCGGCGCTGCCGGAGGCTGGCTGGGACATCCGCAGCCGCAACAATGCCTCGCCGCAACTTGAGCGGAGCATCTTGCGGTTTACGCAGTATCTGACCCTGGTCGGGCTTGCCGCCTTGCTGGTGGGGGGCGTCGGCGTCGGCAATGCCGTCAAGAGCCACATCGACCGGCGACGCGACATCATTGCGACGTTCAAGGCAGTGGGCGCGACCGGACGCGACGTGTTTGCGATCTATCTAACTCAAATCATGGTGCTGGCCGCTCTCGGCTCACTTGCCGGTCTTGTGATCGGTGCGACGCTGCCTTTTATCGTTGTCGGCGCCTTCGGCGATCTGCTCCCGCTGCCGGTCGTTCCGGCGTTGCACCCCGATGAATTGGCGCTGTCGGCGGTATATGGCCTGTTGACGGCGTTGGCGTTCGGCATGTGGCCGCTAGCACGGGTTCATGACATTCCGGTCGCGGCCTTGTTTCGCGACACCATTGCTCACGAAGTCCTTCGGCCGAAGACCCGCTACCTTGTCTTGATGCTGCTTCTGATCGCAACGTTGGCCGGGATCGCTATTGGTCTAGCCTACGACAAGCGTGTGGCTCTGGTGTTCGTGGCGGCGTCGGCGATCGTGTTTGTGTTGTTGCGCGGCATCGCCTCCGGGTTGATGGCGCTGGCGCGGCGGCTGCCGCGATCCCGGATCACCATGCTGCGGCTTGCGGTTTCAAACATCCATCGTCCGGGAACGCTGACGCCGTCCGTGGTGCTTTCGCTCGGCCTTGGTCTCGCCGTTCTGGTCACGATCACCCAGATCGACGGTAATCTGCGGCGGCAGTTCTTGGCGTCGTTGCCGGAGCGTGCCCCTTCATTGTACTTCATCGATATCCCGTCGTCGGTATCGGACCGGTTCGACGATTTTCTCAAACGGCTGACTCCGCAGGCGATCGTGGAGGACGTGCCGATGCTGCGCGGGCGCATCGTCGCGGCGCGCGGCGTCAAAGCGGAAGACCTGAAACCCTCCCGCGATGCCCAATGGGTGCTGCATAGTGATCGCGGCCTGACCTACACTGGCGACGTGCCAAAGGGATCGAAGGTCGTAGAGGGCGAGTGGTGGGGACCGGATTATGACGGGCCGCCGCTGGTGTCGTTTGAGAAGAAGCTCGCCGACGGGCTCGGGCTCAAGATCGGCGACACCGTTGTTGTGAATGTGCTCGGTCGCGACATCACGGCTACCATCAGCAACATGCGCAGCGTTGACTGGCAGAGCCTTGGCATCAATTTCGTATTGGTGTTCTCGCCCCATGCTTTTCGCGGCGCGCCGCATACCCATATCGCGACCCTGACCGAGATGCATCACGGCGCTGCGGAAGATGCCGCGATCATCAAGGCTGTGGCCGACGCGTTCCCGATGGTGACGAGCGTGCGGGTTCGCGAGGCCCTCGAAACCATCGGGGCGGTCGTCACCAACCTGGTCATGGCGATCCGTGGCGCCAGCGCCGTCACTCTGGTCTCGGCGATCCTCGTCCTTGGCGGTGCGCTGGCGGCCGGCCATCGCCACCGCGTCTATGACGCGGTGATTCTGAAAACCCTCGGCGCCACGAGGTCGCGGCTGCTTGGCGCCTACACGCTCGAATACCTCATGATCGGTGCTGCCACCGCGGTGTTCGGCATGGCGGCTGGTTCGCTTGCCGCGTGGCTGATCGTGACGCGGTTGATGACGCTCGGTTTCGAATGGCAGGCCGGCAGTGCGGCTATCGTGGTCGGTGCCGCACTGATTGTCACAGTCGCGTTAGGACTGGCCGGCACGCTGATGGCACTCAATCAGAAGCCGGCCTCGGTATTGAGGAATTTATAACAAGATGTAGCGAGTTTCATGGCGATCTCCTACCGGGAGCAGGGTGGTCGGGTTCCTTGCGAGTTTTTGGCGCATCGCTCCCTAGGTGACGCCCCAAGCCTCTTTATCGGAGGGCGACATTCAGCCGCGCATGGAAGCTTGCGGCGAATGTGTTAGTTTCCCACATATGGGCTCGGTAGGACGCTGGTCCTGATGACCAAAAACCAATATCAGCAGGCCATGTATCCGAGACAGATTCGTACTGGTATCTTGCGATGCCAGCTAAACACGGGAATTCGACCATGTCGGACTTAGACCGCAACCATGCCACTCCGTTTGGCCGGACCGCCGGGCGCGTTGATACCGCGGCCGTCGATGCCGGTCTGCGGTCCTATATGCTCAAGATCTACAACTACATGTCGATCGGTCTCGCCATCACTGGCTTGGCCGCGCTGGGCGTCTACATGGCGGCCGTCACCAACGATCCATCGGGCGCAGCCGCCCAGATCGGCAAGGCTTACCTGACGCCGTTCGGCTACGCGATGTTTGTGAGCCCGTTGAAGTGGGTTTTCATCCTCGCGCCGCTGGCGATGGTTTTCGTCATCTCCTTTGGTATCAACCGGCTCAAGCCTGCGACCGCGCAGCTGTTGTTCTGGGCGTTCTCGGCGTTGATGGGCCTGTCGCTGTCGTCGGTCTTTCTGGTGTATACGCACACCTCGATCGTGCGGGTGTTCTTCATCACTGCGGCCTCGTTCGGTGCGCTGAGCTTGTTCGGCTACACCACCAAGCGTGACATGAGCGGCATGGGCTCATTCCTGCTCATGGGCCTGTTCGGCATCATCATCGCCAGTCTGGTGAATCTCGTCATCGCAAGCTCGGCGTTGCAGTTTGTGGTGTCTGTCGTTGGCGTGCTGGTGTTCGCGGGGCTGACCGCCTACGACACCCAGCGTCTGAAGAACGACTACATCTACGGCTATGCCTCACAGGGTGGTGAGATCGCGGAGCGCGCGGCGATAACCGGCGCGCTGTCGCTCTATCTGAACTTCATCAACCTTTTCACGCTGCTCCTGCAGTTGCTCGGACAGCGCGAGTAACCCACCGAGCGATCGGAGGATCGAAGCCCCGGCCAAGGCCGGGGCTTTTTCTTTGTGTTTAGGATATCTTCAGGCGCTGGACTCGAACGATATCCGCGTCCGCTTATATGCCCCTCATGCGCCCGCATGGCTGCGGGGTTGTATTAAGCCGATACTCAACTAAAATGTGTTTTGGGCAGTCAAGTCTATGGTTCAGGGTGCGTCGCATCCGCCCTCAAGGCACTATTTGTTGGTAACTTGGCTGCCCGCTAATAAGCCGATGAGCAAAACATTTTCAATTGACTTCCGTATCCCCGAATCGGCGCGTGATCTTGCCACTTATATTGGAATAAGCCCCAGCCTCTTTGAGGAAATGATTTCTTCAGAAGATAGAAAACAATTTTACTTCCACTACAAGATTCCAAAACGCGGCCGACATCGAACAGGTAAGTTTCGCGATGTGTGGGAAGCCATAGATCTGCGACTCACCGAAGCACATAAGTCAGTTGCGCGTCGGTTTGAGCTTTTCGCCCGCGTATCCGACTCGCGCTACCCGCATGAGGCGGCGTATGGATATGTCCGACATCGCGGAACGCGCAACAATGCAGAAATCCATTGTGGCGCGCCGCTGCTCTTGCGAGCGGATATCCGTAATTTCCTTCCCGTCAATTTCGATGAGCCGCCTTAAGAAGAGATTTCTCGAATTAAACATGCATCCAGCCGCGGCGGACGCATTGGCTAGATTTGTAACCATCAATGATCGTCTCGCGCTGGGATTGAATGCTAGTCCGATGCTGGCCAATCTCGTGTGCGTCGCTCTTGACATAAAGATTCAGAATCTGGCGCAGGCTTATGGTTGCAAATACACGCGTTACGCCGATGACATTACTATCTCGGGTAAGAGAAAGTTGCCTTCCCGGGTTGAACTTGAGAAAATTCTAGGAGAAGAGGACTTCGAGCTTAATGAAGAAAAATTTCGTATTACAAAAATAGGTCAGGCGCACTACGTCACTGGGCTCAGTATATCCGATACCAACGGTCCTCATGTGCCGCGTCGAATGAAACGGAGACTACGTCAAGAACTGTACTACAGCGAGAAATTCGGAGTCGGGGATCATCTATCGAAGATAGACGAAGAAATACAATCAGGCGTCAATCGGCTGGATGGAATGGTTCATTATGTGAGCCACATAGAGGATCGGATATCTCATCATTTAATATCCAGATGGAGCGAGCTTCAAGAAAGAGACAAAGTTGGCGTTAGTTACGATCCGCTATCACAGCGCCATCGTCGAAGTGTATTTTCGTCGATGAAGCCGAGATTGTATTTGAGAATAAGAGATTTCTTGCGTTGGGCTTGGCGTTCACGGAAAATGCTACGGCGCTTTTGACTTCGACCGTCGCTACGCTTCGTGATCACCAGATAGTTGATCCCTTTTATGCCGGCGACAAAGGCGCACTTGCGAAAAAGGGATTGCATTTCACGGATTCTCATCCTGATTTGCGGACTGCTTATATTAAAGTTCTCGCTAGTCTTCCCTATAGAGCCTTCGTAATTTACTGTGAATTAGCGAGCGATTCTAAATACCAAGAAACCTATATTTCTTTGCTCTCCACAATCTTGCCAAAACGGCTGATGTGGTACGATGGCGCAACTATCCGCTTCATTTTTGAAGAGAACTCAAAAATCAAGATGTCTTCCTTGGAGCAGGCTATCGACGGCGCCTATTATTCGCTTGAGAAAACAAACAACCGTAGGCCGGCTAAAAAGCCCGAGGTTGCGACCGGAAAGAAGCTTGAGCATCACTGTTTCGCAGTGCCGGATTATTTGCTGGCTGTTTTTTCACGGTATGCACAGATGAATGAAAATCCCAAGGAAAAAATCAGGCTACATCAGTTCGAGCGGCTTCGGGATAAGTATCGAACGATAATCGACGCAGACAATGGAGTGGAATATTCAAGGCGACGTCCATTTCAGCCTTGGATAGCTGCTAATAAGTGAACAGTTGTTATCGGCATGAATTTGCAGCGGCTCTGCCGCCCCGCGAGGCGGATCGGTTGGAGACGCTGGAGCGGATGCTGGTCTCCGAAGCTGCCGAATCAACCGGCGCTAGAGCATGACCCCGAAAAGAGGAAACCGGTTTTCGGATAAGATCACGTTCGATCAAAAAGCTAAGGTTAGAGTCTGATCCAACGCCGTTGAACCAGACTCTAACGGCCATTGACGGCAAAGCGGTGGTTCCCCATCTGCCTCACACTGATTATGTTGCGCGAATCCATGTCCCCGCGGGAGAGCCTCAATGCCGAACGACGACACCCGGAATTTGCGGGCCAGCCCCGACAGCCTGTCGCGTTTCCTGGGCGGCTCGCCGCTGGCGGTTGCGTTTCGTCTGATTTTGCTATCGACGCTGGTCGGCGTCATGCTCGCGGCGATCGGCTTCGATCCCTGGAATATCGTGCAAAGCATTCGCCTGCTGGTCGAACGCGTCTGGGACCTCGGCTTTGATGCGATCAATGGATTGTGGCGCTACTTCCTGCTGGGTGCCGTCATCGTGATCCCGATCTGGCTGCTGTCGCGCGTGTTCGGCGCGCCGCGCGGGCGTTAGAGCATGATCCCGAAAAGGGGGACACGATTTTCGGATAAGGTCATGCTCAATAAAAGAGCATGATTCCGAAAAGTTTTCGGCTCAGATCGTCTCGATCAAACGGCCGGTTAGTCTAGGCCGGCCAGTCTTCCGCCGTAATGTCCGCGGCGTCAGCGCCGATGACGTCCGATAGCGAGTCGCGCCCGGTCCGCAGCAACGTCGAGGTCAGATCGTTCTTGATGTCGTCGATCAGTCCGAGACCCTTGTAGACCAGGGATGAATAAAGCTGGATCAAGGTAGCGCCGGCGCGAATCTTGGTCAGTGCGGCGCCGCCTGAGTCGATGCCGCCGACGCCGACAAGCGGAAATGCGCCTTCCGCCCGCACATAAGTTTCCGCCACCATCCGGGTCGACAGCCGGAACAGCGGTCGCCCCGACAACCCGCCCTGTTCTTTCGCGCGCGATTGATCGCGCAGGGTCGAGGGCCGCGCCAAGGTGGTGTTGCCGACGATCATACCGTCGGCGCGGCGTGAGCGTGCGATGTGAACGACGTCGTCGAGCTCCGCCAGCGTCAGGTCGGGCGCGATCTTGAGCAGCACCGGCGTGTCGCCGGCATTCTGTCGGACACGCTCGCGGGCGTCGATCACCTTCGCCAGCAACTCGTCGAGCGCCGCCGCCTGTTGCAAGTTGCGCAGGCCGGGGGTGTTGGGCGACGACACGTTCACGGTGAAGTAGCTTGCCACCGGGGCAAAGATTTCGATCAGCCTGACATAGTCGGCGATGCGGTTGGCCGAGTCTTTGTTGGCGCCGATGTTAACTCCAACGATGCCGCCGGAATGCGCGCGGGCCGCGAGCCGGCGAAGCACGATGTGGGCGCCGTCGTTGTTGAATCCCATGCGGTTGATGACGCCCTCGTCGCGTTCAAGCCGGAAGACGCGGGGGCGCGGATTGCCGGGTTGCGCTCTCGGCGTCACCGAACCGATCTCCACGAAGCCGAATCCGAGCTTCAGCAGTGCGTCCGGAACCTCGGCGCTCTTGTCAAAGCCGGCGGCTAGGCCGATCGGGTTAGGAAAATTCAGGCCGAAGGCACGAACCGCGAGCTTTGGGTCGTCGGCGCGCTGGCGTATCGGCGGCAGGAGCCGCAATCCCTGTATCGCCATGCGATGCGCGTCTTCGGGATCGAACCAGCGCAGCAGCGGCAGCGAGAAGTTGTCGAAGGCGCGTATCACGGCGCGAGCTCCGGAATATCGTGATATCCGTCCGGTCGCGCGGGCATGTCCAACACTCTTGTGACATGGCGCAAATCGAGCTCGCCATAGAGATGCGGAAACGGTTCGCCGCCGCGCGAGATTTCCCAGCGCAGCGCATCGCCCAGTCCATCGGCATCGATCGCAATCAGGAGCAGATCGGTCTGGCCACTGAAGTGCTTGCGGGCCGTGCCTTCGAGCTGGGACGCGGTGGAAAAATGAATGAATCCATCACGGGAATCGTCGGCGCTGCCGCGATAAACGCCGTGCCGCTCGGCCTCCCGCCAGGCCGAAGCAGGACAGATTTTGTAGATCGTGCGCACGCGTGTCCTGAGCCCGTCGTTGCGCTCTCATGATACCGAAAAGCGCATAACCTTATTACCGCTCGCTTAAATTGTAGCGAAGCCTGCGTGACCGTATCGGTGGCTCGCTCGCACTTCAAGAGCCGCATTTTATCCCCGGCGCAATTGCAGGCTCGCGCCGGTTGAGGTAATAATTCCTAATCTTTGACAGAATTCACCGCCGCGGAAATCAGGACGCGCCACATGGTCATGCTGACACACGCCCAGATATGGACCGCGTTGGATCGTCTCGCTGAGCGCGCCGGCCTTTCGCCGTCTGGCCTTGCGAGAAAGGCAGGGCTCGACCCGACCACCTTCAACAAATCGAAACGCATCACCGGCGATGGGCGCGAGCGGTGGCCTTCAACCGAGTCGGTGGCCAAAGCGCTTGCCGCGACCGACACCGCGATCGACACCTTCGTGCAGTTCATTGAAGATTCGGCACGCGCCGCGCAGGCCGTGCCGTTGCTCGGTTTCGCCGAGGCCGGCGCCGGCGGCTATTTCGACGACGGCGGCTTTCCTGTCGGCAAGGGTTGGGACGAGGTGGGTCTTCCTTCCGTCCAAGACGAACACGCCTATGCGTTGGAGATTTCCGGCGACTCGATGAAGCCCGCTTATCGCGACGGTGATGTCATCGTGGTCTCGCCGGGGACCCCGATCCGGCGTGGCGACCGCGTGGTGGTGAAGACGAGGGACGGCGAGGTAATGGTGAAAGAACTCAAGCGCCGGACCGCGAAGATGATTGAATTGCAATCGCTCAATCCAAGCCACGCCAACCGCACGCTGCCCGCCTCTGACGTGGAATGGATCGCGCGAATCGTGTGGGCGAGCCAATGACCACTTCGTCCTCCCCGCAACCACGGGGAGGGGGCATGTTGCGGTTGTTACAGTTTAATCGACCTACGCTGCCGCGCCGTCCTTTTTGTTCTGACGATTCTTGACGAGATCGTCGACCACGGCAGGATCGGCAAGCGTCGTGGTGTCGCCGAGGCTGGACGGCTCATCCTCGGCAATCTTGCGCAGAATGCGGCGCATGATCTTGCCGGAACGGGTTTTCGGCAGGCCCGGCGCAAACTGGATCAGGTCGGGCGAAGCGATCGGGCCGATGTCCTTGCGCACCCAGGCGACCAGTTCCTTGCGCAGCGTCTCACTCGGCTCGACGCCCTTCATCAGGGTGACGTAAGCGTAGATGCCCTGGCCCTTGATGTTGTGGGGATAGCCGACCACGGCGGCCTCCGACACACTCTCATGCGCGACCAGCGAGCTTTCGACTTCCGCTGTGCCCATGCGATGGCCGGAGACGTTAATGACGTCATCGACGCGGCCGGTGATCCAGTAATAACCGTCGGCGTCGCGGCGGCAGCCATCGCCGGAGAAGTACTTGCCCTTGTAGGAGGAGAAGTAGGTCTGCTCGAAGCGGGCGTGATCGCCATACACCGTGCGCACCTGGGCCGGCCAGGATCTCGCGATGCACAGGTTGCCGGTGCACTCGCCTTCCAGAACTTTGCCGTCGGCATCGACGATCTCGGGGACGATTCCGAAGAACGGCTTGGTCGCGGAGCCGGGCTTCTGCGCGATTGCGCCCGGCAGGGCCGAGATCATGATGCCGCCGGTTTCGGTTTGCCACCAGGTATCAACCACCGGGCAGCGATTGTCGCCGACCACGCGGTGGTACCATTCCCAGGCTTCCGGATTGATCGGCTCTCCGACCGAGCCGAGCAGGCGCAGGGTTGCGCGCGAGGTTTTCTTCACCGGTTCGTCGCCCGCCTGCATCAAGGCGCGGATCGCGGTCGGGGCGGTGTAGAAGATGTTGACCTTGTGCTTGTCGATCACATTCCAGAACCGGGAAGTGTCCGGATAGTTCGGCACGCCCTCGAACATCATCGTGGTCGCGCCGTTCGCCAGCGGCCCGTAGAGAATGTAGCTGTGGCCGGTGACCCAGCCGACGTCGGCTGTGCACCAGTAGATGTCGCCGTCGTGATAATCGAACACATGCTGGTGCGTCATCGCCACGAAGATCAGATAGCCGGCGGTGGTGTGCAGCACGCCCTTGGGCTGCCCAGTCGATCCCGAGGTATAGAGAATGAACAGTGGATCTTCCGCGTTCATCGGTTCGCACGGGCATTCGCTTTCGACTACGGCAGCGGCTTCATGATACCAGACGTCGCGCGTTGGGTTCATGTTGACCTGGCCGCCGGTGCGTTTGACGACGATCACCCAGTCGACTTCGCCGTTGACCTTCTCGATCGCGGCATCGACGTTGGCCTTCATCGCGATGGTGCGACCGCCGCGCAGGCCCTCGTCGGAGGTGATGATGACGCGAGATTTGCAATCGCGCAGGCGGCCTGCGATTGAATCGGGCGAGAAGCCGCCGAACACCACCGAATGGATCGCGCCTATTCGCGCGCAGGCAAGGATCGCGTAGGCCGCTTCCGGAATCATCGGCAGGTAGATGGTGACGCGGTCGCCCTTCTTGACGTTGCGCAGCCGCAGGATATTGGCCATCTTGCAGACTTCGTCGTGCAGTTCGCGATAGGTGATATGCCGGGACTGCGAGGGATCGTCGCCTTCCCAGATGATCGCGGTCTGGTCGCCGCGTTTTTCCAGATGCCGGTCGATGCAGTTGTAGGCGGCGTTGAGCACGCCGTCCTCAAACCATTTGATCGAGACCTTGCCGAGTTCGAACGAGGTATTCTCGACCTTGGTGAACGGCTTGATCCAGTCCACGCGCTGCGCTGCCTCGGACCAGAATCCGTTCGGATCCTTGATCGAGCGCGCATACATCTCACGATATTTGACGTCGTCAATCCAGGCTCGCTGAGCCCAATCCGCGCTTACGTCATAAATCTTGTCGGACATGTTTTTGCTCCACCACAGGACCCGGGGCCGGAACCAGGCAGGTCCGTCTTCACCGTTGAGAAGATTATGCGTCGCGGCTTGGTACGGCGACAAGCCATCAGGTTGAATTCTCATTCAACTGTGTTGAGTCCAGAATCCAGCCTGGAGCACTCTGGCGTCACCCGCCTTTATAGCCCGCCCAACTTGCAGACCAGCTTCCATTCCGCCGGCGTAACCGGCTGCACCGAAAGGCGGGAGTATTTGACCAGCGCCATGTCGGCCAGGCGCTTGTCGGCCTTGACGGCGGCGATCGTCACCGGCGTGTTCAGCGGCTTGTCCGCCTTGATGTCGACGCAGACGAACTTGCCGGTCTTGTCGGTAGGATCAGGATAGGCCTCGCGGATGATTTCGGCGATGCCGACAATCTCCTTGCCTTCATTGGAATGATAGAAGAACGCCATGTCACCTTTTTTCATGGCGACAAGGTTCTGCCGCGCTGTGAAGTTGCGCACCCCGGTCCAGGCTTCGCCCTTGGCGCCCTTCGCCACCTGCTGCTCCCACGACCAAGCCGAAGGCTCCGATTTCACAAGCCAGTACGCCATCGCTATCCCTCCGCCCGGAACGGCCGCGTCAGCAGATTGTCGATGGCGCCATCGATCGTCAATCGGCCGGCGAGAATAGCCGCGACCGCCTGCGCGACCGGCATCTCCACGTCGTGGGCGACCGCCAGTTCGAGCAGCGCCGGCGCGGTGAGCGCGCCTTCGCTGAGTTTGTCGCGCGGCGCTTGCTCGCCGCGCCCCAGCGCGATACCGAGCGAGAAATTGCGCGACTGGGGGCTCGAACAGGTGAGGATGAGATCGCCGAGACCGGACAGGCCGGCAAGCGTTTCGCTGCGTCCGCCGCACGCGCATCCGAGGCGAACCAGCTCGCTGAACCCGCGCGTGGTCAGCGCCGCCAGCGCCGACGCTCCGAGTTGTTTTCCAACGACGATTCCGGCCGCGATCGCCAGGACGTTTTTGGCGGCGCCGCCGATCTCGACGCCGCGTACGTCCGTCGTATGATAGGGACGGAAGGCGGCCGAGCCGAGCGCGTGAACCAGCGCGACCGCCAACGCATCGTCTTTCGCCGCCAACGTCACGGCGGTCGGCAGCCCCCGCGCGACGTCGTCGGCAAAACTCGGTCCGGACAGGATCGCGGGGACGGCATGGGGCGCGGTCTCTTCGATCACCTCGGTCATGAAGCGCCGCGTGCCATGCTCGATGCCTTTGGCGCTGGCGATCACGGGCGTCCCGGAGGGGAGATGCGGGGCCAGTGCGGCGATCGCCGCGCGCGAGTTTTGCGCTGGCACCGCGATCACGACGATGTCGGCGCGGCCGGCGGCGGCGATGTCATGCGACACGATGATGCTGCGGTCGAGCGGAATGCCGGGCAGGCGCGGATTGTCCCGCGTTGCCGAGATCTTTGCTGCGATCGCCGCATCGCGTGCATGCAGCGTCACTTGCCGTCCAGCGCGCGCGGCGGCGCCCGCCAGCGCCGTGCCCCAGGCGCCGGCGCCGATGACCGAAACACGGTTGAGAGATCTCATCGCGACAACGCCTTCAAAATCCGGCGCGGGTATTGGCGAAGCCTGCCGGCGCCTGCGCGCTGGCATCGAGCAGCCAGCGGGCGCGCGGAGGAGTTTCAAGCGTGTCGGTCAAACCCGCCGCCAGGCGTTCGGCACCGGCCCATGCGATCATCGCGCCATTATCGGTGCAAAGCGCGGGCGGGGGGATGATGAGCGCGGTTTGTGCCCTGGCGGCGACGCTCTCGAGCGTAGCGCGGATCGCCTGATTGGCGGCGACGCCACCGGCGGCGACCAGTGCGCGCGGCATACCGAACCGCTCTTGAAACAGCTTGAGGCCGACGCCAAGCCTGTCCGCTGTCGCTTCCAGTACGGCGGCCTGAAATCCAGCGCAGAGATCGCTGATGTCTTGCGGCTCCAAGGGATTGATTCGACCGATCTCGTTACGCACGGCCGTCTTCAGCCCGGAGAGTGAGAAATTGGCGTCGGGACGCCCGAGCATCGGCCGCGGAAAATTGAACCGCGTCGCATCGCCGCTCGCCGCGGCGCGTTCGACCTGCGGGCCGCCGGGGTAGGGCAGGCCAAGCATCTTCGCAACCTTGTCGAAGGCTTCGCCCATGGCATCATCGACCGTGGTTCCGAGCCGCACATAGTTGCCGACGCCGAGCACCGCGACGATCTGGGTATGCCCGCCGGAGGCGAGGAACAGGCAATAGGGAAATTCCAGCGCGTCGGTCAGCCGCGGCGTTAGCGCGTGGGCTTCGAGATGGTTGACCGCGATCAGTGGCGTGCGATGAACGAAGGCGATCGCCTTGGCCGTGGTCAGCCCCACGATAACGCCGCCGATCAGGCCCGGACCGGCCGCGGCCGCGACCCCCGACAGCCGCGGGAATCCGACGCCTGATTCCTTCATCGCGCTGGCGACGATGCCGTCGAGTAGTTCGACATGGGCGCGGGCCGCGATTTCGGGAACCACGCCGCCATAGGGAGCATGTTCTCCGGTCTGGGACCGTACGATATTGGAAAGAATCCGCGCGCTGCCGTCCGCCTGGCGTTCGACCACGGCGGCTGCGGTTTCATCGCAGGTGGTCTCGATTCCCAGCACCAGCATTGGCGTGTTGTACCTAGACTAGATATGGCCCTTGCGCTATCGGGCAAACCAGCGTTTCCCTTTCCTTACGGCGTAGCATTATGAGGTCTTGGCGTGCAATCCTCGGATGAGACAGACATTCTGGCAACGATCGGCACCCGGGGCAGCCCGCTGGCGCAGGCGCAGGCCCATGAGGTGCGCGACCGGCTGGCGCGGGCGCATCAGGTGGCGCCCGAGCGGATCGCCATCAAGACCATTCGCACCTCGGGCGACGCCATTCAGGACCGGCCGCTGTTCGATGTCGGCGGCAAGGGACTTTTTACCAAGGAAATAGAGGAAGCCCTGCTCGCCGGCAGCATCGACTTTGCGGTGCATTCGTCCAAGGACGTGCCGACATTTCTGCCCGACGAGACCTGGTTGCCCGCATTTCTACCGCGCGAGGACGTGCGCGACGTCTTCATTAGTCCACGCGCAGCGTCTTTGGACGATCTTCCGGCGGGTTCGACCGTCGGGACCGCGTCGCTCCGGCGGCAGGCCATGGTGCTGCGGTTACGCCCCGACCTGAAGGTCAATACACTGCGCGGCAATGTCGAGACCCGATTGCGCAAGCTTGACGCCGGGGAGGCCGACGCCACGCTGTTGGCGCTGGCCGGTTTGAATCGCCTCGGATTGCGGGACAAGGCGACGCGCATTCTCGAGACAGAGGAATTCCTGCCGGCGGTCGGGCAGGGCGCCATCGCGATCGAATCGCGCCGTGACGACGACCGCATCAACGCGTTTGTGAAGGCTATCGGCGACTCTGAAACTGAAGTGGCGCTGAGCGCCGAGCGCAGTTTTCTGGCTTTGCTCGATGGCTCCTGCCGTACGCCGATCGGCGGTCATTGTCGGGTGAAGGGCGACCGCATTCACTTCCGCGGTCTCATCATTTCTCCCGATGGCACGGAATCCTATGAAACCGTGCGTGAGGGGATACGTGCGGATGCGGTCGCGCTTGGGGCGGACGCCGCGCATGAACTGCGCGAGCGCGCTGGCGAAAAGTTCTTCACCCTGTTCGCCGGAGCGTGAGGCGTGGCGGTTCTCGTCACACGGCCTGAACCGGACAATGAAGCCACGGCGGCGGCGCTCCGTGCGATGGGGCGCGACGTTTTGTTGTCGCCGGTGTTGCGCCTCGAGCCGATTGCTTTTGAAATCGAGCAGGATGCAAACTATGGCGCGGTCGTCGTGACCAGCGCTAACGCACTGCGCGCGCTCGCCGTTCATCCGGGAAGGGAATCGCTGCTGAAACTGGCCGTTTTCGCGGTCGGCGATCATACCGCCAACGCCGCGCGCCAGGCGGGTTTTCAGGATGTGGTGGCGGCAGGCGGAGATGCCGCGGCGTTGTGCGAACTCATTGTGGAGCGTGTCCGCGCGAAACGTCTAACAAAGGGTACCAGGATTCTTTATCTCGCTGCGGCTGATCGCTCATGCGATCTCGCCGGGAAGCTCGAAGGGCACGGTTTAGCTGTCGTGACGACAACATGTTACCGGATGGTGCCGGTGGCGAGCCTGTCTCGCGAGGTTTGTGACGCGTTTGCTTCGCACCGGATATCGGCGGTGCTGCATTATTCGCGCCGCAGCGCCCGCGCGTTCCTGGATGGCGTCCGCATCGGCGGCGTTGAAATATCGGCTTTGGCGGTCCCACAATGTTGCATTTCTGGCGCCGTTGCCGCGATTCTGCGGGATGCCGGCGCCTCCCATGTAGCGGAGGCGAGCGCCCCGGCCGAAGAAGCTGTACTGGAGGCGCTGGATTGTGCGTTGCGGTCGCTATCGCAGTAAGACGTGCGTTACGCAGATAATCGGGGTAAATAGGGGGAGGGGTTTGGAATCTGATACGCGATGTGTCGCTGCAATGGGGAACCGTGACGATGGCAGATGACAAGCATAACGACGCCTCCCAGGAGGGAAACTCACGCCCGCTTTCCGCAGGCGATGAAACCGCTGGAATCGTCGAGACGGCAGAGCATGCCGTCCCAACGGACGCGGGTGAAGCAGGCGATCAACAGGCCATTTCGGTCGCGAATGACACGCAAGATGACGCTCATCAGGACCGAGGCTGGCAGGATCAGTCGTCGGCCGCAGACCTTGAGGCCAACCGTATTTCCGGGACTTCTGACGATGCCGGTTCCGCTTCGGGTGACGCGGCTGATCATCAGCCTCTCGGCGAGCAGCCGGTTCCTCCGCGTTCTCCGTCCCGCGCGTCGTCGGCACTGATCGCCGCCTTTACAGGCGCTGTCGCCGCCGGGCTTGTGGTAGGCGGTGCGTGGCTGGCGGACTGGCCACCGTCATCCTCCGCCTCATCCTCTGCGTCGCAAGTGAGCGCGGCGGAATTCGGCGCTCTCGCGAATCGGGTGGCTCGGGTCGAATCGACGGCGAGCAAGCCGGCCGCTTCGTCGCTCGATCAGGCCGCGGCGACGCGCATCGACAACTTGGACAAATCGGTCGCATCCTTGCGCGAGGAATTGACAACGTTGCGCGGGGAGCTGGCAACCGTTCGCGGCCAATCCGACAAACCGGCGGCCGCCCTGAAGGACGGATCGCCCGTGCCGCAGCACGACGCCGATGGGGCATCTGATCTTGCGCCATCTGATCTTGCGGCTATCAGTGCGCGACTCGCGCAGACCGAGCAACAGGTCGAGCAGACGACGCAAGCCCTTACCGCGGAGATCGCCAAGCGCGGCGCGGAGACAACCAAGCATGACACGGCTCCGATCAGTGACGGACCGCTTCGTCAGGCCGTTGCCGCAACGCTCCTGAATGTCGCGGTGCGCCAAGGCCAACCTTATGGCGATTTGCTCGCGGCATCCAAGACGCTGATCTCCGATCCGGATACGTTCAAACCGCTGGAGACGTTCGCGGATTCCGGAGTGCCGAGCGCGAATGTGCTGTGTCGCGAACTTCTTGCGATCGTTCCGAAACTCGAGCCGCCGCCGGTCAAGATCTCCGCCAACGACATCGTGAACCGGTTGCAAGAAAGCGCCGTGCGTCTGGTGCACATCGAGCGCGCGGATGCGCCGGCTGGAGAATCCACCAGCGCCGTCGTCGCACGAATCAAGGCGGCCGCCCGGCAAAACGATGTCGCCGCCGCGAGAAAAGAACTGAATACACTTCCGCCGACCGGTCGTACCGCCGCCGAGCCCTGGATCGCCAAGGTCGACGCCCGCGATGCCGCTCTTGCCACCGCGCGTCAATTCGCTTCCGATGCGATGGCGGCATTGGCCAAACCGGCGCCATAGGTTCCAGATGTTTCGTATCATCCTGTTTCTCGTTCTTATTGCCCTCTCTGCATTGGGCGCCACCTGGATTGCTGATCAGACCGGCACGATCGTGATGTCGTGGGACGTCTGGCGGATCGAGACGACGCTACCGGTGTTCGCACTCGGGCTAGGCTTGCTGGTCGTTGCCTCGCTTCTGGTCTGGAGCGCCGTGCGCGGATTGTGGCATGCACCAATACGTCTCCGCCGCGCGCGCCGGGAGCGCCGGACTGCGCGCGGCAGGGACGCCATTACGCGTGGATTGCTCGCGATCGGTTATGGCGATGCTGTAGCCGCACGTAATCATGCCAAGGTTGCCCGGCGTCTAGTGTCACAGGATCCCTTGGCGTTGCTCTTGCATGCCCAGGCCGCGCAACTTGACGGCAACGCGGATCGCGCGCAGCGCGCCTTTCGCACCATGGCCGAACGCGCGGATACGCGGTTGTTGGGCTTGCGAGGGCTTTTCATCGAAGCTCAGCGTGCCGGCGATCCGGCGGCGGCAGTGGCGATCGCGGAAGAAGCGCTTAAAACTTCGCCATCTTCGATATGGGCTTCACAAGCCGCGCTCGGCTTTCGTTGTGCCAGGGGCGACTGGGCTGGTGCGCTCGCCATCCTCGACAGAAACGTCGCGTCAGGTCGTATCGACAAGGTGCTGTATCGCCGTCAGCGTGGTGTGCTGCTCACGGCGAGGGCGTTGGAGCTCGAAAAGTCCGATCGCGATTTGTCGCGCCAGAATGTGATGGAGGCGGTGAAGTTCGCGCCGACGCTGGTGCCAGCCGTGGTGCTCGCAAGCAAGTATCTGAGCGAAGCGAACCAGATGCGGCGCGCGATGCGTATCATCGAAATCGCGTGGCTGGCACAGCCGCATCCCGATCTCGCCGATGCCTATGCCCATGTGATGGCGGGAGATTCCGCGCTGCTGCGGTTGGCGCGGGTGGAGAAACTATCGGAAAAAGCGCCTGGTCATCCGGAAAGCGCGCTGGCAATCGCGCGCGCGGCGCTCGATGCCAGCGAGTTCGCTCGGGCTCGCGATGCTCTGGAGCCGCTGATCGCAGCGCCGACGCAACGCGTTGCGATGTTGATGGCCGAAATTGAGCATAGAGAGCATGGCGACAGCGGGCGTGCCCGCGCCTGGACGTTGCGAGCCGTACGCGCCCTGCACGATCCGGTCTGGACCGCAGACGGGTACGTGTCGGACCACTGGCGTCCGGTTTCGCCGGTAACCGGGCGGGTTGATGCGTTTCAGTGGCAGACTCCTTTGGCGGCGCTGCCTTCGAGCAGGCCTCCCTTGGTCGAGGCGGAAGTTTCGGACCAATTCGTGGGAGATACGCCCCGCGTCGAAGCCTTGCCCGCCGCTGAGGACTCCAAAGCTCAGGACGTCGCAATACCACCGGTTGATGTCGAAGTTGCATCGTCTGGAATTATTGCCATCCCGGACGAGACTGCGACATCACTGACCCATCACACGCAACTAGAGGAAGACAAGGCAGGTGCCGTTCCCGGCGTGATCCCGATCGTTCGCGCTCCGGACGATCCCGGGGTCGATGACAGTTCCCAAAACGAAGGGTTTGTTGAAGACGATCCCGCAGCTGCGCGCCAGGCCGGAGGGCTGCGGGGGCTCCTGTCGCGCCGGGGTAGCTGATGCGGCCGGGCGGCGATTTTTACCGGCGGCGTGGCGGCCTGGTTCTTGCCAAGGGGGATGGTGCCCGATATCAGAGGTCCCGCGCCTCGGGCTGTGGCCCGGGGGCCGCATGCACGGCATGTATGAAGGATAGCCGCTTTAGCTCAGTTGGTAGAGCACATCATTCGTAATGATGGGGTCGCGTGTTCGAGTCACGCAAGCGGCACCAACTTGAAATCAATAGGGAATTTGGCTTTTTATGAGGCTCTATTTGAGACTTATAGAATGGGCTGGGGTAACGGATAGGGTAACAGTATCTGCCATATTCTGCGCCCGCGTTGTTCCTACGAAAATCACCAAGCGAAATCGCTCATAGGCATTTTGGGTGCGGACGGGGAGCCGGAAGTGGCTGGCCGCACAACGAATCATGCGCGCGGATTCGTTGCGGGCAGGGCGCTCGGTAGTCAGGATGCCTCGCACGCCGCACGGCCACCGATTGCGGCAACCATCTCGGGTCCATTCGTTGAAACATTAAGCAGCGGTGCGGTACCCGCGTTAGCGAACCTGCTTCGCAACACGCTCTACCGCAGCCTAATCCAGGCCGGCGCGTGATCGCTGGCATTGTCTTCGCCTCTGACGTCGCCATCCACGCCCGCTTCCACTAAGCGGGAAGCCACGGAATGGCTGAGAAGAAAGTGGTCTAGCCGGAGACCGTGATCCTTTTCATAGCGATCTCGCCAGTAGGTCCAGAAGGTATAGATGCGCTCGTCACCGAAAATATCGCGGAGAGCGTCAGTCCATCCGTTCGCAAGGAGCGAGGCAAACGCCCTGCGCGGCGCGGGCTGAACCAGCGCATCCTTAGCCCATGACTTCGTTGGATAGATATCCAGGTCGGTTGGTGCAACGTTGTAGTCGCCAACCAGGAGGGTGGGGTGGTCTTGCTTCTGCAACTGAGCCGCATGACGAGCCAGCCGCGAAAACCATTTCATCTTGTAAGCGAACTTCGGTCCCGGTTGAGGATTTCCGTTCGGAAGATATAGGCAGCCGATCAGCAGGCCGTCGACTGCAGCTTCGATGTATCTGGCCTCGCGATCAGCGGGATCGCCGGGAAGCCGCCGGCGAGTAACGATCGGTTGCGACCGTTTCGACAAAATGGCGACGCCATTCCACGACCTTTGCCCCTCCCACACGGCCGAATAGCCGGCACGTTGGAGATCGGACTCCGGAAAGTCTTTCGCCTCGCATTTTAGTTCTTGCAGGCAAACAATATCGGGCTCGCTCCGCTTCAGCCATTGCAGGAGATTTGGCAGACGTTTCTTGACGTCGTTGATGTTGAAGGAGGCAATCTTCATGCGGGCTTGCCGGCGGACGTCGCGTCGACATTCTTGGTCATCGAATAGAGATTACACATGCCACCGCTCGCCCGGCCACCATATTGAACGCGGACGGCGCATCCTCATGTAGAGGTCTAAGAGGGTCACCCTAGCTGCCCGAGCCAAAGCCAGTCCTCGAAACCTTTGCGTGGCTAAATCCTTTCTGCCACCAGGCGGAGTGGAACCGGGCATAGTATGAAACGTTGCCGCAGAGGTTTATGCGCAGCTGGAGTAAAGAATATGTCACGCGGGATGCCATCTATGACAGCGTTACTCGGCTTGCTCGCGTTGGCAGGCTACCAGAACAGAGACAAGCTCGCCGACCTCTTACATGGCGCAAGCGGCAAGACCCCTCGGCCTGAGGCCGGAGATCAACGGGGTCAGCCCTTGGGTGGCCTGCTCGGCAATCTAAGTGGAGCCCTCGCGGGTGGCGGCGTGGGTGGTCTCCTTAGCGGGGGGCTCAGCGAATTGCTCGAGCGGTTTAAGGAAAATGGTCAGGGAGATGCTGCCGATTCCTGGGTGAGCAAAGGGCCTAATCAGGAGCTTCCTGCGCCGCGATTGAAGGAGGCTATTGGAGCGGATGTCTTGGCCGCCTTGGAACAGCAGACGGGCCTGTCCCAGGAGGAATTGCTGGCAAGACTTTCGCGCGAACTCCCTGCTGCCGTGGACAAGTATACGCCGGACGGACGCATTCCGAGCTGATGGTCGAACTACTGAAGAGGATTGGTGATATGGGTATTATCTGGACGATTATCATTGGGTTCGTAGCTGGAGTGATTGCGAAGTTCATCATGCCGGGTGACAATGAACCAGCCGGCTTTATCCTTACGGCAGTGCTCGGTATTGTCGGAGCTTTCGTCGCAACTTATCTTGGTCAGCAACTCGGCTGGTATCAACCTGGAGAGGGCGCTGGCTTGATCGGCGCTATAGTGGGCTCTGTTATCGTATTATTCGTTTACAGCTTCTTTGCCGGACGTCGACGCGCAATCTAAGCGCGAAAGAAGCTTGCGGCAGCCCCATCTATGAAGCCCAATAGCCGAGCGCGTGTAGGGCTCCATTAGACGCGCACGCGATCGGAGCTTCCTCTGCCCGAGGGGCTCGCGCATTCTTTTCTGTCAACGAACGCACCACGAAATTTTCTTCGTATGTATGGAAATTACATTGGGCGAGCCACTTCGCTTATTGCCGACATCACTTGATTAGTTGCAGTTTGGTGGATCATATGACCGTTTTCGGCAATTCGGTGAAATCTACTCTGCCGTACATCGGAATGCAGACGAGCCGATTGTGTGTCAATGTCGATTAGCCGGTCTTGCTCTCCGGCGATGATGGCGACGGGCATTTTCAAATCCGCATACTGATTGCGCAGCTTAAAGGCGTCCGGGATCATCAATGCCGATTCGGCCGCCGATGCCCGAACCTGCGAGGGACGCACGGCCAACTCCTTTGGAAACGCTGCGAACTTTTTAGGCACAGATCGAGGACCGAAGATTTTCGCCATCATCAACGGCCATATAGCGCGGCTAATAAGTGGCGACACGGTATAACTGAGGATATCGCCAATTAGCGGCAAGGCCGGAGTACCCATCGCGACGACGTCGGGTCTTGCGGTCGGGTAATAATACCCTGAGGCGAGAACCAGTCCGCGAACAAGATCGGGAAACTTCAGAGCTAGCGACACCGCAACCGACGCTCCCCATGAGTGTCCGAGGACGACAGCGTTTGAAACGTTGAGCCGATCCAGGGCGTGTTTAATGAGTTCGGCTTGGGCGTCCGGCGTCCATATGACGTTGCGCGGGCGGTCACTGTGGCCGAATCCGGGTCGGTCGAAAACAATGACTCGGTAATCCTTGGCAGCGAGATTAATCAGACCGCTGGATTCGAAATCCTCGATCATGCTGCCGTTTCCGTGAAGGAGCACCAGCGGATCGCCTGAGCCCCGCTCAACGTAGTGCAGCCGAACGCCGTCGACGTGCAGGAAGCTGCCGGTGGCCGGATTATTACGCTCCGCTTTCTTTGCAAAATTTCGATTGATCAAAGCCATTGCAGCGAGCGCCCCAATTGCGACCGCCGTAGCTATCGCTAAAGAAGGCGTCTTTGCGCTAAGGCGCTGCACTGAGATGGAGGAACGCAGGCGTTCAACACGGCGGGATGGGGTCATTGATCGCACTCCAAAACGCTTGCGCGAAATCCGGATGATCCCGGTAAATGCTGCAGCGCTACCTGAACCAGCGGAAACGCGGATCGTTCCTGCGTCGACCGACCCTGATTTGCTTTATGCCGGCAAGCGGAAATTCCTATTGCCGATTCTAATCCAACGTGCCTCCTACACCTCCGACAGAGCAGATCGCGACAACGCGCTTATATCGGTCAATGTCCACGCCCTTGCAGCTAACCGGCCTGTCAGCAATGAAGCGAGCTAGCTCGTTCGCAGCCTTCGCACCGCAGCGATATTGCAGACTATCGTCTCCACGACAGAGCTGATCGGACTCGGGCGCGTCCACGCCCGATAGACGAATGCGCTGCCCGTGAATTTCGAGCGTGTCGCCGTCGATGACGGATGCTTGGCCGGCGATTGTTCCGGCGTGGGAGGAGCTGGCCAATACAAGCGCGGCGGCGGCAGAAAACAAGCGTACCATCACTGGACCATTTCGATTGGGGGACCGGATGCAGCCCATCAATTGGCTCTTAAGACCCCCTGAATCACAACAACAAGAACCAGGACAGCATCGATGCGCGCTGTTCTTTAATCAGCGTCGTGTGCCCCACCACAGAGAAAATGGCGACAACCTCGGCGACTTTCGAATTTACCAAGCGGTGTGTTGAATTGATGTCCTTAGCCTGATCTGATGTCGTCGACCAATTTTGAGACGACGAGTCCGCCGCCGACTCCTACTACTGCGCCTGCCAGTTTGATCGCGACATCATGCGCGGTCCCGTGCCTGTAATTCACGAAATGCTGCAAGTACTCAAAACAGCATAGAGCGCCCGCAAGCAGAATAAAGACGACCAAGAGTCGACGGGGATAGGCAAGAGAGAAGGCAAACCCGAGCACAGCGAGTGCCAGTAATCGCTCAGCATTTGGATGCCCAAACGTCGGACGCAAACCAAGCGGCCCAACCGTAAGAATAAACAGGACGAATAAGAGTATCCAAGCCGTTGGTTTCAGTGCTTGCACCATTATTGAGTGCTTAGCGACACACCGATGGTATGCGCCTTCGCTGCCGTTGCGCCTGGCGTTCGCTTCAACGTTTTTGCAATCTTCGCGACGCCAGCCTTCTGCTTCGCGAGCGCCTTGAGAGTGCGAACGTCGTTCTTCGTCCATTCACGGCGAACAGCTGTTTTCTTCGTGGGCAAAATCTTCATTCCTTCAATCGTAGAATGCGGGATTTAGCAGATCGCGCGTTTTGCGCAAGGCAACGGCAATGTCTCGCGCGAGCTTAGCCAATAAGTGAGGTTGATGAAATGGAGCAGTGGGAAGGTCTCGTCGCAATTCCTCAAGCGATCTGACAAGGCTGTGCGTTTGGTCAACCGAGTCGCGGCCGCCATGTTGAGGAAATTGGACGTAGCGAACTATCGCTTCTGCGAGTGCAAGCGACGATGGTGACGTAGCCTCTTCACTGACCGTTAGTAATCACGGCGGGTTGATTTTAGCGACGCCGATTCGTTCTTCGAGAACGGAATAGAGCCGGAGGGGGAACGAGCATGACGAACGCGGGCGAGACGGCGAGCGCAACGATCGAGAGACGCTTGAGTCCTGAGGTCACTTAGCTTGATTCCTGGCCTTCCATTTGCCGTCACGAATTGCCAGCATGACTTGGGCCTGGGGCGTGAGAATGGGATTCTTCTTGCTCACTGCAAGCGCTTCGACTTCGTCCCAATCGATTAGAACGGTTCCGTCGTTCTTTCACTTCATAGAGCGCGGTATCGTTGAGCGATTGTGTGACTTTGACAGTCTTGATGGCTTTGGGCTCCTGAGCGGAAGCAGCTGTTATGACGAACAAGACTAAAAGCGGCATATAGCGCGACATGAATCGTCCTATCCGATTCCACCATGCCCAAGGTGATCCGGGCAAAGTTGACCGATTGCGTAGGCCTCAAGCAAAGCCCGCAGTCGATCATTTTCAACTTCGATGAACCGAAATTTATAGCCCGCTCTCAACTTCACGCCTTTGCCCTTAAGGGCGTGAATTACAAAAGACGATGCCCCTTGCAAATGATTGTTGAGCCGCTGGCGCAATCCATTCTTTCCCCGAACTGTTCTACCGACATGCGCGACCCGTCCTTTGGGGTCATAGATGATATAAACACCATGGTCGTTTGGCGCGTTGATTCGTTGACGCACGCTCGGGAACGCGATCATTGGTGATCGCAACATTTGCCCGAGCTTGGCTTTGATCGCCTTGGGTTCACCCCTCATGTCTATCGTCCCAATGGTCGCTGGCCGAACCGATCCATATCAGGTGGCTCGCAAAGCGCCAGCAAGCCCTTCGGACGATCCGAGTAAATGAACTCTTCGCCGCGAAGCGAGCGACCGTCGAAGCGGCCCCAAAATTGAATCGCGTCTCGCTGAATGCACTCACCTGTCCCGTCAAACGGGATGCTATTCATTCTGCAAACCGCGTCGATGAATCCCCAATGCGCGCGAATGTAGCTATCTTCAAGCGCGACATGATAGGGACGCGATCTCTTCCACCGGTATTCGCCGCCGCCACGTTGGTGAAAATCCTTCCGCTGAATCATGAACTCTGGCAGTCGCGGCGATGCCTTGGCTATCCGGTGCGCTTCGTCTGAGGTCAGGTGATTGTGGGCGAAGCGGACGCCCCAAACATCGGCCATGGACTCGAATAAGGCAGTCGTCTCTATCTCTAAATCTCAGTCTCAACCTCGGCAGATGGGATATCCACAATCGCTTTGATTGGCGTATAAAGGTCAACACTGACGTTCTGCGCTTTCAACGTTACGATCAGCGCATAGCGGGTTTGTTTGTTCGGGTAGTCTCGTCCGGCGCGATCACGCCACCAACCGTAAACGGGCTTGATACAAAGCGTGTCCCGCCCTAGCAATTCGATCGCGGGGCCTGACCATACATCGCAATGAAGCGAACCAGCCGAGATACTGTTAGGACCGAGCAGCCAGCGATCATCGTCAGCAACTGCCGGTCCAGCTGTTGCGGGCTCCGCCGTATTCACACGCGATTTGAATCGCGTCAGGGATTCGCCTTTACGGCGTAAGTCAAACCGTAGTCCGTGGGATTGATATCTTTGAGGTTCAACATTTGCTGACAGGCCAGGGTTTGGCTCGATAAAATACGAGAGGGTCATTTTGAGCTCGACGGGTTCGTTCTCCAGCCTCTCCAGCATATCGGGTGGGATCGGTAGCGCATAATAGTGACATTCGTTGAATCGACGGCCTTCGAACTTGAACGGCTGTATTTCTGCCTGCGCAAACAATGCTAGGTGGTTATTTGCAGATGCGGTCGCCCGTTCGTAGTCGGGCACGCCATAACCAAAACGGCGAACTAGCTCGTAGTTTTCTTTCTTGCCACCCGTACCGTTGGTTGAACGCATCCAACATTGGCTGAGTCCAATCGGCGCTGTGTACGATCAGAGCACGGATCGCTTCAGGCCAAAATTCCGGATGATCGGCCGCCAGGCGTCCAGCCAACCGAGCGGCCTGTGCAGCCGCTGCGCTTGTTGCCTGAAAAGGCACCAGCGGAGCTCGTGTTGCATCGTTCCCCGTCGAGAGCAGTGACAGTGAATGTACGGTGAGCGCTTCAGTCCTAGTCTTGTTGACGGCGCGATTTCCGGCCTCCATCACAATTTCGGGTTTGAACGGCGCACGCCCCTGCGGCCAGGTTGCGCTAGTGCGGCTGTGCGGGCTCAGGTCTCCTGCCTCGGCTATTGGCGTCCAGTCTTCGAAACCTTTATCGCGTACATCGACCAGGTCTGTATAACCGCCAACTGTCAGGGCGTTCCACGCTTGCGCTGGGTCCTCGATCGGATAATCGTCCTGCGGCTTGATCTTGTTGTAATCGATCTCCGCCTCGATATTTCCTGCTGACACTATCAAGAGACGTTTGGGAGCGTCATCGTCATCGCCCGGCATGGAGCCGGATGCAGCCTGATCGATAGCCGCACTCCAGCTGGATGGCGTCGAACCCGATACGTCGAGATTCGTAACCGCCATACAGAAGACACGGGCACGGTTCGGCTCTGCGATTTCGGGTAATGCGACCGCCGCCTGGGTCAGCACGCCGTAGCTTGCAGGTTCATTAGGATCGAATCCATCGGGAGGAAGAAGTTTTACCGACTCTAGGCGATGTCGAAGCGTGCGTTCTGAAGCATCGCCTAGCGGAGCAGTCAGGTCGCCGTGCAGGATCATGCCCGCCATCGCCGTGCCGTGACCTTCCGTAGGATCGTCTACGCCCCAATCGGCATCGATTGTATGGAGGTCTTTCGCGCCCAAAGCGGGTTCAATCAGCGCATGCGCCCGATTAACGCCCGTATCAAATACACAGACCGCCGGAACGTCATTGCCCGGCCACTTGATGCGTCCGGCAAGATCATCGCTCCATGGATGCTGATCGCCCCTCACGTCATCGAGGAAGAAAACAGGGTTATCGGTCGCCCGTCGCAGCTCGGCGATCGCCCCCGTCATGAACAGCATCAACTCGATTGCTGCTCGCGTGCCATGCACCGGCACAACCGTGATGTCCGGAAAATAAAGACGGCGATCCTTGCTAGCCGCTCGGACCCGAAGACGTTCACACGCTTGCTCAACTTTCTCTTCAGCGTCAGGCCAACACCAAAGGGCCCACCACATCTGGTGTTGCGGATCAGTCGGCAGCGCTGCCGGATCGTCGGTCCAAACTGTTTCCAGACGCGCTGCGCGGAAATTCTCGATCGCTTCGACCAGCGACTTGTTCGGCGGACTGCCCGTGTCCGGGCTGACCTCGCCGTGGAGATAGTCATTCAGGATTTTCGCGAAGACTTCCTTTGACCCGTCGGGGACGAAGACGGCAATCGTCCGGTCGTTGCGGTCATTGGCCTTGGCGGCGCTGGAGCGGATGTTGTCGCGCACGCGGTCAAGCTTTTCAGGGTCCGTCCCCCGGCGCAGTTCGACTTCGAGAATGCTGGTCGTGGCTGCTGGCAGACGCTCGTTCTTGGGGCGCAGCTCTTCGGCGAGCTTTAGCGCAGCGTCCAGCTCTCCTTGTAGACGGCGGCCATGTTCGGCGCGGATGCGATCGACGAGATTCCCGCCAGAGCCGCTGCTCGCATATTCGTGTTGTTGCCTGAAGCGCGTTATTTCAATGTGTGGAAGCGTAAACCGAGACACCATTCATTACGCGCCTTTCGACTCCATGAACGCGTTGCGCATTAAACGACGTTCGCGCAAACGATCGAGAATGTTTTTCGTGCTCAAATGGATGCGCTCGTCCAGAATAGCGGTCTTTACCGCATCATCGGTTGCCCGAACGATCTCGGACTGGCTTAAAAGCTTTGCGGCCCGAACGATTGACGCCCAGTTCGGTTCTTCAATCCGCATCTTGCCGAGATTGGCAGTGATGAGTTTCCGGATTTGCTGCGATGACGGGGCATCGAACTTCAGAACCTGATCGTATCGACGCAGCAACGCACGATCGAGCAGCTCAGGATGGTTTGTCGAACAAATGATGATGCTGTCAGTCGAATTGTTTTCTTCCATGAATTGCAAGAAGGAATTTAGCACGCGGCGCATTTCCGCAACGTCGTTGCTTGCGGTTCGTCGGCCACCGACCGCGTCGAACTCATCAAAGAGATATACGCCGCGACGTTTGCTTGTCTCGTCGAATATCAGGCGAAGCTTCGCTGCCGTCTCACCCATATAACGCGTGATCATCGATTCCAGACGGATGACGAAGAGAGGCAGGTGCAATTCGCCAGCCACGGCCTCGGCAGACATCGTCTTGCCCGAGCCGGGTGGCCCGACGAACAGAAGGCGGCGATTCGGAGTCCTACCATGCTCTCTCAACCAGTCCCGCTTGCGTTGCTGACGCAGCACGTCATCGACGCGGGCAAGCAAGCGATCATTCAGAACAACGTCTTTTAGACTAAAACGTGGTTGACGTAGCTCAAGCAAACCTTCCAGGTTGCCGCGCGGGGTGGCGAATGGGATCGCAACCGATTGGCCGCGCCCGCTCCGCGCGCGGGCCTTATCAATCTCCGAGCGCAGCTCATCAGCGATTTGGCGGTGGCCCTGACGCGCTTCCGAGGCCGCCACCTGCAACGCGATCGAATAGAACGCATCCTCGTCGCTTTCGGCGCGGCTGCGGATCATTGCGAGTATTTGCTTTGCATTGGACACGAGGCAACCTCAAACCATTCCCCGAATCCTACACTAACTCTGCTGCCGTCTCGAACGAAAAGTAATACTTTGCGCAGGATTCCAATACCTCAATATCATGGGCGGCCATGACCCACGCGCGATCGCGGGCCCTAGCCTTTGAACGGGCATGGGAGCGCTGTGGCGGTGGGCGCTCTTTCTGCGCGTCTCATCATCTAGCCGGCGCAGGCCGTGGTCAGAAATAGAAAACCCCGCCGGAGCGGGGTTTTCAGTAACCAGTGTGCTCAAAGCCGGCGAGCACGCTTTTGCCACGCAAGCGGCACATAACGTCTCACCATGTCATCGAATATTGAACCGCTTGCCCGAGCAATGGCCGAAAGAATTTGCCGCTCCCACGGGATGCGTGAATCTGAAATTCAGGACTGGGTGGATCGTCATTGGGAGGTCGCAGCCGCAATGCTGGAATCCGGCGCCATGGACGAAAGGGGCGAATGGCAGCCCGGACAAGATTGGCGACGCGGACTGGAAGCATACCGCGAGCGACTGGCGACGACGAAGCACAAGCCGAAATAGAAAAAAGCCGGAGCGGGTTAGCGCCAAAGTATCGTAAGCAGATGGCGCAAAGTTCTGGCCGTGACGACAAAAAGGACCCGCGGCCTATTTCTGCGACGAAAAGCCCGGAACAAAATTAAGCTGACCCAGGTTCTTTCCGCAACCACATGCAACCGGAGGAGGTTAGCAATGGACTGGAACCGCGTCGAAGGAAATTGGAAGCAGATCAAGGGCAAGGTGAAGGAGCAGTGGGGCAAGCTCACCGACGACGATCTCGATCAGATCGCTGGCAAGCGTGAGCAGCTCGAAGGTAAACTACAGGAGCGGTACGGCTACCAGAAAGACCAGACTAAAAAGCAAATCGATGACTGGTACGGCACTCAATCATGGCCCGACTAAATGAGTTTGCCCCGCTTCGGCGGGGCATTTTTTAATCCGCGCTCCGCAGCCGTTTCATTGTGAACTCGATCTCGCCGCTCGGAAGCTCGCGCCAGCTCTCGACTTCGGTCATGTAAGCCGCCGCCGGCCAGCGATTCAAGAACGCCCTCGCCGTCCGGCGCGCCTGGTCTCGCGGCTGAGTGAAGGTCTCTCGCGCATAGCCGTCATCGACATTTGCCTGTCGGCGCTGGGCCGCCATCCGATCAGCCAAGTGTCTTGGGGTCCGAGGCATCGCGAATACTCCACATGCGACGCGAAAAATGTAATGGTCAGCCGGGCGCATTGGGAGCCCTGCCTTGGGCGTGATTGGCTGGTTCAAGCGGCGTCGATCGCCGACCGCACAGGCCATGGCAGATTTTGCGCGTGTCGCGAAAACTCAGGATCTTCCGCTCAACTACGATAGCGAGCCCGAAAGATGGAACAGGATGGAGAACCTGCAATGAGTGATGAGCTGGTTCGATTGGTGGCTTTGGCCATCGCCCAGGCGGTCGTAGATCAAAAAGCCTCGGGGGCGACGTTCGATATAGAAAGCATGACGATAATTGATGCGGAGAGCAATCGCGGATGGGAAGTTCTGCCCGTCGCTAAGGCTGCCCTAAAAGTCATAGAACCTCCGGGCGGCGTACCGCAGTAGATTCGGGCAATGGACCTCCTGCTCCGTCCCGCAGTCATGCTGGCGAGGGACAAATGGTAAAAGCGGCTTTGAAGCTATGTGCCTGGCTCTGTATCATGGCATTGATGGCTGCATCGTGGACCCCGGGACAAGAAATGATCCGCACGGGTTTTAACCCTCGCATCGAGCATGTCTTTGCCTATCTCCTCGCGACAATTGCTGTTTCGCTCGCCTATCAGCGAGTGCGCTTCCTAAGTTTGGCGTGCGCGATGATCGCCTACGCCGCCCTCCTCGAAGTCGGACAGTTGTTGGTCCCGGGGCGACATGCAGGAGTGCTCGATTGGGTTGCCAGCTCGACAGGCGTCATTTGCGGGTGTGGTGGCGTGGTGCTCTGGCGATGGCGACGAGCCCAATAACAACCTGCGTCCGCCAGCCGGTAGCGCTCAGGAATCGCCTCGGCGGTTCAGTGCACAACGCCGCGCAGCGGAGTATGTTCGCTGCCGGGGCGTTGGCTAATACACACTGGACTCTGAAATACCCCAGCAATGATGAGGTCGCTCGAACCTGGTAAAAGGTTCAAGCGAGCTTTCGTATGCCGATTCAGTCTAGCGGTTGGCCAGAAGATCAATCTCTCCGGAGCGCTCAGCTAACGCTCCCTCTTGGAGCGCACCTGCCAGCAATCGCGCGCGGATCATCGCCGTTCATAAGTCGAATCGATGACGTAGTCCAGTTATCCGTTTGCCCCGAGCATCACGCTGGACACGGCAACAAGGCCCAATCCAATGACGATCGCGCGCCACAAACGCTGCTGGAGAGCGGTGCGCCGGTCGTGAAAAGCCAGCCAGTCACGTACAAATCCGGCGGGAACATCGAAGACAACCGTAGGCTCATCGCGATGATAGGTCTGGTATTCGCTGAACAACATTCTGACGTTCGGAACGCCCAATCGCTCAAGTTCGCAGTGCCACTGCCAAGCGCGCTCACCGTTAGTCCAGCGATTTTCAAACGGAATAATGTGTGGTTTCATGACGAGCCTCCATAGCTCACTCAAAACCTCACGTTCGTTAGTATACCCCGTTTCGCAAGGGGACGGGAGCTAATGCACGCGCGTTTGCCTAGGCGCGCTGGAACTACGCATAGTGGCTCGTCAGGCGTATGGCGGCACTTCAACGAGCGTACCTATTAGCCGAAGCAACGCTTGCTGCTCTGGACCGTTGCCGCTCCGAAGAAACTCTCCAAGTTCAATATGTGACAGTCGGCCACCAGATGGGGAGTTGGGCTGATGGATGATAAAGGCGTGCCCGTCCGTAGGCTCGCGGCCCAAGTACCAGGAATCGCCGTTCGGGCTTCGATATAGTTCGCGGCGTTCTGACATGACTGCTCCGGTCTTGGATAAGTATATCATAAGAGCGCATGCACAACCCGACGAAGCGCCTTTAACAGAGCGACGAGCCTACAAATGCCGAGACCGCCACCGGGTGATGCCTTGGGTGAGAACTTCTTTCTAGGTTTCGGTGGTGCGGCTCTAGTTATGATGGGTGAGGGTTCCCATATGGATACTATTGCCAGCACGCTTTTCACCGGCGCTGGCAACAGAGAGACGCTTCTGTGCTCCCGCCCACAAAGGGAGCCAGCCATGTATGCCACGGTCTATCCGATTCATCTTCAAAGAGGTTCGGAGCGCAGATGGGCAAATCGCGTCGCCCGTGAGATGCCCATCCGAAGATCGCGCCCCGAAGGGACTGATACCTGCGCTTGTGGGAATGCTGTAACAGCACCCGTGAGCTCGCAATATTCGTCCCAAGCGGTCACCAACGAATGGCACTGTTCTAAGTGCGATACCCGGTGGACGACCGAAGCATAAGTTCGGTGCGGCTAACGCATCAAATCCTCCCCTGATTCGGCTTTCTCGCCGCACCGTCGAATGATGAACGACGCATGCGGCGTTTGAGCTCGTTCGACCGCTCTTTCGTCGCCAGCCCCAACGCATCTATCGGTGATGAGAGTTGCGATCCCGTCGTTTGCAAACAAGGAGCCGTCATGCAGACCAGACCTCGTTCTCCAAAGAATGCAAAATCGCTTTATCAACGCCTCAATGATGAAGCTCAGCGCCTGCATAATGAGGCGCGCGATACTCGGCCGGGTATTAAACGAGAGCAATTGGTCAGAGAGGCGCGACAGGCCGAAACAGCGTCTCATATCGACGCGTGGCTGTCGTCCTCAAGCCTTCAGAGGCCGAAATGAAGGGCAGATGTCACGCCTAACAGCTAGGTCGTTTTCGGAGACCGGTTATGAAAGTTCTGTGATGTCTATCGATCAGGCCAGAAAGCTGTTTCTCTGTCATTCACTGGTTCAAATCGCCGCCCAACGGCGCAAGATTTCTTTTGAAATGGCAACGATGCAAAAAATAAGACGTGAGCTCAATGGGATTGCGCGGAGTGCGATGCTATCACGCGTCCGTGAGCACGTTGCGAGCTGCCATGCCGGCGAGGTTGGTACCTTAGTCGAGCGCAGCATGGTAAGTTCGGAATGACAGTTCCTTCAGGAGGACGAGCACTATGAGTAGCGTCAGAACAGGCTGGGTAATCGGCGGTGCGATCCTCGTGCTGCTGGTCAGCGCTTCCACCGTCTACACCGGGCGCGGAACACACTCATCACCAACCGCAGCGCAATCTCAGCCGCAGCCATGAGTTTAAGCTTAGATGCACTGCGACTGCGCAAATCGACGGTTGCCTCGCTGAGTATCTGACCAGCCTTGTGCGGAGTTCGCGACGTCGGCGAACCCCGCGAACTTGTCATGCATCACCCCGCCGATTTCGACGGGGTGCTTCAAGCGATCTCACTGGCGCGGCCAGTGCCACTTTCCGCCAGCAAAGGCGGGCGGCAAGAGCACACCGTTAAGCGGGTCCTCGTAACGAGGGGGTTTCGGTCGGGTTCGAGAAACCACCATCTCGCGCTTCTCCAACGTCGGCGTGATGATGACCTCTCGGCCATAGTAATTGTGAAGCTCAGTAGCACCCCGGACCGGTTCACCATCTGAGCCAATGGCCGCCCGCCGCACGTCCTCGCGCGGTGCTTCATACTGATACTTCGTTTCCTTCGTGTCGGGGGGACTACCCGGATAGCGGTAAACCCAGCATGGCACCTTCGCGCGCTGCTCCGTGCCTTCGGTGCCGGGAGTGGTGCGGTGAATGTCTACGTAGCTTCGCACCGGCTCGCAGACGTCGTTGGCGCGCAGCTGTGCGTTGATAGCCTCGCGTTCCCCGTCCATTGCCTTCAGCTTGGCGATGATTCCGCCGATCGCACTGGCGTGTTCGTCATAGGCGGCCAAGAGCTTCGCGGCTTCCTTTTCGTTCGTCTTGCGGCACGCTTCGGCAAGGGCGCGAAGCGCGGCGTCGGCGGTTGCTTTTGCGGCAGCTTCTTCCGCAGCGAGCACGACGGGGAGTTCTGACTGCAGATGTGCAATGCGCTGGTCGAACCGATCGATTGCGCGCTTGTTGGCGGCGACATCCGCCTCAGCCTTTACGTGCTCAGCGTCGTCCATCGTCGCGATGGCCGCAAGCTTGGGGCTGATCTCCGCCTGGAGGCGCTTGATTTCAGACTCGCTGTAATCGATTTCCGCCTTAATGGTTTCCGACGTAATGGCCGTCTTAGCGGGGAAGAATTTTTCGAGGAAACCCATAGTTTCTCTTCTTTCTGTCAGGTGTTGAGCGCGGCGAGTGCGCGATGATGGTTGTTGCGGGCCATGTATTCGGCGGCCGATAGTTCCAGCGTGTCAGGCGAGTGAAGCGCCTGGGCGGTGGTCAAGCGACGCAGGGTCGCGGCATATGCCTGAGATGCATCCCTGGCAGCGCGGATCGTGTTTTTCCGGGTCATGCGTTTAGTCCCGGCACGCCTGGAAAGCTTCGCTGGCTTTGAGCCAGGCTTGGAACGCGCTGGCCTCAACGTGCAGTGCGAATACGCGATTGTCGGCAAAACCGGCGCGTGCCAAGTTTCTCGCGTCCTCAAGAGATTGCCGCGCGGCAGCGAGCCGCGCCGTGGTCGTCGCGACCGACTGAAACAGAAGTTTCTGGTTTGCAGTCATGACCGGGATTCCCTTTGGAGTCAGCCGTGCGGCCGGCGTTGGCGCTGGCGCGGTGATGGGTTTTGGCTGAGACGGTCGCGCGATGATCGGCCGCGCGACGACAGATGCGCTGGCGTGCCGCTCCGCTTCGGCGGCACGCTGCTCAGCTTCGGCCGCGCGTCGTTCAGCTTGGTCTACCTCCTCGGCGCGACGTTCGGCGGCACGGTAGTTGGCTGCACGGCGGTTGGCTTCGGCTACGCGGCGCTCGGCGTCGGCCACGCGGCGCATGTGATCGGCTTCGGCGAGGGTCATTGTGCGCCCTCCGAAAACGTTCTGGCCGCGATCCAGGCGTTGAGGTCAGCGACATCGAAATAGCGGATGCCATCGAGGCTGACGTGACGCGGGCCACGGCCCGCTCGGACATATCCGGCGAACGTGCTTTCCGGGAGATCGAGGTATGCAGCGCTCTTCCGCTGACTGAGTTTTTTCGACATAGAGTTCGAGCCTTTCGAACCCGCCCCCGGTCGGTGGGGAAATCAAGACCACCGGCCGGGTTAGGTTCAAACGAGGAAAGTTGCTCTCGACTGGAGAAAAGCAACTCGCGCATTGTGCTCGATTGGATCGTTTCGACGAGTCTATTCGAGATACCCTTAAGCGGCGTTCTCGGACGATTGCTTGGCGTTGTCGTTTGCGGGAGCCTTGCGGCGAGAGCGGCGCTTTACATTGTGGTTTGCGGCGTGGCGTGCCGCGCGTTCAGCATCAAGCGTGGCAAGGATGCGCTCGCCCTCGACGGTTGATGCAAGCTGGAGCGCGGCGATCTGTACGGCAGCGCCCCAGACCTCGCCCAATTCAATCTTCGCGAGAGCGGCAACTTCGGCGGCCTTTGCCGCCACGGCCGGCGGGAGCATCTCGACGTGAGCGGGCACGGCGATGAAGTGCCAGCCAAGGGCGTTCAGCACCGCTTCGAGAGATTCCAAGCTAGGACGATTCTTCATCCTCCATTGCTTGACCGTTGGACGGCGAATCCAACTGGCGGCCTCAACCTCGTCATAGGTCCGCTGTTGGCGCGCCATTTCCGCGAAGACAAGCTTCACATGAGGACTGACGTGCTCCGGCATGGTTACCGTGCGTCGGTAGCCGGGCCGACGGTTCTTGTAACGGTGCAGCGGCCCGTCTTCGCGAGGATCATACGGGCGGTCGCGACGGCGCATTTTTAAAAACCTGCGTTGGTGAATCTGCGCGCAGGATCGCTTGATAGGCCATCGCTCTACAGCCCAAAGGAATATCCCTTCGAACGCACCGACCACCGCCGCCAAAGCTCAGATCGAGAACAACAACCCCCTTTTATTTTTTTGCACCTGCCACGATCTCGGGGTCGTCCGTCACCCGCTACCGCCCACGGCTCAGACAGTACCTTTTTACCGTTATGCATCGCAATATTGGAATAAAACGCTCTCAATCGCACGTTTGAAAGAATTACATTCAGATGCGTTTAGGTTGATGAAGGCTGCGCACGACCGATGATCCGGGACTGCCGATCATGGCTGCGGACAGGTTCGGTGGCTCTGCATTGCGCGCTCGGTTGGAAATCGAGCGATCAAGATCAGCCCGCTTTCAATGCTTTTCGATCCGCGCTGCTCTTGGTCTTGAACGGTTCAATGAGCATCGTCGTTCGAACGTTCTTTTGCTGCGCAGTTCATGCTTGCAACAATCGATACCGCCTTCACTTCGCCCTTGCGACAGGCCTCGATCAGATGCGTCTCAGATCATTTTAAAAGCTCGCTGATATGCTTTCCGGCTGGGTGCGTTCGGAGGTTGCGGATTCACCGACGTCGGACGTAGACGACGCCCCAGCCAAGCCCGAGCATCGCGGCCACCGAAGAGCCCAACAGCACACCGAGCTTTGCCGCGACCAGCAAGTTCTCATCGGCAAAGGCCAGCATGGCGATGAAGATGGACATGGTGAAGCCGATCCCGGCGAGCAGACCCACAAGCAGGACGCCGCCCCATGACACGCCTGGCGGGAGTCGGCACCAACCCAGCCGCACCATGAGCCATGTGACGGCGATGATGCCGAGCGGCTTACCTGCGACGAGGGCGATGCCGACTCCGATCATGACCAGTTGTGGACCTCCGGTGCCGAGGTCGGTTCCATCAAGAGTGATGCCGGCGTTTGCGAGCGCGAAGACCGGCATGATGCCATAAGCGACCCAGGGATGCAGCGCTGTCTGGACACGCACCACCGGCGGTAACATCTCCCTATTGGCGAGGCGCAACTGCCGCCGGGGGTAGGCCAGACGACGCGCGTCTTTCGCGGGTACCGCGTCATGGCCACGCAGTTCTGCGGCAATGCGGGACAATACGTCGATCGGCTGCTCGCGCATGGGAATGGAAATCACCGGCGTCATCAGGCCGAGGACCACTCCGGCCAAAGTCGGGTGAGCGCCGGTCACCAACAGGCCGATCCAAACAACCGCGCCCGGGATCACGTAAGCATAGGCTGAACCCACACCGATCCGTTGCAGGGCAACCACCATGATGATGCCAGCCCCCGCGATCGCAAAACCGCTCGGGTCCAGTCCGCCGGAATAGAAGAAAGCAATGATCAGAACCGCGATCACGTCGTCAATGATCGCCAGAGCCAGCAGGAACACCCGCACATTGGACGGGATCGAACGTCCCAGCAAAGCCAGCACGCCGATCGCGAATGCGATATCCGTAGCTGTGGGCACGGCCCAGCCGCGCGCGTGCGTCGGATCGCCGTTGAACACCAGATAGATTAGGGCCGGCGCGATCACTCCGCCGATCGCAGCGGCGATCGGGAGCACTGCCTGATCGAGTTTGCTCAGCGCCCCTTCATGAATCTCGCGCCGAATTTCCATCCCGACAACCAGGAAGAAGACCGTCATCAGCGCGTCGTTGACCCAGAAATGCAGGGACTGCGCATAGACGAAACTACCGAGCCCGATCGAGAGAGGCAGATGCCACAGGTCGTGATAGCTTTGGGCGAGAGGAGAGTTGGCCCAGAGCAGCGCTACAACCGCCGCCGCCAACAGCACAATGCCGCTGACAGCCTCGACATGCAGGAATTGATCAAGGGTCCTAAAGGCCCGTTCCGCCAGCCGCTGGGCTTTCGGCAGATCGTTAAATGAAGGGCTATCGTTCATGGGTCGCACGCGTCCCGCGTGGCGGCCCGACCATCGCTTGACCTGTCGCTACCCCAATGCAGCGAGCACCCGGGCATTGTTGTGACATCGCGATGGCGACAATTCAACTTTTGGAAAGAATAATCCGTCCGCTTGCGGCCGGCCTCACACCCCGACCAGCTTCGCGAACCCATGCCATAGAGAATGTCGACGGCTTGAGATCATGCTGGTGTTAGCGAGCGACCAATCACCACGAAGGGGTGAGGCTTGCCGTTCTGATTTGACTCGATCCGGAGTTTTTTCCAGAATCCGATCCCCCTATATACTCCACCCATCGAGATAGGGTGGAAACACACCTACCTGGAAAATACTGTAAAAACTCTCTCTTTGTATCGTAAGTACATGATTTACTTTTAGTTTTTGTCTCTGAGTTTTTACAAAAGCCGTCTGGAAAAAACTGGAAAAAACTCCGAAAGAACTCCTCCGGTGGCCTGCCCCTATGAGGTGGTCCGGTTTCAGTCTTAATGCATAATCGGCTTTTCGGCCATTGCTTGCGCTGCTGGCGGAAGCGATCCGGCTGGCTTTGAAGGCCAGGCGATGGCCTCTGGCGCCGGCGGTTTATATCCGAGCGATGAGTGTGGTCGCTCGGTGTTGTAGTAGCGCCGCCATGCCTCGATGATGACCTTGGCCTCGGCGAGGCTGTAGAAGATCTCACTGTTGAGCAGTTCGTCGCGAAGCTTCGAGTTGAAGCTCTCGCAGTAGCCGTTCTCCCAAGGGCTTCCGGGCTCGATGAACGCGGTCTTGGCGCCGACAGCTGCAATCCACTCTCGCACTGCCTTGGCGATGAACTCCGGCCCGTTATCAGAACGAACGTGGCCGGGCACGCCGCGTAGGATGAACAGGTCCGACAAGACGTCGATGACGTCGGTCGAGTTGAGCTTGCGATCAATCCGGATCGCCAGACATTCTCTGGTGAACTCGTCGATGATGTTGAGCATGCGGAACTTCCTGCCATTGTGGGTCCGGCCCTCGACGAAGTCATAGGACCAAACATGGTTTGGATGCTCGGGCCGAAGCCGGACGCACGATCCGTCATTCAGCCAGAGTCTGCCTCTCTTCGGTTGTTTCTGAGGAACCTTCAGCCCCTCCCGCCGCCAGATACGCTCGACACGCTTGGCATTCACCGTCCAACCCTCGGACCGCAGCATCGCCGTGATCCTGCGATAGCCATAGCGGCCGTAGCGTAAGGCCAGACTGATGATGTCGGTCGTCAATGCCTCTTCATCCGGTCGGCTTTGCGGCTTCTTGCGCTGGGTCGAGCGATGCTGGCCCAGAACCTTGCAGGCAAAGCGCTCCGAGACGGAGAACTTCACCATGACATGGTCGACGCAGCGGCGACGGCGGGAAGGGCTCAGAAGTTTCCCGAGGCAGCCTCTTTCAGGATCAGCTTCTCGAGCGTCAGGTCCGACACTGCCTTGCGCAGCCGGTCGTTCTCTTTCTCAAGCTCTTTCAAGCGCTTTACCTGATCGCCCTTCAGGCCACCAAACTCCTTGCGCCACCGGTAATACGTGAACTGCGTCACGCCGATCGAACGAACCGCTTCGCCAACCGATCTGCCTTGTGAAAGCAAAACATCGACCTGGCGCAGCTTCGCGACGATCTCTTCCGCCTTGTGCTTCTTCTGGGGCATTCCAATGTCCTCTCTAACGGCTAATAGCCTAATTCAGGGAGGACCACTTTTCAGGGGGCAGACCAATGAGCGCCCGCTGGTGCTCCTTGCTGCGGGCGGGGAATCACGCCGATTATGAGCATCCTGCTTTCCGGGGCTGGAGGCGTTCCCGAAGCGGGAAATCCTCGTTGTGCACGCGGTACTGAACGAGGACGTTCAGCCGTTCCGCAAGACGGTGAATGAGCTTGCGCGGCAACATGCCAACCTGCGTGCGTATTATCGCTATAGCGAGGGAGGCAGCCCTAGCGACAATGCGAGCGTTGGCTTCGTGACGGCGGAATATCTCGAAGGTCTGCTGTCATCGCGCGATGCGGACTATTACTTCTGCGGTCCGCAGCCGTTCATGGTTTCCATCTACCACGAACTGCTCAAGTGGGGCATTCCGGCTTCGCAGGTGCATTTCGAATTCTTCGGACCACGGCAGGAACTCGAACGGGCGGCCTAAGCGCGAGTTTGACGCATGTTGGGTTTCACTTCGCTCAAACGAGCGGGGTGAAGCTCATTGCGTTTGCTCTTCACCGCGATTTGTGTGCAGGTGCCGCGCAACGGGTAGGTGCCGGTCACGATCTGGGTTGTGGGCCTTGGCTTCATTCTCATCGGACTGGCTTGGAAGACTCTGGCGTCGCGCCTTTGGACAACATCGAATGAGAGTTCATGAAACAGTCCTGGTGGTTCTCTCTCGGCGAATCGACTTGGACGATCTTCGTCCGCCTCTCGCTCGCCGGTGTGTTTATAGACCGGCTACAAACCCCACTTCGGGCCATCGGCCGAAAGTTGGATCGCGATGGGATCACCGGCAATCCCGACTGACCGACAGCCGAGTCCGTTCCAGCGAAACAGATTCGCTTGCCCTACGAGGTCTCGGTTGGGAGGCCTCATCTCACCGCCGGATGTCGGGCGCGTCCGGCCAAGGCAGCAGCTCCAGCATCACTCATACCCACCGGTGAGCCCGAGGTGAGAGGGTTGAACTCAGGCGACAAGCCGCGCAGCCAGTACCACCAGCACTGCACCTATAACTGCCGTGACAATCCGGCTGGCAAGCGGGTTCCGGATGCCAAGTTCGATGCCCAGGCGATCTAACAGAAGCGTGCCTACGAATGAGCCGACAACTCCAGTGAGCGCGTATCGCAGCAGCCCACTACCGCCGACAATCCAGCTTGCCAGCCAGCCTGCGACGAGGCCGATGCCGAGCTGGGCGGCAAGGGCTTGCTTGTCGAGGGCGGCAAGTGCCTTGCGGTCAATGCTGATCCGGACAACCGAACGGAGACGCGGCGGCTCAGGTGAGCCTCCATCATTTGGACGCAGCTTGGTGCGGCCGCCGCTCGAAGGAGTAGTCATGGCGCAGTTACGGTGCCCGCTTTACGAAAACTCTTAAGATCGGCCCTGTGTCGGTATACCGAGCGCTTTGAGGGTAGCGCCTCTTAGGAGTTGCCGCTAGTCGTTTCCTCAAAGTGGCTCTTCTCTCTTTAAGCGGACACAGTCATCCGAACGGGAATGGCGAGTCCGATCGCGTAAGAGTGGGCCGCTGTCGAAAGTTGCACTTCGAATAGATGGCGTGACATGCCGGTGCCTGCCTTGAGGCGTTTGCTGTCATGTGCCTTGATCTGCAGCGACAATCGCACGCCTACCACCGTCAAGATTTACCGAAACGCCCCTGCGACGGATTTCTTCATATCGGCTAGATACCGACGGGCAAACTTGCTTATTCGGCGAATGGCCTTCCAGGCCTCAGTGTTTCTCAGCCACTTCTTGGCTTCTCGGAATTTAATGTACACCCAGGCAAAGGCGGAAATTTTCATCAGCTTGTCCCGGGTAAGGCGGAACAGGCGTTCGACCAAAATGAGCTTTACGAGCTCGCCGACGATCAATGTAACGACACTGCTCGTGATCCGACCGGTGGCAGCCAAATAGGCCGCCACCGGTTTGACTGGTTCCAGAATGATCACCGGTACCAGAAACAGCGCCAACGACGGGTAGGGACGTAACGATCTGATCCAGACGCACAATTGCCTCAGCACCACATGCTTCGCAAGCCAGTCCGATATCGGTTTGGCAATGGTTATAAAAGCCGCATCTGCCAAGAAATAGAGGGCGGCCAGTCCATAAATGATCGGTCGCAGGATTCGCTTCACTGCCATACTCCCAGCAAATGCAAACCCAGATGCTCCGAAAGGTTTCACGTGCCAGCGCGACATGCGGCTCCGGTATTCAGTAAACACCTGCCTTAGGGCCCAGGAGTGTACTCCCGGCAAGAGCGGCATCAGGTTTGTGCTGACGATCGAAGCGAGTTGCTCGCGGATTTTACTCGGAATGGTTCTGGACGATTTGGTGTTAGCTTTCCAGTCGGACGCGCAACTTTGACTCTCGACCAAAACGGAGGAGTTCGAATTGCAGCTCCTTGGAGGGTGCGATAGCGACTTGGCGAGCATCGTGGTCGTTCACTACGCAGGAGTTGCGGCAAAACTCACTTTCTTGCTTCGACGCACAAGTCTCGGCACCGATATCTCACTTGACAGGCGAGCGCGCGCCATGGTCTCCATTTTGCCAAGTGAATGGTGTTGATCAGGAGCTGAGTCGCGGCGCCCATGTTGCCCGACAGGGACCGCTGCATGCTTTTCCGGCGCGTGAAACCGCTCGATGCGATCCTTGCCACCGCCGAGAAGCGATCCCTGCACCGCACGCTCGGTGCCTTCCAACTCACGATGCTCGGTATAGGCGCGGTGATTGGCACGGGAATTTTCGTGCTGACATCTGAAGCCGCGCAGAAGGCCGGACCTGGAATGCTGCTCAGCTTCTGCGTCGCGGGCTTCGTGTGCGCGGTTGCAGCACTCTGCTATTCGGAGCTGGCCTCGATGGTCCCGGTCTCGGGATCGGCCTACACCTACACCTACGCGGTGATGGGCGAGCCGTTGGCCTGGATGGTAGGCTGGGGACTCATCCTCGAATATGCGGTGGGCGCGAGCGCGGTCGCGGTCGGCTGGTCTAATCATGCCGTTGGTCTGCTGCGGGGGCTGGGCATCGGTTTCCCATCGCTCATCAGCAATGCCGACGCGCTGATGGCGAAGGTGCAGCTCGCATTCGGCGCTGCGGCGACGCCCGACCTACTCAAGGCCATCCAGGTAGGCGGCTGGATCAATGTGCCCGCCATCATCGTGTCGATCTTAGTAACGTGGCTCCTGATCATCGGCACGACCGAGAGCGCGCGGGTGATCGTTTCGGCGAGCGCATTGTCGTAGCTGTCGCCGACGCTGCCGACGGAAGGCTCGATGCCCGCCTCAGCAAGGCGCTCGGTGTATCGAATACTGACGTATTGCGAACCCCTGTCGGAATGGTGCACCAGGCCACCACGTGCTGGTCGCCGTTCGTGAAGCGCTTGTTCCAGCGCGTCGAGCACGAAGCTTGCATACGCCGTTCGGGAGACGCGCCAGCCGACGATGCGACGAGCGTACCCCAGCCGCGCTCAGCCAAATGGGCCCGGACGCAATGCTTTTGGACGCCGGACCGAACCTGCGCCTGCAAGGCGAGGCCCTTGCGACGCAGCCCGGTGGTGCAAGTCGCATTGTAGGCGACGCCATTACTCAGCGAAATGAACTTGCCGGCGCTCGTATCCGAGACAGCGTTGATAGCGCGCTGGGCCCTTACCAGAATTTCCGGGACACACAGAACCAAGCCATCGCTTCGCGGCGGGCGACCGCCAATCAGGCTTATACGCAAGCTTTTGCCAGTGCCGGTCCGGTCGATGTCGCACCAGCTTTGGAATACATCGACAACATTGTCCCGCCTCAGCTCTCCAGGCGTGGCGCGCCAGATCCGAACAGCATCGAAACGGTTTTGAGTCATGCCCGCGACAAGCTCGCCGGGAACGCCGGACAGCGTGTGGATGCTCGTCAGTTACACGTCGTGAAGATGGACCTGGACGACGCCATTGAAGCGGCCGTTAGGGCGGGCCGGAGCAATCAGGCGAGGGTCTTGTCCGATGTGAGGTCCCGCGTGGTGGCAGGGCTGGATGAGGCAACCGGTGGTCTCTATCACGACGCTCGCTCGCAATTTCGATCCGACAGTGCGATTATCAACGCGCTCGACGATGGCCGGCAATTGTTCAACAAAGCCACACGCCCCGATGATGTACTGGCTCTCGTTCAGCAGATGCCGGCGGCGGAGCGTGACGCCTTCCGGATTAGCGCCCGTGATGCCATTGACGAAGTCATGGGCAAAACATTGACGCAGAAGGCAATTGATATGGCTCTTAACGGCGGCATGCCCGAGCCGCCGAGACAGCCGAGTTGGAAGAGCGCATCAGACGCCTTGAACAGGAGTGTCAGAATGACCCTAAAGGCTAGGTTGGAAAGCTGGAGGCCAGCAACAATGCAGGCGGCCTTCACGTCGTTTCGGGACGTGACGGACTCGACTTCAAGGCAGAACTTGAAAAGCTGGCAAAGAAACTCGGCAAGGCCCCAGCCGGCCTGATCATCTGTGTCCGACGTTTCACTGGAGAAGCAGCATGAAGACCGATCTGGTGAAGCGGTTGGAGGTGATGGAGCGGCGTCGGGCTACCAACGAGGATAACCGAGTTAGCGTCATGTTGGTGTTCGATGGCGACCCGAAACCCGTGCATCCGCCGCCCGGTGCGAAGGTCATACGCCTAGACTTCGCGCCATGAGTGATTCACTGCACCGCAGAGCGGGGGGAGTGCAAACATGAATGCTGCTGCCTTCACTCTTTTTTCTATCGGCTACGCCGCCGATAGCCTTAACTTTGCATTCATCCGACCATGAGAATCTAAGCTCAACCCGAGAGGGCCAGTATTCGTGCGTACAAAGCCCGCTGCCGGCTGGATCCCGGCAGCGGGTTTTTTGCGCTGAGCGCTTCAACGCACCGACACTGATCGACTTCATTTGACGCAGGATTACTGCCGCGTTGTGAAAGATGGGTATTCGTTCCTGCTTTCGACTCGTTCCGTTCCTTAAGAACAAATCAGGTCTGCAAAATCACGCCGGATAGTTGCTTAATAAGCGCAAAATTTTTGAGGCTGATCTGTCGATTAGTTCTCGGAACCCTTTCCCCGCCCCAGGCATTATCTGACCCGACGAGCAGTCTTAAAAAGTAGGATGATTGCAATGGATGAATGCAGAGAAGGTCAAATCGACCAGAAGCGCGCTAGCGATCTGTTCTTTTTTCTCGGCACCTTCGTAGGCTTCGCGGCTCTCGTTGGGTCCGGCTTCATTGTGGCAGCGGTGACAATCTAAAATCTAGCAGGCTGTTGAAAAAGGCCAGTCGCGGCCGAGCTGTGAGCATGATTCATTGGCTTTGAAGCGATTTGGATCTGATGGGTGCGCGGTGGTGACAATCTGACTGGCGAGTTGTTCAGCTACGTTGATCTGGAGGCGCGGGTTCGGCGCGATCACCCGCTTCGCGCCATCCGGGTAATTGTGAATGAAGCGCTTGTCGCTTTGGAGCGGGAGTTCGCGGCGCTGTATTCGCCACTCGGGCGGCCGTCGATCCCACCCGAGAAGTTGCTCAGGGCGATGCTGTTGCAGGCGTTCTACTCGATCCGCTCGGAGCGGTTGCCTATGGAGCGGCTGGAATACGACCTTCTGTTCCGCTGGTTCGTGGGCATCGGCGTCGACGATCCAGCCTGGGACCATTCGGTGTTCTCGAAGAACCGCGACCGGCTGCTTGAGGGCGACATCGCGGCCAAGTTCCTGAGTGCGGTGCTGGCCCAGCCCAAGGTGGAGAAGCTGCTGTCGAGCGATCACTTCTCGGTCGACGGCACGCTGATCGAGGCCTGGGCTTCGACGAAGAGCGTCAAACCGAAGGACGGCTCTGGCGAGCCGCCGGCCGGCGGCGTCGGGCGCAATGCCGAAGCCGACTTCCACGGCGAGAAGCGGACTAACGACACGCATGCTTCGACCACCGATCCGGACGCAAGGCTCTACAAGAAGGGCAAGGGCAAGGAGGCGAAGCTATGCTTCATGGGTCATGGGCTGATGGAGAACCGCCATGGCCTGTTGGTCGACGCCTGCCTGACGCTGGCCGGCGGACATGCCGAGCGGGTGGCGGCGTTGCACATGATCGAACCTCGCGCCGACCGGCCCCTGGCCATCACACTTGGCGCTGATAAGGCCTATGACACGGAGGACTTCGTCAACGAGTTGCGCGCGATGAAGGTGACGCCGCACGTGGCGCAGAACACAAGCGGCCGAAGCTCGGCGATCGACGGGCGCACGACGCGGCACCGCGGCTATGCCATCAGCCAGCGTCTCCGCAAGCGCATTGAGGAAGCGTTCGGCTGGATCAAGATGGTTGCCCGCCAGGACAAGACCCGCTTCCGTGGCCGCGACCGCGTCGGATGGGCCTTCACCTTCGCAGCCGCCGCTTACAATCTGGTGCGATTGCCGAAGCTCATGGCGGTGCCAGCATGACCGCGCCGTCTCACGGCCACGCCAAACTGCTCAACGGCTCAATCCAGATCGCATTCGCCTATCACAACGGCGATCAAGCCATCCCCAAAGCCAGACCGAACACTTCTTCAACAGCCTGCTAGCGGTCTTATCGAGTGCCTTCGTGCCATCAGCGTCGTTCAATGTCGAGGCGATTGAAGGGTCTCGAAAGGTACTACCGTTCTTCTGACCAATCGCCTTCCAGGCACGGGGCGGGGTTGGTCAGGAGGCGAAGCCTTCAGGAGAACAATGGCCGCTGGCTCGTATTCTCGGGTTCAGGAGCCGGCAATTCTCCGATTTACTTTGAACGCAGCGCCGACGAACTCATCATCGCGCCAGATCAGCTGACAACGCTGCGTTGAGCGGAAGTTATCAAACGAAATGTCAAACTCGGTAGGCAGGGTAGCCAGACCGTTCAGTCGGAGACCTACCCCCTCGTCGGTCGCATCGCGGACGAGGCAAGAGTAAATGCCGACATGCCCTGCGAAGAAAATTAATGCGCCTTGATCGATAACGGATCGCTTCTTCAGGCGACGCGCGAAGAGGTCGCACTCCGAAAGAGCTTCATCTGGCGTCGACATCATAATGGCCGGCTTCCAATTGATTAAGAAACGAAGCCGCCGAGCGTAATATGATCGGTCGACGACTTCGCCAGGGATGGCCCGGGCGAAGGGCAATTGCCCGGTGAGAAGAAGCTTTAGCCTCGCTTAGTCTCCGCGCAATGAAACTCGCGCATTAAGCTTGATATCGCTGCCGAAGGTTAAGACGGGAACTATCTAGGCTCAGGACCCATTAAATCTGTTGCGAGAGGACTGGCGGGTTGATTCAATGGCGATGTTTGGGGGACATCGCCATGGCCGATTTGTTGTTGCTGTCGGAGGCTCAGATGCGCCGGATTGAGCCGTATTTTCCGCTGTCGCACGGGATTGCGAGGGTTGACGATCGACGGGTGATCAGCGGCATCGTCTTCGTCATCAGAAACGGTCTGCGCTGGCGCGATGCGCCGCCCGGCTATGGTCCGCATAAGACGATCTATAACCGGTTCGTGCGCTGGAGCCGGCTCGGCGTGTTCAACAATATCTTTGCCGAGCTGGCACGCAAAGGTGGCAAGCCCTCTCTCCTGATGATCGATGCGACGCATCTGAAGGCGCATCGCACCGCCGCCAGCCTTTTAAAAAAGGACCTGTTCCCCGATGTATCGGGCGCACGAAGGGCGGCTTGAACTCCAAGCTGCACGCCGTCTGCGACGGTCAGGGACGCCCTGTCATCATGCTGCTCAGCGAAGGCCAGATGAGCGATTATAAGGGGGCGGCCTTGATGATCGATGCGCTGCCGCCCGGGAAGCAGTTGCTTGGCGACAAGGGCTACGACGCCAACTGGTTCCGCCAGCCGCTCGCGGCCCGCGGCATCACGGCCTGCATCCCATCGAAGGCCAGCCGCGCAAAGCCGATCGAACATGACCGCATGCTCTATCGCCAACGACACAAGATCGAAAATGCGTTCGGCAGGCTCAAGGACTGGCGCCGCCATCCACACCCGCTACGATCGATGCTCACATACCTTCATGTCTGCCATCTGCATCGCTGCAGCCGTCATCTTTTGGCTCTGATCAATGAGTCCTGAGCCTAGAAGCCTTCGTACCCCCCCCCCCCTGTATCGCTGGCGGTATAAACCCTGGCATCAGGGTAGCCTTTTCGGGATCATTCGGACTTTAGGGGAGGTCGTCGTCAGCATGCGCGAAGTTCCCTTCTAAGGGGCTTTCGCCGTTACCAGATCTGATACAGAATGGGTGAACGAATTCGCGATTGAGATGAGGATGGATCGATGGGCCGGCTGCGGACTGTTTTGCTACTAGCGACCGCCACAGTGGCCGTGTCGACGGTTATAGTTCAAGCGGCGGAAATCGAAATTGAGCGAGGAGCTACCAGGTCCGCCTCATATCACCATCATCACCACATTTCCGGTCGCTGTGATTTCGTTCAAGGCGTACGTGGCAGGAATCCGATGACGGTCCCCTTCTTCGGAGGAGGCTGGAGTAATGGCACTACTTACTTATCTGGATGGCAGCGGTGCACCTGCTGTGATGCGGCTGAGCCCGTGGTCTCCCTGAATTACTAGGTCGGCAATCCCCATCCTCTCGAAATAAACGAGGACTTTGGCACTAGATCGATCGCCTGCCTTGTAAAGGCGCAGCGCCTCTTCGTCGCCATCCAGGAACATCGCCAGCGCGACCTTGCTGACGATCCATTGACCACCACCAACCCTGCGACCAATGCCGTGTTCGATGCACCAGTTGCGGATCGTGCCTGGCGATTTGCCGGCGCGTTCGGCCGCCACATTGAGCGGCATGCCTTCACGCTTGTCACACGGGATGAGCGTCATGCAGACCTCAGGCATGGGCAGCCTCCGACAGAAGGACACCGCCAGCGGCCGGACGAGGGAAGCGTAGGACTGCACCGCTCGGTCGTCTGATCGATGCACCTTCCGCGATGAGTGCAATGACCTCACCGCCTTGCAACAGAAGTAGCAACCCCATGACATCGAACCGGACGGCCGGTCGGTTCGGATGAACGCCGAACAGATCAAGCGTCGTCCAGCCCATCGCGCTCGCGGTTGGTGACCATCGACCAAGGAAGCGCTCGGCGTCATGCAGCAGCATTTCCCACCGATCTGGCGTCATCCAATCGGGGCTCCGTCGCTCTGCCAGCCCTGCCAGAAGTGCATGCCATTCAGCAGGAAATTCATCGCCTGCAATCGCCGCTCGACCTTGCTCAAAAACACGGGTGACAGGGGTGACACGGGTGACACCACGGGCAAGCGACTGATTTGACTCGCCTTTGCCGCCACCCCTTGATTGCACGGCCTGGCACCCCTCGATTTCAAGGGGTGACAGCGATGCGCAGCAAGGGGTGACAGCTACAAGATTGTTTCGACTTGTGTTTTCGAACTTGTCACCCCTGTCACCCGTGTCACCCCTATTTTTCAGCAGGGTTGAGATGTCATTCGCTAGGCCTTCGAAGCTATGCATCATTGTCGGCCTCCAGGAAGCGCGCTGGCAGGTGATAGAGGCGTAGGCGGCTGTGCTCTGGGATGCGGATGACCTTCGCCCGATGACGCGGATTGTCGGTCACGAGCATGCCCTTCTGCTCCAGGATCGCCGCGACCCGGCGCGCATCGAGCCCGCGACACACTTCCTCTTTCCATGCGGTAGTGGTGACGAAGTAGTCCCAGCCGTCGCCAACCTTCTGGCGATAGCCGGCCACGTCGCGCGGCTGAATGCGCTTGTCCTGATCTTCTTCCCAAGCTGGAATGAAGCGGGCCATACCGTTGGCGAGCAGGAACGAGCGAACCTGATCGATGCCCTCACGGGCCTCTGCCGGTTCGATCCCGCCTCGAACGGCAAGCCAGTCATCGAAACACCGTCCGGCAGCCAGGGTTCCGCGCGCGCCTATCGAGCCCGAGGCCACCTTCCTCGTCGGAGTAGGTGCCAATCGTCAGCCGCCGGTCCCGGCCTCCACGGCCGGTGTAGCGGAGCGACCATGTTTTGACGCCGGATGGGTGAACGATCAGCCGCAAGCCGGTTACGTCTCGCAATTCGTAGCGGCGGGCTTCGGGCTTGGCGGCGGCGGCTGTCGCTTTGGTCAGATTCGGACGCATCGGATATGCCTCTTGAGGGACGGACAGGTGGCGGAAAACCGACCGAAACCTTGTGTTTCCTCAAGTGGAACGAAACGTCTCAAATGTCAGCAAGCTATTGAAAATACACAGATTTCGTGCCGCCTTGTGACCCTCTGATACCCTATGCTATCGTGTTCGTAATGATGGGGTCGCGTGTTCGAGTCACGCAAGCGGCACCACTTCCTTCATCGTTCGATCCCGCAGATATCGGTGCCGACGGTCGCCGTCGATACAGGCAGATGTCACCTTGACTTGATGGAGCGCCAATGATCCGTTTCGCCGTCATTTTATCGCTTCTTCCCATGCTCGCTGGCACCGCCGCGGCGTCGGCGCAGATCGCGGCGGAGCACGGCCAGTAACCCAACCGCGGGCTGAGTCTTGTCAACGTGTGTAATCCGGCTACGAGAAACTCTGGCGGATGGCGCATATTTTCTCTTCCGTGCGCTTATGAACGCACTCGTGCGACATTCCAAACATTGCGGTAGGCGGACCAATGCTTGATAGATTGCGGCATTTCATCATCGACGTCATATCGCCCGAAGCACCGGACCATCGATCATTCGATGAAACCGGTTGCAAGCTCGCGGCGACCGCGCTGTTCATCCATGTCATCTCGCTCGACGGCGAGCCGTCCGACGTGGAAATCCGCAAACTACACGAGCTGATCGAAACCCGTTTCGGATTAGATCCCGGCACCGCCAACAAGTTGATCACGTCTGCGACGCTGGCGGAAGGCGAGGCGGTCGATCTTTATCAATTCACCAGTGTGCTGATGCGCTCGCTGAATGATGAAGATCGCTTGCGTATCGTCGAAATGATGTGGGAGTTGGTGTATGCGGACGGCCGCGTCAGCGAATTCGAGGAGAATGTCGTGTGGCGCGCCGCTGATCTTCTGGCCATATCATCGCGCGATCGTATCGAACTCAAGCATCGCGTCGGCAGCAAGAGTTCAGCGCCAGATCCTGCAACCTGATCGGCAGCAGAACTGAGGGTAGCGCGATAGGCTGGCAGGCCCCGTCGTCGTGCCGAGCGTTGATCGTGTCATCTTCTAACCATTCAAGAGTGCAGATTGTGACCCATCCTGTGACATTGATAACAGGCGCTTCCTCCGGGATCGGCGCCGAACTGGCACGGGTGTTCTCCGCGCACGGGCACCGGGTGGCCCTGGTCGCCCGGCGTGCCGACCGCCTCCACGCGCTTGCGGCTGAAATCGTCGCATCGGGCCGCATCTCTCCGATTGTGATCCCCTGCGATCTCGGGGAGGCCGATGCGGCAGACCGGATCGCTGCGACGCTCACCGCCGAGAGCGTAGAGGTCATGTATCTCGTGAACAATGCCGGTTATGGATTGTTCGGCCGCGCCGCCGAACTGGATCGCGCCGATCAGCTTGCGATGATCGACCTCAATATCCGGGCGCTGACGGATCTGACGTTGCGTTTCGTCGCAAGCGTGATCCGGCTGCGCGGCGGTATTCTCAACGTCGGTTCGATTGGAGGATTTCTGCCGGGTCCCGGCATGGCAGTCTATTATGCGTCGAAGGCCTATGTCCTGTCGTTTAGCGAAGCGCTGCGCGGCGAACTCGGTCCCCGCGGCGTCCGTGTCACTGTGATCTGTCCCGGCCCCGTACCATCGGAATTTCAGGCGCGGGCAGGCGTGACGCCCGGTTTCGACTCTGCGATCCTGAATGTTTCCGCCAAGGATGTTGCTCAGGACGGCTACCGCGGCCTTATGGCCAATAAAAGGGCCGTGCTGCCCGGCCTCGGGACCAAGGTGATCCCGTTTCTGCTTCGGTTATTCCCGCGCGACTTCGTCCTGTGGGGGGTGGCCGGCTTCCAAATGCGGAGGCGGCGATCATGACGTCCACCGCCAGCGTCGCCTAAGACCTTCATGTTCTCGAAAGATTCGCGCAGGACGACGGCTTTAGCGCCGATCTGTTCGCGGCCACGGTTGTCTTGAAGAACGGTTCTCTTGAAGGAATCGATGGTGGAGCCAGGCGGGATCGAACCGCCGACCTCGTCATTGCGAACGACGCGCTCTCCCAGCTGAGCTATGGCCCCGTCTGCGATCGGCGGCGAATAAACGGGCGCTGCGACCGAAACGCTGCCATTTACAATCCTCGCCAACGGCAAGTCAAGAACGGCCGAAAACAGCGCGAATCGGCTCTTTAATCCTCATTTGCCCCGCGTTCCCTTGTTTAGCGGGAACCGAAACGGTATTTAGCAGGCTCGCGTTCCAAATTCGAAGCTCGTTGCCGTGGCTGCGTAACAAGGCGAATCTTCGAATTCTAGGGGACACGGGAGACCAATACTCCTAGTGTGGCTGCAATTCGGAGGTTCTCTTGACGGACTTTTGGCAAGGTGAAGGAACATCCGAATTGCAGTCACACCAGATACCGGTGGTCAGATCCTGACATTCGCATCCGGTTTCACCGAGCGTTCCTGCGAATGCCAGAATCGAACACCACTGGCAAATAAGTCGCGAACGTCAAATTCACTCCACTGGTCGTATTCACGATCAAACCCGCGAGCCAATCCGCCATGCGAGCCATACTGGATATCGTCCTTATCATCCTCGACCTCTATGTTTGGCTGCTGATTGCCTCGGCGATCCTGTCATGGCTGATTGCATTCAATGTGGTGAATACCCGCAATCAGTTCGTCGGCGCGGTGGCTGAGTTTCTGGAGCGGATCACCGAACCCCTGCTGGCGCCGATCCGTCGGTTGCTGCCGAATCTCGGCGGGCTCGACATTTCTCCGATCATTCTGATTCTGATCATCCTGTTCATGCAGCGAGTCATCACCTATTACATCTATCCTGCCGTGTTCTGACCGGCGGCCTGATGGAGCCGTGGCGGTATTCTTCGCAGGGCCTCAGCATTGCCCTGCGGGTGACGCCGCGCGGCGGCCGCGACGGGATCGACGGCATTGAAATGTTGGCCGACGGCCGGCCGGTGGTGAAGGTTCGCGTCCGCGCCGTTGCCGACGGTGGCGAGGCCAACCGTGCTGTCATGGCGGTGTTGGCAAAGGCGCTGGGGGTGCGGAAAATCGATGTCCGGATACTTGCGGGAGCGACGTCGCGGCTGAAGCAGGTCGCTGTCGACGGCGACCCCGTTCAACTCGGCAACGCCCTGCGTGAATTGACGGCGGCTCAATCGAAATAGCCCGAACTGAGGATCAGCATGGCGGCCAGTATCATCGATGGAAAAGTCATCGCCGCCGATTTGCGTGCGCAGGTGGCCGGTGAGGTGACGCGGTTGAAGCGTGACCACGGGCTGACGCCGGGTCTCGCCGTGGTGCTGGTCGGCAACGATCCGGCGAGCGAAGTCTACGTCCGCAGCAAGCACAAACAGACCCAGGCCGCCGGCATGGCGTCGTTCGAGCACATGCTGCCTGCGGACGTCGCGCAGGCCGATGTGTTGGCGCTGATCGCTGAATTGAACGCGGATGCCGCCGTTCACGGCATTCTGGTGCAATTGCCGCTCCCCAAGGGGCTTGATACCGAGGCGATCATCGCCGCCATCGATCCGGCGAAGGACGTCGATGGGTTGCATCCCTACAATGCCGGGCGCCTCGCAGGCGGTCTGTCAGCCCTGTCGCCATGCACGCCGCTTGGCTGCATCATCCTGACCAAAAGCGTGCATTCCTCGCTCGAAGGTCTGGACGCCATCGTGATCGGCCGTTCCAATCTCGTAGGACGACCACTGGTGCAGTTGTTACTCAATGAAAACGCCACGGTGACCATCGCGCATTCGCGCTCCCGCAACCTGCCCGAACTCTGTCGCCGCGCCGATCTAGTTTATGCGGCGGTCGGCAAGGCTGAAATGGTGCGCGGCGACTGGCTTAAGCCGGGCGCGACCGTGATTGATGTCGGCATCACACGTGTGCCGACAACCGAGGGCAAAACGCGGCTGATAGGCGATGTTGCATTCGACGAGGCGATGAAGGTTGCGGGCGCGGTGACGCCGGTGCCCGGCGGCGTCGGGCAGATGACCGTGGCCTGCCTGCTGGTCAATACGCTGCGCGCGGCCTGTGCAATCAGTGGGCTGCCTGCGCCGACGGTATGAGCGCCACGGGACCCGTCGTTGCCCGACCAGATCGTTTCTGGGTTAACGGATGCGCGTGCGACGCGAGCTGCGCCGTTCTTCGAAGACCTTGCCGGCGGATGACGCTTGACTACGCCCCTCCGGCCCGTGCGATGCCCTCCAGGATCAGTCTGCGGGCGTCGTCCGCGCTGCCCCAGCGCAGCACCTTGACCCATTTGCCGGGTTCGAGATCCTTGTAGTGCTCGAAGAAGTGCTGGATCTGCTGCAACGTAATATCCGGCAGGTCGCTGTAGTTTTTTACCCTGTCATAACGCTGGGTCAGTTTCGACGTCGGGACGGCGATGATTTTCTCGTCGCCTCCGGCCTCGTCCTCCATCAAGAGCACGCCGACGGGCCGCACGCACATCACGGCGCCCGGCACGATGGCGCGTGTGTTGGCGACGAGGACGTCGCAGGGGTCGCCGTCTTGCGAAAGCGTGTGCGGGATGAAGCCGTAGTTACCGGGGTAGCGCATCGCGGTATAAAGAAACCGGTCGACCACCAGCGTGCCGGCATCTTTGTCCAGCTCGTACTTGATCGGCTCACCGCCGACGGGCACTTCAATGATGACATTTACCTCATGCGGCGGATTAGGTCCGATCGAGATCGCGTCGATACGCATTGGGGCTCCATGATTGAAGAGCGTTGGTTAACACATGGTCGTCATACGCTGGCTTGACGCGCCTATCCATCTATCTTCGAGAAAAGTCTTCCAAAAAACGATGGATGGCCGGGCACAGGGGAGCGCAAGCGATGCCGTTATTCGCCTAGGCGAGCGCAAGCGATGCCGTTATTTCGAATGGCAATGCGCGCCACTGACCGAGAGCTGAAGAATGATGATCGGAGGTCTGGCTTCTAACTCGTCCAGGCGAACGCCATCTTGTCGAGCGACTTCGGCCCGAACCTCTCGGAGGAGCGGGCGACCATGCGGCCACCGAGCGCGCGATAGAATTCCATCGCCGGCTCGTTGTCGGACAGCGCCCAGGTCACCATGCTTTTCAGCCCGCTCTGTATCAAATCGCGCCGCGCCGCGGTGAACAGCCGCCGGCCGAAGCCTAAGCCCTGGAATTCGGGGCGCAGGTAAAGCTCGTAAATTTCGCCTTCGTACTGCAGGCTGCGGGCACGGTTGCGGCCGTAGTTGGCATAGCCTGCAACCTGCTCGCCGAAAACCAGAACACTGATGCGGCTGCCCTTGCGGATCGCGCTGTCCCACCAGTGCGGGCCGCGCCGGTTGATCAGCTTTTCCAGCTCCGCGCCGGGGATGATGCCCTGATAGGCCGAACGCCAGGACTCGTCATGGGTTGCTGCGACCGCGGATGCATCCGCGACCTTTGCCGGCCGGAGTTCGATCAGGATCGTGCTCATGTCCCGATCAAAGCAAGTCGGCGCGCTGTCTTCAAGGTCCATCGTTAATTAAGGGTTAAAATGTGCATTTCGCACATCACGAGTGCGACGTTTTGTATCGAAAAGGGACAGTCATGGTTGGAGGTATCGTGACGTCTGCAAGGGCAGACCTGTTCAGCTCGACCGGTCCAACAAACGCACGACGGTATCGGAGGAAATAACCGGCACGAGAAAGTTGTTGGTCCGCTCCAACGCACCCGCAAGCTGTCCCGTTTTCTTCGTGCTGTTCGTATTGTCGATGACGATGGGCAGCGTGTTGGCCGCAAACTTTCCTGTTTCATCCACGCCGGCGATCGAGACCGGGGCAACGTCGGTCAACAGCACCACTTTGACGCTGGGGGATCAGCGTTTTGGCAATTCTGCCGCCTTCATCACCTCCCGCGCCGCCTGCTCGCCGCTGTCGCGTGCACCGTGCGCCGTGGAGAAAAAGTTCGGTGAAGTGGCTTCGCCGGCAAAAAACAGTCGGCCATCAACGGGCGCGGCCAGCGCGGCGCGGTCGCCGGCATGCCCGGGCAGGGCGTGGGAGTAGGCGCCTTGCGTGAAAGGATCGCTGGCCCAACGCGATTCCGCGAGCGGCTTCAGCTTGCTGCGAAAACCGGAACCGAGCAGCGCCGCGATCTCGTCGATCGCCTGCGCGGCGAATGCGCCATCGCCGGCGTCTTCCAGTTCGCGCGCGAAGCTGCCGCCGAAAAATCCCTCGATGCAGGGCTGGCCGAACGGGCGCAAGTGATACGTTCCCATCTTCGTCCGCATGGTGGCGCCGCTCAGGTTGCCGTCCTTTGGCACCATGCCTTCCGGATCGTCGAGGGCCAGTATGACCTTGTCGTCGACGCCAAGCGGCAGGCCGGCCGCGGCGTCCACTTTTGCTGGCAGCTCGGGATGGAAGCGGATCGATTCGTTCGCGAGCAGGTTGGTCGGTACGGTGACGATTACCTGCGCCGCGGACAGCTCGCCTTTCGATGTTTCGATACGGATACGCCGGCCGGAATGATCGATGCGCCAAACTCGCGTGTTCAGCACCAGCGGACACGGCTTGGCGTAGGCCGCGATCAGCGCGCCGTAGCCGCGGCGCACCCGCCAGTTTATCCGTGTATCTTCGTAGGTGCTCGTGTCGCGAACCGAGACGCCGTCGAGTTCGCAGCCGTTCACATAGGTCGAGATGGCGTCGATCATCGGATTCCAGCGGTTGCCTTGTTCGAGATAGCGACTGGCGGAGTCATCGGCGTCGTTCTTCGCTGCTTTCTGGAGGCGTTCGTCGAATGCATCCAGCGCCGCGAGGAAGTCCTCGTGCTCGGCCATCGGAAATCCGGCATCAAGGCCGCGCTTGCGCCATGGGGGCGGTGTCTTGTCGATTTCGAAGCCGAGCTTGCCTGCGATCGGAACGAAGGAATTCCTGTCCGCTGAATGCAGCCAGCCGCAGCCGAGATCGAAGACAATGCCGGGGGCGGGGACAATGGTGTGGGCGCGTCCACCGACCCTGTCGCGGGCTTCGAGCATGACGACGGAGAGGCCGGAGTCTTTCAATGCATCGGCCGCGCCCAGCCCGGCGGCGCCGGCTCCGATAATGGCGACATCGATATTGGAGGGGAGATTTCGCGACATCGCAACACTGACTACTGTTTCGGCAGTTTCGCCTTGAGCGCGTAAAGCGCTTCCAGCGCCTCGCGCGGGGACATCTCGTCGGGATGCAGGGATTTCAACGCTTCGATCAATTGAACGGTTTCGCTCGGCGGTGCGGATTCGCCGGCGGCGCGCGCCGGGACCGCAAACAACGGCAGATCGTCCACCAGCGTTCGCACGGTCGATCCGCGATCCTGCGCCTCCAGTTTCGCCAGCACCGATTTGGCGCGCGCGATGACCGACGGCGGCAACCCGGCGAGCTTGGCCACCTGGATGCCGTAAGACCGGTCGGCGGCGCCGGGCAGCACCTCATGCAGAAACACCACCTCGCCGTGCCATTCCTTGACCCGCACGGTGGCGTTGAACAGCCGCGGCAGCTTTGCCGAGAGCGCGGTGAGTTCGTGATAGTGCGTCGCAAACAGCCCGCGGCACTTGTTGGCCTCATGCAGGTGCTCGATCGTCGCCCATGCGATCGACAGGCCGTCGAATGTCGCGGTGCCGCGACCGATTTCGTCCAGGATAACCAGCGCGCGTTCCGACGCCTGATTGAGGATGATGGCGGTTTCCACCATCTCGACCATGAAAGTTGAACGCCCGCGCGCCAGATCGTCGGCGGCGCCCACGCGTGAGAACAGCCGGTCGATGATGCCGATGCGTGCGCGGCGCGCCGGCACGAAACTGCCGGTCTGCGCCATCAACGCGATCAGCGCGTTCTGGCGCAAGAAGGTGGATTTCCCGGCCATGTTCGGGCCGGTGAGCAGCCAGATCTGCCCCGAAGTCTGGCTTGGGATTGGTGACAGATCACAGGCGTTGGCGATGAACGGATGGCCGGCGCGCTTCAGCGCCTGCTCGACCACCGGATGTCGCCCGCCTTCGACAGCGAAGCTGAGTGAGTTATCGACATCTGGCCGGGTGTAGTTCCCGTCGATCGCGAGCTTTGCCAGCGATGCCGCGACGTCCAACTGCGCAAAGGCGTGCGCAGCGTTGCGCAGCTCGTCGCCATTCTGGATTGCCATCTCGGCAAGCCGGTCGAAAATCTCGAGTTCAAGACCAAGCGCGCGGTCGCCGGCATTGGCGATCCTGGCTTCGATTTCACCGAGCTCCGATGTTGTGAAACGCACCTGACCGGCCAGCGTCTGGCGATGGATGAAGGTGGCGTTGAGTGGCGCGCTCATCAATCGGTCGCCGTGCTGCGCGGTCACCTCGACGAAATAGCCGAGTACGTTGTTGTGGCGGATCTTGAGCGTCTTGACGCCGGTCTCCTCGGCGTAGCGCGCCTGCATCGCCGCGACGACGAGACGTGAATCGTCGCGCAGCTTGCGCGCTTCGTCGAGCGCGCTCTCGTAGCCTTCGCGGACAAACCCACCCTCGCGCTTCATCAGCGGCAGGCTTTCGGACAGCGCATCACCGAGTTCGCGCGCGAGATCGCGGGACGGCAACTGCAGCGACTGCATCGCCGCGGCGATGTCCGCCGGTGGATCGGAAAACTCCTCAAGCCGCGCGAGCGCCTGGTCCGCCGCCAGCATACCGTCGCGCAGGCCGGCGAGGTCGCGCGGCCCGCCGCGCCCAACCGAGAGTCGCGCCAGCGCCCGCGACATGTCAGGAGCAGTCCGCAGGATGGTGCGGATGTCGTCTCGTGCCGGGCTGTCGGATGCAAATGCGGCGACGGCATCGAGCCGCCGTGTAATCGCGGCCGTGTCGGTTAGCGGGGCCGCCAGCCGTTGTGCCAGGAGGCGCGATCCCGCCGCCGTCATTGTGAGATCGATGGCGTCGAGCAGTGAACCGCGCCGTTCACCGGCGAGCGTGCGCGTCAGTTCGAGGTTAGCGCGGGTGGCGGGATCGACGGCCATGGTGCTGCCGGACGCCTCGCGTGATGGCGGCGAGAGCGGTGGCCGTTGGCTAATCTGAGTGCGGTCGATATAGGTGACGGCGGCGGCGGCCGCGGTCGCTTCCAGCCGTGACATGGCGCTGAGGCCATCCATGGTAGCGACCGCGAAATAATCGCACAGGCGACGTTCGGCGGTCGCGCTGTCGAACACGTCGCGGGTCAACGGCGTCACCGACGGCAATTCGCGCAGCAGGGCGCTCAGGTCCGGATCTCCATGAAGTGCGTCGGATACGATCACTTCGTTGGGATTGATGCGCGCGAGCGTCGCCCCGAGTTCACCCACCCCGCATTCGGTGACCATGAACTCGGCGGTCGAGATGTCGATCCAGGCCAGTGCGAAGCGATCGCCGCCGGAGGACGCTTGCGCCCTCGCCAATGCCAGCAGGTAATTGTTGGCCTTGGCGTCGAGCAGCGTGTCTTCGGTCAGCGTTCCCGGTGTGACGAGCCGGACCACGTCGCGGCGAACCACGCTCTTGTTGCCGCGCTTGCGCGCTGCAGACGGATCCTCCGTCTGCTCGCACACTGCGACGCGGTGGCCGGCTGCGATCAACCGGTGCAGGTAATCGTCGGAGCGTTCGACCGGAACGCCGCACATCGGAATATCCGCGCCCTGATGCTTGCCGCGTTTGGTCAGGGTGATGCCGAGCGCGCGCGAGGCGATTTCGGCATCCTCGAAGAACAGCTCGTAGAAATCGCCCATCCGGTAGAACAGCAAGAGGCCGGGATTGGCCGCTTTTATTTCAAGGTACTGTTCCATCATCGGCGTAACCCGCGTCGCCTCAACAGGGGCGGCCGGGTTCGGTGATGGCGGCATGGTGCGCTGGATCGTCATGGCGGCGAAGCTACAAAGTTTCGCCGCCGGCTCCTACGGCATTGCGGCGGTCGTGCGCCTTTTCCACGCATCGCTTCGCGTTTAATAGCGCTTGGATCAGGGCACGATTGCCCATGCCCCCACAAGCCGCGGGTAGAAAACGCAATATTCGTCGGAAGCGGCCTCCTGCAAAAGCCGCTGGCGTAGCGTATCGATTTCCACGGTTTCCTCGGTCGCTATTCCCAGCTTCACGATCGCCGGCAGCAGGCTGCGCACAGAATCGACCAGGAAGTCGATCCCCGCCTCGTCGTTAGCGGTCGTTATCCGGGTGAGCCCAGCCATCTGCGGTGTCAAACCTGCGGCACGGAACGTACTGAACAGCGCTACCCCCATATCGAGCTGGCGCCCGCTCCGGCGATAAACTTCACCGACCCAGCCGATACACTGTTGGAAAAACGCCAACGGTGGATGGACCGCTGCCGTACTCAGATCAAATTCAATAAACGACAAGATCGCGCCCGTCCGCAACCGGTTCCGCAGCCCGCTCAGCGCCTCCGCTGGGTTTGCAAGATGGATAAGGATGAATCGGCCTATGACCGCATCGAACTGAGAACAGTCTTCAAGGCTTTCGAGCCTCCCCGGCGAAAAGCTTGCCCAAGGCTTGCCGTCGGCATCGAGTCGCATCCGCGCAATCGCGAGCGCCTCGGTGGCCGGATCGATTCCCTTTACGGTTCCCTCTTGGGAAACAAGGTCTGCAGCAATCAGGGAAACATCACCAGCGCCGCAACCAATATCAAGAACGTGCATCGCTTTTTTCAAGCCGGCGCGCACCAGAAGATCACGCGTGAGATCGGAGAATAACGCTCCCTGGCGGCGAAGCCTCTCAAGTTCTCGGTCGGAATGGCCCAACACATAATCCGTGCGGATATTGCCATCCTGATCTTCGACCGCTGCAGTGCTGGTTTCGGAAGGAGGTGCCGAACAACTCACAATGTCTCCTAAATCTTTAACACCTCTTGCGTCTTATCGTGCCTAAGCTGAGAACAGAGGTAGGCGATGTTGTCGCGCACGATCAGTACATCGCAAGGGCAAATGGCGTTCCTGGAAAATTCAGGGAGCGGCACGCCTGTTGTTTTTATACATGGAAATTCGACCTGTCGTGACGTATTTCGGCATCAATTCGAAACAACGTTGGCGACGACACAGCATATCATCGCGATCGATCTGCTCGGGCACGGGCAATCGGATGATGCGCTGGAGCCGCGACAAGCTTACACCATTCCCGGTCATGCTGCCTCGCTGATCGAGGCTTTACGATCATTGAATGTCACGCGCGCGGCGCTTGTTGGCTGGTCGCTGGGTGGGCATATCAGCCTCGAAATGATCGGACAGGGGTTCGAAGCTACCGGTGTTATGGTGGTCGGAGCGCCGCCCATCAGGCGCGGTATTCTAGGAATGGTCCGCGGCTTTCGAATCCAGCGCGATCTGCTGCTCGCAACCAAAAGCGTCCTGAATGCGCACGAGATCAGCCGATTCGTGCGTGTCTGCGTCGGGGAGAAGCACGCGGCGCAGTTCCACGACACAATCGCTCGCACGGACGGTCGCGCACGCCAGATCCTGGGCCGTGGGTTGATAACTGGGCTAGGCGTCGATCAACGCTGGATCGTCGAAAAGCGGTCAACACCGATAGCCGTCGTCAACGGTTCTGAGGAGCCGTTTGCACGTCTCGACTACGTGGCAAGCATCTCCTACAGGTCACTTTGGGATCATCGCTGCCATATCATCGACGGTGTCGGCCACGCGCCCTTCCTCGAAGCGCCCGAGCGGTTCAATCCGCTGCTATTCCGCTTTCTGAGTGACATCAATTTCAGCCGCGTCGACAATACAACGCAGCGACAAATCTGTAGCGTTGCTTGAGCGCGGCACGCCAAGCATCCCGAGCGCCTGAACCCGGCAAGTCCTTCAGGCCGTCCTTCATCCATCCGATACGTCGGTGAACAGGCCTTTTTGAAAGGCTGGCGCAGTACGATGGGCCTTCAAATGCGTCGAATCGATCGCGCCAGCAGACCATTCTTGATGACGAAGACGATGCCGCTGATCGTCCCGTCGATCGTCACTTCTCGCAATTTCCGTGCGGCGGCGGCGTTGCTGGACTAGGCCCTTTATGTTGCATTGCAACAAGAACCAAAAATTGTCAGGGTGATGTTGCGGAAAGGGGAGCAGAACCGGCTTAAACGGGTTAGATGGGTGATCGGATGACCGCGACGAGACCGACATTCCCCGTTCCGGGGCACGACCATGACCGCTGCGCCGCGGAGGCGATCAGCCACGCGGAGCAAATCTGCGCGCGGCGTGCCCAGAAATTCACGCCTATCCGTCGCCAGGTGCTGCAGGCCCTGCTGTCGAGCCATCGGCCGCTCGGCGCCTATGAAGTGATAGAGGAATTGGCGAAGTCCATGCCGCGTCCCGCGCCGATCACGGTCTACCGCGCGCTGGATTTTTTGATAGCAAACGGCCTGGTTCACCGTATCGAAAGCCGTAATGCGTTCCTGGCCTGCGGGCACGACCACGATGAGAGCGCGATGGTGGCGTTTTTGATCTGCGAGCAGTGCGGCTCGGTCGGCGAAATTCCCGCAAGCCGCGTGGCGCAGAGTCTGAGCGATGCAGCCCGCACCACGGGGTTTACGCCAAAGCTGTCCGTGGTTGAAATTACCGGCACCTGCGCCCATTGCCAGAACGCGCCGTAGTTCGTGCGATTGGGCTCTTGCCGGGGCTACGAGGAACGAGGGTTCTTGACGATGGATGCTTCGCGACCTTGACAGGAGACACTCGTCGCCAATTCGCGGCAACGAATTAAGTGATCATCCGTACATTTTTCGTAAATTTTTCAGTGACTTAAATGCTTGCCAGCGAATTGTCGGCTTTTGTGTTCATAAGTTCTTTGTTTTGGTGTGGGACTGGCTATCTCATGCCGGGGATGCGGCTTTCGGGCATTGCAGCGTTGTTAAGCAATGCCTGCCCTGGCTCGAAACAGCTCTCTTACTCTCCATTGATCCGTTGCTGGATGTTACAAAAACCTGATATTTGAGCCCCATGAACAAGTTCGAAAGTCCGTCGGAGATCGACGTCGCAGGCCCAAGCCCGCGGCACACAACCACGCAAGTGATGGTCGGCAATGTCGCCGTCGGCGGTGGCGCGCCGATCGTGGTGCAATCGATGACCAACACCGACACCGCCGATGTCGAGGGCACGATCGCCCAGGTCGCAGCCTTGTCGCGCGCCGGCTCGGAAATGGTCCGCATCACGGTGGATCGCGACGAAGCCGCCGCCGCCGTGCCGCATATCCGCGACGGCTTGCGCAAACGCGGCATCACCACGCCGCTGATCGGCGATTTCCACTATATTGGCCATAAGCTGCTGGCCGAACATCCGGCCTGCGCGGAAGCGCTCGACAAGTATCGCATCAATCCGGGCAACGTCGGCTTCAAGAACAAGCGCGACAGCCAGTTCACCGACATCGTCGAAATGGCGATTAAGTACGGTAAGGCGGTGCGGATCGGCGCTAACTGGGGCTCGCTCGATCAGGAACTGCTTACCAAGCTGATGGAAGAGAACGCCAATTCGGCGGCGCCGCGCGATGCCCGGGCGGTGACCCGCGAGGCGATGGTGCAGTCGGCGCTGTTGTCGGCCAAGCGCGCCGAGGAGATCGGCCTGCCGAAGAACAAAATGGTTCTATCGGCGAAGGTCTCGGCGGTGCAGGATCTGATCGCCGTCTACCAGACGCTGGCGTCGCGTTCGGACTACGCGATCCATCTCGGCCTCACTGAAGCCGGCATGGGCTCGAAAGGTATTGTCGCCTCAAGCGCCGCGCTTGGCATTCTGCTCCAGCAAGGCATCGGCGATACCATCCGCATCTCGCTGACGCCCGAGCCCGGCGGCGACCGTACGCTGGAAGTTCAGGTCGCGCAGGAACTGTTGCAGACCATGGGCTTCCGGACCTTCGTGCCGCTGGTTGCGGCATGTCCCGGCTGCGGGCGCACCACCTCGACCACGTTCCAGGAACTGGCGCGATCGATCCAGGATTTCATCCGCGACGAAATGCCGAACTGGAAGGCGCAGTATCCCGGCGTGGAGCAGCTCAACGTCGCGGTCATGGGCTGCATCGTCAATGGTCCCGGCGAATCCAAGCACGCCGATATCGGCATCTCGTTGCCCGGCACCGGCGAGGCGCCGGCGGCGCCCGTCTTCGTCGACGGCAAGAAGTTCAAGACCTTGCGTGGGCCGGCGATCGCGCAGGACTTCAAGGCGCTGGTGATCGATTACATCGAGCAGCGCTATGGTAACGGCGCCAAGGCGCGGGCCGAAGCGGTGAGTGCCGCGGAGTAGGCCACCTCCTGAATTACGTGAGATAAATATGCGGGCTTCTCAGCCGGCATATTTTGATGGAGCGCGGCGTCGTATTCCTTACAGCGGCGTATTCTTTTCCCGGTTGTTGACGATCGCCTCTTCCAGATCGAGATCGCGCTCGATCCGGCGGCGGGTCTCGTCGGTGATCTTGCCCTCGCGCAGCAGCCTGTGCAGGTGCGCGCGCTCGATGGTGATGATTTCCCGCACCATGGATGCTCCCTTCGTCGCCGGCGAATGTTCGTCGCCCTCGCGCGGCGGCTCGGGCAACGCCCGCATCCGGGTTTCGTGCCGCGCCTCGAGAAACCTGGCGAGGCCTTCGGGCAGCTTGCGTTCGGCGATGATGGTGTCGAGGGCACCTCGCGCGGCCTCGAGAATGCTGCGCCGCGCCGCGATCTCGGCTTCGCGTTCATTCAGCGCTTCACGGTGGCCGTGCTGCGAAATGCCGAGCAGGTTGACGACAGGCGGTAGCGTCAGGCCGATGCCGAACAGCGTCGCGAAGATCACGCCGAAGCTCGTCAGCTGAATGAGGTCGCGGTAGGGAAACGGCTCGCCGTCCGGAAGCGTCAGCGGCAAAGCGAGGGCGACCGCGAGCGACACCGCGCCGCGAATGCCGGTGAAGCCGATGACGGCGACATAGCGCCACGGCGGCGTCGGATCGCGCCGCCTGACCCGCGCGCTTAGGATGCGGGTCAGGAAGGTGGCCGGAAACACCCAGATGAATCGCGCGGCGATTACGATGGCCGAAGTCAGTGCGATCGCCACCAGCACCTCGCTGATCGGAACCGCCTTGGCCTTCTCCATCAGCACCCGGACCTCGAATCCCATCAGCAGGAACAGCACGCCCTCGATCAGCCAGATCGCGAGATCCCAGAAGAAGATGCCCTGAAGCCGCGTTGCCGCCGAGATCAGCAGCGGTCCGTTCCAGCTCACGTAAAGTCCCGCGGCGACGGTGGCGATGACGCCGGAGCCGCCGAGATGTTCGGGAACCCAATAGGCGAGATAAGGCGTAAGCAACGACAGCAGGATTTCCACCCGCGCGTCATGGGCCCACTGGCGCAGCCGCAGGCTGAGCCAGCCGACAATGATGCCGAACGCGATTTCGCCGAACAGGATGAGGATGAACGATCCGGCGGCGGATGGCAGCGAAAACGCGCCGGTCGAGACGGCCAGCACCGCGAAACGATAAAGAATCAGCGCGGTGGCGTCGTTGGCGAGGCCTTCGCCTTCGAGGATGACGAGAATCCTGTGCGGCAGGTGCAGCCGTTTGGCGATGGCGAGCGGCGCCACGACGTCGGGCGGCGAGACGATGGCGCCGAGCACGAAGCCGACGCCCCAGGGCAGCCCGAGCAGCCAGTGCGTCGCGGCGGCGACCGCACAGGTTGTAAAAATGACGCAGCCGATGGCGAGCAGGGCGATCGGCCGCAGGTTGGATTTGAACTCGCGCCAGCTCATGGAAACGCCGGCCGAATAGATCAGCGGCGGCAACACCATCAGCAGCACGCTCTCCGGCTGCATTTCGATGGGCGGAAAGCCCGGCACGAAGGCCAGCATGATGCCGACCATTAGAAATACGATGGCCGGCGCCGTCACCAGCCGCCGTGCCAGCGCGGCCGATGCGGCCATCACGGTAAGAACGAGCAGGGATGTCAGGAAGGTTTCGGTCATGCCAGCGGATGGCTCCTGGGCCGAGAGCGTAATGGACAGAGCTTGACCGCAACCGCAAGGATATTCTGATTGTCCAGCCGCCGGGCGGGATCGCCGGAAACCGCCCGGAAGGAACGATTAGACGTGCCCCCATGATCTTGCTTGGTGGCGCGGCAATGTCCAGATCTGCAACTGTTTACCCGCGTGATGCCGGTCAGATTGCGCTCGCCGCGATATTGACCATCAGCGCCAGCAGCGCGGTGTTGTAGAAGAACGAGATCACGCCATGCGCCGTCGCGGTGCGGCGGATGATCTTGTCGGTAATGCCGACATCGGACACTTGCGCGGTCATCCCGATGACGAATGAGAAATAGACGAAATCCCAGTAGTCTGCGTCTTCGCGCTGATCGCCGCTCGGAAATTGCAGACCTCCGGGTTTGTTCCCGCGATAGTATTCGTGCGCGTAATGCAGAGCGAAGGTGGTGTGCACGGCCGCCCAGGACAGCGCGATAGTCAGCATCGCGAGTGTCAGGTCGAGGGCGCTATGGTTATGCGCGCCAAGCTCGAACACGATCGCTGCAATGCTGGCGAACGCACCGATTGCGGTCATCAGCAAAATCACGAAGCGGCCGTCGTCCTGAATCCGGGCATTTCGACGGATGTGGGCGGCACCGCTGCCGAATACCACGGTGAAGACCAGAAGGAGATAGAACGCGGCGAAGACGTCCCAGCCGATCAGGAGCCGGGGGACGAGCCGCACATTGTCGGGGATTAGGAAGCTGGCGACAACGCCGATCGCGATGGCCATGAAGGTTCGCCGTCGGGCGTAGATCACGCGCGCCGGCGCGGGCATTTTCCTGAAGCGAAGCAAGAACGGATCGTCATCGTCCTTGCCCGCCATGGCGGCTTCAGCTCTTGCGGTCGGCGACGAAGTGCGCGGCGGCGCGCAGCACGTCACCGCGTGGACCAAACACAGACAAAGCCTCATCCGCCTTCGCCAGAAGGTCCCGAACGCGTTTCTTGGCGCCGTCGATGCCGAGTTGGGTGACGAATGTGGTCTTGCCGAGCGCCGCGTCGGCGCCGGCCGGCTTGCCGAGCGCCGCCGCATCGCTTTCGACGTCGAGAAGGTCGTCGGCGATCTGGAAGGCTTCGCCCAGCGCGCGACCGTAAGCGTCGAGTGCCTGATAATCTTTTTGCGAGGCCTGGCCGAGCAGCGCGCCGGCGATGCAGCCGAAGCGGAGCAGCGCGCCCGTTTTCATCTGCTGCACGCGCGCCACGTCGACCGGCTCGCGGTCGCCGAAGCGGCCTTCACCGGCGAGATCGAGCAGCTGCCCGCCGACCATGCCGCCAATGCCGGCAGCGCGCGCCAGCGCGCGCGTCAGCAACAGGCGAACGGCTGGATCTTTATGGACCTCGTCGCGGGTGATGATGTCGAAGGCAAGCGTCAGCAGACCGTCCCCGGCGAGGATTGCCGTGGCATCGTCGGTGGTCTTATGCAGAGTTGGCCGCCCCCGGCGCAGGTCGCTGTTGTCCATCGCCGGCAGGTCGTCATGAATCAGCGAATAACAATGGATGCATTCGAGCGCTGCGCCGGCCAGCAGCGCCGCGTCGCGCGGAACGCCGAATACGGCCGAACTTTCGACCACGAGAAACGGCCGCAGCCGCTTACCGCCGCCGAGCGAGGAATAACGCATGGCGTCCATCAGCCGCTTCGGGCGCGCGATCTCGTCGGGCAGAGGGCTGTCGGATAGCAATTTTTCCAACAGGGCCTCGGTCTCGTCCGCCGTCGTGTCAAGGCGCTTTGTAAAATCAGCGGATGAAAGTCCTGACGTCATCAAAATGGCTCCAAGAACAGAAAAGGGCACCGAGACTGCAAAGGTTTGGCGAGGTCGATTTTTGCGGGACAATCCTTCATGGTGTCGGCTTCGTCAATTCCGGCCAACCGACAATCTGCTGCCTGGTCGCGGTGATCCGACAGAAGGAGTTTTCAATGCCTTCTTACGCCGGCTTCGGTGTAATTAACGGTGATGTTGTGAATCCCCTCCGTCACGGACGAGGTGAACCCGTTCGCCGATCGATTGAAGGCGTTGCAGCCTGATGCGGCGGGCGATCCGTATCGTGGTGCTCTCTGTCACTGGCCTGCTGCTGTTGCCTTATTTGCTGACGCCACTGTATCGGATCGGCCATCCGGTCTCGACGCTGATGATATGGCGCACGCTCTCAGGCGCCCCGATGTCGCGGCAATGGATCGATTTTTCCGCGCTTCCTTCGGCGTTGCCGCGCTCCGTGGTCGCGTCGGAAGATGCAAAGTTCTGCAGCCATCACGGCATCGATTGGGATTCGCTACGGGATGTGCTCGACGATGCCGAGGACGGCGAGTTCAGGCGCGGCGGCTCGACCATCACTCAGCAAGTGGCAAAAAACCTGTTCCTCTGGCCCGGACGCAGCATGGTCCGCAAGGCGTTGGAATTTCCGCTGGCGATGTGGATCGATGCGGTACTGCCCAAGCAGCGGATTCTCGAAATCTATCTGAATATCGCGGAATGGGGGCCGGGTGGCCAGTTCGGTGTCGAAGCAGGGTCCCGCTATGCCTTCGGGCGATCCGCAGCAAGCCTAACGGCGCGGGAAGCGGCGCTCTTGGCTGCGATTCTGCCTAATCCGGTCCGGCGTAGCGCCCGAAGGCCCGGCCCGGGGGTTCGCCGGCTGGCCGGGACCTATATGGTCCGGGCCAGGGCATCCGAACTGCGCAGTTGCTGGCACGGCGATCGTGGCCTATAAGGCCGGGCTTATCAGCATTCAACTCGCGCGTTCGGGACTCGCCGCGCCTGCCCATTGGCGTTTCGAGACGGAACTCGACAACCTCCTGTAAGGACACGGATATGGCCGTTCCAAGAAGAAAGACATCGCCGTCACGGCGCGGCATGCGCCGTTCGGCGGATGCGCTCAGCAAGCCGACCTACGCTGAGGACAAGGATTCCGGCGAACTGCGCCGTCCCCACCATCTCGACCTGAAAACCGGCATGTACAAGGGCCGGCAGGTTTTGAAGGCCAAGAGCGACGCCTGAGCCCAAGCCTGATCAGGCTTGCGGTCCGGAACAGGCGCCAGGGCGGAGGAATTCGGCACGCGGTTCTCGACCCTCCCGCTTGAATGAAGGAGGCCTTGGTGATGTCCGTGATCGGTTTCCCTCTGCTCCTGATTCCTCTGGCGATCTGCAACATCATCGTCTTCCTGATGCCGGGCGTCCTTTTGACGGAGCCCGTTCTCACCGTGACCTTGATGTCGGGTGTGCTTTGGCCGGTGACGCTCGGGGACACGCTGCTCGCGCTCGGCATCGTCCTGTTGCTGTTCGAAATTATCAAAGGCGTGCGCCCCGGTGGCAAGTATCTCACCGACCATCTGCTGTCGCTGGTGGTGTTCGGGGGCGCCGCTGCGGAATTCGTGATGCTGCCGCAATTCGGTTCGTCGACCTACTTCATGCTGACGCTGCTGGCGCTGGTCGATCTCCTCTCTGGTTTCGTCTTGCGGGCGCGGCGGCCTGCCCGTGCGGTCGCCGGACCGTTGCAAGGAGCGGCAGAGGCCGAAGCGTGTGAACCGCGCTTCGATCCGGCACCTGCATCCATGGCGACATCGGTTTCGTCGCCGGAGCCCGCCGACGCACCAGCGGCCGTTGCCGAACCGGTCCTGGAGAATGTCCCGCCGATCGTTCATGGCGAGACTGCCGGAGCCGAACGGCATCCGGACGTTCCGGGTCCTCGCATCCAGCCGGGCAGCGAAATGCCGATGCCTTCTGATCAGTCCCGCCGCTAGCGTGTAATGATCGGCCCCACGGGGGGCGGATTGCTCTGGATTGTCGCTGTTAGCGTTTTCGAGCGAAGCATGTCCTCGGGCTTCACCCGAGGATGGATACCGGTTCGCGTGAAGAGAACGCGTCCGATCATGGAACCACGCTCCTGATTCCATCAGAACGGAAAGGCTGGAGGCTCAGATGACGCGCAGTAGCCGCGGACCAGACTGTGCGCCCGCTTGATTCCGCTCGCTGGTTGAATGATAGGCTGCCTGCGCAACCTGCGGCGTCGCGCGGCGGAATATCCGCGTCTGTGGACTATGCTCCGCGACGGCGATCAGTTGCGTGACAAAGAACGCGTCATGGCGTGCTGTGGAACGCCGAACCAGCCGACGCTCCACAGGCGCGACGGCCAATATCGGCCCGGGGCTCGGAGACTTTGTCGTGCCGCTGTGGTCCCGTCCGGGATTGGCAGCGATTCCAGATATCCGGCCCGTTCCTGCGATCGTCATCGTTCATGCAGCCTGTGTGTTGTTCCGGGACATTGTGCCCGTGCTCGCAACGACCATCGCAAAAGCTGTGCCGGGACCGCTTCCTTGGGAAGGAAACCCCATTCGGGTTAGAAATGGCGATCTTCAGGGTTGTTTTATGAACTTTACCTAGCGTGTCCGGGACGGGACGCTCTATTCTTTAAGACGGGAATCACTTGGCAGCGTCCTAAAATGAGGCGACCGTGACATTCGCCATTTTACCGGCAGGCAATCCCTCGTCCGGCGCTGATGCGTCACAAGCCGCCAGCGCGCCCACGGCCTTGCCCCGAGCGACTCAAGAACCCCGGGTGCCGGCGATTCTTGCGGCGCTGGGTCGGGCCGCGTTTACTTGGGATATTCCAAGCGATTCCCTGACCTGGACCGAGGGAGCGGCGTCGATCTTTCAGGACATCGACCCGCCCTCGCTTGCTACCGGAACCGGGTATGGAGCCCTGATCGAACCGTCGGGATCGATCCGTGTCGATATTTTGTCAGCCACGCCAACCGACCGGCAGCGCTGCGGGGAGGGAGTGCCCTATCGCATCGAATATGGATTGCGCGCCAGTGCCTCCGCGCCGATGCTGTGGATTGAGGAGTCCGGATGCTGGTTCGCCGACGCCGATGGCAAAGCGGTGCGCGTCGAGGGTATCGTGCGGCTTGAGAATGAGCGGCGGGCGCGGGACGAGCGGCTTATCAGTCTGTCCCGGAACGATGCCCTGACCGGCGAGCTTAATCGCACGTATCTGACGGCGGCTCTCGCCGAAGCGATCGAAGAAGCCTCGCGCTATCGCTCGTCGTTCGCGTTCATGATGGTCGGGATCGATCACCTCGCGCGCATCAACAATGCTTTCGGCTTCGATGTCGCCGACGAGGTGATCGGCGATGTCGCCAGGCGCATCCGGGCGCGATTGCGCGGCGGCGACGTTCTTGGCCGCTTCTCCGGCAACAAGTTCGGAGTGATCCTGAAGAACTGCGGTTTGGACGACGTGAGTGTCGCGGCCGAACGCCTTCTGGCGGGCATTCGCGAAGAGATCGTGATGACCAAATCCGGCCCCGTTTCGGTCACCGCCTCGATCGGCGCCGTTCTGGCTCCGCGTTATGCTCGGACCGCTGATGAAGCGATCAATCGCGCCCAGGAAGTCCTCGAGGCTGCGAAAAGTCGCCGTAGCGGCTCGCTCGCAGTGTGGCGACCCGATATTGAACGCGACGCGCAGCGTCGAATCAACATCAGGGTTACCGACGAGATCGTCACCGCATTGAACGAGCGCCGCATTCTCACTGCTTTCGAGCGGGTGGTCGACGCGCGCACGCGCGAAACGGCGTTTTATGAGTGCCTGGTCCGGATGCAGCAGCAGAACGGTCAGGTCCTGCTCGCGCCTGATGTCGTGCCGGTAGCGGAGAAGCTCGGCCTGATTCGTCTGGTCGATCATCGCGTGCTGGAGCTTGTGATCGCCGAGCTCGCGGAAGCGCCCCACGTCCGGCTCAGCCTCAATATCTCGCCGGAGACCACCATGGACGTTGATTGGTGGACAGCGATCGAAGCACTGATGGGTGCGCATCCCGGCGTGGCCGAACGCCTGACCGTGGAGATTACCGAAACTGCGGCGATACAGGATATCGACGACGTCCAACGATTCGTCACGCGGTTGAAAGACTTGGGCAGTCGCATTGCGATCGACGATTTCGGAGCCGGCTACACCTCGTTCCGGAATTTACGCAAGCTCGGCGTGGACATCGTCAAAATCGACGGCGCGTTCGTGCACAACCTCGCGCGCTCCTCCGACGACCGGGCGTTCGTGCAGACGCTGATCGATCTCGCGCGGCGGCTCGATATCAGGACGGTTGCCGAGTGGGTTCAGGACGAGCAATCCGCCGCCATGCTGCGCGACTGGGGCTGCGACTACATCCAGGGGAGGCTGATCGGCCTCGCTTCGCCGACGCGGCCATGGAACGTTCCGGCGGCTATTCCGGCGGCGAACTGAAGCCTTTCATTCGCAATGAAGCAGATGCTGCCTCTTCGCTTCTGCCGGGATGATCGGAATTCACCGCGATGATGTGTGACGACGTGATGTTTACCCAATAGGCACGCTTGAGCACGATGTCTTCAAGCCTCAGGTGACATCAACGCGACGGAATCCATTCCACAGGGCGGTGGCAGCGCCCGACGTCAGCACCGGAAGGACGCGGGCAGTCTGATAGTTTCCGTTGAGGGAAATTCGCGGTAGTGCGGTCGGATACTCCGCATTCTCACGAAAGATCATGCCTGGTCGCGTTGTGACCGCGGTATTGAAACCGGCCGTTTTGGTCATAGCGAACTCGCGCGCTCCCGCGGCGTCACGGTCGCCGTAGGGATAGGCGAGATGGACGACCGCACGCTGCAAGACAGCTTCAATCTGTGTCCGGCTGAAGGTGATCTCCTGAAGGGCCTGCTCCTCGCTTCGCTTTGCGAGGTTGCAGTGACTGACGGTATGAGCGCCGATCGTGACCAGCGGATCGGTAGCGAACGCTTTCAATTCGTCCCAGGATAGACACAGCTCCGCGCTGATGATGGATTGATCGACGCTATAGCGTGCGCACAACCCATCCAGTTCGCGCGCGACATCGCGGTCGTCCGGCAGCCCACGCAGCAGATCGTGAATGAGAGAGAACGCTCCCTGCTTTTGTTCGACTGTGCGGGTATCGAGACGTATGGCGGTGTCACCGATCGTGCTGTCGATCCGCTCGGTGGAGGCAATGACCCGTTCGAGCGCCACCCACCAGAGGTGACCGGTTCCGCTTGCGAAATCATTCGCGACATAGACGGTGAACGGCGCGTCATATTCGCGCATTGCGGGCAGCGCGAAGTCGCGGTTATCGCGATAGCCATCATCGAAGGTAAAGCACGCAAACCGTCGCGAGAAGTCGCGTTGGGTCAACCGGCGATGCATCTCGTCCGCGGTCACGATGTCGATTCCGCGCGACCGGACATGGGCCAGGATCATGCGCAGAAATTCCGGAGTCACTTCCAGGTGATGATTGGGTTGGAACGGAGCATTTCGGCGCGGCCGCACATGGTGCAGCATGAAGATCGTTCCGACGCCTGCGAAGATCGGCCGCAGCAGGTGATGAGCGCCGCTGAAATACAGGGCATCCAATCCGGCCCGAATGACGGTGTTGCGGAGCTGCTTCATTTGAAGTGATCGGCCAGTCCCTGCTGTTGACCAAATCTTAGTCGGAAACGGTTGAAGAAACGGTTATCCCTTCGGTCCGTCGCTGATGAGGCCTCCATTTCATTTCGGTTTGACAGCCCGGCAAGGGTTTGTTTTCTCTTCATTCCGTTACGCGCGGCCGACCGAATCGCGTCCGGCTTTGCCCGGTGTGCGCTTCAAAAGCTGGAGCGGATTGCATGATCCGGTCCGTCGGCAGCCGGCAGATTTTTCGCGACAGGATATTGAATGCGCGGATTTTTCAGATGGAGCAGCAAGTGGTGGCCGGGTGTCATCCCGCTCACCGTTCTTTGGGGGCTAGCCGCTTGGACGACAACGGGTCCGCTAGAAGCCGATCTGAGCGAGCAGGCCGCCGCCGTCCTCAAGGACAGCGTTCTCGATAAGACCACGATCAGCGCTGCCGGACGCGACATTATGTTCTCCGCCGAGGCGTTTTCGGAGCAGGAACGCAGCAACGCGGTGGCCTCAGTAGAGACGGTCCCCGGTGTGCGACGGGTCAACGATCGCACCGCGCTCGTCGCCGAAGCCAAACCGTTTGTCTGGACCATCGAACGGGAGGTCGGAAGGGTAACGCTCGGCGGAAACGCGCCGTTGCCGGTGGTCAAGAACAAGCTGCTGGACGCCGCGCGTGCAACGTTTGCCGGCATCGACATCGCTGATCACATGGATTTAAAGCGCGGGGCGCCGCCGAGATTTGAAGCCGCAGCGACACTACTGATCGGTGAGACAGGCAAGCTCAAGACCGGCAAGGCAACGATTTCGGATTTAACCGTGAATCTATCGGGCATGGCGCGTGAACTGGGTGGACGCGAGGCAATTGCCTCGGCGCTGAAGAATTTGCCTGACGGATACTCGGTCGCCAACGATATTCACGCCCCGCCATATGTCTTCGAGGCCAACAAGGATCCGGTCGCCGGGACGCTGATATTGACGGGGTATGTGCCCGACAATGCGATTCATGCCACGATCGTTGCATCCGCTGGCCGCAAATTCGGCGAGAAAATTATTGATAAGCTCAAGGCAAGTCTCGGTGCGCCGGCAGGCTTCGATGCCGTCGTCACGCGGGCGCTGCGATCTTTGTCGCGTCTGTCGACAGGGAGACTCGTCGTCTCTGATCGGAGCGTCGATCTCTCCGGCGACGCGCTATATGACCCGGCCGAAAGGCAAATCCGCGCTAATTTGCCCAAGGATCTGTCTCGCGGCTGGGAGGCAAAAATGGAAATTTCGGTCAAGCCGCCAGCAGCCCCGGTCGATCCGACGGTGTGTCAGCAACTGTTCGGTGAACTTCTGGAAAAGCGTACCATTCAGTTTGAAACCAGTCAGGCGACGTTGGAGCTCGATTCGATCGGCCTGCTCGATCAATTGACGGAAACCGCGCTGCGTTGCCCGACGGCCACAATCGAGATCGTGGGGCACACCGACAGTGACGGTGATGCGTCATTTAACCAGACACTATCTGAACGACGCGCGCAGGCGGTTGTGGACTTTCTGGTGAAAGCCGGATTGCCTGCCAGTCGATTCAGGCCGATCGGATTCGGCAGCGCTCAGCCAATTGCCACCAATGACACCGACGAGGGCAAAGCGAAGAATCGACGCATTGATTTCATTGTGAGGCAGTAAAGATATGGTCTACCTGGCAGGATTTCACTGGGTTTGGCTCATTGTATCGTTGCTGCTTGGCCTTGCTATGGGTTGGATTGCGGTGGTGCATCGCGGACGGGGAGTCCCAAAACCAACTGCGCGGTGGCTATCGGCCCTGGTCTTAGCGCTGATTGTGGCGGCTGTCATGCACGTTGTTCCCGGCCGGTTCGGTTATTGGCTTGACCTTGGACTGGTGATGCTCGGAGTCTATCTTGTAGGTTGCGCGGTCGGATCGTGGTTGCGCGATGGGGTAGTGTCGCGTCAGGCGGCGTCCGGTGGATCGACGGAACACTCTGGCGAGACACTCTGATGTGTTCAAATTAAGGGATTTGTTGACGCCGGCTGAATTCCACTAGGAACCAAAACACGCTACGACCATGTCCCGTGAATGAATGCGGAAAGGCACGACGTTGCCGTGGACCGCATTTCGAGGTTCTCGATGCTTGGAATAATACGCAGAGCGATCTCGATTCTGCGCCGGAAACGAATCCTGCACAAGCTCGGTGTGGCGATCAGCGTCACTGTTATCGCGGCCGCTTTCTACGTGCTCTTCCATATTCTCCGGGACATTGATGTCGAGGAGGTGATGGAGGCCATCAAGCGGACCGAGTGGCGCTCGATCGCGTTGGCGGGCCTGTTCGTTGCCGCGGGCTATTTCACGCTGACATTCTATGACCTGTTTGCGGTGCGGACCATCGGGGTCACTCATGTCCCCTACCGCGTCACGGCGTTCGCGGCTTTTACCAGCTATTCGGTCGGCCACAACGTCGGCGCCAGCGTGTTTACTGGCGGGGCGGTGCGCTATCGCATCTATTCCGCCTGGGGGTTGAATGCGGTCGATGTCGCAAAAGTCTGCTTTCTGGCGGGTCTCACCTTCTGGCTCGGCAATGCCGCCGTGCTCGGACTTGGTATCGCCTACCACCCCGAGGCGGCGACGAGCATTGATCAGCTTCCGCCAGTGTTCAATAGGCTGATCGCAATCGCGATCATTCTTGCACTGATCGGGTATGTGATCTGGGTTGGGATCCGGCCGCGTCGCGTCGGTAGCGGGGCATGGACGGTGGTTCTGCCGGGTAGTCGGCTGACGCTGCTGCAAATTTTTATCGGAATCGTCGATCTGGGATTTTGCGCACTCGCGATGTACGTGCTGCTTCCCCACCAGCCCAATGTCGGCTTTGTCGTTGTCGCGGTGATTTTCGTGTCCGCGACGTTGCTGGGTTTTGCAAGTCATTCGCCCGGGGGGCTCGGCGTGTTCGACGCTGCCATGCTGATCGGCCTGTGGCAGATGGAGAAGAAGGATCTTCTGGCCGGGATGCTGTTGTTCCGGCTGTTCTATTATGTTTTGCCCTTCACCATTTCCATAATCTTGCTAACGTTTCGGGAAGTTTTTGTCAGCGCGCGAATGAGACGCGTGGGTAAGGCGCCGACCGGATCGAACGCTGGGCCCGACAGTAAACTGCCCTGTTTGGGGGAGCATGGCGATTCTGGCGCCTGACAGCACTCAAGCGGCTGCGGAAGCAGACGCCTCCCGGGTCTCAGGGCCCGGTGCGAGGTCCGCATCCTGGCCGGACCGGTTGCGCCGCTCCGCGCTCATCCTGCTCGTTGCCGGGCTTGTTTTGACCGCACTGGTTGTGTTTGGCGGCTTGCAGCCTTTGGGCGCCATCGCCGCCTTTGTCTGCATCACCGGTGCGGCGCTGGTGCCCTGGCAGGTTCAGGATCCGGATGCGTCGCGCGAAACCGAACTCTGGGCCAATCCGGTCGAGACGGAGGTGGCACACGCCATCGTTGCCGGTATGCCGGATCCCAACGTGCTGCTCGATAGGGCCGGCCGCGTCATCCATCTCAATGTCGCGGCGGCGCAGCTCGTACCGGCGTTGCGCCGGAGCGAGCTCGCGCAGTTCGCACTGCGAGCGCCTGAGATCGTCACGGCGTTGCGTGAGGCGATTGCGACCCGGGAATCGCGGCGAACGACCTATCTCAATCCTGTTCCGGTCGATCGGTGGATGGAATTGATCATCACACCGATTCCGGTGCCGACTGCATTCGGTGGCGTCGACTATTGCATGCTTTTGACGTTTCACGATCAGACGCCGTTGCGCCGGGTCGAGGAAATGCGCGCCGATTTCGTCGCCAATGCGAGCCACGAGTTGCGCACGCCTCTCGCGGCGCTCTCAGGGTTCATCGACACGCTGCAAGGTCCTGCGCGCGAGGATGCCCGGGCACGAGAGCGGTTTCTTGGCATTATGCACGCGCAGGCGGCGCGGATGGCACGGCTGATCGACGATCTCTTGTCGCTGTCGCGGGTCGAGCTGTCGGCGCATGTGCGTCCAGAGACGATTGTCGATGTTGTTCCGATCGTACGAGAGGTCGTCGATGGACTTGAGCCGCTGGCGGCGGAGCGTCATGTCGAGATCGAGGTCGCATTGCCCGAGGCCTCGGTGCGGATCTGCGGCGATCGTGAGGAGCTGCTGCGGCTATTCGAGAACCTGATCGAGAACGCGCTGAAATATGGCGCGTCCGGCGGCAGGGTCATGGTGTCGTCGATGCTCGGCGTCTCGCCGGAGGGCGCGCCGGAATTCCGGGTGGTGGTGCGGGATTTTGGTCCTGGCATCGCGCCTGAGCATTTGCCGCGCCTTACCGAACGCTTCTATCGGGTCGACGTCGGCGACAGCCGGGCTCAAGGCGGCACAGGCCTCGGCCTGTCCTTGGTGAAACATATTCTTAACCGTCATCGCGGTCGTCTTTTGATCGAGAGTGTGCCCGGCCACGGCGCGAGCTTTACCGCTTGTTTTCCACAGGCGCAGAACGCGACGGAAGCTGAAAATTAAATAATTTCAGATGGTTGGATGTGTCATGCCCCTGTCGTCAAACCTTCGTAAAAAGCAGCATCGGCTGTACCTAGAAGGAGGCGGTGAGCGCATCCGCGCTCTCTGCTCAATGCGAGGGAGATCACGCATGAATTTCTTCCGGGTCGTCGCCGCCGCCGGCCTTGTCGCCACCTCGGCGGCTGCCTTTTCGGTTCCGGCGAAGGCAGCCGATGTCACTGGCGCGGGCGCGACCTTCCCGTTTCCGGTCTATTCCAAATGGGCTGATGCCTACAAGAAAGAGACCGGCAACGGTCTGAACTATCAGTCGATCGGGTCGGGCGCCGGCATCAAGCAAATTCTTGCCAAGACGGTGACCTTCGGCGCGACCGACGCGCCACTGAAGGCCGACAAGCTCGAGAAGGATGGTCTTGTGCAGTGGCCGATGGTGATGGGAGCGATCGTACCCGTCGTGAATGTCGAGGGCGTGAAGCCTGGTGAACTGGTTCTTTCGGGCGAATTGCTCGGTGATATCTATCTCGGCAAGGTCACGAAGTGGGACGATCCTGTGATCGCGAAACTCAATCCGGGCGTCAAGCTGCCTTCGGCTCCGATCGCGGTGGTGCATCGTTCGGACGGGTCAGGCACCTCGTTCAATTTCACCAACTATCTGTCCAAGGCGAACGCGGAGTGGAAGTCCAAGGTCGGCGAGGGCACCGCGGTCGAATGGCCGGCGGGTGTCGGCGCCAAAGGCAATGAAGGGGTTTCCGGCAATGTCGGCCAGACCAAGAACTCGATCGGCTATGTCGAGTACGCCTATGCCAAGCAGAACAAGCTGACTTATGTCGCGCTCGTCAACAAGGCCGGCAAGGCGGTGCAGCCGACCATCGCTTCCTTCCAGGCCGCGGCCGCCAGCGCCGATTGGGCTCACTCGCCGGGATACTACGTCATCCTGACGGATCAGCTGGGCGAGACTTCCTGGCCAATCACAGCCGCGACGTTCATCCTGATGCACAATGAGCCGGCCGACAAGGCGGCCTCCGCTGAAGCTATCAAGTTCTTCAAATGGGCGTTCGAGAAGGGCGGCAGGATGGCCGAGGAACTCGACTACATTCCGATGCCGGACTCGGTCGTCGAGCAAATCAAGAAAACCTGGACCTCCGAGATCAAAAGCTGATCTTGGGGTAGTGGAGGAGCGCCAGAGCGCTCATCCACTAGTTTTTGACGGGTGCAAAAAAGCTGTCTCCGTATCCCGGGCATGATGTTTTGCGAGACATACAGGACATAGGAATAGGCGTGACGGAAATAGCCCTTCATGGCAGCGTGGTGGAGTCGGCGGACCGCTATGATCGAACCCGCGCTCTGAACGCATTCAGGTTCGGGGATCGCGCGTTCTACTGGACCACCCGCATTAGCGCGATGCTCGTTCTGATGTTGCTCGGCGGAATCATCATTTCGCTGGTCGTGGGATCTTGGCCTGCGATTGTGGAGTATGGAAGCGGGTTCCTGACGACGCAGCGCTGGGCGCCGTCCGCCGAGCCGCCGGTGCTGGGCGCGCTGAGTCCGGTGTATGGCACCGTCCTGACCTCGGTCATCGCCATGATGATCGCTGTCCCGGTCGGAATCGGAATTGCTGTTTTCCTCACCGAGCTGTGCCCGCTGTGGGCGCGCCGGCCGATCGGCATGGCGATTGAGCTGCTCGCGGGCATTCCTTCGATCATCTACGGCATGTGGGGCTTCTTCATCCTCGGCCCGATCCTCGCCAACACGGTGCAGCCCTTCTTCATAGATTTATTTGAAGGTGTGCCGGTCCTTGGCTCGATCTTCGGCGGTCCGCCGTCCTATTTGAGCCTGTTCAACGCCTCGCTGATCCTCGCGATCATGGTGTTGCCTTTCATCACCGCGATTTCGCGTGACGTGTTCGCAACCGTGCCGCCCGTCCTGAAGGAGGCGGCCTATGGCGTCGGCTGCACCACCTGGGAAGTCGTCTGGCACGTTGTGCTGCCCTATACGCGAGTTGGTGTGATTGGCGGCGCCATGCTGGCGCTCGGCCGTGCGCTCGGCGAAACGATGGCGGTGACATTCATTATCGGCAACTCGTTCCGCATCTCGCCATCGATCTTTGCGCCCGGCACGACGATTTCCGCAGCCATCGCCAGCGAGTTCGCGGAGAGCGACGGCTTGCATCAGTCGAGCCTGATGCTGCTCGGTCTGCTGTTGTTCGTTCTGACGTTCTTTGTGCTCGCCGCAGCGCGGCTGTTGCTGTTGCGGTTGGAGAAGAAGGCAGGGAAATAGGCATGGCACGGAAGAACGGAACCCAATTTTTCCCGACAAACGAATTCGTTTGTCCAGCGATTGTGCCTGTTCAGGTCAAGCCATGAATCCGATCTATGCGTCCCGCCGCCGTCGAGACGTTATCGTCCGCGCCCTCTGCTTTGTTGCCGCCGCATTCGGTGTTTCTTGGCTCGGGCTCATTCTGTTCACGCTGTTCTATAACGGTCTCGCCGGGATGAGCTGGCAGCTTTTCACCCAGAACACGCCGCCGCCCGGCGCGTCCGAAGGCGGTCTGCTGAACGCTCTCGTCGGCTCCATCATCATGACGGTCATAGGTGTGGGGGTAGGTGCGCCGATCGGGATGTTTGCGGGCACCTACCTTGCGGAATACGGCAAGCACGATCGCCTCGCGCCGGTCATTCGTTTCATCAACGACATCCTTCTCAGCGCGCCTTCAATCATCATCGGCTTGTTCGTATACGGCGCGGTGGTGGTCCCGATGGGAGGATTCTCGGCGCTCGCGGGGTCACTTGCGCTCGCCGTGATCGTCATTCCGATCGTGGTGCGCACCACTGAGGACATGCTGAGCCTGGTACCGAACTCGCTGCGTGAGGCCGCCTCCGCGCTCGGCTTACCGCGCTCGCTCGTCATCAAGCGCATCGCCTATCGCGCCGCGCGAACCGGCCTGATCACCGGCGTGCTGCTTGCCACCGCGCGCGTTGCCGGCGAGACCGCGCCGCTGCTGTTCACTGCCTTGAGCAACCAATTCTTCAGCATGGACCTGACCAACCCGGTCGCTAACCTTCCTGTCACCATCAACAACTTCGTGCAGAGCCCTTACGTCTACTGGAAAGAACTGGCGTGGAGCGCCGCGCTGTTGATCACCTTGGCGGTATTGGCGCTGAACATCATTGCGAGGTTGATGGGCTCTGAGAGGATCGCAAAATGACCCACGGTTCCGTCGCCGCCTCAGGCTCGGCTGCTCCACCGCCGGTGATTGATCCGGTCATTCCGGTGAAGATCGACGCTCTTAACCTCAATTTCTATTACGGCCAGCATCATGCGCTAAAGAACGTCAACCTGTCGATCGCCGGCAACCGCGTGACGGCCTTCATCGGCCCCTCGGGTTGCGGAAAATCGACCCTGCTTCGCATCTTCAACCGCATGTACGACCTGTACCCCGGCCAGCGCGTCGAAGGGCGCGTGTTATTGGACGACGCCAACATCCTGGACCCCAAGCTCGATCTTAATCTTTTGCGCGCCAGGGTCGGCATGGTGTTCCAGAAGCCGACGCCGTTTCCGATGACGATCTATGACAACATTGCGTTTGGCATCCGCTTGTACGAGAAGCTGCCGAAATCGGAAATGGACGATCGGGTGGAAAAGGCACTGCGGGACGGCGCCTTGTGGAACGAGGTCAAGGACAAGCTCAATGCGAGCGGACTCAGCCTCTCCGGTGGTCAGCAGCAGCGCCTGTGCATCGCGCGGACCGTTGCGGTGCGGCCCGAGGTGATCCTGTTCGATGAGCCGTGCTCGGCTCTTGACCCGATCTCAACGGCCAAAATCGAAGAGCTGATCGATGAGCTGAAAAGGCACTACACGATTGCGATCGTTACCCATAATATGCAGCAGGCGGCGCGCGTATCGGACTACACCGCGTTCATGTATCTCGGCGAGATGATCGAATTCGGTCCGACCAACAAGCTGTTCACATCGCCCTTAGATCGCCGCACCCAGGATTACATCACCGGCCGTTTCGGCTGAGGCTGCGTGCGGAGACGCGAGGAGAATTTTGATATGGCTTTCGAACACACCGCCAAGGCGTTCGACGACGACCTCCAGGAGCTGACGCGGCTGGTGTCCGAAATGGGCGGACTGGCTGAAAGGCAGATCGTGGAATCCCTGGACGCGCTGATCCGCCGCGACGGTGCATTGGGTGCTCGCGTCGTGGCCGCCGATGCCGAAATCGACAAGCTGCAGCGCATGATCGAGGAACGCGCCATGCTGACTATCGCTCGGCGACAACCGATGGCCGTGGATCTGCGTGAGATCGTCGGCGCCATGCGAGTTGCTATCGATCTGGAGCGCATCGGCGATCTCGCCAAGAACATGGGCAAGCGCGTGGTTGCGATCGACAGCGATTTCCGCCCGCTGAAACTGATCCGCGGTCTTGAGCATATGACCGATCTCGTGCGGTCCCAGGTCAAGTCGGTGCTCGACGCTTATGCGGCGCACGATCTGCCCTCGGCGATGGCCGTCTGGAAGGGGGACGAGGAGGTGGATGCTATCTGCACCTCTTTGTTCCGCGAACTCCTAACTTACATGATGGAGGATCCGCGGAACATCGGGTTCTGCATTCATCTCATGTTCTGCGCCAAGAACATCGAGCGGATCGGCGACCACGCCACCAACATCGCCGAGACCGTGTTCTACATGATCGAGGGTCAGCAGATTCTCGACAAGCGTCCCAAGGGGGATATGACTGGTTTCGCATCGGCGACTCCACAGAACTGAAACGGGATTAGGCGAGACACGATGGGTGCACGCATTCTGGTAGTGGAAGACGAGGAAGCGTTGACGACGCTGCTGCGTTACAATCTTGAAGCCGAAGGTTACGAGGTCGAAACGGTAACGCGGGGCGATGAGGCGGATACGCGGCTGAAAGAGCGCATCCCCGATCTTGTGGTGCTGGACTGGATGTTGCCGGGCCTGTCCGGCATCGAGCTATGCCGCCGGCTGCGGGCGCGTCCCGAAACCAAGCAGCTTCCGATTATCATGCTCACCGCTCGCGGCGAGGAGAGCGAGCGGGTGCGGGGGCTTGCGACCGGCGCCGACGACTACGTGGTCAAGCCATTCTCGGTGCCGGAGCTTCTGGCGAGGGTGAAAAGCCTGCTGCGGCGCGCGAGTCCGGCGCGGCTGGCATCGATCCTGAATTTTGGTGACCTGGAACTCGACCGCGACAGGCACCGCGTTGCGCGTTCCGGTCGTTCGATCGATCTTGGCCCGACCGAGTATCGGCTGTTGGAGTTTTTTCTCGAGCACCCCGGCCGGGTGTTCAGCCGCGAGCAATTGCTCAACAGCGTCTGGGGCCGTGACGTCTATATCGACGAGCGCACCGTCGACGTTCACATCGGACGACTGCGCAAACTGCTTAGTCCGGGTGGTGAGGCGGATCCGATCCGCACGGTGCGTGGTGCAGGCTACGCGTTGGACGAGCAGTTCGCGAGCGTCACTGAGTAAGCGGGGATAACTGAAAAGTGCCGACAATCGTCGTGATGCTGCGCTAGAGCATTTTGTTTTTGATTGAATCAGAAACGAAGGTCTAGATGTTGTTTTGACGCGTTTCCTTCACGCGAACCGGCATCGACTTCACTCGAAAACGCTATAAAGCGTCAACCGCGGCTTCCCGCAGATCTACGATCTGCTTGGGCGCAAAACGAAATGGCCGGCTCAAGCCTGGCTATGACGAGATTTGAAGTTACGCTGTGATTACCGCGCCTTCGGCGCTTGGCGGCGACGGTCGGCGGCGGGCTGATAGGCGATGCGCGAGTGGTGCGCGCAATAGGGCAGGCCGGTGAGAGCCTTGCCACCGCAGAAGAAGAATTCCGGACTCGAGGGGTCGCCAACCGGCCAATGGCAAGTGGCTTCGCTGAGTTCGAGTAGCGATAGCCGTTGGCTCATAGGCACGACATTGTCGTAGGCGATCGGGTCTGGCTCGAGCTCAATCTCGAAGGCTTGCGCGAGCGCGGTATTTCCCCGGGAGACAGGCCGGGATACTCGCATCATGTGCTGGGCCGGACGGGCCTTGCGCGGCCGTGGCACCGTTGACGAAGGACTCTTGGCGCGGCCCGATAGACCCAACCGGTGCACTTTGCCGATCACCGCGTTACGCGTCACGTTGCCGAGTTCGGCGGCGATCTGACTTGCGGAAAGTCCCGCTTCCCAAAGCTTCTTCAGTTGTTCGACACGGTCGTCGGTCCAGGTTATCACCGTCATCGCACATTGTTCCCTTGTTTAATGCGTGCCCCCCGCAAGGCCGCGCACCTGAAGCGCCCCCTGAGAAACTCGTGTCGGCAGAATCCCTTAACCCTCGCCGGGCGGGAAAACGCCCGGGCGCTTACGCTGAGAACAGGGACCGATCGAGGATCAAAACGCCGCACGAGATGTCGTATTCGACAAGCCCAAGGCTACAATATGCCGTGACTCACGCGCAAGAGTCGGGCCTTACGGCGTCCACATGTTCTGTAAGAAAATCAGAGAATCGGCTCATTCTGCGACTTTCCCGCATCACCGAAGCGCAAGTGGAATATTGACAGTAATCGCGGCGCACCTAGAATAACCGTCGCGTGCCGCCTTGAAAGGCGGCACATTTCGTTTCCGGGGCTGACAGTTCGTTGGTCGCGCCACAGCGCAGCCGAGCCGTTCCGCTTCCCATCAACCGGCAAATCGTCATGACTACAACAGCGGCGTCTCATCTATTGCCCGTTTTCGCAAGGGCCGATCTCTCATTCGAGAGCGGCGAGGGAGCCTGGTTGCTTGGCTCCGACGGCGGACGCTATCTCGATTTCACCAGTGGCGTTGCCGTGAATGCGCTTGGCCATTGCCACCCGCATCTCGTCGCCGCGCTTCAGGCGCAGGCGGCAAAGCTCTGGCACGTCTCGAACCTTTTCAAATCGCCCGACGGCGAGCGTCTGGCGGCGCGGCTCTGCGACCAGAGCTTTGCCGATTTCGTCTTCTTCGCCAATTCCGGCGCAGAGGCGGTGGAGTGCGCCATCAAGGTCGCGCGCCGTTATCATGCCCACAGGGGCAATCCGGAACGCTATCGGATGGTCACTTTTGAAGGCGCATTCCATGGCCGCACGCTGGCGATGCTGGCTGCCACCGGCTCGAAAAAGTATCTCGAAGGATACGGGCCGGCGGCGGACGGCTTTGACCAAGTGCCGCTCGGCGATATCGAAGCCGTAAAGAAGGCGGTCGGTCCTGAGACCGCCGGCATCCTGATCGAGCCGTTGCAAGGCGAAGGCGGCGTGCGCGAGCCGCCCCACGCGTTCTTCCGAGCGCTGCGTCAACTTTGCGACGAGCGCGGCCTGCTGTTGGTTTTTGACGAGGTGCAGACCGGTATGGGTCGCACCGGCGATCTCTTTGCCTACAAGCGCATTGGTGTTGCGCCGGATGTGATGTCATTGGCGAAGGCGCTCGGCGGCGGTTTTCCGATCGGTGCCTGTCTTGCGACCGCGGAAGCCGCTTCCGGCATGACGCCTGGCTCGCACGGTTCGACCTTTGGCGGCAATCCGCTAGCGGTTGCGGTGGCCAATGCCGTGCTCGACGTGATGCTAGAGCCTGGCTTCTTCGAGCGGACCCGAAAGATGTCGCTGCTTTTGAAACAGAAGCTGGCTTCGGTCGTCGATCGATATCCCGATGTGCTTAGCGATGTGCGAGGTGAGGGGCTTCTGATCGGCCTCAAGGCCGTGGTCCCATCGGGCGATCTGGTCAGCGCGCTACGTGAGGAAAAGCTCTTGACCGTTGGCGCTGGCGAAAATGTTGTGCGTTTGCTGCCGCCGCTGATCATTGGCGACGCCGAGATCGACGAGTCGGTGCGGCGGCTGGAGCGGGCTTGCGTCAGGCTGTCCGGCGCATCCGCCAAGAAGGAAGCCGCGCAATGAGCAAGGCGCCACGGCATTTTCTCGATCTGTTCGACGTGCCGATGACGGAACTGCGCGCGATTCTCGACGCCAGCGTTGCGATGAAGAAGCGACGCAAGGAGGGCCGGATCGCCGACAGGTCGCTCGAAGGCAAGACGCTGGCGATGATCTTCGACAAGCCCTCGACACGCACCCGCGTGTCGTTCGACGTCGGCATGCGCCAGCTCGGTGGCGAGGCGATCATGCTGACCGGGGCTGAAATGCAGCTCGGACGCGGCGAGACCATCGCGGATACCGCGAAGGTGCTGTCACGCTTCGTCGATATCATCATGATCCGCATCCTCAGCCACGACGCGCTGACGGAATTGGCGACGCACGCAACCGTGCCCGTCATCAACGGACTGACGCGGCGATCGCACCCCTGCCAGGTGATGGCCGACGTGATGACTTTCGAGGAACACCGCGGGCCGATCAAGGGCCATACCGTGGCGTGGATCGGCGACGACAACAACGTGCTGGCGTCGTGGGCGCATGCGGCGGAACGCTTCAGCTTTAATCTCAACATCGCGACTCCGCCGGAGCTCGCACCGAACAAGCTGCTGAAGGACTGGATCAGATCGAGCGGCGCGCCGATCAGGCTCGTCACGGATCCGGAAGCGGCGGTGCGCGGCGCAGACTGCATCGTCACCGACACCTGGGTGTCGATGGGCGACAAAGACGGCGAGCACCGTCACAATCTGCTCAAGCCCTACCAGGTCAATTCAAAGCTGATGCGGCTCGCAAAGCCGGACGCGCTGTTCATGCACTGCCTGCCGGCGCATCGCGGCGACGAGGTCACCGATGAGGTGATTGACGGACTGCAGTCGGTGGTGTTCGACGAGGCCGAAAACCGCCTGCACGCACAGAAGGGCATTCTGGCCTGGTGCCTCCACGCGGCTGGATAGCGGAGCGGTTTCGGCCGGTGCTTCCCGGAAGCGGCCAGGTCTGATGTAACGCGAGCTAGCCCGGTCGGCGCCCCGCGCGGGGGGCATGAGATTCCAGAGCACGGATGCGGTCGGCCAGCGTGCTAACCGGAATCGCTCCGTTACCCGCCGAGCCATTGACCGTTTTCGTGGTTTTGGCGGGACCCGTAGCTGTTGCCGCCAGGATGGCTTCGATCGGGGAATCCGGTCCTTCGATGGTCATGGCCAGCCTTGCAACCTCGGCGGCGATGTCATTGATATGCTCACGCAACAGCGCGTTTTCCATCTGCTCGACCGTACCGGACTCCGCCTGACGCTGGAGCACGTTGATGTCGCGCTGCAATTTGGCTCGCTCGTCGTGGGCTGCGCGCAGCGCCCGTTCGGTCGCGAGTATTTCGTTGCGCAGCCCATCGATGAGCGGAGACTTACCGCCGTTTAGCGACGCAATCTCGTCGCGTAACTCACTGTTGGCGCGTTCCGCGGCAGCTTTGACTCGCCGCAACTCACTGTTCTTCGTATTTCGCTCGGCAAGCGCCGTGGTCTGCGCAGCGAAGTCGGCTTCGAGTTCTCTGACCCGACCGCCGAGCCTTTCCGCGTCCTTGGTCTTGTCGATGAGCTGGCCGTCAACCTTGACGATGCGCTGGCTTAGATTCTCGACGTGTTGGCGTGCCTCGTCGCGCTCCCGGGCAGCGACTGTTGTTTGGCTGCGCTGTTGCTCGAGTAGTGTATGCGTAGCGGCGAGTTCGTTTTCGATATCGTTGAGGCGGCTCTGCAATCGCTCGATCTGCGCGCGTACGACGAACAGTTCGGCTTGCCGGCCTTCGGCAGTCAACGAGCGGTCCGACAAGTCCTGGCGAAGCCGCCCGAGGTCCTTTTGTCGCTCGGCGAGGGTCTGCTCGACGCTCCGCAACACTTCCGCCTTGGCGGCAAGCTCCTGTTCGGCTGACTGCAATCGCTCCCCTGCCGTTTTCCCGCGTCCCTCTAGACTGAATATCCTCGCGTTCTTCTCGCCGAGCTCCACCTTCAGGCGGTTGATTGCGTCGGCCTTTTTGCCGAGCTCAGCGGACTGGCTGGCGACCTTCCTCTTGAGTTGGTCGACACTCATTTCCAGCCGCCGCGCCGACATCGCGAATTCGGCACGCAACTGATCTTTGTCGGCCTGGATTTCAGCCATCGACATCGGGGTAGCGGCTTCCATGCGTTTGATGGTGAGGCGGACTGCGCGGTCGTGCACGAGCGGCATGACCATCAGTCCGCACAGCATCGAAATTAGAAAACCGATCGCCAGATACATGATCGGCTCGACCATGGGCAACGCTCCACAACCCGGATAGGCGCTAGGGATCTGGTTACCATGCCACGGGCGGCCGGTAAAACGCCAGCGCTACGCCTCAATCGGTTTCCCAACCAAACGGAATAGCCGCAAGAAAATGCTTTCAGTCAGTAACGTGCGCGTACTTTGATGCAAGACCGCATCCTTCTGCGGATATTCGCTGGAGGTCAGAACGGGTTCCAGGTCGCTTGGGGCGTATATTTCAAATAGCCGATATTGGCGCCGAGCCGTAGCCCGAGACCCGAGCGGATCGGCACCAGCACGATGTTGTTTGCGGTCAGCGCCGTCATTCCGAAGCCGCCGACGATATAGGCGGAACCGTCGATGCCTGCGAAACGCTGATAGATCGCGCTTGTGGCGGGCAGGTTGTAGACCAGCGTCATGGTGCGGGCGCCGTCGCCGCCCCAGTCGAAGCCGACGGATGGCCCCTGCCAATAGACTTTCAGGTCGCCGGCATTCTTGGTGTAGAGGGTACCCTCGCCGTAGCGCAGCCCCGCCACAAAGGCCCCTGAGCCTTCCTCGCCGAGGATGTAGCCGTTCGGCAGGCCCCACTGGCTCACCGCACGTTCGATGATCGAGGCGAGCCCGCGTGAGACGTTGCCGAAGAACCGGGTTCCGGATGTGAGGAGTTCATCCGACGAATAGGTGCCAGGACCGCTGCTCCGTTGTGCCGGTTGTGCCCGGTAAGGCGCCGATTGCTGGGCAGAGGCCGGCACAGTCCCGAACATCACCGCAGCGAGCGCGACCGCTGCAAGGCGCGAAATAAGAGTCATGAAAAGCACCCCAAGTAGCAACTTGTCGCTGCGTCCTTAACCCGATGCTGAGATGCAGGTTCGTAGGATGCGGCGATCGTCCCCCGACTCGCGAGTTATCGGCACCAACTATGACGGCACGGCGGCAGGAAAGATATGGCTTGCGCCTCGGAATAGCCGTGATCGCTTCGCTGGGGTGCGCCTTCGCTATCTCGGACACCGATTTCGCGGTTCGGGCCGCCACCTCCGAACGGGTCGTGGTCGACAGGTATACGGGGCTGGCGATCGGCGGGTTCGATCCCGTGGCTTTTTTTACCGACGCGCGGCCGGTGCAGGGCGACGCCGACTACGAGGTCTCGCAGGGCGGCGCTATCTGGCGCTTCAGCAATCCCGACAACCGCGCCTTTTTCATCGCCAACCCCGATGTTTATAGTCCACGTTTCGGGGGCTACGATCCGGTGGATATTGCGCGGGGTGTGACTTGCGCTGGAACGGCGCGACTCTGGCTGATTTTCGATCAGCGGCTTTATCTATTCGGTCATGAGGGCAGTCGCGCGGCTTTCGCGACTAATCCGGAGCACTATCTGCGCGAGGCGACGCGCCGCTGGGCAGTGCTGAAAGAAACCCTCGCGCAGTAGTGCTGCGCCGGCCTAACCTCGGGGCGCGGCAGAAGGGTCGCCCCAGGCGATAAACTCCGGGACCAGAAACCCCTCGCGGGCTAGGCCGAAACGTAGCGGCGCGCCCGACTCATCCGTGACCTTGCCGCCGGCGGCGGTGACCAGAGCGTGACCTGCCGCGACGTCCCATTCGCCGGTCGGGGCGAGCCGCGGATAGATATCGGCGCCGCCCTCCGCGATCCGGCAGAACTTGACGGCGGAGCCGAGCGGTTTGCGCACCGCGCCGGGCCGGCGCTCGATGAATGCGTCCGAGCGGTGGTCGGCGTGGGAGCGGCTGACGGCGGCGACCCATTGGGAACCGGGGGGAGGAAGCGGTCGGGTCGCAATCGGCTTTGCGGCGCCGGACTCCCCGCCGTCCGGCGTGACCGCGACGCGCTGTGCGCCGCGTCCGACAAGACCTCGCCAGATCGACCCCAGCGCCGGCGCGCCGATGATGCCGAGTAGTGGCACCCCGTCCGTCACGATTGCAAGGTTCACCGTGTATTCGTCGCGACCCGCGATGAATTCCTTGGTGCCATCCAGCGGATCGATCACGAACAAACTTCCGGAGTAAGGCGGTGTCGCGAGATGCACGCGCTCCTCGGACAGCACCGGAATATCGGGGCGGAGTTGCGCGAGTCCTTCGGCGATCACACGGTCGGAGGCGAGATCCGCGTCCGTGACGGGAGACCCGTCGATTTTGCCGCCGATCATCATGCGGCCGCGATTGACCGAGAGCACGGCGGCGCCGGCTTTCGCGACCAGTTCCGTGAGCGAGTCCATTAGCGTCGCAGCGGAGTGAGCGTCGATCACTGGCACGTTCGAGGTGTCCTTGCGTAGCACCGGGGGACGGCGGCGACTGCCTCAAGGTGGCAGCACAGGCTCAGGCCGTGTATCAAACCCTGAAGATCGTTTGATTCGCCGTGTCCGCGCGCTGCGGAGTTGCCGAAACTGATCTCAGGAATACATTTTATGTCTGGCACACCGTCTCCCGCTCCCGCTCCCGACGCGCTCGAACTCGCGGCACTGCTCTGTTCACGCGTCTGTCACGACCTCATTAGTCCCGTAGGCGCAATCGTCAACGGACTTGAGGTACTGGACGACGATCCCAAGCCGGACGATCGTGAGTTTGCCCTCGATTTGATTCGCAAGAGCGCCAAAATTGCGTCGGCGCGGTTGCAGTTTTGCCGTCTCGCATTCGGGGCAGCGGGCTCGGCCGGAGCGCAGATCGATCTGGGCGATGCCCAGAACATGGCGAAGGGCCATTTCGAGGACGGCAAGATCACGCTCGCCTGGAATTTGCCGCGTCTTCTGCTGCCGAAGAACAGGGTGAAACTCCTGCTCAACTTGCTGGTGATTGCGCAGCAGACGATTCCCCGCGGGGGAGTGCTGACGGTCGACTCGCTCGGGGAGGGTGAGGCTATGGGCTTTCGGATCACCGCCGCCGGGTTGAATGCTCGCGTGTCGCAGCCCGTCGCCGATCTTCTAGCGTCCGGTTCGTCCAACGCCGTCGATGCCCATGCGGTTCAACCCTATTACACCCGTCTGCTGGCAGACGCCTGCGGCATCAGCATCTCGCTTGTCGCCGATGGCGACAAGGTGGTTGCGACTGCCAATTAAGGCCTTCGCCTCACCGACCAGGGTTAACAAACGGTTTCCAGGTTGGGCACAATGGTTTCGAAGCTCGTTGCGAATGATCGTCTCGGTCGTTTTGTTTACCAGTTTGGCGCGTTCTTTTTGACGCGCTCAACCAATGTTAACGCTTTGCGTTGAAACTGGCTTGGCCGTGAAAGGCGCGACGACGTCGCCTCGGCGTTTCGAAGGCCAGAAGGCATGGATGATCTTCTTTGCGAATTCCTGACCGAGACCAACGAGAGTTTGGACACGGTTGACAACCAGCTCGTCCGATTCGAGCAGGATCCAAACAATGCGAAGATATTGGATAACATCTTCCGGCTGGTCCATACCATCAAGGGAACGTGCGGCTTTCTGGGCCTTCCAAGGCTAGAAGCGCTCGCTCATGCGGCGGAGACGCTGATGGGCAAGTTTCGTGACGGCATGCCGGTGACCGGTGAGGCCGTGACGCTTATTCTCTCCACCATCGATCGCATCAAGGACATCTTGGGCCAGCTCGAGGCGACCGGAACGGAGCCGGAGGGGGCCGATGCCGATCTGATCGATGCATTGCATCACATGGCCGAGGATGGTCCGTCCAACTCCGCTCCCGAGCCGACCGAGGCCGTGTTGGCAGATGAAACGGCGGGGACGCTCACCTACCAGATTCTCGAACGACCTCTGCGCCCCGGCGAGGTGTCGCTTGATGATCTCGAGCGCGCGTTCCGTGAGACGAATGTCGAGCCGACTGCGCCCGTTTCGCAGCCCGAGCCCGAAGTGTCCGCGGCGCCCGTTGCTTCGAAGCCAGTCGCAAAGGCTGCTCCGAAGAAAGTGGAGGACGCTCCGGAAGGCGATCGGATCGCCAACCAATCCATTCGCGTCAACGTGGATACGCTTGAGCACCTGATGACGATGGTGTCCGAGCTCGTGTTAACGCGCAACCAGCTGCTCGAGATCAGCCGCCGCCAAGAAGACAACGAATTCAAGGTGCCGCTGCAACGGCTGTCCAACGTCACCGCGGAGCTGCAGGAGGGCGTCATGAAGACGCGGATGCAGCCTATCGGCAACGCCTGGCAGAAGCTGCCCCGCATCGTGCGAGATCTCTCGAGCGAACTCGGCAAGCAGATCGAACTCGAGATGCATGGCGCCGACACCGAACTCGACCGTCAGGTTCTTGATCTCATCAAGGATCCGCTGACGCACATGGTACGAAATTCCGCCGATCATGGCCTGGAAACACCGGCCGAGCGCCTCAAGGCAGGCAAGCCGGAGCAGGGTGCGATCCGTCTTTCGGCGTATCACGAGGGCGGCCACATCATTATCTGCATCGCGGACAACGGCCGCGGCCTCAATACCGAGCGCATCAAGGCCAAGGCCCTTCAAAACGGTTTGGCGACCGAGGCCGAAATCGAAAAGATGACCGAGGCGCAGATCCACAAGTTCATCTTCGCACCGGGGTTCTCCACCGCTGCAGCCGTAACCAGCGTCTCCGGTCGCGGCGTCGGTATGGATGTGGTGCGGACCAATATCGATCAGATCGGCGGTACAATCGACGTCAAGTCGGTGGCCGGCGAGGGTTCGAGCGTCACCATCAAAATTCCGCTGACGCTGGCGATCGTGTCGGCGCTGATCGTGGAGGTCACGGGTGATCGCTTTGCGATACCGCAGCTTTCGGTGGTCGAGCTGGTGCGCGCGCGCGCCAATTCGGAGCACCGTATCGAGCGGATCAGGGACACTCCGGTCTTGCGGCTGCGCAATAAGCTCTTGCCATTGATGCACTTGAAGACCCTTCTGAAGATCGATGATGGCTCGGCCAGCGATCCCGAGAACGGTTTCATCGTGGTCACGCAGGTCGGCAACCAGACCTTCGGTATCGTCGTGGACGGCGTCTTCCATACGGAAGAAATCGTGGTCAAGCCGATGTCGACCATGCTGCGGCATATCGGCATGTTCTCGGGCAACACCATCCTGGGCGACGGTGCTGTGATCATGATCATCGACCCGAACGGGATCGCCCACGCGCTGGGCGCATCGGTCTTGTCTCAGCAAGAGATCTCCGATGAGAGCGCTGCGCGAGCCAGCGCCGCCGAGCAGACATCACTTCTGGTCTTCCGTGCCGGATCGGATCAACCCAAGGCCGTGCCGCTCGCACTGGTCACGCGACTGGAAGAGATCGCGGTCGACAAGATCGAGATTTCCGACGGCCGCTATATGGTGCAGTACCGCGATCAGCTTATGCCACTGATTCAGATGGATGGCGTTTCGGTTGGAAAAGACGGGTCGCAACCGGTCCTGGTGTTTGCTGATGACGACCGGGCAGCGGGGCTGGTGGTCGACGAGATCATCGACATCGTCGAGGAGCGTCTGAACATCGAGGTGGCGAGCAGCCAGCAGGGCATCCTCGGCTCCGCCGTCATCAAGGGCCGGGCGACGGACGTGATCGATATCGGTCATTTCCTGCCGATGGCCTTCGCCGACTGGTTCAAGCGCAAGGAGATGCGTGCGGCTGCCACTGCGCGGTCAGTGCTGCTGGTGGATGACAGCGCCTTCTTCCGCAACATGCTCGCGCCGGTTCTCAAGGCTGCAGGCTATCAGGTTCGGCTCGCGACCAACGCGCGGGAAGGTCTCGTCGTGCTGCGGTCGGGTCAGGAATTCGACGCGATCCTCACGGACATCGAAATGCCGGACATGAACGGCTTCGAGTTCGCGGAGACGGTGCGCTCCGATAACCGCTTGAACGGCACTCCGATCATTGCGCTGTCGTCGATGATTTCTCCGGCCGCGATCGAACGGGGCCGTCAGGCCGGCTTCCACGACTACGTCGCCAAATTCGACCGGCCTGGCCTGATTGCTGCACTGAAGGAGCAGACCGCCGAAATTTGCCGGGCGGCATGAAGGATCAGATGATGACGACGGTAAATCACGCAAACGAAAGCGCACTCACCGAATACGTCACCGCGACGATCGGCGACCAGTTGTTTGGGCTGCCGATCTCACGCGTGCAGGACGTGTTCAAGCCGGAACGTCTAACCCGCGTGCCGCTGGCCTCGAACGATATCGCGGGCGTACTGAATCTGCGGGGCCGTATCGTCACCGCGATCGATATGCGCGCCCGGCTCAAACTTCCCAGGGGGGAAGCCGGTCGCCCGCCCATGGCTATCGGCGTCGAGCTGCGCGGTGAGTCCTACGGACTTTTGATCGACTCGATCGGCGAGGTCATGAAACTCCCGGATGAAGGCCGCGAGGTCAATCCGGCTAATCTCGACCTGCGGATGGCGGAGCTGTCGGCAGGTGTGTATCGGCTGGATGGGCAGTTAATGGTTGTTCTCGATGTCGATCGTGTTCTGGAGATTGGACCTGACAAGCTTGCAGCTTGACCCCGGCAAATGCCGGCCGAGGGAAAGCGCTGAAAAGACACGGAGACCAAAATGAAAACGTGCCTGATCGTTGACGACTCGAGTGTCATTCGCAAGGTCGCACGACGTATCCTGGAGGGCTTTAATTTCCACATCGTCGAGGCGGAGGATGGCGAGAAGGCGCTGGATGTTTGCAGGCGTGAACTGCCTGACGCCGTGCTTCTGGACTGGAATATGCCGGTCATGGATGGCTACGAATTCCTTCGCAACCTTCGCCGGATGCCTGGCGGCGATCAGCCGAAGGTTGTGTTCTGCACCACCGAGAACGATGTGGCGCACATCGCTCGCGCGCTCCACGCCGGCGCCAACGAATACATCATGAAGCCGTTCGACAAGGACATCGTGACAGCCAAATTTCAGGAAATCGGCCTGATCTAAATCTCGTCGCGATCCGGGCGGCTGGACATTTTTATTCGTTGCGTGGGGTGGGGCATGAGTACTGCTGTGGCAAGTCCGGTGGCTCAAGATTCGAGAAAGCAGGAGCCGCTGCGCGTCATGGTGGTCGATGACTCCGTCGTTATACGCGGACTGATTTCCCGATGGATCGAGGCTGAGCCCGACATGATAGTTGCGGCCTCGCTGCGCACCGGGCTCGACGCCGTCAAGCAGGTTGAGCGCGCCAACCCCGATGTCGTGGTCCTCGATATCGAAATGCCCGAACTGGACGGCATTTCCGCGCTGCCGCAACTGCTGGCCAAGAAGCGCAACCTCATTGTCATCATGGCCTCGACGTTGACCCGCCGCAATGCGGAGATCAGCTTCAAGGCGCTGTCGCTCGGCGCCGCCGATTACATTCCGAAGCCCGAGAGCACGCGAGAGATCGCCGCGGCTGATATCTTCAAGCATGACCTGATCCAGAAGATCCGGCACCTCGCTGCAAAACGTCGTCGTCCGGCGCCTGCCGCCTCACCGCCGCTGGTCCCGCGCGAACAGGAACCGCTTGCCAAAGCCGTTCCTGCGACGAGCCGCCCCCCGCCAACGCTGCGTGCCTTCAGCGCAAACGTCCCACGTGTGCTGCTGATCGGCTCGTCCACGGGCGGGCCGCAGGCGCTGATGGCGCTGGTGGGCGGAATAGGGCCGGTGATCGACCGTTGCCCGGTGCTGATCACCCAGCACATGCCGCCGACGTTTACCACCATTCTCGCCGAGCATCTGGCGCGGGCTGCAGGGCGCCCCGCGCATGAGGGAGTGGATCAGGAGACCGTGAAGCAGGGTCATATCTATCTTGCACCCGGCGGCCGTCACATGCGGGTGGTCCGAAAAGGAGCAGACGCCGTCGTCGTTCTGGATGACGGCCCGGCGGTGAATTTCTGCAAACCAGCCGTCGATCCTCTGTTCACGTCGGCGATAGACGTCTGGCAGGGCGGCGCTCTCGCCGTGATCCTGACCGGAATGGGATCCGATGGAATGCGCGGCGGCAGGCAGATTGTTGCTGCCGGGGGGAATGTCATCGCGCAGGACGAAGCGAGCAGCGTGGTGTGGGGAATGCCAGGCGCCGCCGTCCACGACGGAATTTGCGCGGCCGTTCTGCCGCTTCAACAAATCGCCCCGAAGCTGGTTCGGTTATTTGCGGGAGACCGTCTGTGACACCGCTTGATTTTGAGTACTTGCGCAAGTTGCTGAAAGAGCGGTCCGGCCTCGATCTTGCCGCCGACAAGCAATATCTGGTCGAGAGCCGTTTGACTCCGCTCGCACGCAAGGCCGGCTTCTCTGGTATCGGCGACCTTGTGCAGAAAATGAAGAACGGTGCCGCGGCCCTGACGGTCGACGTCGTCGAGGCGATGACCACCAATGAAACCTTCTTCTTTCGCGACAAGACACCGTTCGATCATCTGCGCGAGACCGTGATCCCGGCGCTGCTCGAGGCCCGCGCGGCTCGTCGGAATCTGCGGATCTGGTGCGCCGCAGGTTCGACCGGGCAGGAGCCGTATTCGATCGCGATGTGCCTGAAGGAATGCGGTCCGTTGCTGACGGGTTGGCGCACCGAGATCATCGCTACCGATCTGTCGAACGAGGTGCTCGAAAAATCGCGCGCCGGCCTCTACAGCCAGTTCGAAGTGCAGCGTGGATTGCCCATTCAGTTGCTAATCAAGTATTTCAAGCAGGTTGGCGAACTGTGGCAGATCAACCCCGACATTCGCGCGATGGTTCAGCACCGCCAGCTCAACCTGTTGCAGGATTTTTCCCATCTTGGGACCTTCGACGTGATCTTCTGCCGCAACGTGCTGATCTATTTCAATCAGGAAACCAAAATCGGCGTCTTCACGCGGCTTGCGAAGCAGATGGAAGCTGATGGTTTCCTTGCGCTCGGCGCTGCTGAAACCGTAGTCGGGCTGACCGATGCGTTCAAACCGCATCCCGACAAGCGCGGTCTTTATCGGCCCAATCGCGTTTGCTCGCCCACGCTGGTGCCGGGCATGCCGTCACCCAAGGCGGCGGCCCGCGCGTAAAGTCTGCGCTTCGGGGGCATTCTGGAGCGCGGCTTTGGCGACGAATGCGTTGCGTTCGCCGCTTACGCGGCATTCGGAGTGATGCCGCGTTTCACAAGATCGCATGCGGCACAAAGCGAGACGTGTTGCCCGTGATCGGGTTCTCGTCCTCGCGGATCGACAGTCCGCAAGCCTGATCGCCAACGATCCAGCTTCCGATCACCGGATACTGACCATCAAAGGTCGGCAACGGCGCGAAGGCCTGACGCACGAACCCTTCGCTGCCGTAGGGGCCACCCTGCTGATCCAGCGCCGTTCCGCTGCTGACCAGTTCGATGTTGGCGCCTTCGCGTGAGTAGATCGGCTTGCGCACATACGAGTTGCCGAGCTTGCTCGCCGCGGCATCGTCCTCGAAATAGGCGGGCAGCAGGTTCGGGTGGTTGGGGAACATCTCCCACAGCAGCGGCAGAATTCCCTTGTTGGAGAGCACGACTTTCCAGGGCGGCTCAATCCATCGCGTCGACGCGGCCTGAACCTTGGAGCCAAAGCTGTCGCGCAGCATCCATTCCCAGGGGTAGAGCTTGAACGCGAGCTCAATGCGACGATTGTCAAGATCGACGAACTGGCCGGTGCCGTCGACGCCGATGCGTTCGATCTCCAGCGACGTCGTTTGAAGGCCGGCCTGCCGGGCGGTGTCCTCGAGATAGTTCAGTGTGACCGCATCCTCGGGGTTGTCGTACAGCCCGGTCAGATGCAGATGGCCATTCGTCGCGATCTCGCGCCAGCGCGCGATCAGTTTGTCGTGGATGGAATTAAACTGATCGACATTCTTGGGAATGATCTGGCGCTCCATCGCCTGTTCGAGCCAGGTCCATTGAAACACCGCGGCCTCGAACAGCGAGGTGGGGGTATCGGCATTGTATTCGAGCAGTTTCGCTGGCTCGTGACCGCTGAAGCTGAAGTCGAAGCGGCCGTAAAGCGTGGTATCGCTGCGCGCCCAGCTCTCGGTGAGGATCGGCCAGCAGGCTTGCGGGATCCTGAGGCGGCGTAGCACGCTCTCGTCATTCATCGCACGCTTGACCAGTTCGAGGCACATGGCGTGGATTTCGCCGGTCGGCGCTTCGATCTGTTGCTCGATCTCGTCAAGCGTGAACGCATAATAGGCCCGCTCGTCCCAGTACCGCGCCCCGTCAAGGGTATGAAATGCGAAGCCGGCATTCTCTGCGGTCGATTGCCAGTCGTCTCGTTCGGGGCAGGCGATGCGTTGCATAGGAGGAACTCGCGAGCCGCAGCGTGTCAGCCGCCGGAGAAGTGAGCCGAGATCGCATGGGCGAAGCCGCCGAAGCCGCCGCGTGTGACGGAACCGCTGCCGGATTCGGATGAGGAGTGGCTCGAGGAGGAATCGCTGCCGCCGTAATAACTCGATCGCGATGACCAGCCGCTGCTCGATGAACCCGAATTGCAGGTGGTATCGGTCTGGCCGGGTGTTGCGGATGTCGCGACGCCGGGCCGGTTAGGTTCGCAGTTGTTGTGAGGCATCAGCAAGTAGGCACCACCGCCGACCGCGAGCGTGCCCATCACCAGCAGCGCGACACGTCCGGAACGCTTCACCGGGGGCGACGATTCGAGCGGCGGCAGCCGTCGTTTTCCGAATTGTTCGGCGGGAGGCTGGGCCATGGTTAGTACACCATCGACGCAGCGTTGATCGCGCCGGCCGCGACCGATGACAGGCCGAGCCAGATCGCCGGCGCGAGTTCGCCGGCGGCGATTCGAGCCGACAGGTTCGGCACCGGAATTTTGACAATGTAATAGACCGCGATCTGCACGATCAGCGCGATCACGCTCCAGATCAGACAGTCGATCACGTTGACAGTGTGGATAATGGCGCTGACCACCGGAATGACGAAGCCGATCAGGCTGAGCCCGAGCGCGATCGCCGCAGCCGGATGGTTGTCGCAGATCAGCTTGAATTCATCGTGCCGCGTGACGCGCGTGTAGACGAACAGATACAGCACGACCGCGATCAGGCCTGTGCAGAAATACAGAAGGAAGGCCGGCAGCCCGGCCAGCGATTGCAGGATCATGTCAGCCCCCGTGATGACGCCTCAGCCCGGATAATCAGCCATGTTGTGTCAGTCGAGGCAACCCGGCGACGGGTTCAGGGCAGGATCTGGCCTTCGGGTCGAGTAAATGCAGACTTCTAAGTCTCACAAACAAAGACCCCGCCATTTGCGGCGGGGTCAGTCTGGGAGGAAAGGTGAAGTCCGGTATCACGCCGGAATGCGAACTTCGTCATCGTGCGGTTCACGGAGCACGTAGCCGCGGCCCCAGACGGTCTCGATGAAGTTGCGGCCTTCGGAGGCATTGGCGAGCTTCTTGCGCAGCTTGCAAATGAAGACGTCGATGATCTTCAACTCGGGCTCATCCATGCCGCCATAGAGGTGGTTAAGGAACATTTCCTTGGTCAGCGTGGTACCCTTGCGCAAGCTGAGCAGCTCGAGCATCTGATATTCTTTGCCCGTAAGGTGGACGCGCTGGCCGCCGACTTCCACCGTCTTGGTGTCGAGATTGACCACGAGATCGCCGGTCTGGATCACCGACTGGGCATGACCCTTGGAGCGGCGCACGATCGCATGGATGCGGGCCACCAGCTCGTCCTTGTGGAAGGGCTTTGTCATGTAGTCGTCGGCGCCGACGCCGAGACCCTTGACCTTGTCCTCGATGCCGGCGAGGCCGGAGAGGATCAGAATGGGTGTTTTGATTTTGGAGACGCGCAGCTGCTTGAGCACGTCGTAACCCGACATGTCGGGCAGGTTGAGGTCGAGAAGAATAATGTCGTAATCGTATAGCTTACCGAGATCGACGCCTTCTTCGCCGAGATCCGTCGTATAGACGTTGAAACTCTCGGACTTGAGCATCAGCTCGATCGACTGCGCGACGGCGCTGTCATCCTCAATCAGCAAAACGCGCATGCCAGTCCCCTAATCGTCGCCGCGCCGGGCGTCAGGCCGGCCGCAATACTTGCGGCACTGGAAACGCCTTTAAGCAACTGATTCGGATCCTGACAGCTTATGGTTAACAAAAACTGTTTCTGTTCTGCAAGTCTCTTCGGTGCAATTTTCATCGAATCGCCCTAAGCTGTTGCATTGAAGCAGCTTTCCTTATCCGACCGGCACTCAGGCTCCACATTAAAAGTCAGGCCTAACCGACTCTCGCGACTCGCCTTCGTCCTGAAGACACGTGCGCTCAGTCACCAAAGACAGTGACGCAATGATTAACGATGCGGGTAAACACGAGGTTAAGGAGCTCGGCTAATGCGCGGAAACCTAAGGATTTCACGATGAAGAGCTTGGCCGAGCGGATTGGCGAGATCGAGCGCGTCAATATTTATGGCCGCGTGGTCGGCGTACGTGGGCTGATGGTTGAGATAGCCGGCCCTATCCATGCGATGTCGGTGGGATCCCGTATCGTGATCGAGACCGGCGTTGGTCGGGCCATCCCGGCGGAGGTGGTTGGCTTCAACGGCGACAATGCCGTTGTCATGCCGTTTGCCGGCCTTGACGGGGTACGACGCGGCTGCCGCGCCTTGATCGCCAATGCCTCCGGCCAGGTGCGGCCGGCAGCCTCATGGCTCGGGCGTGTTATCAACGCCATGGGCGAGCCGATTGACGGCAAAGGGCCGCTACCACAGGGACCGGCGCCGGTGCCGTACCGTAATTCGCCGCCGTCGGCGCATTCGCGCAAACGAGTCGGCAAACCGCTCGATCTCGGCGTCCGCGCCCTGAACACATTCCTGACCTGCTGCCGTGGCCAGCGGCTCGGCATTTTCGCCGGCTCCGGCGTCGGCAAATCGGTGCTGCTGTCGATGTTGGCGCGCAACGCGGATGCCGACATTTCGGTAATCGGACTGGTCGGCGAACGCGGTCGTGAGGTGCAGGAGTTCCTGCAGGACGACCTTGGCGAAGAGGGCCTCGCACGATCGGTCGTCGTGGTGGCGACTTCTGATGAGCCAGCCTTGATGCGGCGTCAGGCCGCCTATCTGACTCTGGCGGTCGCGGAATATTTCCGCGACGAGGGCAGGGACGTCATGTGCATGATGGACTCGGTGACACGCTTTGCAATGGCGCAGCGCGAAATCGGACTGTCGACCGGCGAGCCGCCGACCACGAAGGGCTACACACCGACAGTGTTCACCGAATTGCCGAGGCTTCTGGAACGCGCCGGTCCCGGCGCCGACGAGGGAACCATCACCGGCATCTTCACCGTGCTGGTGGACGGTGACGATCATAACGAGCCGGTGGCCGACGCAGTGCGCGGCATTCTCGACGGCCATATCGTGATGGAGCGTGCCATTGCCGAGCGAGGTCGCTACCCCGCGATCAACATTTTGAAGTCGGTGTCCCGCACCATGCCGAAATCGGCTGATCCAGCCTTCCTGCCGATCATTACCCGCGCGCGACAGATGATGGCCACTTATTCCGATATGGAGGAACTCGTCCGGCTCGGCGCCTATAGGACCGGCTCCAACGCGGAGGTCGACGAGGCAATCAAGTTGAATCCGGTTTTAGAGGATTTTCTGCGCCAGGCGAAGGATGAGGTGACCAGCATCGAGGAGGGTTATCGAAGGTTGCAGCAAATCGTTAAGACCTTGGAAACGGAAAGCTAACTTTGTCGGGTCATCATCGGCTTCTCATAAGAGGAGTACGGCGGGATCCGAAGGAGGTGCCGCCGTTGTCCCGCGTAGATTGGGACTTCTGGGGAGTACGAGTCGATGAAGTCACGTGAAACGCTGATCCGCCTGAAGAAATTCCAGGTCGAGGAGAAGCGTCGGAGGGTGGCTCAGATCGAGGGCATGATTGCTGATTTTCAGCGCATGTCGGTCGATCTGGAGCGTGAGATCGAAATCGAGCAGGAACGTGCTGGGATCGATGATCCCGCACATTTCGCGTATCCGACCTATGCCAAGGCAGCGATCCAGCGCCGGGAAAACCTGACCCGCTCCGCCGACGAACTCCGCGTCCAGCTCGAAGATGCCAAGATGGGCTTGGCGGAAGCCTTTGAGGAGCTCAAGAAGGTCGAATTGCTGGATGAGCGCGATCAGGCTCGCGAACGCGCTGAAGAGAGCGCTCGCGAGCAGGCCGATCTTGATAGTATCGGTTTAATGCGCTCGCGCATGGGCGCCGCCACCATCGCGTGACGCGACATCGACGACGGCTTCTATCTGGGTACGCTTATTATTATGGGGTGTTTATAACGAAAGAAAACGCCCGTGGGGGGCGGGCGTTTTCCATCGTAGTCCACTTGGGGTTAGTGGGTCCTCTACGTACTCACGTGGCGACTTCGGGGGGCAAATGTAAAGAAGCCTCGTGAATTCCTTCAAACTCCTTCAGCGGACGACCATCGCGCCCGAACTCGTAACAGCCATCGGCTTCCCGGCCTTGATGATGCGTGCAGTCTGGGTATAGCCATCGTCAGCGCTCATCCGCGCTGAAATTGCGAAACCCGCCACTGCAATACCTGCAACAAGAGCCACAACCACGATCTTCAGGTGGGTCGTCCGATCCGCGCTGTAAATCGAATGGTTCATTGGAAGCCCTCCTGGCGTAACTTCCTTCTTGAAGATTGGTCGCCGCTGCCTGCGCAGAGGTTCATAGTCTCGCGCCTTTAGAACGTAGGAATCGACACCAATGTTCCGAAGGGTTGATCACAAAGTGGTGAAAAGGTGTGAAGATGCGCGATCATTGAACCCGGCCTAATATGGAGAAATTGATAAATTATGCAAATACATCAGCATTTTAACGTTAAACTGCGCACGCGGCGCGTCCCGACGGGGCCGACGGGGGTCGGGCAAGGGCTGGAGATAAACCAGTTGTCTGGTGCCAAAATGCCGCATTAAGAGCGGCGTGATTCGAGCAGCGTAATCAGATGCTGCCGACCGTCTTGAGCCGGGCCCGGGGATGGATTTCGGCCTGCGATAGAACAGAGGTCTGGGCGCGGAAACGCTCGACCAGCGAGCGGACGAACGGCCGGATTGCGGCCGAGGTTACCAGTACCGGCGCTTCGCCTTCCCGGGCGGCCTGTTCGAAGCGGTCGCGCACCGCGGCCATAAATTCTGATAACTTTGACGGCTGCATCGCAAGGCTGCGTTCCTCGCCCTGGCCGATGATGGAGTCGGCGAAGGCCTGTTCCCATTTGGCCGATAGTGCGACCAGTGGCAGGTAACCGTTGACGGAAGTGTTTTGGGCGCAGATTTGACGCGCAAGGCGGGCACGCACGTGCTCGACCAGCGTCGCCGGGTTGCGCGAGAAGGCCAGCGCTTCGGCGATGCCTTCGAGGATAGTGGATAAATCGCGGACGGAAATGCGCTCGGCGAGCAGGAGCTGCAGCACGCGCTGGATGCCGGATATCGTGATCTGGCCTGGAACAATGTCCTTGATCAGCTCGCCCTGTTCCTTCGGTAGATCCTTCAGAAGTTTTTGCACTTCGCCGTAAGAGAGCAGATCCGACATGTTGGTCTTGAGCAGTTCAGTGAGGTGGGTCGAAACTACGGTCGCGGCATCGACCACGGTATAGCCTTTCAGTGAGGCCTCCTCCTTGAGCGAGGCATCCACCCACGTTGCCGGCAGTCCGAAGGTCGGTTCGGTGGTGTGAATGCCGGGAACCCCGACCTGATCGCCGGCAGGATCCATCACCATGTACTGGTTCGGCCAGATACGGCCCGAGCCGGCGTCGACCTCTTTGATCTTGATGATGTAGGTGTTGGCCTCTAGCTGCACGTTGTCGAGAATCCGCACCGCCGGCATCACGAATCCCATCTCGATCGCGAGCGAGCGGCGCAGCGCCTTGATCTGCTCGGTGAGGCGATCCTGGCCATCCGGGCCGTTGACCAGCGGCAACAGCGCATAACCCAGCTCGATCTTCAGATCGTCGATCTTCAGCGCCGCCGAGATCGGCTCTTCCGTGCTCGGGGGGGCGACCGCGGCGTCCGCCGCCGCCGCCATGGCTGCCGCAGCCGCGGCGCTTTGGCGTTTTCGCGAACTCCAGGCAAGCGCCGCCGCTCCGCCGCCGAGCGCGACAAACGGCAGCATCGGAATGCCGGGCAGCAGACCCAGCACCAGCATGACCCCGGCTGACATACCAAGCGCTTGCGGATAGCCGGAGAGCTGCTTCATCAGCGCCTTGTCGGCGGCGCCGGTGACGGCAGCCTTGGAGACCAGAAGGCCCGCGGCGGTGGAGACGATGAGTGCGGGAATCTGTGTCACCAGCCCGTCGCCGACGGTGAGCAGCGTGTAGCTGCGCGCGGCGTCGGCGAAGCTCAGGCCCTCCTGCGCAATGCCGATGACCATGCCGCCGATGATGTTAATGAAGACGACGAGCAGGCCGGCGACCGCATCCCCCCGCACGAACTTTGAGGCGCCGTCCATGGCGCCGAAGAAGCCGCTTTCATCTTCCAGCGCCTTGCGGCGTTCCTTGGCGGTCTTTTCGTCGATGAGGCCGGCGGAGAGGTCGGCATCGATCGCCATCTGCTTGCCGGGCATGGAGTCGAGCTGAAAGCGCGCCGCCACCTCGGCGATGCGGCCCGAACCCTTGGTGATGACCACGAAGTTCACGATCACCAGGATCGCGAACACGATGATGCCGATCACGAAGTTGCCGCCCATCACGAAGTTGCCGAAGGCCTCGATGACGTGGCCGGCGGCGGCCGAGCCTTCATGCCCGTGCGACAGGATCAGCCGTGTTGAGGCGAGGTTGAGCGACAGCCGCAGCATGGTCGCAATCAGCAGCACGGTCGGGAAAGAGGAGAATTCCAGCGGCGCCTGGATGAACAGGGACGTCATCAGGATCAGGATTGACAGCGTGATCGAGATCGCCAGAAAGAGGTCGAGGATGATCGACGGCAGCGGAAGAATCAGGACGACAAGGATCGTCAGGATGCCGAAGGCGAGCGCGAGATCGCCGCGCTTCAGCATGATCCCGATCTCGCCAAAACTCGGAAAACCCGAGCCTGGCGAATTTGCGTCCTGATTCGCCGTGATGCCCCTCATCCCCCGTCTCCCCCACGCCCAAGGCCGCTCCCGCGCCGATCGTCTGCGCGGCGGCTGAGGCGCCTCCATTTCGAATCGAAGTGAGGCGCCGCCCTGGCGTTCATTGGGGGCGATGCCGTTCTGAGCGGCTGACGACGCGCGGTCCCCTAGGCAGAATTTGCCCGGTGTATGGTTAGCAAAGAGTTAAGACGCCCTCGTTGCGTCTGGTTCTGTCACTTCCGGTGCCGCTAGGTCTCGTGGTCGCTGGTGACCGCTGGAACGATGTCTTTTGGCCGGCGCCCAGACAGAACGTGTTCTTTCGGCGCTGCCGTCCCGGTCCGCATCGGGCCTGTACGCTCGCAACCAGCTAATAAGGTCATCGAAATAAAGGTCATCGAGATGTCCGGTTTGCGGAGCGGCGTCAAAAACCCGCTTGGTAAGACCTACGACCCCGCCTGATGCCTGCCGCAGTCGCACATCTTCTGTGGAACGCGTGCCACTTTTAGCGCGGTGGTCACGGAGAGGAGGAAATGCGCGCTCCGATCTGGCGCGCGTGCTCCGTATCGCGCTCGAAGCCACCCAAAGCCCTGACCGCCGATTGCCGCGCGGCACATGACATTGTAAGGGGATGCCTGCGCCGGCGGCGGTTGCACACGCGACGTCCGGCCGGGGCCTGTAGCTCAATGGTTAGAGCCGGCCGCTCATAACGGTCTGGTTGGGGGTTCGAGTCCCTCCGGGCCCACCAGCAAATCAGGCATCTACACGAGCCTGTGAGACCTTCCGACTCATGTGGCGCCAACGCGTATCAATTTTACGCGAGTGCGACGAAGGCGGCGAGACGATCGGGCCGCGAATTCTCCTGCCCTCGCGGGGCCATCTGGCCTGATGACCACAACATCTTTAAGTGCGAGATGCGGCGGGGCGACTGACATATCTGGACAATGTCACGGCGCAATGCACGGCACAAAGGTGCCGACTTGTTCGTCCGCGCGAGAAGCTGGTTACAAATCGAATCTGTGAGGTTTGATAGGTAGTTCCGCTGTGACGACTGCAGTCGTCTTACAGAATGCACGCGGAACGCAAGATGGGAAAGATAGGATCGACCACAGACCTTGGCGCCTGTGCTCTGAAGAAGTGATACGCCCGATCGCGGTCCTCGTGGGTATCTCGCCATATGATAACAATCGGGGATCGAAACAGATGGTTTCGGTTTTACGTTGCACTGCAGCTAACACGAAAGGCTAACGTGCGCGGAGCTTGATCCTGTGGCGATCGGCTGTCATATATTTATTTGTCTATTTTATCGTTGTGAAGTTGTTCTCAAAATGAGATTTATATTCGGTCTATTCCCTATCATCGAAGCCGTATCCAGGTAGGAAGATGAAGAAGCATTCGCGGGAGGAAATTCTTTCGAAGCTTGCCCGGGCAGACGAGCTTGCCCGCACGGGCAATTCCCAGGTTGATGTGTGCAAGGCGCTTGGTGTGAGTGTCATGACCCTTCATCGGTGGAGGAAACTGCCCCTGCCAAGGCAAGAAGCAAATGTTTTTCAGGACAATGCAGGAGAAGGTGTGGCGTCTGCCAGACCTCCGGCGATGGATCAGATGCGTCATGTTCTGGAGGAGCTTAAACTCGAGAACCAGCGGCTTCGAAAGATCGTCACGGATCTCTTGCTAGAGAAAATGAGGCTTGAGGAAGCCGCGGTTACGGCATCGTCTCGTCCGTCGGAGACGCCTGGTGTGATCCAGGCCCTGCTTGGTCCAGCCAATTCCAGATAGCTGTCCTTGGAAGGGAAAAGCGTCTCTCTGCGAGTGCGGAGTTACCTATTCCTCTTGGTCGGTCCGTTCGATTGCGTCCGCCAGTTCTTGGATTTCCCGATCGGCGTTATCTCCGGGCACGAAGCTTGTTACCGATTGACCGCTGGTGAAGCAACGAACGAAGGCGGCGCGGCTAGCGATCGGCGGCCCGACCGCTTCACCGAATGTATTTAACTCGTCGAGCAGTTGCCTTCCCTCGAGCGTGCGGCGATCGAGCCTGTTCGGCACCAGGATCACCTTGATTCGATCCCGGCGGCGTTCCCGTGCTGCGTTAATGATCGCAAGCGTCTGAAGTGTTGCGTCGAGGTCAAGGCCGGACGGGGTGCAGGGTACCAAAATCAGATTGGCCACAGCGATGGAGGCCCCCATTTCTCGAGCGTTGGGAGCGGTGTCGATGACGATCACCCCGGCTTCAATGCTGCGCACTTCCTGCGCCCAGGCGGAGACTGACATTTGCTCCAGGGCCATTTCATAGACCGGGAATTCGAGATTGCCGGGCTCCGCCCACTGTGAGGCGGAACGTTGAGGGTCGCTGTCGACAAGCGCAACGTCATGTCCCCGGCGCGCGAGCGCAGCGGCGACACAGACCGCAATTGTGGTTTTGCCGACACCGCCTTTGCGCTGAGTAACGGTTATAATTCTCCGTCTCAGTCCGGGAGAGCTCATGCGGGCGCCACGACAACAAATTCTCACATTTTCCGGTAAAAGCATCTGCCGACGTTACCATTTCTTGACCGAAAATCACAATTGGCTGGCCGGTCAGGGTTTTAATAGCGGTCCGTCCTTCTGATTTTATGCATGCCTAGTGGACGAATCCGACCCAGATTTAGTGAAATCGGCTCGGCAAAGTACGCAGATATCCGGCTGATGGGCCGACGGTCCCAATCGAATCTAAGTTAAGGGGATGTAATTTGATCCTTGACTTGCGCGATCTGGTGCCTCTAACATATACATAACAATTGAGAGGTAACATAACATTTATATGTTATGTGAGCCTCGGGTCGGCTCAGGACTAGCACATTCGAACTGCAGTATATTGGTGTCGATTGGCGTCGACTGAATATCTGCTTTCGTCATGAAAAAATCCAGCCAGAGGGCGCCATGGCCGTTTCCTATTTGACGAAGACCGAGTTAGGTGAGTTTCTCAATAATAACGGGAACATCGAAGCGGGCGTACGATCGGCGTTGATCGATTCGCTCGAGCAAAGCGGTGTGTTTAACGAGGGCGACAACAGTGCGAGGGGATGGTTGGAGTCAGGGCCGTTCGCCGGTGGGGCGGTGCCGCCGGTGGTCCAGATTCTGGACGTATCCAACTCGACAAGCGTCCAGACGAATCCGAATCTGAAAGCGATCGTCCTGGACGACCACAGCGCCAGACTGAACGTGACCGGCGGGGATAACGACATCTTTGTCGCCGCAGGCAGAGGTAATGATACGATCAACCTTCGCGATAGCGGTGACGATACGGTCTACGGTGGCGGCGGCAACGACGTCATCCGCGGAGGCCATGGCGATAGCTCGCTATTCGGCGGTGCCGGCAATGACAGCATTTACGGCGGCACCGGCAATGACACGCTGGACGGCGGCGCCGGCAACGATCTCCTGGTATCTGGTGCGCTGGCCGCCGGCGGCGGAGGCGGCGGCGGTAACGCGCGCGTTGCCAGCGCCGACGACAGCACCTTCGGGGATAATGATCGCGGCCGCGGCCGTGACGGCGGTCGTGGAGATGATCGTGGCGGCGGTCGCGGAGATGACCGTGACGGCGGTCGTGGAGATGACCGTGGCGGTGGTCGCGGAGATGACCGTGGCGGCGGTCGCGGAGACGACCATGGTGGCGGCCGCGGAGATGACCATGGCGGAGGTCATGGTCATGGCGGCGGTGGCAATAATGGTGGCAATAATGATGTGGAAGGACACAGCACGCTTATAGGCGGCGCTGGGAACGACACACTGGTTGGCGTGCAGGGCGACGTCATGCAAGGCGGTGCGGGCAACGACCATTTCAGGCTGTCCGGTGGTGGACATGGCAATTCCACGCTGGAAGGCGGAGGTGGCAATGACACCTTCCGGATCGAGTCGCATAGCGGCAGCGATACCATCTTCGGCGGTAACGGTAACGACTCCGCCGAGTTTGCCGGTCGTTCGTTCTTCGATGTCGCCAAGATCGACGTCGATGCGAGCACGTCGACCTACACCCTGCACTTCAACGACGAACAGACCGTTGCGGTCAGCGGAGTTGAGGAGCTGCACTTCAGCGATCAGGTCGTCACGCTGCCGAAACTCTCATAGTTCGGACGGAGGGACAGGATTGTTAAGGCCCCGCTTCGGTGGGGCCTTAACTTTTGTGATGCAAAGACACGCCACGGGGCCGCTCGTGCCTTTGTGAAGCCACATCGATAGGGTCATGGTCGTAGATCGCTGGAGCGGTATTGTTCTAACTTTTTTCCGATAGCTCCGATCGGAACGCCAGGAGCCGATGTTGCCCCGAGGTATCAAGCGCTTGCTCAATGCGGGCTCCGGCCCCGGATCTGCCCGACGAATCGCTCGAATGATTCAGGAGCGAGGACTGGAAGAATTACGCTTTGATATCGACCCGGGTGTCAAACCTCATGTCGTCGGCTCCATCCTCGAACTTGAAACGTCGTTCGAGCCACAATCGTTTGATGTGATATGGTCGTCGCACGTCCTTGAGCATCTTTATGCTCACGAGATCTTTCCCACGTTGCGCCAGTTCCATCGCGTGCTGCAACCGGACGGCTTTGCCTTGATCATGAGCCCTGACGTCGAAGCGGTGGCTCATTTTATAGTCGAGCAAGGTATTGCGGCCGTCGCCTACAATTCTCCTGCAGGTCCGATCAGGCCGCTCGATATGCTCTACGGCCATTCCCGGGCGATCGAGGAAGGACACCTGCATATGGCCCATCGCACCGGCTTTACCGCAGAGCGGCTCGGCAATCTGCTATTGACGGCCGGCTTCCCCACCGTGTCCGTCTCAATGCAGAATTTCGAGGTCTGCGCGCTGGCGTTGATGCCCGAGGCCGATGATGCAGCCATCAAGACGGCTTTGTTAGAAAGCGGATTCAATTTTCAGGAGCTGGCGGCTTAGAGCGTTTTCGAGCGAAGTGGAATCCGGTTTGCGTGAAGAAAACGCGTCAAATCAAAAAGCTAGAGTCTTTCACCGTTTCCGTGAAGCTATGAAAGACTCTATTCCGGTGCAGAGTGGCCATGCACGGACGCCCTTGCGTGGTTCGGAAGAACCCGTTGCATTTTCGGCAGTCCAATTTTGAACCGGACCAACCGAAGCATACGATAGCGAACTCCCGGGAAAGGGATGCTGGCGCAGCGCCCTAATACAAAGCGGGACACGCTGGAGCCGGGGCGCCGGCCTTTTGATGCCGGGCTCTGCCGCCCGACGAATGCGGGTAATTGCCGCCTCAACGCCGCCGCATCTCTTGAAATGTTCGTGTTTTCGTCACTTTCATTATATGTAATGTTATTAATGAGAGGTCATTATCACTCGCTTGATGGCATGGATGACCTTATCATGAATTGCAACGAACAGAGCGAGACTTCATGATCGCGCCAGCCGTCGCCGAGGATGCCGATATCGATCCGATGCTGCCGTCCGGGCTCGAATGCCTGGTCATTGTCGCTCGGCAGCACGGGCTGGATCTCACCTCGACGCAGCTCATCAAGGATAATCTTCTTACCGAAGGGGAAGTGTCTTCCAGCCAGTTGGTCCGCTGCGCCGAACAGGCCGGCATGCGATCGAAGCACGTCAAACTCGATTGGGACGGGCTTTCCCATCTGAAAAAGGCGCTTCCGGCCATTGTCGGTCTCCGCAATGGAAGCTTCATGGTGTTGTTGGGCGTCACTGGAGACGCCAACAATACGCGCATCGCGCTGAGGGATCCAAACGCCGCGGAAGACGCGCTGCTCGTGATCGACAGGCTTCGCTTCGAAGACATCTGGTCCGGGGACGTCATTCTCGCCAAGCGAAACTACGAAATCTCGGACGAATCGCAGCCGTTCAGTTTCGGTCTCGTGGTCGCATTGATGTTTCGCGAGCGTCGCATTGTTCGGGACGTCGCAATCGCTGCGCTGGTCCTCGGACTTCTGGGCCTCGCGCCTATCATGTTTTGGCGCCTGCTGTCGGACAAGGTGATCTTCTATCACGCGTACAATACCTTCTACGTGCTCTGCGTCGCGATGCTGGTCATCATCGCCTTCGAGGCGACGTTCGCGTTCCTCAGGCAAGTCCTTGTTCATCGCCTGACGACCAGGCTTGACGTCAAGTTGTCCACCTACGTTTTCGAAAAGGTCCTCAATCTTCCCATCGACTATTTCGAGCAGACCGCCGTCGGGCTCGTCGCGCGCGACATCCGCGAGGTGTTCCGCATTCGCTCGTTCCTGATGGGTCAGTTATTCGGAACGGTACTGGACTCAACGACGTTGATCTTTTTCCTGCCGATCATGTTTTTCTTCAGCCCGATGATGACTTTGATAGTCTTGGCGTTCTCGGCGTTGATCGTCGGGTGGCTTATTCTGATGCTGCCGACTTACCGCAAGGCGTCGAACGCCGTCCTGGTCGCGGAAGGCGATCAGGGTGCGTTTCTGGTTCAAACGCTTAACGGCATTCGGACGGTGAAATCGCTGGCGCTCGATTCGCGGCAGCGTCATTTCTGGGACGTGCTGGTGGCACGTGTCGCCAAGGCGCGGCTCGCGGAAGGGATGACTGGAAACGCGATCCAGGCGGTGGTGCGCCCGCTGGAGCGGCTGTCGGTGAGCGGTTCTTATGCGATCGGCGTTTATCTCGCGCTTATCAACGATGATCCGGTTTTCATCGGGGCATTGTTCGCTTTCCTGATGCTGTCGCAGCGGGTATCGGCCCCGTTGATGCAGATGGCGCAGTTGATCAATCAATATGACGAAGCGCGTAGTGCGGTCGCAACGGTCCGCAACCTCGTGAACCAGCCCCCCGAGGAGGGGCGTTCAGGGCATGGCGTTCGCTCCGCGATCGAGGGGAAAGTGGAGTTTTCCAACGTCACCTTCAGGTATAAAGGCGCTGTCTCGCCAACGCTGAACGGCGTTTCCTTTGAAGTCACCAGGGGAACCACGCTTGGCGTGATGGGCAAAAGCGGTTCCGGCAAGACCACGATCACACGACTCTTGCAACGATTGCATTCCGATTATGACGGGCTGATCAAGATCGACGGAATCGACGTTCGCGAATACGACGTCGATCATCTGCGCAGGAATGTCGGCATCGTGCTGCAGGAAAACTTTCTCTTTAGCGGGACGATTCGCGAAAACATCTGCGCAGCCGTGCCGGATGCCACCTTTGACGACGTCGTCAAGGCGGCGCGATTGGCGGGCGCGGAGGAATTCATCGACAAGTTGCCACGGGGTTATGAAACCCGTGTCTATGAGGGATCGCCCAACCTCTCCGGAGGGCAACGCCAGCGGCTTGCGATTGCGCGAGCGCTGATCGTCGATCCGCCGGTTCTCATCCTTGATGAGGCGACGAGCGCGCTCGACGCCGACAGCGAGGCCATCGTGAACAGCAATATCGCGCGGATAGCGAATGGCCGGACGCTGATCATCATCTCCCATCGGCTGTCGTCGCTAACAAAAGCGGATGCCATCCTTGTGCTCAACCGCGGGGTTGTCGACGATCTTGGGCGGCACGCGGAGCTGCTGGAACGGAACGACATCTACAGTTCGCTTTGGTACCAGCAGAACACGCATCTCGCGCCGACGGTCCGCAGTGACAGGCCTAAACTTCGGAGCCCGACCCTTGTCCCATAGCCAGGTTTCGCTGGCGACCGTTCGCCAATTTCAGTCGGAGACCGATGCAATCCGGGAAGCCGCCGAACCCCTGGTCGCGCGCGCCACCCTGTTCGTGCTTTCTGCATTCCTGGTTTCGATCATCGTGATCCTGTGTCTGACGCGGGTCGACCGTGTCATCACCAGCCTTAGCGGCAACATCGTGCCGCTCGGTCATGTCAATGTCTTGCAGGCGCTGGATCCCTCGATCATCAAGACGATCGACGTGCGCGAGGGCGAGCAGGTGGAACGGGGGCAGCTGCTCGCCACGCTCGACTCGACCTTCACATCCGCGGACTTGATGCAGGCGAAGTTGCAGATCGCGAGCCTTGAGGCCCAAGTGGCGCGCGATGAGGCCGAGCTGAAGCAGCAGCCGCTCGTTTTTGCCGACAAGTCGGATCCTGACTTCCAGAAATACGCAGGCTTGCAGAAGGCGCTCTACGGTCAGCGCGTGGCTCAATATAACGCCCAGCTCAACAGCTTCGAATCAAAGATCAGGGAGACCAAGGCGACGATTGAAAAACTGCGCGATGACGATGCTCGATATCGGCAGCGCGACGAGATCTTGGCGAAAATTGAAACTATGCGCACCACGCTCGCCGAACGCGGTACCGGATCGCAGCTCAACATGTACATCTCCCAAGACGCCCGGCTGGAATTATTACGGACGCTGGAAAATGCACACAACGGCCTGATTGTGGCGCAGAATTCACTGGGATCGATAACCGCCGATCGCGACGCATTCAAAGAGCAGTGGTTTGCGCAACTGAGCCAGGATCTGGTGACGACGCGTAACAAGCTCGATGAAGCAAGGGCGACCTATGAGAAGGCGCTCAAGCACCAGAATCTCGTGCGCTGGACGGCTGCCGAACCTTCGGTGGTGCTGACGATGGCAAGGCTGTCGGTCGGTTCCGTCCTCAAGCCGGGAGATCCCTTCATCACGCTCATGCCGATCGACATCAAGCTTGAAGCGGAAATCAGGATCGCTTCTCGCGATATTGGGTTCGTTCGGGCTGGCGATCCCTGCACCATGAAGGTCGATGCCTTCAATGCGGCGGAGCATGGCACGGCGAGCGGAAAGGTGCGTTGGATTAGCGAGGGCGCGTTCACCACGGACGATGACGGCAAGCCGCTCAACTATACTTATTACAAGGCACGGTGCTCGGTGGACACCTCCGATTTCAAGGACGTGCCGAGCAATTTTCGTCTGATTCCCGGCATGACCCTTCAGGGGGACGTCAATGTCGGAACCCGCTCGGTCGCGATGTATCTGCTCGGCGGAATGTTGAAGAGCTTCCACGAGGCCATGCGTGAACCATGATGCTGTCATCTAGATCGCTTTTACAGTGGTTGCGCCCGGCTTCTGCATCTTCTCGAGCTGGTGCTTTTGAGTGTGGAATGGCTGCGTATGAGCGTGGCCAATATCTTGAATCGATCAAGCACTGGAAGCTGGCGTCGGAGACAGGCGAGGCCGAGGCCGCCTACCGAATAGGAATGCTTTATGTAAAAGGCGAAGGGGTCGTCAGGAGCGTGCCCGATGCCGCAATCTGGTATGAGCGTGCAGCTCGGCTCGGCAACGTCGAAGCGCAGTTTCAGCTCGGTCTGATCTTTCTACAGGGAGAAAAGCCGCTGCTGGGCCCGCATCGCCACGAAACATGGCGCCAATCCTCGGCCGTACGTCTCGGCGACAAGGCGTCGAATATTCACCAGCTTGTGTTTCCGCATGGAACGAGTGTTGAGCGGAATATTGACGCTGCTTTCCATTGGATATCGGTCGCGGCGGAACGAGGTAAAGCCGAGGCGCAGACGGTCCTTGGCAATATGTATAGCGAGGGGCTCGGCTGCGAGAAGAATCTCCAGATAGCGTTCGCATGGTATGGAGTTGCTGCCGAGCAGAACTGCGCTGCGGCAGAATTCGCTCTCGGCGATATCTATTTCCAAGGCAAAGGGGTTCCCGTCGATTTCGAACAGGCGGCAGCCTGGTATCGCAACGCGGCCGGGCAGGATCATCTAAGGGCGCAGGTTGCGCTCGCGTTCATGAACCTGAAGGGCACGGGGATGCTGGAGAACCCTGCGGAAGCGGCCCGCCTATTCCAGGGCGCTGCCATGCACGACGATGTCATCGCGCTCTATAACATCGGCCTGTTGCGCTTGAAGGGCCATGGTGTTGCGAAGGATATCGACAGGGCCGAAACCGCGCTGCGCAAGGCGGCGCGCAAGGACTACTTTCCGGCGGTTCAGGCGTTGGCTGAATTCTATTCGCACGGCGCAGGTTTTGCGCCCGATCTGAGGGAGGCCGCGGTCTGGTATGAGAAGGCCGCCGAACGGGACGACGTGCAGGCGCAGTTCTTCATGGGCCGCTTCTATGCGACCGGAACCGGTGTCGGCCCGAATATCCGTCAGGCAGCAAGATGGTTTGAGCGCGCAGCCCGCAATGGTCACGCGACTGCCGCTTTCAACATCGCCATCTTCTACCTCAACGGCTCCGGCGTCGAACGCAACGTGGAAAGCGCGATTGAATGGTTTGAGCGCGCGTCCGAAGGCGGCATCCGCGCCGCGCAGTTGCAGCTTGGAAGACTTTACTCGGCAGGCAATGGGGTTCCGCGCGATCAGAAACGGGCGGAAGAGTGGCTCAGCAGGGCCGCTGTGGGTGGGGACCCGGACGCCAAGACAGCCTATGCGCTTTTCCTGCTCCATCAGGACGGTTCGACCGAGCAGCTTGAGCAGGCATGCGCGCTATTGATCGAGGCGGCTGAGGCAGATCACGCGCCGGCGGCATTCCAGCTCGGCGTATTGCATATGGGAAAGTTTGGAGGGGACGCAGACGTCGAAGCTGCTGTCACATGGTTCGCGCGTGCCGCCGGCGCGGGGCATGTCGATGCGCAATATGCCCTTGGGCTTCTTCATCTCGATCCAAACGGTATGAGCGATGCGAAGGCTGCGGCGTCCTGGATGACGAAGGCCGCGCATGCAGGCCATGCCGGCGCGCAGTTTCAACTCGCCGTACTGTATTGCACCGGCGCGGGCTTAGCCCAGGATGTTGCGCAGGGGGCGCAGTGGTACGAGGCCGCCGCGCGACAGGGACACAAGGTTGCGCAGTTCAACCTCGCGGTGATGCTTGGAAAAGGGCAAGGCTGCGAGGCCGATCCCGGGAAGGCAGTTGAATGGTTCGAAAGAGCAGCTCGGCAGGATATGGCGGAAGCGCAGTTTGCGCTCGGCGACGCGTTGATGGCGGGAAGCGGCGTTATGAAAGATCAGGACGCGGCGGTGCAGTGGTATCGCCGGGCAGCGAATCAAAACCATGAAGGTGCCCGGCGCCGTCTGGATGCGGCCGGCGTGACAACGGTCGATGGCTGAGCATCGCTCGCTATCGGGTTCGATCTTGAGAATTGAATGCGGGGTCACCTTCTTCACGCGAGATCTCGCCGGCGGAATACGAGTGGCTTGTCTTCAGGCCTCGCCCGCGTGTGATGCGGGATCATGAGTCTAACAGGTCAGGGCTGTCAGGAGACCCGGGTACGATGAACAAGATTGCGGAGCGCGATGTTAGGAATGCGAAGAATACGCGACCCGTCGCCAGTCCTATTTCACATGAGGAAAATCTTCAAAGCTCGTTCCTGGATCCAGATCTCAGCGATCTGGAGTCAGGCGCGCGCCTACGCGGGGCAATACTGGAGCATTCCGGCCGGGAAATTTCTGGCTGGATCGTCGATACGCGCTCGCCCACGGTATCTGTTTCTCTTTCTCTCTTTGTCGGCCCCCACGCGATCGAGGAGACGAGAACGGATCGCGCGGCTCCCGGCGGAATCGGCTCGGGAATGGCAATTGGCCGTCCCGGATTTCGTATCGATCTGGCGAACCCTGTCGCGCGTCGACGTCTGGCGCGCGCGCTCAGAAACACATGGGCGGACCCGGATCAGACACAGATCTATCTTCGCGTTCGTCTAGATGATGGAGAGTTTTTCGAGATTCCGCTCTTTGACGCCATCGCGCCCGATGAACTGGTCGTTGCGCTCGGATTTTCACCCTCCGATTATACCGACCTGCTGATTCCGAATAACAACAGACCTATCACACCTGATCCGGATCCTGCCGGCAAGCAGGTGCGTCATGTTTGTTTCTATCTCCCGCAGTTTCACTCGTTCGAGGAGAACGACAGATGGTGGGGACCCGGATTCACCGAATGGACCAATATCGCACGTATGCGCCCTCAGTTTCCTGCACATCAATCTCCCTGGCTGCCGGCAGATCTGGGCTTTTATGACGTGAGATTGACGGAGACCCGCCGGCAACAGGCCGAGTTGGCTCGCCGCTACGGCATCCATGGCTTCTGTTACTACGTTTACTGGTTCCAGGGTCGCAGGCTGCTCGAACGGCCATTGGAGCTTCTTCTGGAGGATGGAGAGCCAGACCTGCCGTTCTGCATTTGCTGGGCGAATGAGAACTGGTCGCGCCGCTGGGACGGTTCGGATGCCGAGCTCCTGCTCGGACAGAATCATGCGTTGGAAGATGACGTTCGCTTTATCGACGATATGGCGGAGCTCCTGCTCGATGAACGCTATATCACGGTAGATGGTCGCAAGATCATCTTGATCTATCGACCCTCGCTGTTGCCGGATAGGCAGAGCCTGTTTGAAACATGGCGCGCAAGAGCGAAGGAACTAGGTATCGGGGAAATTCTGATCTGTAATGCCATGACGTTCGGGGAGTTTGATCCACGCGATGTGAACTGCGATGCGGCAGTTGAGTTTCCTCCGCACACCGTCTCGACGACGGAGCAGCCGCTGGCCGAGTTGGGCGCGCCGGCGAACTTCACGGGAAAAGTCTACGACTATGTCGATGCCGTGCGCTCGTCTCTGGGTAAGACCTACGATTTTCCCTGCTTTCCGGCCGTCATGCCGCGCTGGGATAACACGCCCCGCAAAGGTTCACGCGGACACATCTTCAACAGATCGAGTCCGGAGGCGTTCGAGGTATGGCTGCGGGATGCTGCAGGGAGAGCAAGAAAGGGCCCGTTTGCGGAGCCGATTGTTTTCATCAACTCCTGGAATGAATGGGCCGAGGGAGCTCACCTGGAACCGGACTCGCGGTACGGTCGGGCGTTTCTGGAGGCAGTGAGAAGGGTGGCATCGTCCGAACCAATCTCGGCTCAGGTCCGTTCGAATCCGGATTTGCTGGATTGCCTAAGTCGGCAAGAGCTCGAGCAAGCGATGAAGGAAGCGAGTACCCACGTTCAATTGCTCGCTAATATTCATCGATCGGAGATGATCTATTCCGGCCTGCAACATATGCGAAGCGGGATTCCGGTTGAAGCCGAGGGCGCGTCGGAAAATCCGGCGGAATCGTTGTTGGTCATCGAAAACATTAATTCTCAAACGAACGAACGGGTGGTGGTGGACCCGCGATCGGTCGTGCTCGTGCGAGGATGGGTTTGCGCGGGCGGCTCCTTTGAGGCAAGCAAACACAGGATTGCCTTCCTCATCCTTCTCTCCACGGACTCCGAAATGCCGGAGCGAGACGGATATTGTCTGGTCGTGGACTGGCATGAGCGGTTTGACGTCAAGGAATATATGAGAACGAAGAGCAGTGATTGCTATTTTGGTTTCCAACTCTCCTTTCTCGTCCACGATCTTCCTGAGGGAGAGTACCAGATCGCGGTTCTGGAGGTAGGTGAGGGGAGTCGTGCGCTCATCAGATCGAATCATTCGATCATTGTTCGACGCTGAGCGGGGGAATCCGCATGTTGGCCAGCGTCGTCATCGCTTGCTACAGGCATGAAGCATATATCGAAGAATGCCTGGAGACTGTCTATCGACAGAACTTCCCCGACGTTGAGCTCATTATCGTCGACGATCACTCGCCCGATAGGAGCTTCGAAATCGCGCAACGGGTCCTCAAAAAAAGATCCTTTGCCAAGCGCTTCGCATCTTGCTCGCTCCTGAAGAATCCTCTCAACCTCGGAGCGCCCGGCACCTGGAATAGGGCGTTGTCTCTCGCGAAGGGAGACATGATCTTCTTCCTGAATTCGGATGATGCATTTTCGAAAGATCGTATTCGGATATTTGCGAGTCAATATGAAAGAGAAAAGCTGTTTTTCGGCTTTTCGGCCGTTGAGCCAATCGATGAACGCGGCAGGCCGATAACAACCCATCAATTTCCGACGAGCCTTCGATACGCCACTGATCGCGGCCGAATAACGGGTTCTCCGTTATCCTGGATCTTTCTGGATTCACAGGTCGCCGCTTCAAGCGGCAACTTCGTATTGAGCCGGGAATTGCTAAGGAAAATCGGGTTGCTGTCCGATCTGAAATACTGCCATGATTGGGAGTTCGCGCTACGTGCCGTAACAGTGGTCGAGCCCAAATATGTCGAATCGGATCGCTATATGTATCGGCTCCATTCAACGAATAGTTTTCGAAGCTTGAGCAACGTGGCCGAACGCGAAACAAGGGTCTGCATGTCGTCGTACTGCACAAACGCGATAGCTCAACGACCGATCAACAGAGCTTGTCTGAGCCCCATAAACTTCGGAGATGCCTTCTACAGTTTTATCAAGCTCCATCCGAACTTCAGCTATTGGTTGAAGCAACTGTATGCTCCTTACCATCCTGATCATCGCACCGTGGACTGGAACGAATGGACGATGCCGCTCAAGTGGCGGTGACCCAGATCGCGATGATTTCGGGCCGAATGAATCCAAATTAAACGGTTAGAGCGTTTTTCGAGCGAAGTGGATAACGGCTTCGCGTGAAGAAAACGCGTAAGATCAAAACCATAGAGCCAAGAATCCGAAGCGAAAAAGATTTCAATCCAGTTGAAATGGCCTAGCAGAGTTTAGGCTTGCGGCTCGGGACGGCTGTCTTCTTGAGAACTTGACGCAGCGCATCAAGACGGTCTGTCTGGCAAGGCAACGTCGGCATCAGCCAGCCGCCTTCATCGTTCTCGTTCCAGGCATAGATCAGCACGACGGGGGCCTGCTCGCCCGGTGGCCGAGCGGTGACCCAACCGAGCGCGCGTTCCAGATGATCGGCGAGTTCTTTCTTCGTCGGCGCTGTGAAGAAGTTCTCTATGCCTTCTCCTGGTTTCTGTTTTTTTTCCCATGGGACAGGATGTTCAATGCGAGGGCGTCGATCCCATCCCGTCATCACGGTCGGCACCACAGGCAGGTGACCATTACTGAGTTCGTTCCAGCCTCGCTCAGCAACCCGCGTAAGCTCGGCAAAAGATCCTCGGCCATTCCCAATCGTGAGCGCGTATGATCCGGTCGCATCCCCGCCGATATGTTTGGCTTCCCGCATCAAGAAATTCTGGTCTCCGGCCAGCACGATGTAGGGATTGGCCAACCCCGCCTCGGTTGCGCTACTTCTAAACTTTTCGATTTGCTCTTTCAGACCCGCGACTCCTTTCCAGTTTCGTTCTATCGAGGCCGGCGCGATGAAACCCAGAAAATATAAAGGTCGGTCACCCGAGACTCGCAGGTAATTCCTGTCCGCCATGAGACCGATATGCTCTTGAGGCAAGGTTGTCGGCTTGTTGCGTGACCCCCACCGGTCAAGTTCAGTAAATAGACAATATCTGAGGCTGTCACTCGCCGCGCTAGCTCTGAACTGATAAAGCGCCTTCGACATCGGATGGTTTGATCCGTAGGCAACGAAGGCCCAGTAGTCGAGGCCGGCGAAGACGGCTTGGCCTATCTCCTTGTCCATTTCCTCCGGCGTGATGGGAGGGAAAGAAAAAGGCTTCGCATCATGAGCGGAGCTTTTGGCGAAAAATGGCGCTCGCCAGCGATATTTCTCAGGCGATAGCGAGTTCTCGACTGCTTCAGTCGGCGCCGAGCCCGGCGAATACCAAGCATCCCAGCGGATTGCTCCCACCAAAGGTCGGGGTTTCATCGCCGTTGCGGCGAAACTCCCGCGCCGGAAGATCGGCGTGATAGGCGGAACCAAGCTTGCCGCCAGCGAAGCGACAATCGTGCGTCGGGTCAACATGCGCGAACGCCTTCCGTCTGTAGTCATTTTCGGCCGTCGAGTGTCAGGCTCGTTCATTCAACCATAACACTGCACAGTGGTATTCGTTAACTGATCTGTTGATTTTCCTCGAAAAGACCTTACAAAAATCTAGAATAGGCTTCACACGTGAATTGAACACTGCTCTGATATGTTAAGATCGTGCCGCGATCCGGCAAATCAAAGTCGGCTTCGCCGGAATTGGGAGTCGGTGTCAGGGTTTTTGAACAAGCCTGGAGCGCGACAGGGTGGGAATGGAAACTGCGACACTGACAAAATTCGGCCTGGACCTGGACGTCGATGCGCTCACGGCCAACGAGATCGAACCAAGATTGAAAGAGTTCTTTTCCGGCCGGATTGCCAATCCGAATCCGGAAGAACTGATGCAGTCGGTCAGGGAGCTGGAAGAGCAGTTTAGCGGGTACAGCGAGTATCAGTTCGCGAGAGCTGCGGTGCTGATGCAGGCGTGCGATTTTGCGCGAGCACGAGAGATTCTGACGCGTCTCGCGAGAGAACTGCCGTCCGATTCCCGTATCCTGCATCGACTTGCCGTAACCCATCTGAACATGGGTTCGGCCCAAGCGGCGCAGGATACCTATCTTGCCGCCTTGGCGGTCGCTCCCTCGAGCGAGAATCTCCGCCGGGAATTCGCTGGCCTTCTCCGAGTCATGGAGGCCAAAAAGCTGTATGCCGGCGTAAGCCGCAAGAAGCACAGACTGTCTGTTGTTTGTGCGATCAAGAACGAAGCGGACGATCTGCTTGAGTGGCTGCACCTCCACAAGCTGGTCGGCGTTGATCATTTCTATTTGTACGACAACGAAAGTACCGACGAAACGCGAGCGATAATTGAATCCTTTCCTTGGCCGGACATGATCACCTACCACCATGTGAAAGGTGAGTTCGGACAGATACGCGCCTTTCATCACGCAATCGACAGCTATCGGAATAGCTCCGAATGGTGCGCGTTTATCGACGCCGACGAGTTTCTTTATCCCGTCGAGGGTAACAGCATCAGGGATGTTCTGGACGATATTCCCTCGGCGCCGGCTGTCGCGGTTCAATGGCTGAATTTCGGTTCCAATGGTCATGAGGCAAAACCACAAGGCCTCTGCATCGAGTCGTTTACGCGACGGGCTCCTGATGATTTTCCGGATCATTATGTGATGAAGTCGATCGTGCGCCCCGATGCGATCGTGGCCTATCTTCACCCCCATCAGTCGCTGGTATTGGGATGTTACGTCCAGGAGGACGGCGCGCCCGTTTTCCCGATCGGCGGTCGGTGCTCGGTTCCGAAGCGCAAGAAGCTGGCCATCAATCATTACTATACGAAATCTCGACAGCAGCTTTTGAAGAAGCGGGAACGGGGGAGGCCTTTAGCGGAAGGTGACCCCGAGCGCATACGGGCGATGGAGTTCTTCACGCTCCGCGACCGTAATGACGTCGAGGATCTGACGATCCTGAAATTCCTGCCTGAGCTCAAGAAACTGGCTCATCGCTGAAAGTTACGATGCAGATGTAGCGCACGGTGCGCGCAGTATGCGAATCCAACCTCTTCGCCGGTTGCGGCGCGGACACCAGCGAAGCTGTTTAGCTATAGCGTTTTCGAACGAAGTGAATTTCTCTTCGCGTGAAGAAGCGCGTCAACGAAAAGCTATTGATTCCATCGGAGCCGGAATAGCTGTTAGGCCGGCTCGGCATGAAATGATTGGAGGAGGGCCTCTGCAATTCTCCTTTCCGGAAGAGGGCGGAAAAACGAGATATCGCCGGCAGTTGCAATCTCGCGCGCGATCTCCCTGACGCAATGATACTTTGGTCGTGAAGTGAAATCGTGAATGCCGATAATCGCATTCGGGCTACAGTGCAATACGATCTGCGCGAAGCACGCGACCCTGAAACGACCGTCGACGAAATAGAGATCCGCAGCCGCGCTATGCGGCATTTTCCAGATGGCCGAGTGATAGTCCGGCCAGCGAGATTTCGTGGACGCGTCAGTCGGAAATCCCCATTCGCCAGTCGGACCGATATCGACAAAAATCAGCTCTGGCTTTGTTTGACTCGAGGCGCATGCGGTCCTGACTTGATCGAGCCATTCCCGGGAAGAATCAACAGAAAGTATCGAACTCTGAACGTGCCTTGATGCGACGGCAGTGCTTCCGCCGGTTCCAAATTCCACGTAGATACGGCTGTTTCTGACGAACGACAGAAATAAAGCCGCCTCATCTGAAGACATCCTCGGCAACAACTGTTGCTTCGTGTCGGTTGCGGCCATGTGGGGGGGCAGCAAGGTGTCGCTCCCCGAAATGTTCGTCTTATTGGCGACCAATGCTTTCATACTTGAATCCTGCCGATCGTACTTCTTCCGGCCTGTAGATGTTTCGCAAATCCACGATAACAGGCGTGGCCATGTCGGTTTTGATCCGTTCGAGGTCCAGCGCGCGGAACTGTCGCCACTCGGTCACGATCACCAGTGCGTCGGCGCCGCGAGCGCAGGCGTAGGGGTCGTCGCAGTATTCGATATCGGAGAGCTCTTTCTTCGCCTGCTCCATGCCGACGGGATCGTGCGCTCTTACCTTGGCGCCGAAATCGAGTAGACCGGCAATCAGTGCGATCGACGGCGCTTCACGCATGTCATCGGTGTCGGGTTTGAAGGTCAGGCCCAGTACGGCGATCGTCTTTCCGCGAATATCATGGTCGAGCGCGCCGGCTACCTTTCGCGACATCGTACGCTTGCGGATCTCGTTCACGGTCAGGGTGGCCTCGACGACGCGAAGCTGCACGCCAAAATCGAGCGCGGTTTTCGATAACGCGCGGGTGTCCTTCGGAAAGCACGAGCCGCCATAGCCCGGTCCAGCATGAAGAAACTTGGCGCCGATGCGATTGTCGAGCCCGATGCCTCGCGCAACGTCCTGCACGTTGGCTCCGACACGTTCCGCAAGATCCGCGATCTCGTTGATGAAGGTGATCTTGGTCGCGAGAAAGGCGTTGGCGGCGTACTTGATCAATTCAGCGGTCCGTCGGCTGGTATAGAGGATGGGCGCCTGGTTGAGATAAAGCGGGCGGTAGATCCGGCCCATCACTTTCCTGGCGCGCTCGTCCTCGGTCCCGACCACGATGCGATCCGGATGCTGGAAGTCACGGATTGCCGCGCCCTCCCGCAGGAACTCTGGGTTCGCAACGACAGCGAAGTCGGCCGCCGGATTTGTCTCCTGAATGATCCGCTCCACCTCGTCGCCTGTTCCTACAGGCACCGTCGATTTCGTGACGATGAGTGTGAAACCCTCCAGAAGACCAGCTATTTCGCGAGCAGCGGCATGCACGTAGCTCAAGTCTGCATGCCCATCTCCGCGTCGTGACGGCGTTCCGACCGCGATAAATACGGCATCGGCGTTGCCTATATCGGAGAGATCGACCCCAAATCTCAGCCGGCCCGAATTGATGCCGGACTCGACGAGTTTGTCGAGATCGGGTTCAAAAATCGGAATCCTGTATTGGTTCAGTGCTGCGATCTTGTTGGAATCCTTGTCGACGCAGGTCACGTCATGACCGAAATCTGCGAAGCAGGCTGCCGATACCAGGCCCACATAGCCGGCGCCGATCATCACGATGCGCATGGTATTATGGACTCCGATTTCCGATCACAGAGCGAGTTTTTGAGCGAGCCATCGGCAGGCTACTGCCTGAGTCCCACGCGCTTTGCTGTGTAGCCTCGCTCCAGGATCGTCCGCCACCACGGTTGTTCGTCGACATACCAACGCACCGTCTTCTCAATCCCACTCTCAAAGGTCTCCTCCGCGAGCCAACCGAGTTCGCGCTCGAGCTTGGATGCGTCGATGGCGTAGCGCCGATCGTGGCCGGGGCGGTCGGCGACGAAAGTAATGAGGTCACGATGCCGTGCCGCACCCGGCAGGATTTCGTCGAGCAGATCGCAGATGCTCTCGACGACGTGCAGGTTAGTGCGCTCGTTACGTCCGCCGACATTGTAAGTTTCGCCGACAGCGCCGTGCTCGAGGGTCAGTGAGAGCGCCTTCGCGTGATCATTGACATAGAGCCAGTCTCGAATGTTCTTGCCGTCGCCATAAACAGGCAGCGGCTCGCCGGCGAGGCCCTTGATGATCATGTGCGGGATCAGCTTTTCAGGAAAGTGATAGGGGCCGTAATTATTCGAGCAATTGGTGACCAGCGTGGGCAGCTCATAGGTTTCGCGCCATGCGCGCACCAGATGGTCGGAGGATGCTTTGCTAGCCGAGTAGGGTGAGTTCGGCGCGTAGGCGGTGGCCTCCGTAAAAAAGCCATCGTCGCCAAGCGAGCCGAATACCTCGTCGGTTGAGACGTGCAGGAAGCGGAATTTCTTTTGTTTCTCGGGCGACAGCGAACGCCAATGACGCAATGTTTCCTGCAGAAGAGTGAATGTACCGACGATGTTGGTCTGGATGAACTCAGTTGGGCCGTCGATTGAGCGGTCTACATGACTCTCGGCGGCGAGGTTCATCACGGCGTCTGGTCGATATTTCTCGAAAAGATGACGCAGCCCGAGGCCGTCGCAGATGCATTGCTTCTCGAAGGCATAATTCAGGTTCTCGTTCGTATCAGGCAGTGAGTCGAGGTTCGCTGCGTAGGTGCATTTATCGATGTTGACCACGCGAGCGTGAGTATTGTGCAGGAGGTGGCGAACCACCGCCGAACCGATGAATCCCGCGCCGCCTGTGACAAAAATGGTCGAAGCCTTAAAGCGCATAACCGATCGCCTCCGCGAACTGGAATTAACACTGGTATGAAATGGCAACGGATCTCAGATATTCGCCGTAGCTGCTTTTCCCATTCTTCTCGGCAGCCTTCTCAAATGCCGGAAGCGAGATGTAGCCTTGCCGCAGCGCGATTTCCTCGGGGCAAGCGATGCGTAAGCCCTGACGCTGCTCCAGGATCTGGACAAAGTGGCTGGCCTCGACCAGCGAGGAATGCGTTCCGGTGTCGAGCCAGGCGAAGCCGCGCCCGAGAACCTCGACGTACAGATCGCCGCGCTCAAGATAGGCGTTGTTGACGTCCGTGATCTCGATCTCGCCGCGCGGAGATGGCTTGATTCCAGCTGCAATCTCCACGACGTCGTTGTCATAAAAATACAGCCCGGTCACGGCCACGTTGGATTTCGGCTGCTTCGGCTTCTCTTCGATCGAGCGCGCTCGTCCGGTGTCGTCGAGCTCAACGACCCCGTATTGTTCAGGGGTGTTCACGACATAGCCGAACACAGTGGCGCCCTTGTTGCGGGAGGACGCGGCCGATAGCAGTTGGGGCAACCCATGACCGTAGAAAATGTTGTCGCCCAATACGAGCGCGACGGAGTCGGAGCCTATAAAATCGCGGCCGACGATGAAGGCATCCGCCAGCCCGCGCGGGGTTTCCTGCGTCGCATAGGCAAAGCGCATGCCGATTTCGCTGCCGTCGCCGAGTAGCCGATGAAACAACGGCCCGTCCTGCGGTGTCGAAATGATCAGAATCTCGCGAATGCCGCCCAGCATCAGTGTGGACAGCGGATAGTAGATCATTGGCTTGTCAAAGACGGGCAGGAGCTGCTTGGAAACGACCGTCGTCACCGGGTAGAGGCGGGAACCCGTCCCCCCGGCAAGAATGATGCCTTTCATGGCCCCTCTCATTTAATCGCTGATAACATAACATATAGTGTTAAGCGTGCAAGTTTGTTATCAATGCGGAGGCATCATACGTTAACAAATATAAAGTGACGCGACATGAATGTTATTCGGACCGAAGTTCCCGACGCAGTGGTCATCGAGCCCAGGCTGTTCGGAGATCAGCGCGGCTTTTTTCTCGAGACGTATCAATTTCCCCGTTACTCCGAGCACGGAGTCACTTGCCCGTTCGTCCAGGACAATCTGTCCCGCTCTGCCCGGGGCGTGCTGCGCGGGTTGCACCTGCAAAATCCTTTTCCGCAAGGGAAGCTGGTGACGGTGCTCCGCGGCAAGGTTCTGGATGTCGCCGTCGACGTCCGCGTTGGCAGTCCGAATTTCGGCCGCCACGTGGCCGTTGAGCTGAGCGAAGACAACAGGCGGCAGCTCTGGGTTCCCCGCGGCTTCGCGCACGGCTTTGTCGTTCTCTCCGAGACCGCTGATTTCTTCTACAAATGCGACGATCTCTACAGTCCGAAGGACGAGGTCTCGATCCGCTGGAACGATCCAGCAATCGGCATCGATTGGGGCGTGGAAACGCCGTCCTTGTCAGCCAAGGATGCGGATGCGCCGCTGCTCGCGGAGATCAAGGACCTTCCTCGCTATGGGCAAGTCTGATGCGGATATTGTTGACGGGTACCAGCGGTCAAGTCGGCGGGGCGCTTCGGCCGTTGCTGGATAAGCGCGGTACGGTCATTGCGCCGTCGCGCAGTGCGTTCGACCTTTCGAAGCCCGAAATGCTTGCCGGAGCGCTCGACGGATTCAAGCCCGATCTCATTGTCAATCCCGCAGCCTATACCGCGGTGGATCGCGCAGAGGACGAGCGTGAACTCGCTTTCCTCATCAACGCCAAAGCGCCCGCGGCGATCGCGGAATGGTCGGCAAGGCATCGTGTGCCGTTGATCCATTTCTCGACCGACTATGTTTTCGACGGCTCGGGCAACAAGCCGTGGCGCGAGGACAGTCCCGTCGGCCCGCTCTCGGTCTATGGCGGAAGTAAGCTCGCCGGCGATCTCGCCATCCAGGCGGCTGGTGGGCCGCATCTGATTGCACGCACCTCCTGGGTCTACGCCGCGATCGGCGCCAATTTTCTGCGGACCATCGCGCGGCTGGCTGGTGAACGCGAGGAATTGCGCATTGTCGCCGATCAGACCGGCGCCCCGACCACGGCAAGCACCATCGCTAATGCCATTTCCAACATCGTGTTCTCGAATGCATCGAACTTGAGCGCGTTGTTCGCGCGCCACAGCAGTGTGGTCAATCTCTCCTGTGCTGGCGAAACGAGTTGGCACGGCTTTGCCACCGCCATCGTCGACGGATTGAAGTCTCGCGGTGTGAAGCTCCTGGTGGAAAGGATTACCCCGATAGCCACGGCCGATTTTCCGACCAAGGCCAAGCGACCTGGTAATTCCAGGCTCGACCTGTCGCAATTGCGAGATCGTTTCGCGTTGACTCCGCCAACTTGGCAGGAAGCGCTATCGGCGGAACTCGACAGCCTTGTTACCCGTCAAGGCGAGCAGGCGGTCTTGGCAATGAGAGCATGATCCCGGCCTCAGCGCCCCGCCAAAAAGGCAAACCTGGTTTCGGATAAGATCATGCTCGAAAGGATTACTCCTGGAGCATATTTCGATTTCTTGAACCAGCTTCCGGTGTTGCGTCAGAATCCCAACGGCAGATCGTGCGCGACCGGCGGACGATTGTATCGGGGTGTCCGTCGTCCCGGCGGCCATGCCAAGCCGCTATAGGGGACACCGTCGCGTGACAATTGCGGATTGTAAGCCGGGTCGTCGTTCAGCCGTTCACCCCAGCGCGCACGAAGCAGATTGAGTTCATGTTCGAACCGGCCTCGCCGGTCGGCGCGATGATCGCTACCCCGGCTAGCGGACTCGGCGTGAATCAGTTTGGCGTACGGTGTCAAGACGATGCGCTTGCCGGCCTCGCGCAGCCGCAGGCAATAGTCGACATCGTTGAGCGCCACCGCGAAGCGGCCCTGGTCCATTCCGCCGACGGCGAGATAGTCGTTTCGTCGGGTTGCAAGGCAAGCCGCGGTCACCGCGCTGCATTCGTGCGCCACAAGAAGCTGATCGAGAAAGCCCGGGTCATCGCTGAACCGGTCCGTAAAGGCGTGCGCGACCGAAAAGTTCATGCCCAACACCACGCCACCGTGCTGGACGACGTCACCGGGCCAGGTCAGCAGCGCGCCGACCGCGCCGACGTCCGGCTCGCCCAGACGCGAGAGCATCTCCTCGAGCCAGTCATCGGAACTCGCTTCGATGTCGTTGTTGAGCAGGCACAAGATGTCGCTGTCGAGTGTTGCGGCGGCCTGATTGTTGAGCCTTGCGAAATTGAATGGTCCCTCGATCCGCAATGTTCGAATGCCGCGTCGCGGGAGATCGGAAAGAAAGTCTAGAGTCTGCGGATGTGCGCTGTCGTTGTCGACAACAAGGATATCGGCGCGGCAGCGCTCAACGGCAGGCGCGATGGTCTCAAGGCAACGTTGCAGGAGAGAAACGCGGTCGCGCGTCGGGATGATCACCGTCACGCGTTGTTTGGAGAGCGGTCGCTTGATTCGAACCGCTGGGAAAAAGTTTCCGGTCTGCTGGGTCACGTGCGCATGGATTCCACGCGCCCGCAGGTGCGACTGGCTTGCCGCGGACAGCAGCGCACCAGCTGTCGCTCGGTCGAGCTTTGGCATGGTCGCCAATGCTCCTGGCAAGTGAAGGATATCTGTTTGCAGAGGACCGATTTGATCCAGCAGGCTGTTGAAAAGGCGGTAGAGGTTATTCGGCCGCGCCGCCTCGATGGCCGCAAATAATGCGTTACGCCGGAGTGCGAACAGGTGGGCGCAATAGCCTTGTTCCAGTAACCTTTCGTAATCGAACGCTGGAAAAGCAAGCGGCCAGAGGCGGCCGTCGTCAGTGAGAAAGTCGAGGTCACCGTACAAAGCTAATGCATCAGGATGGGAGTCGAACGCAGCCGCGATGCGTGCAAGAGCGGTTCGTTCCAGCGACACGCCCGCCATGGTCACGACGATGTAGTCCGCATCGGGCGCGGCGTCCTCGAGAAACTCCAGCATGGCGTCGCTGTCGATCGACAGCGGCTGGCCGTCGATAGCGCCAGCGGTCCAATTCTCGTGGCTTTGCGCTTCGAGGCTGGCGAGCGTCTGCTGGGTGCCGGAGCTTCCAGCGATCACGACGGCCAGCCGAAGCGGGCTTGGCTGAGGCTCCGGTAACGGAAAGCGCTCGCGCCAGTCGGCATAGTCGTGCAACGGCAGCGAGGCTGGAATAAGCCGGTCGTAAAGTTTGCCGCGCAGCCGCTCGGCGGCATAACCGCCGATGACATCAATCATTCCGGCTAGGCCGTCGGGAAACGCCACGAAGGTGGCGGTTGCCGGAATTTGTTCGCCATCCTCTTTCCGCAGCAGGATTCGATGGACTCTTCCGTCGGCGAGACGTTGCGGGACGTGGAAATCGAATGCACGAACGTTGCGGGACGCACCTCCTTCGGCATCGCCACCGATGTGCGTCCAGGCCGTGGCGCGGACCTGTGCGACGGATTCCCCGTCGACGATTGCTTCCAGAGTGACGACGAACTCGCTATCGATCCACCCTTGGAAGTGCAGGCCGCCCAGCCAGCGCAGCTTGCAGGTCGGGCGAAGGTCGGCTCGAAACGTCGTGTCATTCTCAAGGTCTATGGGGTGGCCGACGGGAGTTCCGAGATTGGCGAGTCGCGCCGAAAGATGACGCGCGGCATGGAGCAGATCGATGTCAATGCTCACAGCGAAGCCGCAAGTGTTACTTCGGTCTAGCTCAGAGCATTTCGGCGCGAACGCGTCGGCGTAAGCAGTCTTCAGCACCAGGCCGTCGAGTAGGATATCGATCGTGAAGCGGTGTTCCGGCGCATCCGGATCGAACGCGAAACCGGACACGGTGCCGTCGTCGCCGAGCAAGAGCCGGCTGATCAGCTTTGGCTTGGCGATTTGTGCCTTGCGAGCCCGGATGACGCGCGTCATGTTTAGGACAGTCCGGCCCACGCGATAACGGCATCGATAAATTCCTCCTCGCCTGCGTCTGCCGGGATGGCAAGATCGCCCTTTCGCGGTTCGATCGATCCGGCTGACCAGTCGCGGTATGCGACGGGTATCGACGCTCGTCTTGCAGTTTCGATCAGAGGATGACCGAATGCCGGTTCGTCGAAATCCGTTAACAGCCAGCCAGGGTTATGCGGCGCCAGCACATCGCCGATCTCACCAGCTGCGATCCTGCCGGTAACGAAGACATTCGTGCAGGACATCAGACGGTCATCGTCACAGGTCACGCCGGCAACAACGATCGACCGTCGCAAGTCATCGACCAAACGTCGTATCAAGCGGAAGGATGCGGGGGAGGGCTCGGATGGCACGATGGCAAGCGATCGACTCGCGCCATGGATCGGCTCAGGGGTCAGCGGGTGGGTCGGCCAATCCTGGAGGACGATTTCGCGCTCGGGCCAGCGAGCCTTCGCAAACGCCTGGGCAATTTTGCCGGGAACGAAAAGCTGAGTCTCGTCGGGAAGCGAAGTGATTGCTTCGCTCAAGGTCCCTGCCGTAAGCCACGGATGGATGGGAAGACCAAGTTTCCGTATCAGATCAATCAGCTGAGGTAACGGGGTCGGCTCGAAAATCTCGACGCGCTCGGGGTGCAGCCGTGTGATGATGGCAGCCGCCTCGGTGGCGCCTGTCTCAGTGCCGATATTCAACTGAATGGCTTGTGGGCTGCTCCCATTTGCGGCTCTGACATGAATGAAATCCCGTTCGCGGGACAGGAAAATCGCACGCTCGCCACGCTTACCGAGATGGCGTGCCCGCTCCTCGGCAACGGCAAATCTCCGTCGATTGCCGAGAATCAGAACGGAAGGCTGGCAGGGCCATGTTAACGCCCGGTCGAGCTTCGCACGCGCCGGTCGCAACGGATCTGCGATCTCGAATGCGCGACATTCCCGCCGATAGTCAGGAAATCGCTGGTCAAGCACCTCCAGATTGCGAAGCACCAAACGTCGCTTTTCGTGCTGGAAGGATTTCGAGCCGTGATGCCCGACATAGACTGACGGCGCGCAGACGTTACGAAAACCCTTGCCGCGCGCGCGTAAGCAGAGATCGACGTCCTCAAGATAGCCTCGTTCGAAGTTTTCCGATAGCGCGCCAATGCCCTTGAGACAGTCGCGCGTGACATAGAGACAGAAGCCAATGCCGCTCGGCACGTCGGTGACATCACCGGCATTGGCGATGCTCGCGATCCGGTCGATCTCAAGAATTCCTTCATAGCCTTGCATCGGATTGACATTGTTCGGTATTGGAAACGAAAAAATGTCACCGTTGTTCGACAAGGGAGTGACTGTTCCAATATCCGGTGCGGAACGCGCTACGTCCGCCAGTCTCTCAACGAAGTCCGGCGGCACAATGGTGTCCGAATTGAGCAGAACGACGTCGCCCGCCAGTACATTCTCCAGCGCGCGATTGATCGCGCCGACGAAGCCGAGATTGCTCTCGTTCACGAGGAGATCGATCGTCCCTCGGGCGGCAAGCTCGCTGAGATAGCGCCGCAACTCCGGTTCAGGGCTGGCATCGTCGATTGCCAGGATACGAAAGGAAAGTTTCCCAGTCGTATTCGATGCGCGTGCCTTGATGAGGCTGTCAAAACAGTCCAGCGTCGCCGCTACGTCCCGGTAAACCGGAACGATAACGGTGGGTGGCGAGGTGTCGGATTGTGGCGCGGTTGGGCGGCACGCTTGGCTTGGCAGGTCAGGTGGTGAAGACAGGTTGGGAGCCAGCCGTCGAACCCGGAAGATCTCGCCGTCGCATGTCAGCGTCAGAGTCTGAGGCGCTCGCGACGTTGGACGCCGAACCAGGAACGCTGCTGCCTGAACGTCCACGCTGGCCAAGGGGTGAAACGGGTCGGGCTCGAGCTGGCTGATCAGTGCGCCGTTTTCGACCCCCACGCTCACTTCTATGGCGTTCGCTGTGGTCCACGCGATCCAGCCGGTCACGTGGTTGTCAAATGCCGAATAGGCGGCCCAATGCCGATACCCCGCTTGTCGGAGTTCCTCAATGGCAAGGCGCAGGACGGCCGGATTGCTGTCGCGGCCGATCAGATCGGCGGCTGCGGTGCGCCGTCGATCGTCGGTGGCCCAGGCAAACATTCTGCGGTTGGCGGCAAGATCGGATGGATCGACGAGGAGCGCTTCGGCGAGATCAGCCATGGCCGCTTCCTTGCGTTCGAGTCTCCAGTTCGCCTCCGCGCGGAGAACGAAGCAATGTGCAGCCGATGATGGATCGACCCGGCAACGTCTGTCCGCGTACTTGAATGCAGCAAAATAGTCCTTAGCCGTTAACGCTTGCGCGGCCATGCGTTCGAGCATGACATACGAGGAATATGCAGCACGGCCCTGATTGTCAGTGACGGGGCCGAGAACCATCTGCCGGTGTCCTGACAAGTTGGCGCTTGGCCGGAGCTTCAAATTCGCAGCCGGCCTCCAGCGCGCAATCCGAAAAGCGATGATCGGCTTCTATCTGGCGGCGCCCGCCTGACGCTGCTGGCTGCGGAAGACTCGCACCCGTGCTGAACCGGCAGACTTGCGTGGTGCAGACGTTGCAACCACCTCCGCAGGCGCGCTACGCTCGATTCCGATGCGAATGCCGACCAGGGGTTCGCGGCTGGTCGGACCCGATAAAACCACGCGCTTGCCAACTGCGCGGAGAGTGGGCGCATTTAAAAAGCCTGCCTCCGCCACAAACTTCAGTTCATCGGTGCCGCTCATCTCGAGAACCACGCCGGTAAGGGGCAGGGCCCGGCCGCGCGTGCCTGCATAGGTGCCGAGCGGCACCATCTTGCCACTGCCAGTCTGACCGTTGGCGAGCTGGACCGCATAACGAATATCGACGCTCGCAGGTTTGTCCGGCCATTCCAGCGCCACGCCTTCCACGCGCGACGGCGCGGCCGGACCAGCGATCCACGCATTCGGACCGACGACAATGTCGCCGCGGCCTGCAACGTGGCCGAGCACCTTCAGACCGTCCGTTGCAACATGCAGCCCCACGCCGTTGCCTGGACTTGCCGCGTCGGGAATCCGTCCGGCCTGGATCTGTTCGACGCGCACGATGGCAGATCGCGATCCTCCTGGTCTCGTCGGCCGGACCTGAACCTGCAAAGTCGCGGGTGTGTTAATCCGCACGACCAGTCCAGAATTGGGACTGTATAAAGTCGGCTCGGTCGCGTCTGGATGCAGAATGATCTCCATGCGGCGCTCATGCCCCTCGGCCGGCGCGACGATTACGCGAGGTGGCGAGACGGAGTCTTCGGCGCTTTTGTAATTGATAAAGAAAAGCCCGCGGTCGAGACTCAGATTTTTCTGTTGCTCAGTCTCGTTTGTCATGCCCCGAAACAAATCCACGAGCCATCTCCCTCAATCGTGCCAATTCGTCATGCACCACCGGCTGTCTCAGAAAACCCGCTGTCGTGAAATCACGGGAAGACGATCAAACCGCGACGCAACCACTATAGACATCATTTCCGTTCTCAAGTTATCGGTCCCGCGATTGCCGTCTCTCTGAGAAAACGAAGCGGCCGGGATACATCAATTTCTCTCCGAGATACCGACGCGAATCATGTTCCTAGTGGCAGTCGTGGTGAGCACATGGTTCCAGTAAATGATCAGGCCAACAAGGTCGTCGATTTCGTAGGCGAAAGAGATCGTCGCATGTCCTCAGCCTCCACACTCAGCGATGCGGCCATCTTGCGCAACCTGTCGTTTTCGTCTTTCAGCAGGATGATGGAGTCTGCGATGCTGTCGACGGAATCCGGAATATCCTCAACGCTGCTCAAATCCGGGTGCGGAATTTGCGGAAGATAATCGGAAACATGTTGTTTAAACTTGAGCCTCATCGCGAATGTCCCGCGCTAGCCATATTTATGGGTGATACGGCGACTTCGTTATCCGTGTCCATCCGGTCTCGACTATTCGACGACTTTTAGGGCAGGAAGATGTCAGACGGAAGTGAAAGCTCAATGAACAAGCCTCGAGTTATTTGGAACTTGTCAACGTACAAACATTTAGACGAGATTGTCTCGAAGGCATCGACGATGAGAAGGCAACGACGATGGAAGGTCTTTCTAAATAGCGACACGCATGCTTTAGCGCGATCCTGACCAGAGGTATCACGCCGATGAAAATTTTATTCGTGCATAATAATTTCCCGGCGCAGTACCGCAATCTCGCGGCGGCGTTAGCGGGTGCGCCAGGGTTTGAACTCGCCGCAATTGGTGCATCGAATGCGCAGCCGATGCCTTCGGTCAAGTTGATTAAATATGCTCTGCCTGACGCTGACGTTTCGGGCACGCATCCGTTTGCCAGACGTTTCGATCTTGAATGTCGTCGCGCCGAGCAGGTGCTTTACAGCCTTTCGACACTGGCGACATCGGGATTTACGCCGGATGTCATCCTTGCCCATCCCGGATGGGGCGAAACGCTGCCGTTGCGCACCATGTTTCCCAAGGCGCGGCAAGTGGTCTATTGCGAGTTCTTCTACGGCGCCGAAGGTCGCGACATCGGCTTCGATCCGGAATTCCCAATCTCGGGCCTAGATGGCCATATCGGGTTGCAACTCAAGAACGCGACGACCCTACTTGCATTAGCTGATTGCGATGTCGGAATTTCGCCGACAAATTGGCAGCAGTCGACTTTTCCAAGGCATTATCAAAGCAAGATCGAAGTTATTCACGAGGGGATCGATACATCGCGTGTGCGACCTGATCCCCAGGCGCGTCTGGTGCTTCCAAACGGCCGTCAAGTCGGCCGCTCGGATGAAATCGTGACATTTGTCGTGCGTAACCTGGAGCCGCTGAGGGGCTACCATATCTTCATGCGCGCGCTTCCGGAAATATTGAGGCGACGGCCCAATGCGCAGATTGTCATTATCGGCAGGGACGGATTGTCGTATGGCCTTCCTCCGCCGGCGGGCAGCAATTGGAAGTCGATTTTTCTGCAGGAAGTGCGCGATCGGATCGACATGTCGCGCGTTCATTTTATGGGCGGTGTTCCGTACAGCACTTTTATCGCAGCACTTCAGGTGTCATCGGCGCATGTCTATCTGACGTATCCCTTCGTGCTGTCGTGGTCTGCGCTGGAAGCGATGAGCGCCGGCTGTCTGGTGATAGGGTCGGACACGCCGCCTGTGCGTGAAGTCATCAGTTCCGGATACAACGGTCTGCTGGTTCCTTTTTTTGCGGTCGATGAAGTGGCTGCGCGGGTCGTTGAAGCGCTTCAGGAACCCGATCGGTTTTACGCCATCAGAGAGGCAGCCCGGCAATTTGTCGTCGAGCATTTCGACGCGGAGCGGGTATGCCTGCCGCAAATGCGTCAGCTTCTCGACCTCAAGGGATCCCCATCATCGGCTGCTGCCCGACGAAACGTCTGGAGAGGGCGTTCTGCGTCGGAATGGCCTAAAGCCGCCCGACGCTCCCGCAAATCTATATCGCCGCCCAAGGTGGAATGGTCAGACGAAGGTTGTTCCGGCCGGACTGGCTGAGACCATGAATGAAAATAATTTTGATGGATTTGCAAGAAGAGGCGTTCTGAAAAGAATCGTTTTGGCGAACGCGCTTTCTTTATTTGTTCTAAAATCCTCGACGAGAGAATCTCTCCGATCACATATCCGATTTATTTTCAGGCATGTCTGAAATGTGAGTGAAGTCATCGATCGTAAAAGCCGCGCCTGAAAAGTCATCGTCGCTGAAATAAGCGCTGCGTGAAATCAGGACAGGAATTCCCGCGGCCGATGCCGAAGCGAGACCATTGCCGGAATCTTCGATAGCAAGGCATTGGGATCCCGGCAGATCCAGTTGGGAAAGAACCTTGAGATAGACATCCGGTGCAGGCTTCTTGTTCCGCACCTCGTCCCCGGCTGCAATAGCCACAAACCACTGTGCCCAGTCCTTGCCCAGCGAGACTGTCAGCAACGCATCGATATTGTCGCGCGAGGTCGTGGTCGCAATCGCCAGAGGCTGCGCGCGCTTTCGTGCCGCGGCTAACAGGGTCTGAATGCCCGGCCGAAGCGAACAGCCGCCATTGGTTACCAATTCGGCGTATAGCCTGGTTTTGGCTTGATGTAATTCCGCGATCTCGCGATCCGACAGCTGTGGAGAAGTCCCATTTCGCGACGCGTCGAATGCGCGGATACGTTCCTTTCCACCTGTCACTCGAAGCAATTCCTTGTAGAGGGTGCGGTCCCAGCACCAATCAAGGCCAGCTTCGGCGAATGCGGTATTGAAGGCCTTGCGATGAGCCTCCTCCGTTTCGGCGAGCGTTCCGTCGACATCGAAGATCAAGGCGTGTGCCTGAACGATCAAGGCTCTTACGTCATCCAGCGGAATATTATTGGCAGACGCTTCGCTCATTCCATTTCACCGGGAGGCAGATCGCAGAAAGTCATGCGATCGACATGTCATCTCCGCAACTGTCGCCGCAGACTCGTTGCAGACAGCGAAACATCGGCGCCTGATATTTACGCCACCATCTCCTTGGTCTTCTCGGCGCGCTTGCGCTCGTTGGGATCGAGATGCTTCTTGCGCAGGCGTATCGACTTCGGCGTTACTTCGACGAGTTCGTCGTCCTCGATATAGGCCAGCGCCTTTTCCAGAGTCATCTTAATCGGTGGCGTCAGCCGCACCGCCTCGTCCTTCGATGTGGTGCGGATGTTGGTGAGCTGCTTGCCCTTCAGCACGTTGATCTCGAGGTCGTTATCGCGAGTGTGCTCACCGACGATCATGCCGCGATAGACCTTCCAGCCGGGCTCGATCATCATCGGGCCACGATCCTCCAGCTTGAACATCGCGTAGGCCACGGCTTCGCCCTGTTCGTTGGAAATCAGCACCCCGTTGCGGCGGCCTTGAATGTCGCCCTTGTAGGGCGCGTAGCCGTGGAACAGCCGGTTCATGATCGCCGTCCCGCGGGTGTCGGTGAGAAGTTCGCCCTGATAGCCGATCAGGCCGCGCGTCGGTGCGTAGAAAACCAACCGTAGCCGGTTGCCGCCCGACGGCTTCATCTCCGTCATTTCGGCTTTGCGCTCGCTCATCTTCTGCACCACGACGCCGGAATGCTCCTCGTCGACGTCGACCACGACCTCCTCGATCGGCTCTTGCCATTCGCCGCTCGCCTCGTCCTTTTTCAGCACCACGCGCGGCCGCGATACCGATAGCTCGAATCCCTCGCGCCGCATGGTCTCAATCAGGATCGCGAGCTGCAATTCGCCGCGGCCAGATACCTCCATCGAATCTTTGTCCGCAGCCTCCGTCACACGTAGCGCGACATTGCCTTCAGCCTCGCGCAGCAATCGGTCGCGGATCATGCGACTCGTCACCTTGCTGCCCTCGGTGCCAGCCAGCGGCGAATTGTTGACCATGAAGGTCATGGAGACAGTCGGCGGATCGATCGGCTGCGCGGGAAGCGGCTCCTCGACAGCGGGATCGCAAAAGGTGTCGGCCACCGTCCCTTTGGTCAATCCTGCGATGGCGACGATGTCACCAGCCGTCGCCTCCTCGAGCGGCGTGCGCTCGAGACCGCGGAAGGCGAGGATTTTCGAGATGCGGCCCTGCTCGATCAGTTTCCCGTCCCGCGCCAGCACCTTGATGCTCTGGTTCGGTTTGATCATCCCTGAGGAGATTCGGCCGGTGATGACACGGCCTAGATAGGGATTGGCCTCGATGATCGTCCCGATCATGCGGAATGGTCCGTCCTCCACCTGCGGCGGTGGGACATGCCGCACGATCAGGTCGAACAGCGGTTGCATGCCGGCATCCTGGGGTCCCTCCGCGCTATCTGCCATCCAGCCCTGCTTTGCCGAGCCGTAGAGGATCGGAAAGTCGAGTTGCTCGTCGCTGGCCTCGAGCGCCGCAAACAGATCGAACACCTCGTTGATGACCTCGGTCGGACGGGCGTCCGGGCGATCTACCTTGTTGATGACGACGATCGGCTTCAGCCCGACCTTCAGTGCTTTGGAGACCACGAACTTGGTCTGCGGGAGGGGACCCTCGGCCGCATCCACCAGCACCAAGGCGCCATCCACCATGTTAAGGATGCGCTCAACTTCACCGCCGAAATCCGCGTGGCCGGGCGTGTCCACGATATTGATGCGGATGTCGTTCCATTGCACCGAAGCGGCCTTGGCGAGGATGGTGATGCCACGCTCGCGTTCCAGGTCGTTGGAATCCATGGCGCGCTCGACCACGCGCTGATTGTCGCGGTAAGTGCCGGACTGCTGGAGCAGGCGATCCACGAGAGTGGTCTTGCCATGGTCGACGTGAGCGATAATCGCGACGTTGCGGAGATTCATGGGTTGATTCTTCTTCATCAAGAAAACCGCGCATCGCCCAGATTCTGGGCGGCGGTCTTATTTGCGGGGATTAAGGTCACGAGAAGGGCGCGGCGTGATCGATTCACGCGGCAAAAGCGGTCAGGGATTCGTCGCTTCCGGCCAGGTCATTGCCACTTCTTGTCTGAAATGCCGAATCAGGTGCGAACAGCCACATTGCGGCTCCGGCACTTTCGCTGCGACGCTATATAGCCGGAAATCATCAAAAAACAATGCGTCGTTTGCCGTTTGGCGAATTCATTTTGCAGATGACGGGAACCGCTTTGCGGGTTCTGGTGCTTCGGTCGGGTAAACGCCACGCAAAACCTCTTCAAAATGGTTCCTTACGGCGTCGTTGCAGAGGCAGGCGCGAGTAGCCAAGGCTGCCCGGTCGCATACCAGAATGGCGCCTCGCCGGGTCGCCAGAACGCCTTCAATCTTGAAGGTCTGGATCACGCGGCTGGTATAGCTGCGCCCGACACCCAGCATGGTCGATAACTGCTCGTGGGTAAGTGGTACGAGATCGTTGCCGGTACGCTCCATCGCCGAGAGGATCCACTTGGCCGTGCGTTGCTCGATCGAATGGATGGCGTTGCAGGCGGTGGATTGAAAGACCTGCGCCAGCATGCAGTCAGCATAACGCGCGAAGAGATCTTGCAGCGTGGGGGATTTTGTTTTTGCGGCTTCCAGTTTCGCAACCCGTAACCTTACAAATGGCCCGCCGACCTTGACCATGATGCGTGTATAGGCTGGCAGATGGCCGTGACTAACGATACCGCCGACCGCCCCCTCCCGTCCGACCAGAATGGTTTCGACATCGCGGCCATCCTCGTTGGGGACGAGATAGGACGCGAGACTAGATCCGCAGGGAAAGTGGACGGTTTCGACATCGTCTCCCGGATTATAGAGCAGGTCGTCGTTTTGACTGCTGACGGTCTCGAGACCGGACTTGATCAGTGTGAAATCGGTATCGCTTAGCCGACGCAGAAGGTTGTTGTACGGTCGGTCCTGCTGGTTCGTGTCCTGTGCCGCCATGCTGCGCCTTCCTTTTTAGCGCTTCCTAACGCAAGCGCTTGTCAAGTTATGTGCAGAAGTGAACAGACAAAGCTTCATCGCTGTGGTCAGTTCCATGCGGGAACCGGATCAGATTGGGTTCCAGCGAGTTCGTCGCCATGGCGTTCGGACGACACCTCATGGAAGTTATGGATTCCGTTGTTCCCGATGATCCAGCTTCGGTGCCGGCCGGCATCCCTCGCGACGTGTTGATCGTTGAGGACGATATCATTATCGCGATCGACGTTGAGCAGACCGTTGCGGAGTTTGGCGTGACGTCAGCCCGGACCGCTTCAAATGTGGCGCAGGCGCTGGCCATGATCGCTGAACGCGCTCCCGATTTCGCGCTTCTTGACGTCGGTCTTTCGGAAGATAAGAGTTTTGCAGTCGCCAATCGGCTGGCCGCCTTGAAGATTCCGTTTGCTTTCATGACTGGCTACAGCAGCGACAAAGCCTTTCCAGCGGAATACTCGGATCGGCCCAGACTTTCGAAACCGTTTTCGCGCGATGAATTGTTCGCGATCTTGTCGAACTGGCGAAGCTGCAACCCGGGCTAATCCGAGCATCGTCTAGGGTGATAGTACGGTTTTTCCGACTCAAAACCTGAGCGGGCAAGCTGTGCTCACGCAATCTCATGCGCGAGTATCGAGGATACCATCCAGACCGCGCACTAAACACCGCACTTGCTGATATGGTCGTGCGGAACCATGGGAGGATGGCGCATGGCCATGTCGGAAGTGGAGAATGCAAGAGCGAGGCCGTTTGCGATCTGGACGATCGGCTTCAGACCGTTCTTCCTGATGGCTGGCGTCTGGTCGACGGTGGCGCTCGCCGGATGGATCGCCATGCTCGCAATGGGACTCACGCTGCCCAGCCGCTTCGATCCCCTCACATGGCATATCCATGAAATGCTGTTCGGGTTCGTCCTGGCTGTGATCGCCGGTTTTCTGCTGACCGCGATTCCGAACTGGACCGGCCGCGCTCCGATCAGCGGTCTGCCGCTCGCCGCACTGGCGACGTTGTGGCTTACGGGTCGCGTTACGTGTCTCGTTTCAACGTCGATCCCGCTCGGGCTGGCTGCGGCAATCGATCTCGCTTTCCCATTCGTGCTTTGCGGGGTTGTCGCTCGCGAAATCATTGTGGGCCGCAACTGGCGCAACATGGTCATGCCGGTTCCACTTGCCGTGCTCGGCGTCGCAGATCTTCTGATGTATCTGGAACTCGCAGGTTCTTCGGTACCCGCGGGTCTGGGATGGCGCCTGGCGCTGACCGCGATCATCGTCCTGATCTCGGTCGTTGGCGGCCGGATCGTCCCGAGTTTCACGCGTAACTGGCTCGTCAAGAAAAATGCGCCCCGCCTTCCGCCCGAGCACGGACACATCGATAGCCTCGCACTTGTGACGCTCCATGCGGGGATGATCGGATGGGCGATTTTCCCCGGGGGCGGGCCTTTTGGGTGGCTGTTGCTTCTCGCCGCGGCGCTCAATCTTTGGCGGCTCGGCCGCTGGCGCGGCATGGCCACCAGGGCTGAACCGCTATTGACCGTTCTTCACATCGGATATCTGTGGGTCATCGTCGGGGCGGCTTTGCTGGGCGTTTCGATGCTGAGCGATCGTGTGCCTCAGGCTGCGGCAATCCACGCGCTGACCGACGGCGCCATCGGAACGATGACGCTTGGTGTCATGACCCGCGTTTCGCTGGGCCACACCGGACGTGCCCTCACAGCGGATCGGATCACCGCCTTGATCTACCTGCTCGTGATACTCGCCGCCATCGCGCGGGTGGCAGCTTGGGATAGTGGATCGTCAGCGATGTTGATCGAGGTTTCGGCTGCGTTGTGGATCGGCAGCTTCGGCCTGTTCGCGCTCCGATACGGACCGATCTTGGTGGCGCCCCGCGTGCAGCCCGTGGACGCTCAGCGTCGCAAATAACATTATTCGCCGAGCGTCGAGTGCTGGCGCGGTGCTGCAACCTCGGAACATTCGTGGCCTTGTTCGATCTAATGGTATTTATCGGTCGATGTTGAGCACCGCGCCCGTCGTGGCATCGACGTCGACTTCCATATACTGGCCGGCTGCGTCGCGGCCTTCGATCTGCCACTCATGACCGGCGAACTCCGCGTCAGAGACAGCGGCAATACCGACTTCAAACGCGACGCCAAGCGCCTCTTGCATCGAGAGAAGACTACCGGAGTCATAGGCCATCGCCGGAGTGGCCGCGCCGAGGGAAACCGCGGCAGCCATAGACAGAATGTACTTTCGCATGTGGAACTCCTTGTCGAGGTCATCAAGCTGCGCACGTCGCAGCGCAACATCAACAGAACCGAGAGCTCTGCATTGCGTTCCCGCGCCCCTCTCGCGGCAAGTTTGAGCGCATGGGCGGGCGGCCGTGGCGTTTTTCTGGCCATACCTTGGCGAGCCAACATGCGGGGTCGTCGCGATCGGATGCCGAGAGACCTATTCTGAAGATGTGGCGATCAACTCCTGCATCTGCGCTCCACCGACCCCGTCGCGCTGCAAGAATTACCGCCCGGATAAACTTCCGCTTTTTTTCTTATCGGCCGGTGGCGGATCGATCCGACATTGCAATATGCAGTGCAGCCCTGTGCCGAGGAACGCGATCTCCGCTTTCCCATCGAACGCCCGCAGACCGGCATTCAGGAGCTGCGTTCCAAATCCCGGCTTGCCCTGCGCAGTGATCATAGGCCCGCCTGATTCGTCCCAGACGATTGACAGCAGGCCGTTGGTTACAGTCCAAGACACATGGAGCAGGCCATGGGGCGTGGAGAACGCGCCGTATTTGGCGGCGTTGGTGGCGAGTTCGTGAAACATCAGCGCCAAACTGACCGCGAGCTTCGTCGGCAGAAAGAGGGGACCGCCGTTCAGCGTAAACCGGACGTGGCCGTAGGGGCCGAGCTCCGAGCGTAGCAGATCGATGATATCGCAGCCACGTTCGTCGGTGCGTGCGATCAGGTCATCGGCTGTGGCCAGCGCGCCGAAGCAGCCGTCGATCTTGGCCCGGGCCGCCGGATAATCGTGAAGCGCCTGTCTGCTCACCGCATGAATGGTGGCGAGTTTGTTCTTGAGGCGGTGGCGGAGTTCTTCCACCACGAGTTCGCGATAGCGCTGTTCCTTTTCGAGTTCGGTCGTGAGTTCGCGGTGATGAACGACTAGAGAACGATGGCGTCGCACCCCCAGGATGATGAGCGCCGCGACGACGAAATAGACCGCCATGAGTATTGCCGCAGTCATAACCTGCGGTGCCTCGCCGAAATTCAGCATCAGGCCGAGCGCTGCGCCGCCAATCGCGGCGGCAATTCCAGCTCGCTCTCCGCCGAACGCGGCTGCGACAAAAACGCCGGGAAGATAGATGCTGTAAGGCACGTCCGTTCGCAGCAGCGAGATGCCGAAGCGGAACGCGGTGGCGAGCATCAGGCAGACGGCCGTGAGGCCGAAACCCAGAACCGCCGGAGGCTCGGAGACTCCCTGCCATCCGCGCCGGAATTCCTCGATCCACTTGGCCATCCGGCCCCCACTGCAATGTCACGCCGGCACCGCTGAAATTCGCCGGGGCAGATGTCTGCAGGCAGCTTAGCTTAAAGGCACGGCCGGCTAGCATACAATCTTTCTTCTGCAAGGGAATTTGACCCGACCGTCCTCGAGGCTCGATGCTTTCGAGACAAGCTGATGTGATCCGTTTCCGGTCTGCGGAACGTCCGCAACAGGATGCGTCTGGCTTGCCTCCCTGGCGCTAGTCCAGCCCTCGCCAGTTGCGCGCGCGCCTGGCGGCGATCTAGCGTCACGCCCACGGACAAAAGGCAGCTCTCCCCAGCGCGCGTTTTTTGCCGGGATATTGGATAGAATTCGGTATAACTTCCGCTGTCTTCCCTATAGTTCGCTACGCTTCTCATCACGTCAGGAATTTTGGCTGGATTGCCATGGACATATCACATTTAGCCGAACATTTCGGGACCGTCGGCGGCGTGGCCGCTTCGTTCTTTGTGGTCGCCACCTGCACCATGCGGACTATGATCCCGCTCCGTGCTTTCGGCATGCTGGCCAATCTCATGCTGATGATCACTGCGCTTCCGCTCCACAATTTCCTGCAATTTGGGCTTCACGCAGGACTGTTCTGTCTCAACGGCTATCGCTTGCGCCAGATGCTTCTGCTCGTGCGCGAGGTGAAGAAGTCCGTCAACAGCGATCTATCGATGGACTGGCTGAAGCCCTTTATGACCAAGCGCAAGTGCAAGACCGGAGAAATGCTGTTCTATAAGAACGAAAAGGCGGAGACGATGTTCTACATCGTCAGCGGCCGCTACCGTCTGGTGGAGTCCGGCATTGAGCTTCCGGTTGGCGCAATCGTTGGTGAGCTCGGCATGCTGTCTCCTTACAACGAGCGCACCCAATCGCTGGAGTGCATCGAGAGCGGCACGGTGCTCAGCGTGAGCTACCGCCAAGTCGAGGAGCTTTACGTCCAGAACCCGGAATTCGGTTTCTATTTCCTGCGGCTGGCCAGCGCGCGGCTGTTTCAGAACATCGGCAGGCTCGAAGAGCGGCTCGCTGAACATGCGCCGCCCGCGGTCATGACGCCCAAGCTCGCATGAATTTCGGCAGAAGCAAAGCCGCAGACGTTCTTCCCGCCATCCGTTCGATGTTCGCGACTGTTTCAGGCGAGAACAACCATCTGATTCCGACGCTGCCGGCGGACATGCCTGAAGAAGCGAGGCTTGTGGCGGTCGATGGCGTGAAACACCTGATCGATTATCAAGGAGCAGGTTACGCGCAGTTGTATGTCGCCCGGCTTCGGCGGTTCATCGGCCGGCGCAATGTAGATGACAAAGTGTTTGCCGATATCGCGCGTCTGATGGCCGCGCGTATGGCTTATGACGATCCTATCCGCATGGCGCAGCTCAAGCTTGCTGAATTCCGAATGGGTCCGCATGTTCGGTCTGACATTCGCAAGCTACGTCTCGACGAGCTGGTGTCCTTGCTCCCAAAACGGGGAGCCGATCCTGTATTCTCGCTGCTTGACCGCCTCGGGTGGCGGCACTTGCCGGTCACCATGCGGTTCAGTGCAGCGAGTGGATTGGGGGTTAGGTCCCTCAGAATCAAGACGTCGCTCAGGCGATGGCGGCTGTCATCTCTCCGTTATGCCAATGAGCGCGTTTGGGTCGAGCGCTGGCTGCATATGATCGATCGCAGTTTGGCAAAGCAGCCTGCCGCAGTCGCCGCGGTGGTTGCGACGGCTGAAATGGTGCAGGGATACGGGAATGACTACGCTCAGAATCTGCGTAACTGGAATCTGATTATCGACCATCTTGTCAAACCGACCTTCGACGGCGCGATGGTCTGCTCTGATCTGGGTGCCTCAATAGCCGAGGCGCGGGCGATCGTGGATTGTGATCCCCAGCAGAAATCGTTGAAGCGTGTTATCGCGGGGATGAGGGAGCGGGCCGGTGCCGACACCCGGAGGGTCGATTGAGCGGTGTATCCCGGTCCAGAGATGGCATAATGAAGGTGTTTGAGCCGCTCGATGCGCAGAACGCTCGCACAGCTTGCCTCGTTCATGAATATGCGAACTTCAAAACCCGGACACTAGCAGGGGCGTCTGCGTGATATTTCCTTCGTTGTCGTCGTCGATCGCAGTGGGTCCGCTTGTGGGCTGGATGGTCGTGCTGACCATCAAGCATGTGTTGGCCGATTTCGTGTTGCAGAATTCCTGGATGGCGGTCGGCAAGGATCAAAAGACCGGCTGGGCGCTGCCGCTGCTCTCGCACTGCCTCGTGCATCTCGTGTTGGCGCTGGTGCTGATTCTGCTTATCACGCCACGCTTCTGGTTCATCGCCTTTATCGATTTCGCGATTCATATCGTCGTGGATCGCGCCAAGGGTATCTGTGTCTCCGCCTTCGACGTGACACATCAGCACCCGTGGTTCTGGACGCTGATAGGCGTCGATCAGACACTGCATCATCTCACCGGATTCGGTCTGGCGATCGTCATGGCATTCAACGCCTGACCTGAAATACGTGATCTGGCGGCGGCACCTGCGAATCGCGAATCATGGCCCGGTTTGATTCGGAACCGGAATGCAAGTCTCCCCGGCCTGACTTTGCGGGCGTGGTTAACTACTCGTTAGGGAATTGTGTTGCATCCTCAGGACTTGAGGAGAGTTGCGCATGTGCTCTAGCGCCGACGCTTTCGAGAACGACATCTGCCCAGTCAACGATGATCTGTTGGGCGCCATGTATCGCGCCAGCGAGCATGGGTTGCCTCAGCTCATTGCCAGCGTCGCTCCGGATGTACGAGCGATGCTGGCACTGTTCTGCTACCACCGGAGCCATCTGCACGCACTGGCTTTGTCAATCGCTTCAAGCTGCGCCGAGCGTGATCTGGTCGCAGTCGGTGGCCGCGTCGGTTCCACGCTGTTCGCGCTGTCACGCAACGCACGGCAACCCCATGCTCCGTCGCAGCACGGCCAGCGCAAGCCCATTACGTTGTCAACAAAGCCGCTCAGCACGTTCGTGCCGCTCGACGACCTGGCCGACGACGAGGAGGCTGCGCTGGTACCGGCTTAACGGTCGCGCAGCTCAAACGCCTATTTCTTTTCCCTGGTGATGATGCCCGGCAATGTAAGATTGCCGGAAGCGACCTTGTAGGTGCCGGTGACGCAAAGAAGCGGTGCCTTTCCGGCTTCGTTGACCTGCAGATGCGCGGCGACGGCATCGAAGTTGACGTTCTCCGCTCCCTTGACTGGCACGGTAATACGCACCGTTTGTCCTTTGAGGATGGGGCTCATGCCTGGGCTGTCCAACGCGAGAGGCAGGCCGGGCGCGGTGGCCGGCAATAGATCCTGCCCCGGCGAAATGTCCAGCACCTTGAGGCCGCCGGCACAGGCCTTGTCGTTGGCCAGCACCACCCAGTGCGAATGCCAGCCCGCGCCGTCATTGGTCGGATCGCCATCGCCGTTTTCGTCGAACAGCGGTGTGTCGTCAAAGTCCGGATGCGCGGTAATGGCGAGCGCCAGGATACCGGAACCTTTGGCAAAGCCGACCGTCGCGGGATCGAGCTTGGTCGGCCAGACGTAGGCATCCACCTTGGCGCCGGCGAGCTTTCCGACCTTTTGCGGTTTCAGCGTACCGGCATCGCCGCTAACCTCCATTGCGAAGGTGGCAAGCCGACCGTCGGTCGAGGCGGAGGCGCTGGTGACGTCGAACGCCGGCGGTACGGTGGCATCGGGCTTGGCGCGGATGTCGTGGGCGAGGGCGGAGGTCGCCAGCGCACCTTGCAGCAGGATGAAAGCTAACGTTCTCGTGGAGAACTTGGGCATGGAGGCGAACATAGAGAACTCCAGGTTTGTTAATATCGAGTCGATACTATATGTCTGATCGACGATCGGAGTGTCAACTAAAAATAGCGAGTCGCTACTATGCCAATGTCCACGGCCCTTGAGGCGGCTTATCTGATTGACCGCCTGGACCGGTTGACCCGCAGCAGCGGAAACATCCCGGAGCTCAATCCTGCGCAGTGGGAGGCGTTGCGCTACCTGTCGCGCGCCAACCGTTTTTCGCGCACGCCGGCGGCGCTTGCCGGTTACGTTGGCTCGACTCGCGGGACCATTTCACAAACCCTGATTGCGCTGGAGCAGAAGGGGTTGGCGTCGCGGCAGTCCAGCCGGCGCGACGGCCGCTCGATCGAATTGGCGCTGACCCGGCGCGGTGAGGCCGTATTGAGGAGTGATCCGCTGCGGCGGCTGGCGGACGACATTACGGCCGCCACGGGCGGCGATGCTGGCGAGTTGCTCGCGACGTTACAGGGCATCCTATCGGCAACGATCGCGAGGAACGACGGGCGGGCCTTCGGAGTCTGCCGCACATGCAGGCATTTCCGCCGCAATGCCAAACCGGGCAGCGCCTCGCCGCATCATTGCAGCTTGCTCGATGAAACCCTCTCCGACTACGACGGAGATGCGATCTGTCAGGAGCACGAAGCTGCCGCCTGAACAGCGGCTAGAGCCTTTCCGCTCCCAATGGAATCAAAAGCGGGGTTCTATGATTTGATCTGACGCGTTTCTTCACGCGAACCGATGTCCATTTCGCTTGAAAACGCCATAGACCGCGATGATTCGGATCGGAGCGATCCAAAATCACGCACGTGATCGATTCCAGAATTTGAGAGGTGGGATGCGGGCGGAAAGCCGGTACGCACCTCTTCATCCCGCTCGGGTTAAGCTAATTGCGCAGCGCGAGCGCGCCAATCAGACGGCATCCACCAGAATGACGCGTATGTCGTTGACGTTGGTGAGCGTCGGTCCTGTGAATAGCAGGTCACCGCTGGCTGCGAAGAAGCCGGTGGCGTCGTTGTTGGCGAGATAGACGGCCGGATCGAGGTTTTGCGCGCGCATCGCCCCGTACGTGCGGGCATCGATCACGGCGCCGGCAGGATCGGAGGCATCGCCCGCTCCGCCGTCGGCGCCATCGGTATCGGCCGCCAACGCGGAAATGCCCCGCGCGTCCTTAAGCTGTGATGCAAGCGACAGCGCATATTCCTGATTGGGGCCGCCGCGCCCGTTGCCGCGAACCGTTACGGTGAATTCGCCGCCCGACAGGATGGCAAGCTTGCGGCCGTCGGCTCGCGCCTTCAGCGCTAGTTTCGCGTGCTCCATTGCAACGTCGCGAGCTTCTCCTTCGAGATTGGCGCCGAGGTCGAGCACGTCAAAGCCGGCATCGCGTGCGAGTCTGACGGCGGCGTCGAGCGAAGTCCTTGGCCGTGCGACGATCTCGAAACGGGTGCGGGCGAACGCGGCGTCGCCGGGCTTGCAGCTTTCGTTGGCGGGATCGTTGAGGGCACGGCTAATAGCATCGTCGCATACGATTTTGTATTTTGTGACCAACGCGCGGGCGTCGGCCAGCGTGGTTGGGTCGGGCACCGTGGGGCCGGAGGCAATGGCCGTCGGCTCATCGCGCGGCACGTCCGATATCGCCAGCGTTACGATCTCGGCGCGCCTGCCCGCGCGCGCAAGCCGCCCGCCCTTGATCCGCGACAAGTGCTTGCGCACCGTGTTGACTTCGCCGATCGGGGCGCCGGAGCGGAGCAGGGCATGGTTGAGCTGCTGCTTCTGAGCGAACGACACGCCATCCACAGGCGCAATCCAGTTCGCCGAGCCGCCGCCCGAAAGCAATACCAGCAGCAGATCGTCGGCTGTCGCGGTACTCGCGAGGGTCAGACTGACGCCGGCGCTGTGCCAACCCGCTTCATCCGGCACCGGATGGCCGGCCTCGATCACCTTGATTCGACGCGTCGGCACGCTATGGCCGTAACGTGTGGCGGCGAGGCCGGTCAGCCGGGCGGGATCAAGACCGGCAGCGTCGAGATAGTGTCGTTCCACCACTGCGGCCATGGCAGCGGCGGCTTTGCCGGCGGCGAGGCAGATCACGCGGCCTTCCGGCGCGGGTGGCAGATGTGCCTCGAGAATGTTGTCAGGATGCGCGGCGGCGACACTCGCGTCGAAGAGGGCCCGCAGCAGCTTGCGATGGTCGGTCATGCTCGGATCGGCGCGAGAAGTCGAACGGGTCGCATGTCCGTCGGAAGCGGACAGGGCCAGCCATGCTCAAAAAACGCACTTGAAATGTCGGCTCGGGCCATCGCCGTTCGTCTGGAAGAGAGGCACACACTCTGACCGGATGGACGTCCCATGCAGCTACTATCGATATGCTCGAATCTGGATTGTCTCTACTTGATCGTATGCTGGATCAAGTTGCGAATCTCCGCCGCGCTGAGAGATTTTTTCCTGCCTTTACTCTTTCGGCGAACCAACCAGGCTTGTTCCGACTAGGGCGTTTCGAGCGAAGTGGATGCCGGTTCGCGCGAAGACAACGCGTCAGATCGCAATCATAGAAGCCATGCGTCTAATCTGCGTCAGAAGCGAAAAAGTCTAGCGGTTGGAGACCTGCCGAGGCAGCGGTAGGGCAGGTGAGCCTGCGGCATCCGATACCCTGGCAACGGCGCCGCGGCTATTCATCATCGCCTCGAGCCGGTCGCGTTCCTTCTCAAAGCCGGCCAGGATCATGCCGTCCAGTGATCGCCCCCGCGGAAGCCGGACGCGCATCGGGTCGACGAAGCGGTCGTTAACGAGAATTTCATAGTGCACGTGCGCTCCGGTGGAGCGGCCGGTCGAACCGACAAAGCCGATCACCTGCCCTTGCCGGACGCGCTTGCCTGGCTCGAGGCCCTTGGCGAAGGCCGACATGTGGCCGTACGCGGTTTCATAGCCGTTGTTGTGCTTGATACGGACATACTTGCCGTAGCCGCCTTCCCATTCTGCTTTTTCGACGACGCCGTTGCCGGTCGCGAAAATTGGTGTGCCATAAGGTGCCGCCCAATCGACGCCGGTGTGCATTTTCACGTAGCCGAGGATGGGGTGGCGCCGAACGCCGAATCCTGATCGCATGATCGCGCTGGCGACCGGTTTGCGGACCAGGAACTTCTTCGCGCTCTTGCCGGTCTCGTCATAATAATCGACGGCGGCGTCGTCGGGAGTCTGGAAACGATAGTATTTCTTGGTCTCACCACCCACTGTAAGAGAGGCATAAAGCACTTCGTTTTTCTCGGTCGTCGGCGTTCCTTCGTCGTCGCCGGCGTAGAAGACGTCAAATGAATCGCCGGGTTGGACCTTGCGCTGGAAATCGATGTCGTAGGAGTAGATGCGGACCATGTCCTCGATGATCGCTGGCGGCACTTTGTCCCGCAGCGCGGTCTCGTAGATGCTTTGATAAAGTCGGACTCCGCGGTCATCGTCGGTGTCGCTGCTGTCGGCGACATCGGCGATCGAATTCATGCTGGCGACGTCGACAGCGACGTAATTGCCGAGATCCGACAGTGCGGCGACAGCCTCGATGGTGGAATCGTTCGCCACGATCACGCGGTAGGGGACGAGTCGCTGGTCGGAGGCCCCAGGCGCCATCAGGACACGCAACTTCTGGCCTTCCCTGAGTCCGCCGTCGCGGCCTCGAGGTCCGAGCGTGCTTGCGATCGCATGGGCTTCTTCCGGTGTTGCGCCCTGGTCCCGCAGCACCGAGGCGATAGTGTCGCCTCTCCTGACCAGATGCACGCGCTCGCCCAGTGGATTGCCGCCGGTAAGTTGTTCGCTGGTTTTCGAAAGCAGCGTGACGTTTTCCGGGACGATACGGGCCTCAAACCCGGCATAGGGGTCCACGCTACCTTCGGCGGCGTAGGCCATTTTGATGCCCGACGTCGGGCCAGCGGTCTCTACCGCGGTCTCGGCCATCGTGTACCGCACGCCGCTGTTGCCGCGCCAGTTTGAGGCATCGCGTACCCGCATCAGAACTTCATCGATCGGGATGGTTGCCGCGATGGTCGCCTTCGGGAGGATCGGTGCGAGATCACGGGTCACGAAGGAAACTTCGGCGTCTGGTTCGGCTGCGGCGGCGGCGCTTGCATCTTCTGTGGTAGTGCGGGCGTGGCTACCACCGTCGGCCAGCAGGCGTTGCGCGTTGAATGGCGGAATCTTTGCGCTGAGATCGCCGGTCGCCATCGACAGGTTGCCGGATACTCGAACGAAGGGCCGGACCCGCATCACGTCGCGATTGCCGGCGCGGGTTACGGTCGAGACGCGAATGACCTGCCTTGCAGCGGCCGCCTCGCTCGGCGGCGGCAGCCGATCGCTCTTGTGAAGGCTGGCCTGATGGTCACCGGTTCCGAACGAGCCGCGAAGTCCACCTTCGACGCGCTCGGCTACCCTCGCAAAGGTGGTTTCACCATCGAGCGACGCAAAAACGGCGCCGCCGATAAGAGCCGCGCCGCACAGGCCTGTAAGAATGGTGCCGCTGAACCACTGCACGGAGATGCGGCGGCGGTCGATGACGGCGGCTTCAGATCCGTCCGCAGAAAGCGGCGGCTCATGACCCAGGTCAATGATCCCCGTCTCGCGTCCTCGATCCCCACTGCGTGCTGCGTTCAATCCGCCGTCCCCCAAATTCCTGCAACCGGCGAAACTCTTGCGTATCCCGGCGTCCGACGCCCTCGGGCGAGAGACGAAAGATTCGCGTGCTTCATGCTCAAGGCTCCCGCCGGTTGGCCTGGGTCACGAACATCGACGGCGCCTGAGCCCTCGATGCATTGCGGCCGCCTGGACAAGGCGATGCGACCGTGGACGACCACCGTCTGCTGAAAGCTACCGATTCCTGGACTTACCGAAATGGCCGCTGCCCCTAGCAATCGGCGATTCAAGACTTATTTCTAGAGAACGTCGCAGGAATGTGGCTCAAGTACGGCGTTTCGCAGGGCTTTTTGACCTGCGAAATCGTTTTACCAGATGCAACAATTTGTTGACGATGGGCGTTGACAAGCGTCCGAGGGTGGGACTATAAACCGCCCACTGAACGCGGCGCGGCCTTGGGCCTTACCAAGGCCCTTAGCTGCGTCGGTGAAGCTCATCACGAGGTTGAGTGAATCAACAGCCGATAGTCGTCGGTTGTTATTTGTCGTCCGGTGAGTGCTTTACAGAGCTTCCAGAGATGGAAGATGGGTCTTTAGGGCCCGGGCTGTTTGACAAGTGAAGATGAAGAAAGAGAAACGTGGACGGCGGAGTCCTTGCGGGTCTCGATCAATGAAGGCTTCGGCTTTCGTGGATTGAGGCCGGACGAAAGACTTCGGCGGTACACGTTTTAAAGGTTACACCATCGTCATCAGCGATGTGAATCGTGGATGGCTGTTAGCTTCGGCTAACAAAAAATGGTGGGACCTCGTCAAACGTTGTGATCAGCCGGCTCAAAGTTTCAAGTCCAACTTGAGAGTTTGATCCTGGCTCAGAGCGAACGCTGGCGGCAGGCTTAACACATGCAAGTCGAACGGGCGTAGCAATACGTCAGTGGCAGACGGGTGAGTAACGCGTGGGAACGTACCTTTTGGTTCGGAACAACACAGGGAAACTTGTGCTAATACCGGATAAGCCCTTACGGGGAAAGATTTATCGCCGAAAGATCGGCCCGCGTCTGATTAGCTTGTTGGTGAGGTAATGGCTCACCAAGGCGACGATCAGTAGCTGGTCTGAGAGGATGATCAGCCACATTGGGACTGAGACACGGCCCAAACTCCTACGGGAGGCAGCAGTGGGGAATATTGGACAATGGGCGCAAGCCTGATCCAGCCATGCCGCGTGAGTGATGAAGGCCCTAGGGTTGTAAAGCTCTTTTGTGCGGGAAGATAATGACGGTACCGCAAGAATAAGCCCCGGCTAACTTCGTGCCAGCAGCCGCGGTAATACGAAGGGGGCTAGCGTTGCTCGGAATTACTGGGCGTAAAGGGTGCGTAGGCGGGTCTTTAAGTCAGAGGTGAAATCCTGGAGCTCAACTCCAGAACTGCCTTTGATACTGAGGATCTTGAGTTCGGGAGAGGTGAGTGGAACTGCGAGTGTAGAGGTGAAATTCGTAGATATTCGCAAGAACACCAGTGGCGAAGGCGGCTCACTGGCCCGATACTGACGCTGAGGCACGAAAGCGTGGGGAGCAAACAGGATTAGATACCCTGGTAGTCCACGCCGTAAACGATGAATGCCAGCCGTTAGTGGGTTTACTCACTAGTGGCGCAGCTAACGCTTTAAGCATTCCGCCTGGGGAGTACGGTCGCAAGATTAAAACTCAAAGGAATTGACGGGGGCCCGCACAAGCGGTGGAGCATGTGGTTTAATTCGACGCAACGCGCAGAACCTTACCAGCCCTTGACATGTCCATGACCGGTCGCAGAGATGTGACCTTCTCTTCGGAGCATGGAGCACAGGTGCTGCATGGCTGTCGTCAGCTCGTGTCGTGAGATGTTGGGTTAAGTCCCGCAACGAGCGCAACCCCCGTCCTTAGTTGCTACCATTTAGTTGAGCACTCTAAGGAGACTGCCGGTGATAAGCCGCGAGGAAGGTGGGGATGACGTCAAGTCCTCATGGCCCTTACGGGCTGGGCTACACACGTGCTACAATGGCGGTGACAATGGGAAGCAAAGGGGCAACCTCTAGCAAATCTCAAAAAACCGTCTCAGTTCGGATTGGGCTCTGCAACCCGAGCCCATGAAGTTGGAATCGCTAGTAATCGTGGATCAGCATGCCACGGTGAATACGTTCCCGGGCCTTGTACACACCGCCCGTCACACCATGGGAGTTGGTTTTACCTGAAGGCGGTGCGCTAACCCGCAAGGGAGGCAGCCGACCACGGTAGGGTCAGCGACTGGGGTGAAGTCGTAACAAGGTAGCCGTAGGGGAACCTGCGGCTGGATCACCTCCTTTCTAAGGATGGTTCTTCAACAGCTTGCTGTTATCGAACCGTTTTAGAAACATCAGTGGCCAATGATCGTCAGGATCGTTGAGCTGCATTGGCGGGATTTCGCCGTCTTCGTTTCTCTTTCTTCGCGGACGAACACGCGCCAGGGGCGGCGCTTGTGCTCATGATCCGGTTTAGCCGGCGGAGTGCGCTGTCCCTAGTCGTTAGGGGCTTGTAGCTCAGTTGGTTAGAGCGCGCGCTTGATAAGCGTGAGGTCGGAAGTTCAAGTCTTCCCAGGCCCACCATTTGATCAAGTGCAGCATTCGTCTTCTGGTACGGGGCCATAGCTCAGCTGGGAGAGCGCGTGCTTTGCAAGCATGAGGTCGTCGGTTCGATCCCGTCTGGCTCCACCAGATGGTTGATTGATCGACATTATTTGATTGATATCGTCCGCGAAAACAACGCTTCGCATGTCTCATTTGTTATAGATGGACGTGCGAGATTTCTGACATCGTAAAGAGGAGATCGATCCGAGTCTGGATCGCGGGTCGTGCTGTGAAGCACGGTCGGCGCCCATTCACTATCTCCAGGTCATTTCGGCGCTCGATCATGTCGTAACGCAAGTTGCGAGGTGAGCGGGTTGTAAATGATCCTGTTAGCGAAGCTTGACCGCCTCGCTATCGGTTCGATCTTACGAAGCAAGCTGGTCTTTCTAATCAATTTCCAGCCGCGCGCAGCATTCATCGAGGGTGCGTGTTGAGGGGGGCTTTCGGGCTCCTGACGCAAGTGTGCGGATAACATTCTGCCGAGTGTGTGGATATTGATAATGAGAGCAATCAAGTGCCTTAAGGGTGTTCGGTGGATGCCTTGGCGCTGAGAGGCGATGAAGGACGTACTACGCTGCGATAAGCCGTGAGGAGCTGCGAAGAAGCTTTGATCCACGGATTTCCGAATGGGGAAACCCACCTTCGATAGCCGAAACTCTAAGCTCATGATGACGCAAGTTGTTGTGGGTTTGGATTTTCGGTTATCAAGCGAAGGTATGAGACTTCTGAATACATAGGAGGTTTCAAGCAAACCCAGGGAACTGAAACATCTAAGTACCTGGAGGAAAGGACATCAACAGAGACTCCGGTAGTAGTGGCGAGCGAACCCGGACCAGGCCAGTCATGAATGTGAGACAACCAGAACCTGTCAGGAAAGCAGGGCCTCAGAGGGTGATAGCCCCGTATGGGTAATGCAAGCATTCATGCTCGAGTAAGGCGGGACACGTGAAATCCTGTCTGAACATGGGGGGACCACCCTCCAAGCCTAAGTACTCCTCAGCGACCGATAGTGAACCAGTACCGTGAGGGAAAGGTGAAAAGCACCCCGACGAGGGGAGTGAAATAGACCTGAAACCGGACACCTACAAACAGACGGAGCCCAAGATACGTTCTGGGTGACGTCGTACCTTTTGTATTATGGGCCAGCGACTTAATTTAACGAGCAAGCTTAAGCCGATAGGTGTAGGCGTAGCGAAAGCGAGTCTGAATAGGGCGTCAAGTTCGTTGTATTAGACCCGAAACCTAGTGATCTAGCCATGAGCAGGTTGAAGGTGAGGTAACACTCACTGGAGGACCGAACGGGTGTCTGTTGAAAAAGACTCCGATGACTTGTGGTTAGGGGTGAAAGGCCAATCAAACTGGGAAATAGCTGGTTCTCCGCGAAAGATATTTAGGTATCGCCTCGCGTGAATACTTGGGGGGGTAGAGCACTGGATGGGCTAGGGGGACTTACCGTCTTACCAAACCCAACCAAACTCCGAATACCCCAAAGTAATGCGCGGGAGTCACACGGCGGGTGCTAACGTCCGTCGTGGAGAGGGAAACAACCCGGACCTACAGCTAAGGCCCCTAATTCGTGGCTAAGTGGGAAAGGATGTGGAAATCCCAAAACAACCAGGAGGTTGGCTTAGAAGCAGCCATCCTTTAAAGAAAGCGTAACAGCTCACTGGTCTAAATAAGGGTTTCTGCGCCGAAGATGTAACGGG